>NZ_JBSFGF010000005.1:0-572478 GCF_053596455.1 Nonomuraea sp. NPDC001699 | reverse complement strand
GCGAGAACTGCCTACGACGCCTCGTCACGTACCTACCTCTTCCAGACTTCTGTCAGCTTATGTAGCCGACTGTCCGGAATCTGCTGGGCACCTCAACCTCACTCAGCTGCATCTGAAGGGCGACCATGGCCAGCGCCGGCCCGACTGCGGCCGCGGTCTGCGCCGCGCTCACCGCAGTCACGGGGATGAAGCGGGCCTGAGCGAGGCCACTGGAGGAGATCACTGTTCCGAGTTTCGCGCCATCCTTGACGGCGAGCATTCCGCCGGCCTTCAGCAGGGCCTGTGTCGCGTCGCTGATCCTGTAGAGCCCCTGCGCGCCGGCTAATGCGTTTCCGAGGTTGCCGGCCACGGTCGCCGTGTCTCCGATCGAGGCGAGGACTGTGGAGATCTGCTTGCGGTCGGCGGCCGACACGAGCCCGAAGTCGATCAGATCGGGCTTGAGTTCCGCCGGGAACTCACCGAAGACGACAGCAACCCCTGGGAGCACCTCCGCCAGCACCGTTGATGCCGTCGTTGAGCCGAGGTCCGAGTTGGGTGTCGGATCGTCCACAATAGGTGAGTCGGTGGTGTTGCTCCGGCCGTTCTCCTCAGGCTCGACGATCTCCATCGGGTCCGAAGGGTCCTGCATGCGATCTCCTCCCCCGGAGGGCGGGCAACCGCCGGACATCGTCGGCGTTCACTGCCGAAGTCTAGGGCTCGACGCCCTGCGGTTCAGTGGCGATCCACGTCCCGTCGCCCCCAAACGTCAGGATTCACCCTGCGGCCGGGCCGTTTCGAGTCCCATGCACGTGGTGCGGAAGTTCTGCTGGTTGTGTTCCTGGATGGTCGGTCAGCTGATCCTCTGCACGGTCGCACCCTGTCGGATGGCGCGGGGGATCTCGGCGACGGAGTCCACGATGTCGATCAGGTGGGTGATGCTCTCGGCTGGAGCAGTGGAGCTGACATCGACGGTGTAGGTGATCCCGGTTGACCGCCAGCTCTCGGTGTCGAAGCCGCCGGCTGCGGAGACGCGCACTCCCAGGAGTTCGATTCCCAGTGCGGCGGCCTCCCGGTAGAGGTCGTTGAGGACGCATCCCGCCGCTGCGAGGTGAAGGAGATGTCCTCCGGTGAAGTCCGCTCTGACGCTCACGCCCTCGGGCGTCCATCGATGAGGGAAACGCACCGCGTGCTCGTCCGTCACCTTCAGCGATCCTGCGCTCACGATCACGTTGAAGCGATCATCCATGATTCGGCTCCCGGCACCTCGGGCGTACGGACATGATGACAAGAGCCGTCCTACACGTCGCAGCCGCCAACCGGCAACACCGCACTCGCTCGCATGGGGACAGCCGCTCATGCCGATGGGCCCTCTGAACGGACGCGCGTGTCCGGTGACATTGGCCGTCACCGGAGATGTCTGATGGGATTGACACATGAAGACACGAGGACATGACATCGAGGTCACGCCTGCGTCGGACCATGTCGTGGTACGGGTCAAGGGCTCGGTCGTCGCGACCTCCTCCCGGTCGCTCGTACTCACCGAGACAGGCTGCCCACCGCGGTACTACCTGCCGCCGGACGATGTGAACATGGATCTGCTCCGGTCGTCGACGACGACGTCGCACTGCCCGTTCAAGGGTGATGCCGTCTATTGGTCGGTGGACACCGCTGACGGTCTGGCCGAAGACGTGGTCTGGTCCTACCCGGAGCCGTTTGCGGGAGTCGAACAGATCGCGGGACGGCTCGCCTTCTGGGCGGAGAAGTCAGGCGTCACCCTTGAGGTGAACGGGCAGAGTGCGTAAGCGTCGCCCGGTCTGGGAGTCGAGACAGGGGCTCGGCTCGGCCGTCGGCTACGCCTCCCGAACCATGGCTACGACCGCGTCCGTGGCCTCAAGACTCGGCAGGATGTGGACAGCGCCGGCGTCGCGCAGGTCATCGGCGGAGCTTCGCCCTGATGCCACCGCGATCACCGGTACGCCGTTTTCCAAACCGGCCTCGACGTCGGCCGGAGTGTCTCCGATGAGCACCGCCTCGCCAGGCGCGACCGGCGCCCCGAACAGCGCGGCTGCCCGGCCCAACGCTATGCGCACCAGCTCGGCCCGCACGTCGTCGTCCTCTCCGAACGCGCCGATGTCCCAGCGGATACGCCCGTCCAGGCCGAAGACCTGGAGCTTGATCTCCGCCACGCTGCGGACGTTCCCGGTCAGGACGGTCTGCAGCACTCCGGGGGTGGCGCCCAAGGCGTCCAGAGCCGCGGCGGCGCCAGGGAGGGCGTGACCGCGCTTCCTCAGGTCGGCAGCTCGCGCCAGGTGGGCCTTGGCGAGGGCCGCGGCGAAGCGCTCGAAATCGTACCGGTCGGTCCTCAGGCCATGGAGCTTCGCAGTCTCTCGGAAGATCACCGATTCGGTGAGGCCGTCGATCTTCGCCTGCTTGACCATGGGGACGTCCGTCACTTGCTCGAACGCCTGCGCCGAGAGCTCACGGCCGACACCTCCGGTGTCGATGAGGGTGTGGTCGATGTCCCACAACACGATTCGGCGACCCGCCATCGAATCCCTCCGCCCGTCGCCGCCCTCGCGGGAGGCCATGAGTTCGAGCTGCACGGTGGTCACGGCTCGCACGCATGCGGTGAAGTCTGCCTCTGTCCACTGACATGGGATGTCAGTGGAGCCGAAATAACGTCCCACACGTGGACATCGACATTGATATCGACCAGTTTGTCAACCGCTACGTCGCTGTATGGAACGAGACCGACCCGGTTGCGCGCCGAAATGCCATCGCTGAACTGTGGGACGCGGACGGCACACAGGTCACCGAATCCGCCCGATACCACGGTCACGACGCCCTTGAGGCCCGGATCACCCAGGCACACAACGATCTGGTGCGGGACGCAGGATTCGTCTTCCGGCCCGCGGGCGACGCGACCGGCCACCACGACACGGTCACCTTCACCACCCACATGGTCCCCGCAGCAGGAGGGAACATCGTCTGGGCCGGCCGGATCTTTCTCACCCTCGGCGGAAAGGGGCTGATCCGGCACGAGTACCAGTTCACTGTGAGCACGCCGAACCAGGCGAGCACTCGTGCCACGACGGAGGAGTTCCTTCGCCGGCTGGGCGAAGGCGATCCGGACCGGATAGCCGAGTTGTTCGCCGAGCACGTCGAGTGGCAACTGGACTGGCCGGAGGACGGCCATCCGGCGGTGCCGTGGATCCGTCCCCGGTACACCCGCGCCGACGTCGCCGACCACTTCCGGGACATAGCCGCCTTCCACGTCCCCGAAGAGTCGGCCGGAGAGGTGTCCCGCGTCCTCATCGACGGAACGGAAGCGGCGGTGCTCGGCGACATCAAGCAGATGGTGAAGGCCACTGGGAGGCGATACGTGGCCCTGTGCGCGCTTCACCTCACCGTCAAGGACGGGCTGATCACCCGATATGCCGTCTACGAAGACAGCCTCACCGTCGCCGAAGCCCTCGCCGACCAGTCGGTCCACCCCTGAAGACACTGGCCGATCGAGCAGGGCGGTGGACTACTTCCGCTGCAACGAGACGGTCGGCCGCGTCGTCAGCGACCTGCGGCCCGTCTCGGCCGCAGATCTCCTGTCCGAGGAGCTACGAGACCGTCGCGGCTGCGCGGATCGGTCGTTTGTGAAGGTGTTCAGGGGTGTGGTTTCCCGCACCCCTGAACGGCCACACACCTCATGGTGGCCTCACCTGATCATTCCTAGTCTCATGTGCATGACGGAATGGCTGATCGACCTGATGGAAATGCTCGGCGCGCCGGGAGCCGGGATCGCGATCGCGCTGGAGAATCTCTTCCCGCCGCTGCCCAGCGAGGTGATCCTGCCGCTGGCCGGTTTCACCGCCTCCCAGGGCGAGATGAACCTGGCCTCCGCGCTGTTGTGGACCACCGCCGGCTCGGTGATCGGTGCGCTGGCGCTGTACTGGGTGGGCGCACTGCTCGGGCGCGAGCGCACGCTGGCCCTGGCCGCCCGGATCCCGCTGCTGAAGGTCTCCGACATCGCCAGGACCGAGGCGTGGTTTCTCAAGCACGGGCGCAAGACGGTGTTCTTCGGCCGGATGATTCCGATCTTTCGCAGCCTGATCTCCGTTCCCGCCGGAGTGGAACGCATGCCGCTGGGCGTCTTCACCCTCCTGACCACCGCCGGGAGCCTGATCTGGAACACGATCTTCGTCATGGCCGGTTGGATCCTGGGCGAGAACTGGTCGCTGGTGGAGGCCTACGTCGGCGTCGGCACCAACGCCGTCATCGCCGCGGTGCTGCTGGCCGTGCTGGTCTTCGTGGGCATGCGGCTGGCCGAGCGACGCAAGGGGCGGCATGCGGTGGAGGCCAGACAGCTTCGGCCCCTGGGTGAATGAGCCGGCGTTCCCCGCTTCACCAGGGGCGCCGGTGACTGACGAGGCGTCCGCCCTTCCCTGCCGATCAGAGGGTCAGGTGTCGTACAGGCCGTCCCACGGTTCGTAGAAGCCGATGTTGTCCGGGTGGAACTCGGCGTGTTCTTCGCCTTCGAAGGTCTCGATGACGAGGCCGAACAGTACTCCGTCGAACGTGTGCCGGAAGGGCCGGATGGCGATGTCGTCGAAGGTGTGCAGGACGGCGTACCAGCGTTTGTGCCTCGGCCAGTCGTCGGTGTGGGTGTAGCCCTCGCGGAAGGCGGCGACGACGGAGCCGAAGAACTGACCGCCTTCCCAATGGCCGATCGTGCCGGTGTGATCGTCGGGTTCGTGAACGATGGGGATGATGTCGGGGACCGCCATGCGCTGGAGAGTAGTCGTTGGGGCCGACAACACCTTGGACTGTCCTGATCTGGCTGACGTCGGCGCCGGGTCGTGGTGGACGTCTCCGACCTTGCTACGGATCAGAAGCTCTTCAGCCGGTCGAGCACCTTGCGGGTCTCGGGATCTGCGGGTGCCGCAGAATGCGCATCGCCGCACGCGGGTGAACGTCGAGGGCGGCCAGAGCGAAGAGCACGTGTGCCGGGTCTCGTGCACACGGATGGGCGGCGGTCGGCAGGCAATGGATGCCCCGTCTCCGATCGTGGCGTATCAGGGATGCCGTAGCTCGTACTCAATGCGACGTCCCACCTTGTGGAGCACTTCCATACGTTCGTGCTCGACCGGGGGCAGCCGCAGATATGCGCCTTGAGAGGCAGCCGTGAGGGCAGCCTCGATCGGGTCCGGGAGCAGGGCGGCC
Organism: Nonomuraea sp. NPDC001699; assembly: GCF_053596455.1. NCBI lineage: Bacteria > Bacillati > Actinomycetota > Actinomycetes > Streptosporangiales > Streptosporangiaceae > Nonomuraea > Nonomuraea sp. NPDC001699. The sequence continues at coordinate 567,285 of NZ_JBSFGF010000005.1, read as the reverse complement.
ATGAGGACACGGGTGGCGCTGCTGGCCACTTCGAGTTCCAGCGCCGCGTCAGCACGACCTGGAGCAGCGTCGGCACGTAACCGTCTGGCCTGTTGCCAGGTTGTGTCTCTGTGCTCAGCCAGTCGCGCCTGAAGGGCTTGGCGTTGGCGCGGGTAACGTTCTCCGCAGTCGAGTAGCGACGTGATCTCCTCCGCCAAATCGTCCTGCAGTGCGGCCACGCCGGCGGCGACGACGTCTTCGCGGTCACAGCAGGTCGCGTACGACGCGAGTGCCGGCGAGGCGGTCGTGCAGGGTGCGGGCGGCCGGGTCGGCCAACGACCACAGACCGTCCAGCAAGAGCATGACCAGCCCGCCCTGCGGCACGCAGACGAGGACGGGGAAGACCAGCCCGCGGACCGCGGCCCTGCGCCAGCCCGGCCAGTGTCCGGTTTTGGTGGAGACGACTCGGATGCGCATGAGCCGCTTGCCGAACGTCCGTCCTGACAGGACGTAGAGGAACGCGGGTACGGCGACCAGCGACGATGTGGGTTCGTTGATCCTGAACCAGTTCAGCAGGCCGTAGTCCAAGCTGCCCGGCCAGCCCTCGAAGAGGCTCAGGAGGCTGACGAAAACCAGGTAGTCGAAGGTGAGCGCCACCGCCCGGCGCCCGGTGGATCCACTCGGCCAGGTCTCCCCCGCTGTCCGGGTGGCCAGCAGCACCAGCAACGCGGACAGCAGGAGGGCCGACTCCTCATATCCGTAGGCGGTCGCCACGGTCGCGAACCACTCGCCGCTGAGTACGGGGATCTCCGAGCAGCCGTCCGAAGCCACGTACGCAGGAGCGGCCGGCCCGACGACCGCGAGAAGAACGAGCAGGCCGGCCACCCGGCGTCCGATGATCGCCCTGTTCCCGGTGGCCACCGACATGCAGAGCCCCGCAAGGACGAGGACGGCGGGTACACCCCATTGGACGGCCAGGCCCGCGATGTCGTAGGCGTCTCCCAGGAAGGCCGCTCCCAGCCTGGTGGGGCCGTAGCCGTTGGTGTCGAAGGGGGCCACGCAGCCGAGTGGCGTGTAGGAGGACCCGTACTCGACCTGCCAGGCGCTCCAGGTCGAGAACGTTGCGGCGGCCAGGGCGGCCACCCAGGCGAGGGGGGCTGATCGCGACAAGCTGATCTCCGTTTTCGCGACACCCTAGCGGTGTGGGCGACCCTCCATGTTCGGACGCGGCTTCCAAGGCTCGGTGCGGCTGAGCGTCACGCGGACCAGGTGCGACGGACGGCCTCGGTGCCTCCGCCGGTCAGTGCGGTGAGAGTGTTCAGGAGGGTGGCGCCGGTCGGGGGGAGGTCGGGCCAGCGGGCGGCTATGTGGCCGTCGGGGCGGACGAGCAGTGCTCCGCGGGACGTGAGGCCGCAGAAGGCGGCGTGTTCGTCGGGAAGGGGTTCGATGTGCAGCGGCCATGGCGTCCGGGGTGACCAGGCGGCGGGGTCCGGGGTGAGTACGGTGAACCACTCGCCGAACGTGTCCAGCGTCGAGCGGCCGGGGCCGAGCCAGAGGTGTGACATGCGACGGCCCGGTTCCGCGCCGGGGACGTAGTCCGCGCCCGGCGGCTCCGGCGGAGGGCCTTCACCCGCCAGGACGGCGGCCGAGCGGTACGTGACGCCGAGCACCAGGCCGAGCTGCGCGAAGTACCGCTCCGACCACGGCAGCTCGACATGACCTGACGCCTCCGCCCCTGAAAACTCGACGTCACCCGACACCGCAGACCACGGGCGTTCTACGGAGGTCTGCGGTGGTTGGTCAGGGTGGAGTTGTTGGTGGCGGCGGTTCTGGGCGTCGAGCATGAGGGCGGTGTTGGTCACGGCCTGACGTAGCGTCCGGAAGGCGACGGGCCGCCGTTCCGCCTCGTACGTCTCCAGCAGGCTCGGAGAGGCCCATCCCCGCAGCACGCCCGCCAGTTTCCAGCACACGTTGTGCACGTCCGCGATGCCGGTGTTCAGGCCCAGGCCGCCGACGATGGGCATCGCGTGCGCGGCGTCGCCGGTCAGCAGGATTCGGCCGTGACGAAAACGATCGGCGACGAACGCGTTCATCTCCCAGTGCTGGATCCGTACGACGTCGGCCCGTACGCCGCCGCCGAGGGCGCGCGAGAGGAGGCCGGGCCAGTCGGCGTGCGGGCCGTCGTCCGGCGTGGGGACGATCCAGGCCCAACCACCTTCGGGATACAGCGGCACGAACAGGCCATGCGCGGTGAAGTAGACGCCGGCGGGCCGGTGGGCGCACCAGCGGCGCAGGTCGGCGTCGAACACGACGGTGGTGAAGCCGCCCATCCGCCCGGGGCCGGAGACGCCGATGCCCAGCAGGCTCCGGACGGTGGAGTTCGCACCGTCGGCGGCAAGGACGTACCGGGCGCGCAGGCGGGTCCGGTCTCCGGGTCGAGAGCCACGAGAGGCGCCGTGAGAGCCACCGAGAGAACCACCGTGAGAGCCGCCGATCAGGGCCGCGACGCCGTCGGCCTCTTCGGTCAGGTCGACGAGCCCGGCGCCGAAGCGGACCGGCGACGACGCCCCGGCGAGCAGGATCGGTTCCAGACGGTCCTGGGAGGTGACCACGCCGGTCACAGGGCTCTCGGGCACCGGCGCGTTGATCCCGATCATCGCCGCCGTGGCGAAGTCGCGGTCCCGCATGGTGTCGCGGAAGCGGATGCGGCCGTACTCGGGGGTGAAGGCTGTGGCGGTGATCTCGGGAGCGAGGCCGAGCAGGCGGTAGATCTCCATCGAGCGCACATTGAGCAGCCGGGCCCTGGGAAAGGGTGACGGCTCGCGGTGTCGCTCGACCAGCAGGGTCCGCACGCCCCAGCGTTCGAGCAGCGCCCGTGCGGTGAGCCCGACCGCGCCGCCACCGACGATCAGCACCTCCACCTCGTCGTCCGCCACGGGCACGCTGCGAAGCCGTTCCACACCTCATCGTAATCACACCGGTCAGAGCGGGCGGGCGCACCTCCGACGCGCCCGAATCAGTCGGCGAGGTCGGGCGAAGGCGGCCTGAGTGTCAAGCGGGCAAGGCGTTCCGGTGGGCCGCGTGCCGGAGGCGGCACGGGCCGGTGAATCGTCCGTAAGCTGAGGATGTGTCTCCCTCACTGGTCCTCCTCGACGGCGTCCGGTGGCGCGGCGCGCACGTCGTGAGCGACCGCGCGCACACCCTGCTGGCCGTGCTGGCCCTCCAGGGACGCGCGGGGGTCGGCGACGACCGGCTGGTCGAGAAGCTGTGGCCCGACGGGCCGCCGGCCAACCCGACCAAGGCGTTGCAGGTGGTCGTCTCCCGTACCAGGGCGGCGACCTGCCCCGACGCCGTCGTGCGCGTCCCGCGCGGCTACCGGCTCGGGCTCCCCGCCGCACAGGTCGACGTGCTGCTGCTCGGGACGCTGGTGGAGCAGGCGCGGGCGGCGCTGGGCGAGGACGACACGGCGCTGGCGCGCCGCCGCGCCGAGGAGGCCATGGACCTCGTCGTGGCCGGCCCCGACGGCGCCACGGGCCCGCTCGCCGACCTGCGCGCCGTCGCGGCGAGACAGGTGGTCGAGGCCAGGCGCGTGGCGGCGATCGCGGGCAGCCGCAGCGGCGCGCACGAGAGCGCGCTGCCGCTGCTGGAGGAGGTCGCGGCCGAACGGCCGCAGGACGAGGAGCTGCTGACCTGCCTGCTGCGCAGCGAGGCCGCCGTACGCGGGGCCGCCGCCGCGCTGGAGCGCTACGAACGTCACCGTTCGGGGCTGATCGACCGGCTCGGCACCGAACCGGGCCCCGGCCTGGCCCGCGTGCACGCCGAACTCCTCCACGCGGACCGGCCGGTACGCGTGGGCATCCAGTTCGACGGTTCGTCCCTGCTCGGCCGCGAGGACGACATCCGTGCGATCCACTCGCTGCTGCCGACCAACCGGGTGGTCTCCGTCATCGGCCCTGGCGGCCTGGGCAAGACGAGGCTGGCTCATGTCGTCGGCCGGAACGCCGCGCAGTCCGTCGTCCACTTCATCGAGCTCGTCGGCGTCTCCTCGCCGGAGGGCGTGGTGGGCGAGGTGGGGTCGGCGCTCGGGGTCCGCGACTCGGTCGGCGGCCGTCGTACCCTGACGGCCGAGCAGCGCGCCGACGTACGGGCCCGGATCGCCCAGCATCTCGACCAGGCTCCGGCGCTGCTGATCCTGGACAACTGCGAGCACGTGATCGAGGCCGTCGCCGACCTGGTGGCCTTCCTCACCGTGACGGCCCGCGACCTGCGGGTGCTCACCACCTCGCGGGCTCCCCTGTCGATCCCCGCCGAACGCGTCTACCTGCTCGGCGAGCTGCGCGCGGACGACGCCGCGGAGCTGTTCCGCCAGCGTGCCACGGCCGCCCGTCCGGGGGTGCGGCTGGACGGGCAGGCGGTCGGGGAGGTCGTCGCCCGCCTCGACGGGCTGCCGCTCGCGATCGAGCTGGCCGCGGCCAAGGTGCGGGTGATGTCGGTCGAGGAGATCGCGCGGCGGCTGGCCGACCGGTTCGTCCTGCTGCGCGGCGGCAACCGTACGGCCCCCGACCGCCACCAGACGCTGCTCGCGGTGATCGACTGGTCGTGGAACCTGCTGGACGAGCCCCAACGGCAGGCGTGGCGCTGGCTGGCGCTGTTCGGCGACGGGTTCACGCTGGCCGCGGCCGAGCACGTACTCGGCCCGGACGCCCTGCACGTCGTGGACGCGCTCACCGAGCAGTCCATCCTCAGCGTCCGCGAGACGGCGTACGGCCTGCGCTACCGCATGCTGGAGACGGTCAGGGAGTTCGGCCGGATGCGCCTGAAGGAGGCCGGCGAGGAGGCCGCGGCCCGGACGGCGCAACGGGAGTGGGCGACGGCGTACGCCCACGCGTACGCCTACAAACTGTTCGGCCCCGAGCAGTACACGGCGGTCGACGCGCTGTGCGCGGAGGAGGGCAACCTCGCCGACCTGCTCCGGCAGGCGCTCGCCGAGTCCGATCCGGTCACGACGGTCCAGTTGCTGGCCGGTGTGGGCGCCCTGTGGTCGATCCGCGGCGACCACTCCCGGATCTTCGTCCACCGGGAGGCGATCGGGCAGGTGATCAAGGGTTGGGCGCCGCCGCCGCACCTCGTCGAGGTGACCCGGGCCGCCCTGCTGATCTCGCTGATGAACACCATCGCCGTGAGCGACCGCGCCCACGACCCTCTTCGCCTGCTCCTGTGCGAGCTGCCGGAGACCGGCGAGACCGATCCCCGCCTGGGGGCGATGAGCACGGTGGTGCTCTCGTGGGACCGGGACGACGCCTTCCGCAAGCTGATGGTGCTGCGCCGGAGCCCCGACCGCGACGTGGCGCTGGCGGCGGCGCAGGCGAGCATCCACGTCCTGGAGAACGTGGGAGCCGTGGACGAGGCGATCGAGGCCGCCGAGCAGACGCTGTCGTTGCTCCGCGGCGACGAGGGGCCGTGGATCTCCGCCATCACGCACACCGTGCTGGCCCATCTGGTCATGCAGCTCGGCGACCGCGGACGCGCGGTCGGCCACGCGCGGACCGCCATCCCGGTGCTGCGCCGGCTCGGCGCCGCCGACGACGAGGCCCAGCTCCGCTCGGTCCTGCTGGTCTCGGCGCTGGCCGACGGCGATCTCGACGCCGCCGAGGCCGAGCTCGCCGGCATCACCGGGATCAACGACGGTGACGCGATACTCGGCGGGGCGGCGATCGACCTGCTGTGCGCGGCCGAGATCGCGCTCGCCCGCGGGCAGACGGCCGCGGCGCTGGCGGAGTACCGCAGGGCGGTCGAGCGGGCGGGCGACCTGCGTCCGCCGGGGGTGCCGCCCGAGGAGACCACGCCCTGGTCGATCGTCACGGAGGCGATCACGCTGACGGCGTACGCGCATCATGCCGGGCCGCGGGACGTCCGGTTCGGCGAGGAGCTGTTCGCGCGGGCGCGGCGCTACGACCTGCTGGTCGTGGAGAACCCCGTCCTCGACTTCCCGGTGTGCGGCACGATGTTGTTCGCGTTCGGGACCTGGGGGCTGCTGCGGGAGGCCATGGCGGCGCGCGACGCGATCAGGCTGCTGGTGCTGGCCGAACGGTTCACGTACAACAGCACGATGCCGAGCATGAGCTTCGAGCGGATCGTGCCGTACGCGGAACGGGCCGCGCCCGGCATGCTCGCCACCATCCGCTCCGAGTACGGCGACCGGCGCGGACCGGACCTGCTCGACGAGGCGCGGCGGCACGTCGAGCAGGTCTTCGGCCCTGACCGGCGGCGCTCACATGTGCCGCTTGTAGCTGCGTACCGACAGGGGAGCGAAGATCGCCATGACGGCCGCGCAGGCCAGGAGCGTCCAGGCCACCTCGCCGCTGAGGGAGGCGCTGTTGGCGAGGTCCCGGGCGGCGGTGACCAGATGTGAGACCGGGTTGACCCGGACGAACGCGGCCAGCCAGTCGGGCAGCGTCTCCACGGGGACGAACGCGTTCGACAGGAACGTCAGCGGGAACAGGATCATCATCGAGATGCCCTGGACGGCCTGGGCGCTCCGGGCGATCGTGCCGACCCAGGTGAAGATCCATGCCAGCGACCAGCCCGTGAAGATGGCCAGCAGGATCGCGGCCAGCACGCCGACCGCGCCGCCGCCCGGCCGGTAGCCCATCACCAGGCCCATGCCGAAGGTCAGCGTGGCCGCGATCGTGTAACGCAGCAGGTCGGCCACCATCGGGCCGGCCAGCGGCGCGATCCGGGCGATCGGCAACGACTTGAACCGGTCGAAGACGCCCTTCTCCATGTCCTCGCGGAGCTGCGTGCCGGTGGCCATGCAGGTCGTCAGCACCGTCTGGGCGAGGATGCCGGGGATCATCAGCGGGAGGTAGTTCTGCACGTCGCCGGCGATGGCGCCGCCGAAGATGAAGGCGAACATCGCGGTGAACAGGATGGGCTGCAGCGCCACGTCGAAGAACTGCTCCGGGTTGCGGCGCATCTTCTTCAGCGCCCGCCAGGCCATCGACAACGTCTGGGCGACGGTCTCCCCCATGGTCACGCGCCGCCGGGCGGCCTCCACGCGGTCGGCGGCCCGTACCCGCTCGCGGGTGGGGGCGATCATGGTGCTCATCGGTTCTCCTCCGTGCCTGTCGCGGCGTCGCCGTCCGTCTCGTGGCCGGTCAGTACGAGGAACACCTCGTCCAGGCTGGGCTTGGCCACGCTCACCGAGGAGATCGACACCCCGGCGGTACGCAGCGCGATCAGCACCTCGGCGGCCAGGTCCGCCTGGTCGAGCGCGACGTTGAGGCGGCCCTGCTCCGGGCTGAGCACCGGGTCGGAGCCGAGCACGCGCCGCACGACCTCGACGGCGGCGGGCACCTCGTCCGGGTCGGCGAGCAGCAGTTGGAGGGTCGAGTTGCCGACCGCGCTCTTCAGCTCGTCGGGGGTGCCCTCGGCGACCTTGCGGCCGTGGTCGATGACGGCGATGCGGTCGGCGAGCTGGTCGGCCTCGTCCAGGTACTGGGTGGTCAGCAGCACCGTGCAGCCGTCGGCGACCAGGTCGCGGATGGCGTCCCACATCTGGCCCCGGGTGCGCGGGTCGAGGCCGGTGGTGGGCTCGTCCAGGAAGATCAACGGCGGCCTGGTGATCAGGCTGACCGCCAGGTCCAGGCGCCTGCGCATGCCGCCGGAGAACTGCGAGATCGGCTTGTCGGCGGCGTCCTCCAGGCCGAACTGGCCCAGCAGCTCGGCGGCGATGCTCCGGGCGCGCGGCTTGGCGATGCCCTGGAGGCGGCTGAACAGCCAGAGGTTCTCGCGGGCGGTCAGGTTCTCGTCGACCGAGGCGTACTGCCCGGTGACGCCGACGAGCTGGCGGATCACGTGCGGGTTGGCGGCCACGTCCACGCCGAAGATCTCGGCGCGGCCGGCGTCGATCTTCAGGAGGGTGGCCAGCATGCGCAGGGTGGTGGTCTTGCCGGCGCCGTTGGGGCCGAGGACGCCGAAGATCTCGCCGGTGCGTACGTCCAGGTCGATGCCGTCCACGGCCCGGTGCGCGCCGAACGCCTTCACCAGCCCTTCGGCGCGTACGGCGAGTTCGGTGGCCCCGCTGAGGGGTGGGCCGACCCCGGTGTGCCCGAGTTCTGTGATGCTCATGGCTCCACTGTCGGGGACGCCGGTTTCACGGTGCCCTCGACAAGGTTTCACCGGTTGCCGGGAGAACCAGCGCCGTGGATGATCCTCATCGGTCCCGCCGCGACAGGCAAGAGCACCCTCGGCAAGGGCATGGCCTCGCCGACCGGCACCTTGGCCACGACCGTCCTCCACACCGACGGCGAACCCCCTGCCCGGACCCTCGCCCGCCTCCTGACCAGCTGCCGTACGGGCTACCGCTCGGAGCCGTAGCGGTAGACCGTCGAGCTTCTGGCCCGGAAGCCGAGGCGCTCGTACAGGCGGTTGGCGGCCTCGCGGTCGGGGCGGGAGGTGAGGTCGACCGTACGGGCCCGCGCCTGCCCGGCCAGGTGCAGGGCGTGCCGGGTCAGCTCGGCGGCGACCCCGCGCCCTCTCGCCGAGGCGTCGACCACCACGTCCTCGATGCGGGCGCGCATGCCGGTCGCCACCGGGAACAGGACCAACGTCAACGTCCCGACGATCCGCCCGTCCAGGCGGGCGGTCAGCACGGTGATCGCCTCGCTGCGCACGACGCGTTCGAGCGCCGCCCGGTCCAGCGGCTCGGCGGACGCGGAGAGCTGCGGCAGCAGCACCCCGAAGGCGTCCACGAGCTCCTGGTCCACCTCACGCACCACACCCACCTCGACACCCATGCGCCCGACCCTATCGACGGCGTTCAGGCACCCAGGACGGCCTGCCGTTCCTGGCGGATGACGGACTGGATGTCGAGGTCGTAGTTGCACAGGATGATCCCCACCCAGTCGCTGTCGAGGTAGATCGACCAGTTCGTGTTGCCGCCGGCGATCCCGCCGCCATGGCCGATGTGCCGCTGGTCGCCGGTGATCACGGCGATGGGCCCGTACGCCTGGAACCCCTCGGCCGCGGGCGCCGGGCCGGGGCCGGCGAGGGGTGGGCCGGACATCTTGGGGCTCAGGTAGAGCTGGGTGTAGGCGCGGTTCAGCAGCTTGTCGCGTTGCAGCGCGAGCGCGAACCGCACCAGGTCGGGGGCCGAGGAGAAGCCGCTGCCGCCGCCTGAGCCGATGAAGGCGCGGGCGGCGTTGGTGCCAGGCCCGCCGTTCAGCACGGCCCCCGCCTCCAGATGGCGGACGCCGTCCACCCGCGAGCCGTCCGACTGGTAGATGTACGGATGGGCGATGCGTGCGTCGTTGAGCCAGTCCGTCCGGGTGTAGTAGGCGGAGCGGGTCATCCCGGCGGGGACGAAGATGTTGCGCCGCACGTACTCGTGGAAGGGCAGCCCGGACAGGGTGGCGACGAGCTCGCCGAGGATCTCGTAGCCGGAGCTGCTGTAGGTCTTGTGGGTCCCGGGGGTGTAGGCGGGCTTGAGCAGGCGGGTGCGCGTACTGATGAACCGGGTCTGCTCCTCGACGCTGTGGGTGACCCGCTTGACGTCGTCGGGGTCCTGGACGGTGAAGTCCGGCAGGCCGGAGCTGTGGGTGAGGAGCTGGTGCACGGTGACGTGCCTGGCGACCTCGTCGGGGAACCCGTCCAGGTACGTGCCCAGCTTCTCGTAGAACTTCAGCCTGCCCTGCTGGGCGAGCTGCACGACCGCCAGCCCGGTGAACGGCTTGGACGCCGAGGCCAGACAGTAGACGGTGTCGGTGCGGTTGCGGATCGACCGTTCCTTGTCGGCCATCCCGTACGAACGGGCCAGCACCGGACGCCCACGGCGAGCCAGCAGCGCGGTCCCGGAGAACTCGTCCCGCTCGGCCAGCGAGCGAAGATACCGGTCATAGGCCGCCACCCCACCCTCGGCAGGCGCAGCCCCGCCGCCGACTGCCAGGGGCACGGCCCCCAGCAGGCCCAACGTCGTCCGCCGTGACGGCCGCGCGAATCCGGCTCCACTCATTTGCACACCTCTCCTCGGGCGGTTCCAGGAGAGGAATGCAAGCGCCGGCGCCGTTTCCCCGGCGTTTCCAGGCGCGATAGTCTCATCGGAAAATAACCGTCTGCATTAATCTGGCAACTGTGAGTCATGGGTCCGTTGTCGGTACGCCCCCGCGTCGCCGTACCCTCACCCGAGTCCTCCGCCGCATCGGGAGGCGGGGCGCCTCCTTGACGTTCGTCGGCCTGCTGAGCCTGGCCATCGCGGCCTCGCTGGCGTTCGTGCCGGGCAGCCAGCGCGGCACCCCCGGCTACGCCACGCTGGCCGTCATCGCCCCGCTGCCCGCCTGGGCGGCGGTCTGGTGCGCGCTCGGCCTGCTCTGCCTGACGCAGGCGTTCATGCGGTCCGACCGGGTGGCCTTCGCCGCCGCGACCGCGGTGCTCCTCACGTACGGGCTGATCTATCTGCTCTCGACCTTCACCGGCGACAACCCGCGCGGCTGGGTCGGCGGGGCGGTGTGGCTGGCCTTCGGCGGCTGGATCGCGCTGATCGCCACCTGGCCCGAGGCCGTCGTGATCAACCGCCTGCCGGGCCGCCGCGCCGCGTCGTCGACGGCCGTCATCGTGGCCGACTCCTCGGGGACGATCCAGTCGTGGAACCCGCAGGCCGAGGCCCTGTTCGGCTGGGACACCGACGAGGCGGTCGGCAGGTCGCTGACGATCCTGATGCCGCCACGCTTCCGCGACCCGCACATCGACGGCCTGGCCCGGGTGCTCTCCGACGGCCACTCCGAGCTGGCCGGCCGGATCATCCCGCTGGTCGGCCTCCATCGCGACGGCAGCGAGTTCGCGATCGGGCTGACGGTCAACGCCTGGTACAGCGACGACGGCGTCACCTACACAGGGGTGATCCGTCCCTTGGGGGGCCGCCATGTCCGGTCTGAGTGACATCCTGGTCCAGCTCGGCGTCGGCGTCGTGCCGCTCGGCGTGGCCTACCTCGCCTTCCGGTCCGCGACGGACGCCAGCAAGAAGTCCCAGCAGAGCGCGTTGCTCCAGGTCGAGCACCAGGCCGAGGTCGAGCGCTCGAAGGTCGACGCCGAGGCCTTCATCCGCGCCAAGACGATCTACGAGGACGCCCTGGCGCAGATGGAGAAGCAGATGACCAGGATGCAGGGCCAGGCGAGCCAGCTCGGCGCGGAGCTGGTCGACGAGCAGAGCAGCTCGGTCGCGATGCGCGACCAGATCCGCCGGTTGCAGGCCCAGATCCGGGCCCTCGAACGCACGGTGCTCGCGTTGCGCTCCCAGCTCGTCGACGCCGGCCTGTCGCCCGCGCCGCCGTCCGACCTGACCGGGCCTCACCTGCTGAGGCCGCAGCGCTCGGCCGACTAGGAGGCGGCGCCCGCGAGGCCGTGGGCGGCGGCCAGCAGCTCGATGGAACGCAGCCACGCCTTCCTGTCGGGCGCCGAGGAGACGACGATCAGCTCGTCGGCCTGGGCGTGCGCGGCGAAGCGGGTCAGATAGTCCTCCACCTCGGCGGGTGTGCCGACGGCGGAGTACTGCATCATCCGCAGGATCTGCTGCCCGGCCGCCGATTCGAGCACCATGTCGGCCTCCTCCGGCGTGAACGTGCGTCCGCGCCCGAGGAACCGGCTCACCCGGTACCGCTTGGCCGTCAGCAGCTGCTCCTGCGCCTCCTCGCCGGTGTCGGCGGCGATCACGTTCACCCCGGCGATCACGTAAGGCTCGGCCAGCTGCTCGGACGGCTTGAACTCGCGCCGGTAGAGCGCCACGGCCTCCTCCAGCGCGTCGGGCGCGAAGTGCGAGGCGAACGCGTACGGCAGCCCGAGCGCGGCGGCGAGCTGGGCGCCGAACAGCGACGAGCCGAGGATGTACAGCGGCACGTTCGTGCCCTTGCCCGGCGTGGCGTCCACACCGGGGATGCGCGACTCGCCGGTCAGGTATCCCTGTAGTTCGAGGACGTCCTGGGGGAAGGTGTCGGCGGCGCCGGGGGTGCGCCGCAGGGCGCGCATGGTCTGCTGGTCGCTGCCGGGGGCGCGGCCGAGGCCGAGGTCGATGCGTCCGGGGTGGAGGGTCTCCAGGGTGCCGAACTGCTCGGCGATGGTCAGCGGGGAGTGGTTGGGCAGCATGATGCCGCCCGCTCCGAGACGGATCGTTCTGGTGTGGGCGGCTACGTGGGCGATGAGCACGCTGGTGGCCGAGGAGGCGATGCTCGGCATGTTGTGGTGCTCGGCGTACCAGATGCGGTGGTATCCCAGTTCTTCGGCCCGCTGGGCCAGGCCCACGCTCGCGGCCAGGCTCTCGCTCGCCGTCTCTCCGTCGCCGATGTGCGCCAGATCAAGGATGGAGAGTGGAACAGTCATGGGGTACGAGCCCTTTCGCCTGGACGGTGGCCATCGGCGAGTGCAACCGTAACGGCTCTCCGCTTATTTCCCCGCCTGTTCCCCGGCGCCCCTCGCGACGGTGCGCGAGGGGCGTGGGCGGGCGTCAGGACGCGGTGCAGGTGAGCGCGGGTGGGGTGCTGGTGGCGGCGTTGCCGTTGGCGAGGAGGCCGAACGTGGTCGTCGCGCCGCCGGCCAGGGCGCCGTTCCAGCTCAGATTCGTCACGGTGGCGTTGCCGGACAGGGTGCCGTTCCAGAGCTGGCTGATCGTCTGGCCGCCGGGGAACGTCCACTGGACCTTCCAGCCCGCGGTCGGCGACGAGCCGGTGTTCTTGACGGTGACCTCGGCCTGGAAGCCGCCCTGCCACTGGCTGGTCACCTTGTAGGCGGCCGAGCAGCCGGCCGGGCCGGTGGTGGGCGTCACAGTGGGAGTGACCGTTGGCGTGACGGTCGGGGTGACGGTCGGTGAGGGCGCGGCCATGGCCAGGTCGTACGCCCGCTGCGGCACGAACTGCCCGGCCGCCGCGATGCACCCGTCGGCCTCGCCCGGCGGCTTGACCCACAGATAGGCGTCGATCGCCGCGTCACCGGTGTTCGTGGTGCTCCAGAGGCCGGTGGCCCGGCCGGCGGGGTCGCACCACTCGCTGCCCGCCGGGCCGTTGCCGTTGCGGCTGGTGTCGATGACCGCCTTCAGCCTGGAGACGCCGGTCGCCGCGATGACGCTCTTGGCGTACGACACCAGCCCCGGCGTCGAGCGGTAGTTGGACGTGTTGAGCGCGATGCCGTCCGCGCTGCCCCCGACGTCGGCGCCGTTGAGCCTGGACGCGGCCTCCGAGGCCGACAACCACGCGTCGTGACCGATGTCGAAGTACACCTTGACCTGCGACGACGTCGCCTTGAACTTCTTGCCCGCGTACGCCATGGACGCCTTCACCTCGGCCTGCTGCGAGGCGTTCATGCAGTTCGTCATGATGGCCAGCGCGTCGGGTTCGAGCACGACGGTCGCGGCCCGCCCGCCCAGACCGGCCGCGATCTGGTCGATCCACGCCCGGTAGGACGCGTGGTCGGGCGCGCCGCCCGCGCTCGCGCCGCCGCAGTCGCGGTTGGGCATGTCGTACACGACGACGATCGGGACCTTGCCCGCCGCCGCGGCGGCCCCGACGTAGGAGTCGACCTCGCTCCGGACCGTCGCGGGGTTGTACGTGGCGAACCACCGGCCCTGAGGCACGGCGGCGATCCGGTCCCTGATCACCGCCGTACGACTGTCGCCCGGGTTGGCGGCGACCCATTTGGCGGCGTTCGTCAGGGGATCCACGTAGAAAGCGGAGTCGGCGGCCTGGGCGGTGGACGAGGCGAGGACGACCGCTCCCGCCGCGGCCATGGCGGTGGCGGCGAGGAGCGCCGCGAGCGCGGGCTTTCTGCGAGACATGAGGTTACTCCGTCCGTCATGTGGGAGTGGGAGCGCTCCCACGATGTCTGGATCGTAGGTAGCCGGGCTGTCCCGCAGAAAGACATCGGACCGCTGCGAACCGGCTTCTCCCAGGCCACAGCCGGTCAGAGCGATGAAAGTTTCACTCCGCCAGACACGCCTCGAACACCGCGGTCAGCCGCTCGACGTCGGCCGCCGTGGGCTGCTCCGGGCCCAGGCGGCGGCGCATCGCGCCGATGCCCAGGAAGACGGCCGTCGCCATCCTGGCCCGCGCCTGGACGTCCGGGCCGTCGAGCTGCGCGGCCAGCGGATCGAGGATGGACGTGCGCAGGCGCTCGCGCACGACGTCCTGGATCTCCGGATGGGCGGCCGAGCGTTCGAGGGTGCGCAGGACCGGGCTCTCGGGGTCGTGGTGCATGCGCTCGGCCGCGTATTCGGCCAGGCGGCGCGGCAGGCTCCCGGGCTCGCCGGCCAGCAGGGCGACGAACGTGGGCTCGCCTTCGAGCACCGCGCCGAAGAGCCCGGCCTTGGAGCCGAAATAGCGGCCGACCAGCGCGATGTTGGCCTCCGCGGCCGCGGCGATCATGCGGACGGTGACCTGCTCGTACCCGTGCTCGCCGAACAGCACGCGTGCCGCGTCAAGGATGCGCTGCCGGGTGGCCTCGCGTCCGCGGGGCCGGGCGTCCGTCGTCTGGGCGTCCATGTTTCGAACTCTACTCAGGAATAAAGTCACTTGCCGCGCGGCTAGTAAACATGCGTATACTCAACCTTGGACAAGTGCGTATGAAGGGGATGTGGTGTCTTGGTAGCCCAGGCACAGGCCGCTCCCCCCGCCCGAAGGCAGTACACCCACCGCGAGATCCTCGAGGTCATGTCCGGGCTCATGCTCGCCATGCTGACGTCGATGATCTCCACTTCCGTGGTGGGCACCGCGTTGCCGACGATCGTGGGGGAACTCGGCGGTCAGGACCAGTACTCGTGGGTGGCCAGCGCCACCATGCTGACGATGACGGTCTCGACACCGTTGTGGGGCAAACTGTCCGACCTGTTCGGACGGAAACTGCTCTTCCAGACCGCTCTCGGTCTGTTCGTGGCGGCTTCACTGGTGGCCGGTCTGTCCCAGAACATGGGACAGCTCATCGCGGCACGTGCCGTACAGGGCCTGGGTGTGGGTGGTTTGTCGGCCCTTGCGCAGGTGATCCTGGGAGACATCGTCTCGCCGCGTGAACGCGGCCGGTACTCCGGTTACATGGGGGCCGTCTTCGGGATCTCCACCGTCGCGGGACCGCTGCTCGGCGGGTTCATCGTGGACACCGACTGGCTCGGCTGGCGCTGGTGCTTCTACGTCGTGGTGCCGTTCGCCATCGTCGCGTTCGCGGTGGTGCAGAAGGTGCTGCGGCTGCCCAAGGTCAAGCGGAACACCTCGATCGACATCTGGGGCGCCACGACCATCACGGCCAGCGCGGCCTCGCTGATGCTGCTGCTGACGCTGGGCGGCACCGAGTTCGAGTGGAACTCGTTCTGGACCTACTTCCTGGGCGCGTTCGCCGTGCTCATGCTGGCCCTGGCGGTGCTCGCCGAGCGTACGGCGCGCAACCCGATCCTGCCCCCGCGGCTGTTCAGGAACCGCACGTTCGTGCTCACCAGCGCGGCCTCGCTGTTCGTCGGCATGGCCATGTTCGGCGCGATGATCTACCTGCCGCAGTACCTGCAGATCGTCAAGGGCCTGAGTCCGACGAACTCGGGCCTGATGACGCTGCCCATGGTGGTGGCGCTGTTCCTGGCGGGCGTGATCTCCGGCAAGATCGTCACGAACACCGGCAAGTGGAAGATCTTCCCGGTGGCGGGCCTCGTGATCGTGGCCGTCGGCCTGTTCCTGCTCTCCCGGCTGCACGTCGACTCCAGCGAATGGCTCATCGGCCTCGACGTGGGCGTGCTGGGCATCGGCCTCGGCCTGTCCATGCAGATGCTCATCCTGGCCGCCCAGAACGGCTCCGAGCTGCGTGACATGGCCTCGACCACGGCCGGCGTCTCGTTCTTCCGCTCGCTCGGCGGCGCGATGGGCGTCGCGGGCTTCGGCGCGATCCTGACCAACCGGCAGGCGAGCGAGTTCGCCGACCTCGTGGCCAAGGCCCGCCTCCACCTGCCCGGCACCGGGCAGAAGCTGGGCAGCCCCGCCGCGATCCAGCACCTGCCCGAGCCGCTGAAGGGCATCATCCTGGAGTCCTTCACCCGGGCTTTGGAGACGGTGTTCCTGGTCGGCGTGCCGATCGCGCTGCTCGGGTTCGTCGCGGCGCTGTTCCTGAAGGAGCTGCCGCTGCGCGGCACGACGATGCCGGCCGGCCCCAAGCCCCTCGGCAAGGACGACCTGGTCCTGGCCGGGCTGCTCCTGGAGCTCATCGCCCAGCGTGTCGAGCGGTCGAACGGCCAGCCGTCCGCGCTGCTCTCCGCGGTCGCCAGGATGGCGCCGCCCGACGGCCGCCCCGAGCGCGAACGCGCCTGGACGGTCGCACAGAACGTGCTTCGGCCCACCTCGCGCGCCCTCATCGCGCAGGCCAGGCCGGCGCAGCAAGACCTCGTATCCGGAGGAGTCTCTCAATGATTCGCAAGTTCGTGGGCGCCGTAGCGGCGGCCCTGGCGGTCATGGCCGGCCTGTGGCTGATGATCGCCCCCTTCGCCCTCGGTACGCAGCCCGAGAACGCCGACTGGGCCGACCCCACCACGACCGAGTTCTTCTCGGGCCTCGGCGTGACCGTCTTCGGTCTCGTGGGCGTCGTCGGCTTCGTCCTGGCCATCCACGAAGAGCTCGTGGTGCGCGGCCTGGTGGCGGTCAAGGAGCGCGTGAAGCCGGAGCCCGAGCCCGAGCCCGTGCCCGTCGCGCCGCAGGCGTCCTCCGCCGAGCTGGCCAGCCTGCTCGCCCCGCTCGTGGAGGCGCTGCGCGAGGACATGCACAACCCGAGCCGCGGCGGTGAGCACCGTCAGAACGGCAAGACCACCCTGGTGGGTCTGGAGGAGTCCCGATGAAGACCAAACTGGGCATCGCCGCCCTCGTCCTGCTGTTCCTGACCGGGTTGTGGCTGGTCGCCGCGCCGTTCGCGGTCGGCTACCAGCCCCGGGGCGCCTCGTACGCGAACGCGACGGTCAACGACCTGTGGGTCGGTGGCGGGCTCGCCGCCGTGTCGTTCGTCGCCCTGGTGATCTACGCCGCCGACTCCCTGCGCGAGCTGGCCCGCCGCGGCAAGCACGCGGACGCCTGACGCGAGTCATGCCGTGTTCGGCGGTAGCACAGACTCCGGCTGGGAGCCACTGGAGGGCCGGCTCCCCGCGGGGCAGTTCGAGATCGGCAAGGACGGCGCCGGACTGCTCGTCGTCGGCTTCGACGGGTCGGACCCCAGCCGCAACGCGCTCGCGTACGCGGCCGGGCTGGCCCGTCGGGACGCCGCCGCGCTGCTCGTCGCCTTCGTGGAGCCGATCAACAGCACCACCATGTGGTTCTTCGCCGGCTCTCCGGTCATCCCCGACTCCGCGGCCGACCTCACCGACGACCTCCGGGACGAGCTGAGAGGCGCGGGCGTGCCCTGGCAGTTCGTCAGCGTCCGCGGGGACACCGCCCGGGAGCTGGAGGCACTGGCCAGCTCCTACCGGGCCGACGCCATCGTGGTCGGCAGGTCGCGCTCCTCCTGGCACGCCCTGGGCGGCTCGGTGGCCGTCGGCCTGGCGAAACGGGCTCGCCGTACCGTGCTGATAGTCCCCTGACCTGGCATGACGTCGCATATGGTGGCTAGATGAAACGTACAGCCGCCATGGCGTTCGTGGTGCTCGCGTCCGTTTCGTGCGCAGGGCAGGAGCCCGTCGCCTCGTCCGGCGCCACGCCCACGCCTTCCGCGCCGGCATCCGGGACGATCTCGCCCACGACCTCACCGACGAGCGAGCCGAGCCCGACGGCTCCGCCGCCGTTCACGTCGAAGGTCACGAAGGTGGCGCGCGAACGGCTGCCGTACTCGTGGCGGCCCGGGTGCCCGGTCTCCTACCAGGACCTCCGGCTCGTCACCATGTCGTTCTGGGGCTTCGACGACAAACCGCACACGGGCGAGCTGGTCGTCCGCAAAACGGTCACCGACGACATCGAGACCGTCTTCCGCAAGCTGTACGACTGGCGCTGGCCCATCAGGCAGATGAAGCTGGTCGACGTCTACAAAGGCGACGACTTCGCCTCCATCGAGGCGGACAACACCTCGGCATTCAACTGCCGTCGCGCGACCGGCTCCAGCAATTGGTCGAACCATGCGTACGGCCAAGCCATTGACATCAATCCCCGCGAGAACCCATATGTCACTGCAAGCGGTGGCACCGCACACCAAAATGCCAAGAGGTACACCGAGCGCCCACTGAAGGGTAAAGGTGTGGTAAACCCTGGAGACAAGGTCGTAAGGGCCTTCGCCGACGTCGGCTGGGAGTGGGGCGGCTACTGGGCGGGTGCCAAGGACCTGCAACATTTCAGTAAGGGCGGAGGCTGAGACAATCCCTCATGGCGGCTAAGGACGGCGACGGCTGGGCCGAATGCGGGCTCGGACACAGACATTGGGGCATCCACGGAGCATCGGGCCTGCTCCTCGTCCATCATGACCCGCTCGGCGTGCCCCACGTGCTCATGCAGGAACGCTCGCTGTGGAGCCACCACGGCGGCACCTGGGGCCTGCCCGGCGGCGCCCGCGACAGCCACGAGGACGCCGTCACCAGCGCGCTGCGCGAGGCCCACGAGGAGGCAGCCCTCGGCGGCGACGGGTTCCGCGTGCAGGGCGTCTACCTCGACGACCACGGAGGCTGGACCTTCGAGACGGTGATCGCCGAGTCCGCCGAGCTGGTCCCGGCCAGGCCCGCCAACAGCGAGAGCACCGACCTGCGCTGGCTGCCGCTGCCCGAACTGGCCGGCCGCAAGCTGCACCCCGGCTTCGCCGCCACGTGGGACCGCGTCCAGGCCGCAATCCGCCCCGAGACGATCGTGCTCGACGTCGCCAACATCATCGGCGCGCGCGCCGAGCACGGCTGGTGGAAGGACCGGCTGGGCGCCACCACGCGCCTGCTCACCGAGGTGGCCGAGCTCAGGCTCACCCATCCGGTGTTGTCGCAGTGGTTCCCGCGGGTGGTCGCGGTGGTGGAGGGCGCGGCCAGGAGCACCCCCGAGATCCCGGGGCTTCAGGTGGTCGCGGCCACGGGCAGCGGCGACGACGCGATCGTGGACATCGTGGGCCAGGTGAAGCCGTGGGAGCGGGTGCTCGTCGTCACGGCCGACCGCCGGCTCAAGGAGCGGGTGGCCGAGCTCGGAGCCGAGACCGAGGGCCCCCGCTGGCTGCTGTCACAGCTCGGCCGAGGCTAGACCGCGAGCACGCCGTCGGAGGCGGCCGCTCGCAGACCGGTCGGAGCGAGCGCCTCGACCTGGGCCTCCGGATCCGCCGCCTCCTGAACGTACTCCCCTGCCACCACAGCCGCTATCGTGGTGTGCGCACAGGAGGGTTCGCATAGTGGACGAGTGCAGCCGCCTTGAAAGCGGCCAGGTCAGCGATGGCCTCGTGGGTTCGAATCCCACACCCTCCGCTCACTCGCGCATCCCCGCGAACCCGTCGCCCACGCTGGCGGCGAGCTGCAGGTAGGCCTCCCTGGTCGCCTCCTGGAGCCGGTCGAGGTCGATCTCCGCGCCCTCCTCCAGGTGCGGGTCGTACGGCACCCTGATCACCGCGCGGCACCTGGCGGCGAAATGGGCCTCCAACTTTCTGATGTCCACCGCCGACTTCGACCGCGGCCGGACGCTGCACAGCACCACGGTCGCGTTCTTCACCAGGTCGGCGTAGTGGTGGGCCTCCAGCCAGTCGAGGGTGGCCGAGGCGGCCCTGGCGCCGTCCACGGAAGGGCTGCTGACCAGCACGATCTGGTCGGCGAGCCCGAGCACGCCGCCCATGGCGGAGTGGAGCAGGCCGGTGCCGCAGTCGGTGATGCAGATGGAGTAGAAGTTCTCCAGCACCTGGGAGACGGCCTGGTAGTCGGAGCCGCTGAACGCCTCCGACACCGACGGGTCGCGGTCGGAGGCCAGCACCTCCAGCCGTGAGGGCGCCTGCGAGGTGAACGCCCTGATGTCCACGTACCGCTTGACCTGGTCGCGCTCGTTGAGCAGGTCGCGGACGGTGGCGGAGGTCTCCAGCACCAGCTTGTCGGACAACGTGCCCCGGTCGGGGTTGGCGTCGACGGCGATCACGCGGTCGCCGCGCATCTGCGCGAGCGTCGCGCCGAGGCCGACCGTGGTCGTGGTCTTGCCCACGCCGCCCTTCAGGCTCAGCACGGCGACCCGGTGGTGGCCGGTGGTCACAGGGGTGCGTGCCCTGGTCACCAGCTCGCGGCGACGGCGCACCTCCGGCGCCTCGCCCGGCTTGATCCAGCCGCCGGACGCCTTGTAGACCAGCCGCCGCCAGCCCTTGGAGGGCGCGTTGCGCCTGCCGCGCAGCAGCGACTCGGGGTCGAGGCTGTCGGCGGTGGGCCTGCCGGTGAGCGGCGGCCGCTGTGGCGCGGTGAACACGGGGATGGGCGCCGGACGTCGCCGGCGTTCGTGCGGCGGCGGGATCTCCCGCTCGGCCGGCCGCCACTCCTGGCGGTCGCTCCACTGCGGGCGCTCGTCCCGCGGAGCCTCCTGAGGGGCCGGGGCGGGCTCGCCGTGCGTGATCTCGGGCGGCTGGGGGCGGCCCTCGCGGAAGGAGGTGTCGGACCACTGCGGCCGCTCGTCCCAGCGGGGCCGCTCGTCGGCCGGGGCCTCCTCGACCGGCTCTCTCTGTACGCGCTCCTCGACCGGTTCGGGTTCCTCGACGGGCTTGGGCTCCTCGAACCCCCTGGGCTGCTCGAACGTCTTCGGCTCCTCGAACCCCCTGGGCTGCTCGAACGTCTTCGGCTGCTCGTCGAAGGCCCTGGGCGGCTCGGTGCGGGCGGGCACGTCGAACACCTGGGGCAGCTCGGTGATCATCGGCTGCGTCTCGCTCGACTGCTCGGCGGGCCGCGACCAGTCGGCGGGGGACGGCCAGCCCGGCTCCTCGTCCTGCTCCTCGGCCTTCTCCCCGCTCTCCGCCTGCTCGGGGGACGTGAACGACAACGGGTAGCTGTCGGTGTCGTCAGGCCGCGGCAGCGGCTTGAGCGGCGCCAGGAAGGGGTCCTCGGACCGGCCCAGGCTCACCGGCGGCGCGGCGGGCTCGCCCGCGGCGCTCTCCTGCTCCGTGCCGCCCTCCTGCGTGCCGGCCCGGTCCAGCCACTCCCCGGCCTCGCTCTCCTCCTCGGGCAGCTCCTCGGCCGCCGCGTGGCCGTACACGGAGTCGACGGCGGCGCGGAACAGCGGCGGCGTCGGCGTGTCATGGGCCGGTACGAGCAGCCACGGGTCCTTGGGGTACGGCGAAGCGACCGGCTCGTCCACCGACGCGGACGAGGCTCCGACGGAGACCGGCGTCTCCTCCGTCTCCTTGATCGCGTCCAGCCAGGCCAGCTGTTCCTCGAGAGATTCTTCTCGATCGTGTCTTGCCACCGTGTTCCCCCTCGGGTGGGTCTAAAGGGGCAGCAAATACTTTGCAGGTTAACGCCACGCGTTCCCGCGCAGCTCGGCAACCCACAACTTCTTTGCCCGGCTACCGTGGATCGCATGCGAGCCATTGAGATCACCGAACCGGGTGGACCCGAGGTCCTGGAGTGGCGTGAGGTGCCCGATCCGTCCGTCGGGCGCGGCGACGTGCTCATCGACGTGGCCGCCTCGGCGGTGAACCGCGCGGACGTCCACCAGCGGCACGGCTTCTACGACCCGCCTGCCGGCGCGCCCCCGTACCCGGGGCTGGAGGTGTCGGGCGTGGTGGCCGCCGTGGGGGCGGACGTCGAGCAGTTCAAGGCCGGGGACGAGGTGTGCGCGCTGCTCGCCGGCGGCGGTTACGCCGAGCGCGTGGCGGTGCCCTGGCAGCAGGTCATGCCCGCGCCGCAGGGCGTGCCGCTGGAGGAGGCGGCGGGGCTGCCCGAGGCGGCGTGCACGGTGTGGTCGAACGTCTTCATGGTCGGCCGGCTGCGCCGCGGCGAGACCCTGCTGGTGCACGGCGGCGCCAGCGGCATCGGCACGTTCGCGGTGCAGCTCGCCAAGGCGCTCGGCTCGCGGGTGGCGGCCACGGTCGGGTCCGAGGCGAAGGCGGAGCAGGTCAGGAAGCTGGGCGCGGACGAGGTCGTCAACTACCGCGAGGAGGACTTCGCCGACCGGGTGGAGGCCGACGTCATCCTCGACATCATGGGCGCCAAATACCTGGCGGCCAACGTACGGGCGCTGCGCACCGGCGGCCGGCTGGTGGTCATCGGCCTCCAGGGCGGCGGGAAGGCCGAGCTCGACCTCGGCGCGCTGCTGACCAAGCGGGCCGCCGTCCACGGCACCACGCTGCGCGCCCGTCCGGTGGACGAGAAGGGCGTCATCGTGCGCAGCGTCGTGGACAACGTGTGGCCGCTGGTCGAGGCGGGTGCCGTACGTCCGATCGTGTACGCGAGGGTGCCCATGGCGGAGGCGGCCGATGCACACCGAATGTTGGATTCGGGAGAGCACGTCGGCAAGATCCTGCTAGTACGGTGAGTGTTATGAATGCTGAGGACAACAACACCCCTCACATCGTGGTGGTGGGGCCCGACTTCCAAGGTCAGGGCGACAGCGGTGAAGAGGAGCGCTCGGTCACCAACCTGGTCGAGCAGCCCGCCAAGGTGATGCGCATCGGCAGCATGATCAGGCAGCTGCTGGAGGAGGTGCGCGCGGCCCCGCTCGACGAGGCCAGCCGCAAGCGCTTGAAGGAGATCCACGAGTCCTCCATCAAGGAGCTTGAGGACGGTTTGGCGCCGGAGCTGGTCGACGAGCTGGAACGGTTGTCGCTCCCGTTCACCGACGACAACGGCACGCCGCCCAGCGAGGCCGAGCTGCGTATCGCGCATGCCCAGCTCGTGGGCTGGCTGGAGGGTTTGTTCCACGGTATCCAGACCACCCTTTTCGCCCAGCAGATGGCGGCCAGGGCGCAGTTGGAGCAGATGCGGCGGGCGCTGCCCGGTGTACCGCAGGGTGACGAGGGCCACCGGCCGCCGAGCGGTTCGGGCCCCTACCTGTAGAGCCGCTCCAGCACCCGAGCGACGCCGTCCTCGTCGTTGGACGCGGTCACGTGATCGACCGCCGCCAGCACGTCGGGGTGGGCGTTCGCGACGGCGTACGACGTGCCTGCCCAGCTCAGCATGGGCAGGTCGTTCGGCATGTCGCCGAATGCGATCACCTGGGCCGGCTTGATCTCGTGCCGCCCGGCCAGCGCGGCCAGCGCCGTGGCCTTCGTCACGCCCTGGGCGCTCATCTCGACCAGGCCGCCCGAGCTGGAATGGGTCGCGGTCACCAGGTGCCCGACCAGGTCGTGCACGGCCGCGTGCAGCTCGTCGGCGCCCATGTCGGGATGAAGGGCGAGCAGCTTGGCGCATGGCCGGGCAGTCAGCGCGTCCCGGTCAATCCGGACAACTCCGACACCCTTGCGATCCAGCCCGCCGAGCCTGAAATCTGACTCATGCGCAAAACCACCTTCATACTCGACCGAAAATGCGAGATCGGACACGTTCGCTCGTAGCTGAGCGACGACTTCCCCGAGTACGTCGGCTTCGATCAGGTGAGATTCCACTATCCGTTCGGTATGGAGATCGTAGATCAGTGCACCGTTCGCGCATATGGCCAGGCCACGGTGCCTTACGGCGCCCGCGACCCCGCTCATCCACCTCGGCGGCCGGCCGGTCACGAAGACCAGCGCGGCCCCGGATTCCTCGACTTTCGCGAAGGCCGCAGCCGTCCGGGGAGACACGGTTCCGTCGGCGCGCAGAGCGGTGCCGTCGAGGTCGGTGGCCACTAGGCGCGGCGGTGCAAGGCTTCGCATAACAGGTTCCAGTTTGCCCGGTGATGCCGCCTGACAGAAATCTTCGTAGGGACGGGAACACCAACGCGCCAGAATGGTGTTAGATGTGATGGCGTTGTATTAGCTGATCCCGTAGTGAAAACCAGCATGACTTTGTCTGAGCCACCCCGGGTGCTTGCTGTACGACACACCGGGATCCACGAGGTGTGGATCCCATAGATTCACATCCTGAGGGAGAGCTTTTATGGCTCAGGGAACCGTCAAGTGGTTCAACGCCGAGAAGGGCTTCGGCTTCATCGCCCCGGACGGCGGTGCGCCGGACGTGTTCGTGCACTTCTCCGAGATCGTCGGCAACGGCTACCGCAGCCTTGAAGACGGCCAGCGGGTCGAGTTCGAGATCACGCAGGGACAGAAGGGGCCGCAGGCCTCCCAGGTCCGTGCCCTCTGACCTGTAGTTCGTAGTTCGACAAGTAAGACCGGGGTCCGCATTCCAGCGGACTCCGGTCTTTTTGCTTCTCACCCCGACCGAGCTTCCGGACAACCGCATCCATGCCTTCGGAACGAGCCTCACAACGCCGTGGTGGCCCTGACGGGCGTCATCCGCTCTCCTGCATTGTCCAGACATGTGCTCGCGCGTAAGGGCCGTCTGAAGCCCTCACGGGGCCGGTTCGCCACATAGGCATTGTTCATCCACAGGTGCGCGTCACCCTGTGGAAAACTCCTGCCGTGACCGGGGAGCCTCACAAGTCAGTCACGGCCTTGAGGAAGGCCCAACTTCCCGCCACTCTCCGCCATCCACCCGTATATGAGGTACGCGTGGTTATGTCACCCCGTGACCATCACCGGGGTCATCGTGCTCTTGGTCAACGACCACCTTCTCAAACCGCTCTGGCCGGGCTTCCTCACCGGCAAGCTCAGTGACCTGGCCGGACTCGTGGTCGCCCCCGCCCTGGCGGCACTGCTCCTCGGACGCCGCGCCGACCTGGCGGCCACCGTCCTGACCGGCCTGCTGTTCACGTTCGTGAAGACCACCGGGACGGGCGCCGAGCTCGCCTCCCAAGCCTGGAGCCTCGTCGCCGGGCCCTCGCGCGTCCTGGCCGACCCCACGGACCTGATCGCCCTGCCCGCCCTCGCCCTGGCCTGGTGGGTACGGCGGCGCAGCGCCACCACGGACTCCCCGCGCCGGCGGATCATGGCCACCGTGCCCCTGGCCGTCCTGGCCGTGACCGCCACGGCCGCGCCCGTCTCGCCGCCTGCGGCCGTGTCCGTGGACGTGACCGCTTCGGGCAAGATCGTGGTCCGGACGACCGGCGCCGAACAAGGCTCCCGCCTCTCCGACGACGGCGGGACCACCTGGACCGACGGCACGGCCCCGGCCTCGCCCCGGACGTCGATCAGCGCCCAGTGCGTCCCCGGCCACGTGACCCGCTGCTACCGCGTCCGCCAGGACCGCCTGGGCGTGGACCAGTCCGACGACGGCGGCCGGACCTGGCAGCCCTCCTGGCCGCCGACCCCCGACGCCCACGACCGGCTGACCAGGCAGTACGACGAGGACGAGAGCTCGCTCAGGTCCTACGACCTGGCGGTGCAGGCGAGGCCGGGAGGGCACGTCGTGGTCGTCGCCAACGGCGTGGACGGCATCCTGGTCCGGGACGTGTCGGGCGCCTGGCGCCGCCTCGGCTGGTCCTACAGCGCCGACGCCGTGCAGGCCGACGAGGTGGACCTCACGCCCGAACGGAACATCGCGCTCTTCCTGGCCGTGTGCATGCTGCTCGGCGGCGTCGGCGCCGGGATGCGCAGGCGCCAGGGCTGGTTCGCGGGGTCAGGGATGATCGGCGCGCTGGCCATGTACGCCGCGCTGGACAGCGAGACCCACAAGGTGCTGCTCGTCAACCTCACCGGCTTGTTCGGCTGGTCGGTGGCGCTGGCGACCGGGGTGGCATGCGTCATGTTCGCCTGGGACGGAAAGCCGCGGGCGGTGAGCGCGACGGTCGGCGTGGTGGCCGCGCCGCTGGTCTACGCGGCCGTCTACCTGCCCTTCCGCGGCTGGGCGATCGGCACGCCCGAGACCCATGGCACCGCCGCCGCGCTGGCGGCCGTGCTGACCTGCCTGGTCGTGGTGGCGGGCGCCGCCGTCATCGCGATCGACGCCCGCCGCCACCCCTACTTGGACGGCTCCAGCACGTCGAGCCCCACGTAGGGACGCAGTGCCTTGGGAACCACCACCGAGCCGTCGGCCTGCTGGTGGTTCTCCAGGATCGCCACGATCCACCGGGTGGTGGCCAGCGTGCCGTTGAGCGTGGCCAGATGCTGAGGCTTGCCGTCCTTGTCCCGATAACGGACGGCGAGCCTGCGGGACTGGAACTCGGTGCAGTTGGAGGTCGAGGTCAGCTCGCGGTAGCGGCCCTGGGTCGGGATCCAGGCCTCGCAGTCGAACTTGCGCGCCGCCGACATGCCGAGATCGCCCGCCGCCGTGTCGATGATCCGGTAGGGGACCTCGATCTTGGCGAGCATCTCCTTCTCCCAGGCCAGCAGCCGCTGGTGCTCCTCGTGCGCGTCCTCGGGACGGACGTAGGAGAACATCTCCACCTTGTCGAACTGGTGGACCCTGATGATGCCCCGGGTGTCCTTGCCGTACGAGCCGGCCTCGCGCCGGAAGCACGACGACCAGCCGGCGTAGCGCAGCGGCAGCTCGTCGCCGCTCACGATCTCGTTGGCGTGGTAGCCGGCCAGCGCCACCTCGGAGGTGCCGACCAGGTAGAGGTCGTCCTCGGGCAGGCGGTAGATCTCCTTGTCGTGGGCGACGTGGAAGCCGGTGCCCTGCATGGTCTCCGGCTTGACCAGCACCGGCGTGATCATCGGCGTGAACCCGGCCTCGATCGCCTGCTGCATCGCCATGTTGAGCAGGCCGAGCTGGAGCCGGGCGCCGACGCCCTTGAGGAAGAAGAACCGCGAGCCGGACACCTTGGCGCCGCGCTCCATGTCGATCGCGCCGAGCGCCTCGCCCAGCTCCAGGTGGTCCTTCGGCTCGAAGTCGAACTCGCGCGGCGTGCCGGACGTCTCCAGGACGACATAGTCGTCCTCGCCGCCGGGAGGGGCGCCCTCCTCGACGATGTTGGGCACCGTCTGCATGAGCTCGTCGAGCTCGGCGGCCAGCTTCTCCGCCTCGGCCTCGGCGGCCTTGACCTGGCTCGCGAGGTCCTTGGCCCGCTGGAGCAGCGCGGCCTTCTCCTCGCCCTGCGCCTTGGAGACCGACTTGCCCATGCTCTTTTGCTCAGCGCGCATCGACTCGAACGAGGTCAGCGCGGATCGGTGACGCTCATCGAGGTCGAGCAGCGTTGCGACGACGGAGTCGTCCTCACCGCGGGCACGCTGCGACGCCCGTAGCCGGTCGGGATCCTCACGAAGGGTACGCAGGTCAATCACAAGGAAAGGCTACCGGCGCGCGCCCCCGACCCGCCCCCGGATTCCCCGGCACGCCGCTCGGAAGCCGGACGGCCCGCCTGAACGCACCCCCAGGCGGGTCAGACCTGCCCGGACCGGACGCGGGCCAGCCAGTCGGCGGCCCCGGCGAACTCGGTGTCGGCCGTGCCCCTCTTGATCTGCGGCGCGACCCCGTCGGCGCGGGGGTAGCTGCCGAGGAAGCGCACCTCGCCGCAGATCCGGTGAAGGCCGGAGACGGCCTCGCCCACCCGCGCGTCGGCGATGTGCCCCTCGAAGTCGAAGTGGAAGAAGTAGCGCCCGATGCCGTCGCCCGTCGGCCGCGACTCGATGCGGGTCAGGTTGACCCCGCGCACGGAGAACTCGGTCAGCATCTCCAGCAGCGCGCCCGGGTGGTCGTCGGCGAGGAAGACCACCAGCGTGGTGCGGTCGGACCCGGTCGCCTCGGGCAGCGGCCCCGGACGGCTCACCTTGACGAACCTGGTCACCGTGTCGGACCGGTCGCCGATGTCGCCGGCCAGCGGGACCAGCCCGTAGTGCTCGCCGGCGATGCGCGCGGCGATGGCCGCGTCGTACGGCGAGCCGGGCAGCGAGACCTCCTGGGCCGCGGCCGCCGTCGAGGGCGCGGCGACCACCACGGCGTCGGGCAGCTCGCGGGCGATGTAGGCGCGGCACTGCGTGATGGCCGCGGGGTGCGTGTAGACCCGCTTGATGTGCACGATCTCGGTGTCGGGCCTGGCCAGCAGCGAGAACTGGACCGGGAGCAGCAGCTCGGCCGTGATCGTCAGCGGCTCGCCCCAGGCGAACTCGTCGAGTGTCGTGGTGATCGCGCCCTCGATCGAGTTCTCCAGCGGCACGACGGCGCCGTCGGCGTCACCGGAACGGGCGGCGTTGAGCGCCGCGCTGACCGTGGCGCACGGCAGGCGCTCGGCGGCGGGGTCGAGGAGCCTCAGGGCCTCTTCGGTGAAGGTCCCTTCCGGTCCGAGATAGGCGAGTCTGGGCATGCATCCAGAGTATCCGCAGGTGGCCGCAGCACGCCGCCCTTTCGCCGACCGCGTACGGCATCCGTCCGGACACTCAGTGTGAGCTCTTGAGCATCCGCGGCGGGACCAGCGGCCCCAGCCCCAGCCGGGCCGCCCGGACCGCCTGCTCCTCCTCCGGCGACAGCGGCTGCTGCCCCTTGCCGCCCACCACCGGCCGCACGTACGTGCGCGTCTCGCTGGTGCCGTTGATCGAGGTCAGGACGATGCCGTCGCCCAGCCCGTTGATCATGGCCACCGAGAACGAGAGCCTGCCGCTCATCTCGGCGAGCGCGTCGTAGCGGCACACGGCCACGTCTCTGATGGCCTTGAGATCGCCGGCGCCCTCGCTCGTCTGCCTGGCCACCCTGCGCAGGCAGTCGTCGACGGCGGACCTCGCCTGCCTGAGCCCCATGTAGCCGATGAACACGCCACTCACCCCGGCCACGAGACCCACGACTACCCACGCGGTAATGAGCACGCCACAGAGGGTAATACTTCGGTCAAGCCAATTGCCGCCGTTTGGGCAACCAGGACGCCAGCAACCAGACCAGGACCAGCGCCCCGAGCCCGAACCCGTCCTGGACGATCTTCCCGAGCACCAGGCTCACCCCCGGGATCTTGGCGGCGATCAGCGAGACCCCCCACCACGGCACGGGAACCGCGTAGAACAGCCAGACGCCGGCGGCCACCCGCAGCCTGACCGGATCGCGCCCGTCGCCGACGATCGCCCCGAGCACCACGACCACCCAGGCCAGATGGTGGATCCAGGCGACGGGCGAGAGCAGCACCGCCATCAGCGACGTGAGCGCGACCGCCGTCAGCTCGTCCTTCGCCTGGTACGCCGCCCGCGCCGCTCGGAACCCGTACCAGGCCACGGCCGCCACGATCACGGCCCAGATCACGAACGTCAGCGAATCCGGCATGTACAGCCGCAGCAGCATGCCCCGGATCGACTGGTTCGTGGTGGCCGTGTTCGCCCCCAGCCGCTCCGGATCGAGCAGCGCCGAGAACCAGAAGGCGGACGCGTCCTGCGGAATCACCACGAACGGCAGCAACGTCAGCACCGCCGCCACGAACGCCGCCATGAAGAACGGCCGCCACTGCTTGGTGACCAGGAAGTAGATCAGGAAGACGCCCGGCGTCAGCTTGACGGCCGTGGCCAGCCCGACCAGGAACCCCCGGGGCAGCCAGGGCCGCCGCGCCACGCAGTCCACCAGGCACAGGGCGACCAGCAGGATGTCCACCTGACCGAACCGCACCTGGTCGCGGATCGGCATCAGGTACGTGCAGGCCACCATGAGCAGCGCGAACACCCACGGCACGTAGGCCCGCAGAGCCTGCCGGAAGGCGAACCAGACGGTGACGGCCAGCGCCACGAAGATCCCGGCCGTCCACACCCATTGGGCGGTGCCCCAGGACATCTCGGCCAGCGCCACGGCCAGCATCGCCGCGACGGGCGGATAGGTGAAGGGCAGCAGCTGGGGCGCGGGCGTGAAGAAGTCGTACACCGGACGGCCGTCGAGCAGCATCTGGCCGCCGGTACGGTAGACGTCGAGGTCGACGAGCCGCTGGTCGTCCGGGTTGGTCAGCCACGTGTGCACCAGGGGCGCCGCCGCCGCCGCGACGACGAGCGCCACGACGACCCACGCCCACCACTGCCGCCGGATCACCCGCACCTCGCCTCTTGTCACGATGTGGCACGTTACCGTGGCTGTTCATCGAGGGCGCAGACACTGGGGGTTCCGTACATGCCTTACGCCACGCTCGGGGCCGAGCACCAAGAGCCCCGCGTACGCCCCATGCCCCACCCTCTGCCACCCCTCGCCCCGACCTCGAACGCCCCCGCCCGCCGCCTTCTGCCGCGCCTCCGTCCGACTTCGGATGTCCCCGCCCGGCGGCGGCTCAGGGCGGTGGGACCTCGGGCAGGCCGCCCGCTCGTCACCGTGATCCTCGGCCTCCTGCTCGCAACCGTCCTCCTCCCCGGCCCGGCCACCGCCGCAACGACCTCAGGCAGCTTGGACGGCCCGGCCACCACGACGACCGTAGGCGGCATGCACGTCCCAGCCGGTCCGGAAAGTCGGCGGGTGGCGCTGGTCGGGGTTCCCGGCCTGCAGTGGAGCGACTTCAGCCAGTCGGGCACCCCCACCCTGTGGAAGCTCGTCACCCAGGGCAGCTCGGCATCGCTGTCCACCCGCGCCGTCCCGCCCCCGGACCGCGGCATCACCTGTCCCATCGCCGGCTGGCTGACCATCTCCGCGGGCCAGCGCGCCGGCGCCCCGGGCCGAGGATGCCCCTCCCCGGCGTCCCCCCAGCCCGCCGGCGAAGGCGCCACCGTCCCCAACTGGCGGGACCTGGTGGCCTTCCAGGCCGACACCGGCTACGCGGCCCAGTTGGGCACGCTGGGCCAGCTGGTGGCCGACGGCGGGGGCAAGGTGGCGGCGATCGGCCCCGGTGCCGCCCTCGCCGCCGCCGACAAAGCCGGAAAAATCACTAAATACGCCCCCACCCTCGACGGCCTGAACGACCTGACCCCCTACAACCTGATCGTCTTCGAAGCCGCCGACCTCGCCACCGCCTGGACCAAGGGCGTGCCCGACGAGGCCGGCATCCCGGGCTCCCTCCCGGCCGCCGAACGCCAAGCCGCCGCGACCCGGGCGGACCAGCAGATCGCCGCCCTGATCGGCAAGCTGCCGCCGAACACCACCCTCCTGCTCGCCGGGACCTCCGACGTCAGCCCCAACGCCCACCTCCACGCGGCCATCGCCACGGGACCGTCCCCGACCGGGCAGCCGTACCCGCAGGGCTACCTCACGGCCTCCTCCACCCGCCAGGACGCCCTGGTCACCATCACCGACCTCACCGCCACCGCCATCCAGCTCCTGGGCCTGACCGCCCCCCGCGACGTGGTCGGCCGCGCCTGGCAGCCCGACGGCAACGGCCCCGACCCGGCCACCGCCACAGTGACGCGGCTCGCCGACGGCGACCTGGCCAGCCAGGTGCTCCGCGACGTACGCGGGCCCTTCTTCACCGTCCTGGTCACCGTCCAGCTGATCTTCTACGCCCTCGCCGCCCTGGCGCTCCGCCGCCGCCGCTCCACCCGCGCCGGGAAGAGCACGCCGTCCACCAACGGCCACGCGCCCCCGGCGGACGCCGCCACGGCGAAGGACCACCCGGCCCCCCAAGCGGACGGCGAGCCGGCCGACGCCTCGAAGCTGCTGGCGGCCATCCAGGTGGTGGCGACCGTCAGCGGCGCCGTCGCCGTCTCCACCTTCCTGGCTCAGCTCGTGCCGTGGTGGAGCCTGCCGATGCCGATGGTCTCGGTGATCGTGACGATCCTGGCCATCGCCGCGCTGATCACCGCCCTCGCCTTCGCCGGCCCCTGGCGTACGCACGTGCTCGGCCCGCTCACCGTGGTCGCCGCCGTCACCTCGCTCGCCCTCCTCATCGACGTGATGACCGGCTCAGCACTCCAGGTGAACGCCGTAACCGGCTACGAACCCGTCACCGGAGGACGGTTCTACGGCTTCAGCAACATCGCCTTCGCCGTCTACGCCACCGGCACGATCCTCGGCCTGGCCGGCGTGGCGCATTGGCTGCTCGGCAGGGGCGTCTCCCGGACGGTCGTGGTGGCGCTGTGCGGCCTGTACGGCGCGTTCGCCGTCTTCGCGGACGGCTCACCCTCGTGGGGTGCGGACTTCGGCGGCGTTCCGGCGTTCGTGATCGGGTTGGCGGTCTTTCTCATCCTGCTGTCCGGCAGGCGCGTGTCGGTGCTGAAACTACTCCTGGTCGGAGCGGTCGCGGTCGCGCTGATCGCCGCCATCTCGTTCGTCGACTGGATGCGCCCCGCGGACAGGCGGACCCACCTCGGCGCCTTCGTGCAGCAGATCATCGACGGCCAGGCGTGGACCGTCGTCGGACGCAAGTTCGGGGCCATGATCGGCGTGACCGTGGGCAACTGGCCGCTGACCCTTCTCTCGCTGGTCGCGCTGGCGTTCCTGTTCCTGGTGCTGGCCCGTCCGTCGCGGTGGGGCGCCTCGGCGCTCGGTCAGGCGTACGCGCTGGCTCCGCCGCTCAGGGCCGGCCTGCTCGGGACGCTCACCTGCGCCTTCCTGGGCTTCCTCATGAACGACTCGGGCATCGCCATCCCGGCCATGGCGCTCACGGTGGCGGTGCCGCTGACGCTCGCGGCCTGCGTACGGGCCCTCCAGCTCGCCACGCCCACACCACCAGCAGGACGGTCAACGCCAGCAGCGCCCACGCGATCTGAGGCCTGAGGACGCCGCTGAGCCATTCGACGCCCGGCGGCTGCCCGTCCACCCGGGCGGGCAGGTAGGCCAGGGACAGGACCAGCAGGTGGGCGACCATGAACCGGTCGACGGCCGAGGCGCCCACCAGGGCCAGCATCCCGAACGCCAGCCCGTCGTACCAGGGCAGGATGTACGGCGTGGCGAACAGGTAGGCCACGACCAGGGCCGCCGCCACGACGGGCGCCTGCAACCCCCCGGCAGCCGCCGCGCCCTGACCGGCCGAGGCCCGCCGGGACGCCAGCCGGAGCAACGGCCAGGCGACGAGGGCGAGCACCACCAGCGCGCCGACCTGGATCTCCCCCCGGTACGCGCTCCCGGGGGCGACCAGGGCCCAGAGCCACCCCTGCACCAGCTTCCAGAACGAGGCGTGCGAGATCGCCTTGCTGGTCGTCGTCACCGGCGCGATCGCCTCGGGCCCGACGATCGTGTAGCCGACGACCACCACGGCCAGCGCGCTCACCGCCATGACGGCCAGCCGCCCCGGACGGCGGCGCAGCTCCCACGCGGGCCCCAGCGCCACCAGCCCCGCGTTGAGCTTCGTCGCCACCCCGAGCCCGAGCAGCACCCCCGACCTCACCGGATGCGCCCTGGCCAGCAACGCGGCCACCATGCAGGCGATCGCGAGAGTGTCGGCGTGCATGCCCGCGACCAGGTGGTAGAGCAGCAGCGGATTGACCGCCCACAACAAGGCGGCACGCGTCCGGCGGACGGGGTCGTGCCTGGTGAACCGGTCGATCAGCAGCGCCGTGACGACGAAGGCCGCGACGTTGAACACCGCCAGCACGAAGATGGTCAGCCGGAGCGAGTCGCCGCCGATCCAGCTCGCCAGCGCCTGGAGAGCGGTGGCGACGGGCCCGTAGACGCTGGGCTCCTCGCGCCAGGGACGCTCGACGGCGTCGGCGATCGGATCACCCGGCAGGTCGTCGGCGCCGTGCGTGTAGGGGTTCACCCCCAACGTGACCATCCGGCCATATGCGGCGTAGTTGAGATGGTCACCGGAACCCGAAGGAGGCAGGAACGCGAGCACCCCCGCGGCGAGACACCCGAGAAGCACCAGGAGCCGGGGGCTCGGCACAGGACGCGGACCGGCCGCCAGCGCCGCCAGCAACCCGAGCCCGCCGATGACCACGGCCGCAGCGGCCAGCACGATCACCACATACGGATCAGGCCCGGCCGCCAGCGAGTACGGCGGCTGCCACCCCGGCCCGCCCAGCGCGGGAACCATGGGAGAGGGCCCGAGCAACCCGATCGTGATCGTCAGCAGCACCGAGACCGCGATCATCATCAGCCCGGGGAACGCCAGCCGCTCCCGGACCGCGCCGACCGGCCGATCCCGCCGAGGCGCGGCGGCCCACTCACCCGCGCCGGACATCCGGGCCATCGGGGCCGGCGAGAACCGGCGCCCGTCGCCGTCGGCGAGGAGGCCGGACATGGTCGTCGTGCCGCCGGACCACGGAAGACGCAGCGCTTTCACCCAGAAGGGTCGCGCTTGTGCCTGTTTGCGGCGTCTCTCCGAAGTCACCCGCAAATTCCAGCACACTCATGACGACCCCAGCCCCAGATCATCCACGCCTGTGGATAACCCGGAGCCCGAAATCAGCGCTTCGGAAGAAGTTTGCCAAGGTTTTCCACGACCACCGGCTCGCGACTCGCCAGAGCCAGCGCCACATCCCGCAGCTGCCGGGCCCGGTGCAACTGGGCGCGCCAGTCGTTGCCGGTGGCCCGGTGGGACATCTCCACCTCGACCTCGACGACCCTGAACCCCTTGCGCAACAGGTCGATCGTCAGCGCCGTCTCCACACCGAACCCGTGCGCCAGCGGCCGCGCGGCCTCGAAGGCGGCTCTGGTCAGGCAGCGCTGGCCGTTGAGCGGCTGGGCGGCCTCGAAGCCGGTGGCACGACGGATGCCGTCTCTGGACACGCGCACGACTAAGCCGTGGCCGCCGAGCTTCACCCGCGTGCCGAACACCGCGATCGTCATGTCGGCCTTGCCCTCGCGCACAGGCTCCACCAGCGGCGCCGCGGCGCGCGCCGTGTCACCCAGGTCGGCGTCGAGGAAGAGCAGGTGGCGAGGGGTACGGTCCTCGTCGAGGAGGCGTACGGCCTCCGCACCCGTCTCCATGGCCGCGGCCTTTCCCCGGTTGCGGCTGTGGCGGACCACCCGCGCCCCCGCCGCCCGCGCCACCTTGCCGGTGCGGTCCGTCGAGCCGTCGTCGACGACCACGACGAGATCGACACCGGGCAGGCCGGCCGCGGCGGCGACGGTGGCCGCGATGCGGTCGCCCTCGTTCACCGCGGGAATGACGACAGCCGTGTCAGCCTGCGTCATGATCCCTCGGTGATGAGGAACTCCTGCGGCAGCTCGTCATGCACGGTGAACACCGAGACGAGCCCCGTGACCTGCAGGATCTTGCGGACGGCCGGACGCGGCGCGGCCACCTCCAGCACGCCTCCCCGCTCTTTCATGCGCTTGAGCGCCGAGAGCAGCACGTTCATCCCCGTGGAGTCGCAGAAATCCACGGCGGACATGTCGATGACCACCCGGCTGGGCCCGTCCTGCAGCAGCCGAGTGAACTCGGCCTGCAGGTGAGGCGCCGTATAGAGGTCGATTTCTCCGGTGATGGCAACGAGTGCGCACCCGGCATGTGATCGAGTCGAGACCTTGAGCTCCACATGGGCAGGCTAGCGGCGCGGAGGCTTCCGGTCACGTTGTCACGCCGAGAGGGGAACGACAGGTTTTTGTCCTCCGTTTGGGCTCCATCAAAACGGAGAGTACGCGAAGCTTGACAGCGTGACACCGGAACCGGCAACGCTTCACGGAGAAGGAGGGGCTGGGGCCCGCCCCATGGGCCTCGTATCGATGAATGCAGAGAAACCTGAAGATCCACAGCGTCAGGGGCTCCGGGAGCGTCTGGAGACCATCCTCATCCGTACAGAAAAGGCCACGTCATGGCATGACGAAGCGGCGCGCCTGCGCGGGCTGCTGAACCACGAGGGCTACGTCCCGATCCGCACCAGGCTGGCGAGCGAAGACCTCGACTTCCTGGCCGGCTCACGCGCCGACCTGCTCAGGTTCGCCGAGCTCGGGCTGCGGCTGCTCGACCTGCACCAGCCGCGCGACGCGGGTGGCATCACGAGCGACACCGCCAACCCGATCCTGCGGTGCCGGAGCTGCATGTGGCGCTGGCCCTGCCCGACATTCCGGGCGATGTCAGAGTCGTTCGGCCATCGCGACACGGCGCTCCCCGAACCCGCCTGACCCCGCAGCCAGACGGGGCAGCCCACGATCGAGGAGCGGAGCCACAAGCGGAAGATCGAGGCAGGACACCGTGCGGGAACGTCAACTTCCGGGCACCAGGGGCAGGCGGATCTCGAACCGGCACCCCGGTCCTTCGTTGACCACCCCGATCATCCCATCGTGCGCCTCGACGATCCCCTGGGCGATCGCCAGCCCGAGCCCGGCGCCGCCGTCGGCGGTGGGCGTACGCGCGGCCTCCCCCCGGAACGCCACCTCGAACACCCGAGGCAGATCCTCCTCGGGAATCCCCCCGCAACCGTCGGCCACCGACAGACAGGCCATCCCCTGCCCGTCCACCGCGGCCCGCAGCACCACGGCCCGGTCAGAGGGCGTGTGCCGGACGGCGTTGACGACCAGGTTCCGCAGGGCCCGGCCCAGCGCGGCCGCGTCGACCTCCACGGGCACGGCCCCCGCCGCCTCCGCCGTGAGCACCACCCCCTTGGCCCTGGCCAGCGGCTCGACCCCGGCCAGCGTGTCGGCCACGAGGTCGGCGAGCCCGATCCTGGCCCGCGAGAGCCGCAACGCGCCCGCGTGGATCCGCGACAGCTCGAACAGGTCGTCCACCATGGCCGAGAGCCGTTCGACCTCCAGCTTGATCTGGGCGTGGTAGCGCGTGACCGTCGCGGGGTCGGCCACCACCCCGTCCTCCAGGGCCTCGGCCATGGCCCGCAGGCCGGCGAGCGGCGTGCGCAGGTCGTGGCTCACCCAGGCGACCAGCTCCCGGCGCGCGCCCTCCAGGGCGCGTTCCCGCGCGTACGCCTCCTCAAGGGTGCCGGCGATCTCCTGGAGCTCGGCCGGCAACCCCTGCGGCGCCCTGAACGGCACCTCCCGCACGGCCGCCACCAGCCGCCTGCTCTCGCCCACCACCCGCCTGGCCAGCACGAACGCCACCCCGAGCCCCACCAGGCCGCCCACCGCGACCACGCTGAGCACGAAGTCCTTGACCGCACCCTCGATGATCATCTTCATGGTGATCGCGACCACGCCCGCCAGCGTCGCCGCCACGGCGACCACCACGACGACGGCCAGCATCACCCCGATCGACCTGGTCCGCAGCCGTCCCATCGCCCACACGCCGGCGGCCGCGACCAGCAGCCCCAGCACCGCCGAGACGGCCACCACCATGGGCAGCTCGCTCACGGACACCACGACCTCCGGGCACGTCTCCAGCAGACACGGCTCGGCGGGTGTCACCGCGCGATCTCCAGTGGCTCGTACCGGTATCCGACGCCCCAGACCGTGACGATCCGCCGCGGCTGCGTCGGGTCCGCCTCGATCTTCTCCCGTAACCGCCGCACGTGCACGGTCACGGTCGAGGAGTCGCCGAACGACCAGCCCCACACCTGGTCGAGCAGCGCCGACCGGCTGAACGCCTGCCGCGGGTTGCGCATGAGGTAGGCCAGCAGGTCGAACTCCCTGGCCGTCAGCAGCACCCGATGGCCGCCCAGCAGCACCTCGTGGGCCCCGACGTCGACGACGAGATCGCCGTCGCGCAGCACGCCGGTCCCGGCCGTGACGGACGCCCCCCGCGCCCGGCGCAGCACCGACTGGACGCGCAACGCCAGCTCCCGCGGGCTGAACGGCTTCGTCACGTAGTCGTCGGCCCCGGTCTCCAGGCCGACCACGCGGTCGATCTCCTCGCCGAGCGCGGTCAGCATGATCACCGGGACCGGCCACCGCTCCCTGAGCTTCCTGCACACCTGGAGGCCGTCGATCCTGGGCAGCATCAGGTCGAGCACCATGAGGTCGGGCGGATCGGCCAGCGCCCTGCGCAACGCCTCGGCGCCGTCGTCCACGCACTCGACCTCGTGCCCGTCGCGCTCCAGATAGCGCGCCACGACCTCGGACACGGTCGGATCGTCGTCGACCACCAGGATGCGGGTGTTCACCGTCTCACCGTACGGCTGAGCCCCACGTAGGGGACATGTACGTCACAGCTTCGTAAGCCTCGCGGATCATCCTCGGAGGACGTACGGTGGCCTCATGAGTAGAGTCGTCATGCTCGTTTTAGGGGCCATCCTCGGTCTCTTCGTGCTGTTCACCTTCGTTCTGCCCCTGCTGGCAGGTCTGTTCAAGCTCGTCCTGATCGTCGGTGTGGTCGCACTGATCGTCTTCATCGCGGTCACCATCGTCGGTAAGTCCCGTTCGTCACAGTGACGTCGTTCCTGTTCGATCCGTGGCTGGTGGGGATCACCATGATGGCGATCCTCCTGCTGGCCACGTGGGCAGCCACGTTGCTGCCCGCACTCGGCGGTGAGCACTCCGGCTTCCCGCTGTCCTACGCGCGCCGCACGGCCTTCCAGCGGCTGCGCGATCCCGACGCGGCCGGACGCCCGCGTCCACGAGCGCCTTAGCCGAGCCCCGCTTCCGGTCAAGCGGGGCTCATCACCTGTGAGCCCTGATCCGTCGTCATGTCTGAAGGGCTCATGATCGATTCACTTGTCACGTTCGTCATCGGCGTGTCCGGGGGTCACGCGGCGCTCGCCATCGTGCTGTTCACCCTCGCCGTACGCCTGGCCCTGCTGCCGCTCAACGTGCGCCAGGCGCGTACCAACCGGGTCAAGCAGCGGCTCGCGCCGGAGCTGCGGGAGCTGCAGAAGCGTCACGGACGCGATCCCGAGCGGTTGTCCAAGGAGCTGACCGCGCTGTACGCCCGGGAAGGCACGTCGCCGTTCGCGGGGATCTTGCCGATGCTGGCGCAATTGCCGTTCATGTGGCTGATGTTCAGGGTGGCCACGCATCCGACCGCGCTGGCCGGGCACACGCTGTTCGGAGCTCCGCTGGGGCAGCAGATCGCGGGTGTGGTGGCCAATTTCGGTCTGATCAGTTGGCCGGTTTCGGTCTTCGTCGTCGTGATCGCGGGGCTCGTGCTGCTGGCATGGCTGTCGGCACGCTCGATCAAGGTCTCGGAGGACCAGCCGGAGCTGCTGCGGAAGGTCATGCCGCTGCTTCCGTACGGCTCGGCGCTGGCCGCGCTCGTGCTCCCCCTGGCGGGCGGCCTGTACCTCGTGGTCTCCACGGCATGGGCCGTCACCGAACGGGCCGTGCTAGCGGCCAGGGCCGCCTAACCGGCCTCCTTCAGGGCCGCGACCTGCCCGTTCACCGACGCGCCGTTGGGTGCGGGCAGGATGGCCCACACGGTCGTCGTGTCCCCGTCGTGACGAACCCCCCAGCTCTCAGCCACGTATTCGACGATTCCCAGCCCCCGGCCCCCGAGCGAAGACAGGGTCGGGCGGCCCGCCCGCGGCTCTGTCGCCGCACCCCCGTCGCTCACCGCCACCTCGATGTGATCGTCGCTACGCATCCAGGCGACCCTCACCATGCCTGAAGGCAGCGGATGCGCGTGCCGCAGCGCGTTGCTCAGCAACTCGCTCACCACCAGCACGGCATCGTCGATCGCGGCGGTGTAGACCCCACAATCCTGCAGGTCAGTGCTCAGACGCTGGCGGGCGACGGCGACGCTGGACGGCGCGTACGGCAGCAGCACCACGCTTGACACACCCACCTCCCCGTTCCCTGTGCCCCCCGCGGGAACACTCCCCGGTACGACCGAAATGCCCCGTTAGCCAATCGCAGAAACCGCATCTCGATCACAGCTTGTACACATTGGACGATAGATCAGCTCAACTGTGACCACCTCGTTACCGCATCGGTGTGTCGGATCGGATAGTGGAAGCGCGCCTCAGCACCAACCGCATCCTCGTACCCCCTCCGGACCTCGGTTGAGCACTCACTTCTCCCCCCTGCGCCCTGGCCAGACCGCGCACGATATAGAGCCCGAGCCCCACTCCACCAAAGCGCCTCCGGTCCCCGCTGTCCACCTGGACGAAGCGCTCAAAGATCCGTTCGCGGTCAGGCGGTGAGATTCCGACCCCCTCGTCATCCACCACTACGACCACGTCGTCGCCCTCGGACCAAGCCTCAACACAGATCAATCCACCCATTGGGGAATATTTAAACGCGTTCTCCAGCAATTGCCCCAAAACGATGTCGGTTGCCAGGGCGTCGCCCAGCACCGGGGGCAATTCGTCCGGAATGCGGACCTCGACGCGGTGGCGGTCGGACAACACGGGAAGGCCGAGCGTGGCGGCGTGGATGCGGGCGGCGAGGTCGAACGCCTCGATCCGCACCGCCAGCTCGTCCGCGCCCGCCCTGGCCCCCAGCAGGAGATGGTCCATGAGCTGACCCAGCGAGCCGGCCCGCTCGGCGATCGTGTGCACGGCCGAGCGCCGTTCGGAGTCGCTCATCTTGTCCCAGCGCGCGTCGAGCGTGCTGGCGAACCCGCGCACGATCGTGATCGGCGTTCGCAGCTCGTGGCTGGTCGTGGCCAGGAAGAGGTCCTTGGCCTCCTCCAGCTCCTTGGCCTGGGTGACGTCGCGGAAGTCGATGACGACCTCGCCGGTCTCCTCGATCTTCGCGCTCACCACGTCCAGCCACCGGCCGTTCTCCATCTGGAACGTCAGCTTCTCCCCGGGGCTGGGCAGCGGGAACGGCGGCGGCCCGCCGATCACGACGTCGGCCGGGAAGGCGGTCAGCTCGGCCGCGGCGGGGTTCCAGCGCACGACCCGGCCGGCGTCGTCCAGCACGGCGATGCCGTCGGCGCTGGCGTCGAACACGGCCCGCTCGTGCGCCCGCTGCCGTACCGCCTCCTGGTAGGCCACCGCGTTGCCGACCGCGATGCCGGCGTGCCCGGCCAGCAGTTCGAGGAGCTCCAGCTCCAGGTGCCCGGGGGCGGCCCCGGCGAACAGCGCGTAGAGGGCGCCGTAGGGGCGTCCGCCGACCGCGGCCAGGCCGAGCGCGATCGTGTGCAGCCCGTTGAGCCTGGCCCACACCAGGTCGTCGAGCCCGTGGGACTCCAGCATCACGGTCTTGCCCGTGCGTAAGAGCTTGTCCACCAGGCTCGTCCGCAGGCCGGTGGTGGTGCCCCTGAGCGTCTCCGGCAGCCGGTACGTGCTGACCAGCCGCAGCCGCTCCCCCTCGATCAGCACGAAGCCGCCCGCGTCCGCGCCCGTCAGCTCGGTCAGGCTGGCCGAGATCCGGTCGAGCACGGCCGGCAGCTCCAGCTCGGAGTTGATGTCGCCGACCACGTCGGTGAGCCGGCGCACCAGCCTGGCCCGGCGTTCCATGCGCAGCCCGGCCACCTCGTCGGCCCGGGCGGGATGGTGGACGCAGACGTAGCCGACCACGGAGTTGCCCAGGCGCAGGGCGTTGATGTCCACCCGCAGGTCGAGCGCGCCGCCGTCCTTGTGGACGCGCTTGGTGCGCAACGACACCTGCCCCCCGGTCCGTACGCGCTCCAGCACCGCGTTGTGCTCGGCGGTCAGCTCGTCGGGGACGATCGGCGCCCGGCGCCCCAGCATCTCGGCGGCCGTCCAGCCGAACAGCTGCTCGGCCGCCGCGTTCCAGACCAGCACGCTCTGGTCGCGGTCGAGCGCCACCACGGCGTTGGGGGAACCGGCGAGCACAGCGCGAGCGATCTCCTCGTCACTGCCGACCCATGTGTCCCCCACACCTCCATAGTGCACGTGGCGTGGTGGGTCTGACGGGCGATCCGTCCGATACGCTGCGCTCACGAAGATTCCGGTGGCTGAAACGGGTGAGAGGCATGTCGAGCAGCGACCTCGATGCCCTGCTGAGAGTGACCTCCAACACCTACAAGGGCGAGGGCCCGCCGCACATCGCGTTCGGCACCTACGACGGCGCCGTGGGCAGGCTGGTCCTGGCGGTCACCGGGAAAGGCATCGCGGCCTGCAGTTTCGAGTCCGAGAACGTCGTGTACGAGCGGGTGGCCAAGGAGGTCGGCACGTTCATCGGGCCCGACGCCCGCCGTCTCGACCCGGTGCGCCGGGAGCTCGACGCGTACTTCTCCGGGCGGCTGCGCACGTTCGCCACGCCGGTCGACCTCGCGCTGGC
Organism: Nonomuraea sp. NPDC001699; assembly: GCF_053596455.1. Taxonomy (NCBI): domain Bacteria; kingdom Bacillati; phylum Actinomycetota; class Actinomycetes; order Streptosporangiales; family Streptosporangiaceae; genus Nonomuraea; species Nonomuraea sp. NPDC001699. The sequence goes on along the minus strand of NZ_JBSFGF010000005.1, from coordinate 525,587 downwards.
CACGCCGTTCGCCCGTAGCGTGCTGCAGAAGACCATGGCCGTCCCCTACGGCACGACCACGACGTACGAGGAGATCGGCGCGAGCATCGGACGGCCGCGCGCGCTGCGCGCGGTCGGCAACGCGGTCGGCGCCAACCCCGTCTGCGTGATCGTGCCCTCCCATCGGGTGGTCCGTGAGGACGGCGAGCTCGGCGACTACGCCGGAGGCGTGGCCGCCAAGCAGCACCTGCTCAACATCGAGCGCCGCGTCTCAACGGCCCGCTGACCGGCGCAGGCCCCTGGTCAGCCCACCGGTCAGCCCACCGATCAGCAGGGTCACCAGGGCGGCGACGAGCGCGCCGCCGAGCGCGCCGTTCATCCACGTCTCCCTTGTGAAGCCGACCGCGTCGCGGGCGGCCGCCCAGAAGTCGTCCCAGCCGGCGACGGTGGGCGTCGAGGTGGTGAACCAGTAGGCGGCGAAGCCGAGCGCCCACGGCAGCAGCATCAGCCAGCGCGAGGGCGCGTCCTCGGCGGTGTTCCAGCGGGCGGCGCCGCCGAGCACGAAGTAGTCGACGGCCAGCACCGCGAACATCGGCACGAACACCGCGCCGATCACGCCGAGGAACGCGCCGTAGGAGGTGACGTCCACGACCAGGGCGATCGCGGTGGTGAGCACGCCGATCGCGGTGGAGACGACCCGCCGGTCGACCTTCGGCATGAGGTTCTGGAGCGAGACGGTGGTGGAGTAGACGTTGGCGAAGGACTGGTCGGTCTCGCGCAGCACCAGGATGCCGAAGAACAGCGCGCCCAGCGGCGCCACGACGAACGGCTGGAACACGACCATGCCGTCGGCCTGGACCGCCTGGGCGCCCGCGATGGCCACCGCGTACACGCCGAGGGCCAGGCAGGCCACCTGGGCGACGGTGTAGCCGCCGACGACGCCGGTGAAGGCGGCCCGGCTGGAGCGCGAGTGCCTGGCGAAGTCGGCGGCCATCGGCACCCACGACACCGACAGGGCGATCACGTAGTCGACGGCCGGGGCGAAGGCCGTCCACGACCCGCCCGTGTACGTCGGCGCCTCGCCCAGGAACGACACGGTGAACCAGATCAGCGACACGATCACGCCGACGGTCACGTACCGGCGCAGCAGCCTGATCGACCCGAGCGGCCAGACGGCCAGCGCGGTGGTCAGCACGCCCGCCACCACCACCCACACCTGGTACGGGACGTCCCCGAAGATGGCGTTCGCGGCCTTGGCGATCACCCAGAGCTCGAAGGCCCCCCAGCCGAGCATCTGCACGATGTTCAGCACGGACGGGACGTACGACATCTTCGCCCCGAACAGCCCGCGCAGCAGCACCATCGCCGGCCGCCCGGTCTGCGTGCCGGGAATGGCCGACAGGCCCACCATGGCGGTGCCGATGAGGCTGCCGACCACGGCGGCCGTGAGCGCGGCCACGAGGCTGAGCGGCGCGCCGCCCAGCGGGTCGATCAGGATGAGCGCCCCGGAGAAACCGAGGAGGCTGACACCGAGGTTGGCCCAGAGCGCGCCCTGGTCGAGGACGCCGAGGGTCTTGGGGGGCGCGCCGTCAAGGGTCAGCGGAACTTCGTCGACGACATGCGTCATCGCACACTCCCTACGCCGGCATTACCCGGACAGGTTCAGGCGGTCGGCAGCGGCTGTGTTGCTGCCCTCTCAGCCCGGCACCCCGAGCTCCCGCGACTATGCAGTTGGCGCCCTCATCATGCCTCAATGGCGGCGGAACCGCCACAGTGGGGCATTCAGGCCACGAACGGCTGCTGCCCGGTCTCGCTGACCATCGGACGGCGCGCGAACTCCCACGACTGCATGCCGCCGCCCACGTTGACGGCGTCGCGCCCGAGCTGGTTGAGCCACGCCGTGACCTGCATCGACCGGCCGCCCACCCGGCACACCACGTAGACGGTGCGGTCGGCGGGCACCTCCTCGACGCGGCCCTGGATCTGCGACATGGGGATGTGCACGGCCTCGGGGGCGTGGCCGGCCAGCCATTCGTCCTGTTCGCGGACGTCGAGCAGGTAGGCGTCGTCGGGAACGGCGGTGGCCTCGATCTCTGGAACGGTCATGCTTCCATCATCCCGCGCCCGGGACCCTACTTGAGCAGGCGCGACATCCGCCGGTCGGCGAGCGGCCTGCCGCCCGTCTGGCAGGTCGGGCAGTACTGGAGCGAGGAGTCGGCGAACGACACCTCGCGGATCGTGTCGCCGCACACGTCGCACGGCTGGCCCGCCCGGTTGTGCACGCGCAGCCCGGACTTCTTCTCCGCCTTGAGGTCCTTGGCCGCCAGCCCGTGCGCCCGCTCCACGGCGTCGTGCAACGTCGTCACGATGGCCTCGTGCAGGTCGGCGATCTGCGCGTCGGTCAGCGTCGCCGCGATCTTGAACGGCGACATCCTGGCGGCGTGCAGCACCTCGTCGGAGTAGGCGTTGCCGATGCCGGCGATCACCTTCTGGTCGCGCAGCAGGCCCTTGATCTGGGCACGGTTGCCGCCCACGATGCGCTTGAGCGCCTCGACGGTGAAGGCGTCGTCGAGCGGGTCGGGGCCCAGGGCGGCGACGCCCGGGACGTCCTCCGGCTTGTCGGTGACGTAGACGGCCAGCCGCTTCTGCGTGCCGGCCTCGGTCAGCTCGAACCCGGGGGCCAGGCCGTCGTCGTCGGGCGCCAGCCGTACGCGTACGGCCAGCGGCCCCTTGCCCGGCCGCACCGGCCGCGCGCCGGACAGGTCGTCACGCCAGCGCAGCCAGCCGGCGCGGGCCAGGTGGATGATCAGATGCAGGCCGTCGCAGTCGAGGTCGAGGAACTTGCCGTGCCTCGACACGCCCGTGACGGTGAGCCCGCCGAGCGCGGTGACCGGCGGGTCGAACGTCTTGAGCGCCTGGAAGGCGACGACGTCCACGCCCGCGATCGAACGGCCGACCGCCCGCTCGCGCAGGAAGTGGGTGAGCGACTCCACTTCGGGAAGTTCCGGCATGCCACCAGGGTATGGCGCGCGCCGGACCGTCACGCGACTACGGCACGTCCCAGAAGGCGAGTTCGTGGGCCATGCCCTCGGTGAACAGCGCCTCCGCCCGTACGGGGTCGGGGTCGGCCTCGTCGATCATCTGCCCGATCCGTACGGTCAGCGCCGCGAACCCGGGATCGGCGTACGTGTCCACCCAGGCCCGGTAACGCGGCTCGGCCGGCGGGTTCTCCGCAAGGATCTTCCCAAGACTCGAATATCCCCACATGCACGGATAAAGCGCGGCCAGCCCCTCCCCATAAGACCCCGCCGCCTCCAACAGGAACGCCGTGTACGCCACACACGCCGGCCCCTTCACCGCGTTGTCCAGGTCGGCCCCGAACTCCGCCGACAACGACCGATGCAGGCGCAACTCGTCGTGGTACGTCGCGTGCGCCAGATCCACCAGGTCCCCCAGATGCCCGTCCGGCGCCTGCCAGGCCAGCCTGGAGAACACCCGCACGTAGTCGAGCAGGTACAGGTAGTCCTGCTCCAGCCAGGACCGGAAGACCGGCTCCGGCAGGTCGCCACGCCCGATCCCGGCCACCGTGGGATGGTCGAGCTGCGCCTGGAGCAGCGGACGTCCGATCGCGTGAAGTCTTTCCGAGATGCTCATGCTGGGAGGTTAGTGTCGAGGCATGACCGTGACGATCGCCGAAGAACTCCTCCTGCTCGCCTACGGCGAGGAGGAAGGCAGGCAGCTCATCGGGGGCATCCAGCTCGACCCCGCGCTCGGCGGCGCGATCCTCGCCGAGCTGGCCGCCGCGGGCCGCGTGGAACTGGCCGACGACAAGGTGACGGTCAAGGACCCGGCCCCGCTGGGCGACGAGGAGCTCGACGCCGCCCTCGCCCGCATGGCCGAGGACGGCAAGGCCAGGAAGCCCGCGTGGTGGGTGCAGCGGTTGCAGTCGGGCAAGCTGCGCCGGCGGCTGCTCACCAGGCTCGCCGAGTCGGGCGTGCTGGCCGAGGAGCGCAGGAAGGTCCTGGGGATCTTCCCGACCACCCGCTGGCCGGAGTCCGACCCTCAGGTGGAGGCCGACGTGCGCGAACGCGTGACGGCCGTCCTCGCCGGCGCCGAGCCCGACCAGCGCACGGCCACCCTGATCGCGATCATGTACGCCGCGAAGCTCGACCTCAAGGCGTTCCCCGGCGCCGACCGCGGGCGCGTCAAGGAGATCGCCGAGGGCGAGTGGGCCGGCCAGGCGGTCGCCAAGACGATCAGCGCCATCACCGCGGCCGTCATCCTCACCACCACCACCGCCGCGACCGTCGCCGCCACGAGCTGATCCGCGGTCCTGTGAGGCGCGCCGGGAGCGCGCCTCAGGGGGCGGGTCAGCCCGCGTCCACGATCTCCTTCGGCACCGGCTTGTCGGCCTTCAGGGCGTCGAAGAGGGCCAGCGCCTTGAGCCGGTCCCACTTGACCGCCGCGCCGCCGCCCGCGACGATCTCGTTCCCGCCGAACGGCACCACGGTCGTGACCGGGCTGTCGCCCATGGCCAGCCCCAGCGAGAGCATGTCGAACGCGCCCGTGCTCGAGTCCACCTCGACGGCGTCCGTGGCGCTCATGGCCAGCGGGATCGACGTGAACGGGTTGATCAGCACACCGGGGCTGGCGGCCTTCTTCACCACCGCGCCGAGGAACTGCCGCTGCCGCTTGGTGCGCTCGAAGTCCGGCAGCGCGCCGCCCTTGCGGGTCCGCACGTAGCCGAGGGCCTGGGAGCCGTTGAGCACCTGCTTGCCCTTCTTCAGCTTGAGCCCGGCCTTGGGGTCGTCCACGTCGGCCCGGACGTTGATCTCGACGCCGCCGACGGCGTCCACGATGCCCACGAACCCGGCGAAGCCGATCTCCATGTAGTTGTCGACGTGCACACCGGTGACGGTCTCGACCGTGCGCACCAGCAGCTTCGGCCCGCCGGACGCGTACGCCGCGTTGAGCTTGTCGCGTCCCCGCCCCGGGATGGTCACGGCCGAGTCGCGCGGCAGGCTGACCAGGGTGGGCTTGTCGCCGTTGTCGGAGATGTGCAGCAGCATCATCGAGTCGGTGCGCTGCCCGACCGCGCGCCCGGTGGCCAGCTTCTTGCGCTGGGCCGCGGTCAGGCCCTTGCGGCTGTCGGAGCCGACCAGCAGCCAGTTGGTGCCGGGTGTGTCGGCGGGACGGCCCTCGTACTCGTCGAGCACGCCGTCGATGCCCGCCAGTCTGGAGTCGACCCAGAAGAACAGGCCCACGGCCGCCACCAGGAGCAGCGCGACCAGGCCGGCGACGATCTTCAGCACGGTCCTGCCGCGCACCCGTGGCCTTCTGGGCCCGCGCGGCCCCTCCGGCGTGGGCTCGTCGTCCGACGACCTGAGCGGTTTGACCGGGCTGTTCCCGGCGCGCTCCCGCCCGTAGACCTTGCCGCCCGATCTGGGAGGCGGCGGGGACTGCTGCTCGTCGGAGTAGGCGGGCAGCTTGTGGGTGGGCGCGTTCGGCACGCCCGGCGGAACCTGGTGGGCGGGTGCGCCACCGGAGCGGGGACCGTCGCCGGGCCTCGGTGGCAGCGGGCGGCCGTCGCCCGGCGAGCGCATGGCCCGCGTACGGTCGTCCTCAGACACTTCGCCTTCTTCCCTTCGATTTGCCATAGACGCTACGTCCAACCCCCTTGCAGTGAAGACATCTCACCAAGTTTCTCCCACGGACAAGTACACAGAACTAGCGGAGAGTCACTGCGGAAACATAGACGCGGACTGCGTCGTTAGCGTTATGGACGACCTCTATCGAAGGGATGATCGTGTCCGCTCCGGACTCGTGGAGTCTTGGCCCGTGCCTCGGCACGGGTTCCTCTGAGGGCTCACTCTGGTGAGCGCCTATCTCGGCCTGCTGGCCCTTTTCCTCCTCACCGCCGCCACCGGCTACTTCGTCGCCCAGGAGTTCGCCTTCGTCGCCGCCGACCGGGGTCTCCTGCGCGAGCAGGCCGCCGCCGGTGACCCTGCGGCCGAAAAGGCGCTGCAGGTGACCTCCCGGCTCTCGTTCATGCTCTCGGGCGCCCAGCTCGGCATCACCGTCACGGCCCTGCTCGTCGGTTTCCTGGCCGAGCCCGCCATCGCCGTCCTGGTACGGCCCTGGCTCGGCACCACGGGCCTGCCCGACGCCGCGATCACGGGACTGTCCGTGGCCGCCGGTGTGTTCGTGGCGACCGTGGTGCAGATGGTGCTCGGCGAGCTGGCGCCGAAGAACCTCGGCATCGCCAGGCCCGAGACCGTGGCCAAGTTCCTGGCCGGGTCCACGCTGGTCTACCTGGCGGTCGTGGGACCGGTCGTCAAGCTGTTCGACTCCGCCGCCACCGGGCTCCTGCGCCGCGTCGGCATCGAGCCGGTCGAGGAGGTCGAGCACGGCGCGACCCCGGAGGAGCTGTCCCGGATCATCGAGGAGTCGACCCAGGCGGGCGAGCTGCCCCCGAGGCTTTCGGAGCTGCTGGAGCGCGCCCTGGAGTTCGGCGACCACAACGCCGAGGAGATCATGGTGCCGCGCCCCCGCGTGGTGGCGCTGCGCGACTCCCAGCCCATCTCCGACCTGCTTGACGTCATGCGCGAACGCGGCCACTCCCGCTACCCCGTGGTCGGCGACGACGGCGACGTGGTGGGCGTGACGGGCGTGCGCGAACTGCTGGAGTCCGGCCTGGACGAGGGCCTGGTCGGCAGCGTCACCCGTCCCGCGCTGCTGGTGCCCGACTCGCTGCCGCTGCCGGCCGTGCTCGACCGGATGCGCGCGGCCAACGACGACATCGTCTGCGTCATCGACGAGTACGGCGGCCTGGCCGGCGTGCTGACCGTCGAGGACCTGGCCGAGGAGCTGGTCGGCGAGCTCGTCGACGAGAACGACCCCGAGCCGGCGGGCGCCGTCGAGCGTCCCGGCGGCGTCTGGGAGGTGCCCGGCTGGCTCAGGCTCGACGAGGTCGAGCGCGCGACCGGCGTCGCGCTGCCGGAGAGCGACGACTACGACACCCTCGCCGGCCTGGTGCTGGCCCGGCTGGGCCGGATGCCCGACCCCGGCGACGTGGTGACCGTACCGATCGAGGGGGACACCGACCCGTTCGCCGACGACGCGGCCGAGCACCTGGCGGAGCTGACCGTCATGTCGCTCAACCGCCGGGTCCCCGAATGGGTGCGGCTCGCGCCCGTGCAGCACGCGGAGGCGTCCCGATGACGATGATCCTCATCAGCCTCGCGCTGCTGTTCTTCAACGCGCTGTTCGTGGCCGCCGAGTTCGCGTTCGTCTCCGCCAGACGGCACCGCCTGGAGGAGATGGCCTCGGGCGGCAACCGCCTGGTCAGGGTCGCGGCCAAGTCGGCCGTGGGCGGCGGGCGTCAGCTCTCGCTCATGCTGGCCGGCGCGCAGCTCGGCATCACGCTGTGCACGCTGGGCCTGGGCCAGGTCACCGAGCCCGCCATCGAGCACTTCCTGGAGCCGGCCTTCGCGGCCGTCGGCGTGCCGGAGTCGTTGCGCATGCCGATCGCGTTGACGATCGCGCTGGCGCTGGTGACGTTCCTGCACATGGTGGTGGGCGAGATGGCGCCCAAGTCGTGGGCGCTGACGCACCCCGAGCGGGCGGCGCTGGTCCTGACGCTGCCGTTCCGCGGGTTCACGCAGCTCATGCGCCCGCTGCTGTCGTCGCTGAACGCGCTGACCAACCTCATACTGCGGCTCTTCGGCGTGCAGCCGCGTGACGAGCTGGCCACCACCCGCACTCCCCGGCAGCTCGCCATGCTGGTGGGCGAGTCGGGCCGGATGGGCCTGCTCGACCGCGAGGAGCACGACCTGCTCACCCGCGCGCTGCGGCTCCAGGCCGAGGGCATCGAGCGCCTGATGGTCCCGATCGACCGGGCCGTCAAGGTGCTCCCGACCGCCGGAGCGGCCCAGATCAGGGCCAGGGCGGCGGGCAGTGGCCACCTGCGGCTGCTGGTGGGCGGCCCCGCCGGGATCGAGGGCGTCCTGCACGCCCGCGACGCCCTCCTGCAGCCCACGCTGACGGCCGGGGAACTGGCCAGGCCGCTGCCGAGGCTCGCCTGCGTCACGCAGGTCCCCGAGGCCGTGACGGCCCTTCAGGAAGCCCGTGCGCACCTGGCGCTGGTCACCGGCCAGGGCGGCGCGGTCATCGGCATGGTGAGCCTCACGGACCTGCTGGGCGAGCTCCTGGACACCAAGGCCGCCTCGCGCGCCTACTCCCCGGCGGCGAACCCGTCGAGGTAGGCGGCGTGCTGGGCCCGCTCGGACTCGATCAGCGCGTGCGGCTCGGCGTAGACGTGGTCGAACATCGCAGAAGGGACGGGGTCGGGCAGTTCGAGGCAGCGCCTCCGCAGCTCGGCCCCGATCTTGGCGGCGTCGGCCTCGACCTCGTCGAAGAAGTCCTCCCCGGTGCCGGCCGCGGTCAGGTACGCCCTGACCCGCTCGATGGGGTCGCGCCGCCGCCATGCCTCCACGTCGTCCTTGGCCCGGTAGCGGGTGGGGTCGTCGGAGGTGGTGTGCGCCCCCATCCGGTACGTGAACGCCTCGACGAGCGTGGGCCCCTGCCCTGACCGCGCGTCCGCCAGCGCCTTGCGGGTGACCGCGAGGCAGGCCAGCACGTCGTTCCCGTCGACCCGGACGCCGGGGAAGCCGAAGCCCTCGGCCCTGCGGTACAGCGGGATGCGCGACTGGCGCTCCTGCGGCTCGGAGATGGCCCACTGGTTGTTCTGGCAGAAGAACACGATCGGCGCGTGGCAGGCCCCCGCGAAGACGAACGCCTCGTTCACGTCGCCCTGGGACGTGGCGCCGTCGCCGAAGTAGGCGATGGTCGCCCCGGCCTTGTCGGTGCCGATGACGCCGTCGCGCTGCATGCCCATCGCGTATCCGGTGGCGTGCAGCGCCTGGGTCCCGATCACGATCGTGTAGAGGAAGAAGTTGTGCCGGGCCGGGTCCCAGCCGCCGTGGTTGACGCCCCGCCACATGGCGACCACGTCGAGCGGGTCCATCCCGCGGCAGTAGGCGACCCCGTGCTCCCGGTACGAGGGGAAGACGGCGTCCAGATCGCCGACGGCTCGCCCGGAACCGACCTGGGCGGCCTCCTGACCGAGCAGGGACGTCCACAGCCCCAGCTCCCCCTGCCGCGCGAGCGCGACAGCCTCGGAGTCGATCCGCCGGACGACCACGAGATCCCGATAAAGACTGCGAATCTCATCATCCGAGATAAGCAACGGATATTCCGGATGCTCCACGCGCTCGCCGGAGGGCGTGAGCAACTGAACCATCGAGTCATCCATGAGCGGCAACCCCCCTGAACGGAACCCAGCGGCCACAGTTTGCCGTAGCCCCCAGGATCACCCGAACCCGCCCACCAAACCAATGTGACCTAAATCACGCAAGCCACCCGAAAGCCCCCTGCAAGGACCCCGATCTAAAGTCGTTTGAGCCACGTCACAAGAAAGAAACCACAGGACCCTTGCGAACCAAGACACGGTACGAAACGGTGGGCCAGTCCAAAAGAGGCGAGAGGGCAACCACCATGAACGGGGGCCCGGGGGAGAATCCCCCGAAGCTTGTCCCCCTGGGGGTCCGGGGGTTATCCCCCGGGCAGATATGACGAGGGGACCCGAGGAAGCCGGCCTGTAAGGCCGGCGACCAAGGATCCCCTAGTCACCAAGTGGGCGAGGAGGGATTTGAACCCTCACGTCCTTTCGGACACACGGACCTGAACCGTGCGCGTCTGCCGTTCCGCCACCCGCCCGTTTGTGGGTGCGGAGAAACAGTAGCACGGAACAGCCACTGGTACTGAACCCGGATACGATCGCAGAAGACACGGAAGCGGAGGAGCTGGGCGCGACTGGCAACGAGCGTCACGACGCCGCCACGTGGGACGAGCGGAAACCGGGCGCCAGAAGCGTCTGGGGCCGCGATCATATGCAGGGAAGAAGGGAGGTACCCGGTGGGAGTCCTTCAGCGCTTCGAGCGAAGGCTCGAAGGCTTGGTTGAGGGGGCCTTTGCGCGGGCGTTCAAATCTGACCTTCAGCCGGTCGAGGTCGCCAGCGCGGTTCAGCGGGAGATGGATGAGCGGGCGGCGATCGTCGCACAGGGCCGCACGCTCGTGCCCAACGACTTCGTGGTGGAGCTGTCCACGACCGACAGCGAGAGGCTTGAGGTCTACGCCGACAGCATCAGCCACGAACTGGCCAACCTCGCCAGGGAGTATGCCAAGGAACAGGGCTATTCCTTCGTGGGACCGGTCCGGGTGCGCTTCGAGACCGCCGGAGACCTGGCTGTGGGCCTGTTCCGCATCCGGTCGGGCGTCATCCGCGGCGCGACGGTCGAGCAGGACGAGATCCGCCAGCCGGCGAGCGACCTGCCCCCGTCCAGGCCCGGGGCCTTCAACGGGCGGCCCAGGCTGCTCGTCTCCACCCAGGACGACCCGCAGGGCGACCGCTCCTACGAGCTCACCACGCCGGTGACCTTGCTCGGCAGGGGCACCGACTGCGATCTTCGTCTTGTCGATCCGGGAGTGTCGCGGCATCATGCGGAGCTGCGCGTCGAGGGCCAGCTCGTGGCCCTCGTCGATCTCGGTTCGACGAACGGCACCTTCGTCAATGGCCAGCCGGTACGCAGAATCGAGCTCCAGAACGGCACGCGAGTGACGCTGGGACGCACGACTCTGGTGTTCCGGCGCGATTAGGGGTAGACAGACGGTCCATGTCCGAGCTCACGCTGCTGCTGATCCGGCTCGCCTTCCTGGCGGTGCTGTGGTTCTTCGTCATTGCCGCAGTCGGCGTGATCCGGACTGACTTGTTCGGTTCACGCACGGCTCCCGCGGGCCCACGGAAAGCCGTGAAGCCCGCCAAACCGGTGGCCAAGCCCAAGAGCAAGAAGGGCGAGCCACGCCAGCTCATCGTTACCGGTGGCCCATTGCAGGGCACCACCATTAACCTCACGGAGACGCCCATCACCATTGGCCGGGCGAACGACGCCACGCTGGTAGTCAGCGACGACTACGCATCCAGCCGGCATGCCCGGCTCTTCCCTCAGGACGGTCAGTGGATCGTGGAAGATCTCGGTTCGACCAACGGCACGTATCTCGACCGCTCGAAAGTCACCCGTCCGACCCCGGTGCCGCTCGGTGTTCCGATCCGTGTCGGCAAGACAGTCATTGAATTGCGCAAATGACCATCGCACTCCGCTACGCCGCCCGCTCGGACGTCGGCCTCCTCCGCGAAGGGAACGAGGACTCGGCGTACGCTAGCGGCCGCCTGCTGGCCGTCGCCGACGGCATGGGCGGGCACGCACACGGCGAGGTGGCGAGTTCTGTCGCCATCGCCGCCATGGCCTCTCTGGAAGAGGCCCAACAGGGGGGTGACCTGCTCAACGCCATCGAGGCAGCGGTACGCGACGCCAATCGCCGGCTGCACGAGATGGTCGGGCGGGATCCCAGCCTCAAAGGCATGGGCACGACGCTCACCGCCATGCTCTGGAACGGCACCCAGGTCGCCCTGGTGCACGTGGGCGACTCGCGCGCCTACCTCCTGAGACGCGGCGAGCTCTACCAGATCACCCATGACCACACCCTGGTGCAGCAGCTCGTCGACGACGGGCGCATCACGCCCGAAGAGGCGGCCACGCACCCCCAACGATCGATCCTGCTGCGCGCCCTCGACGGCAGCGGCGAGGTCGACCCCGACCTCACGCTGCGCGAGGCGCAGGTGGGCGACCGCTACCTGCTCTGTTCCGACGGCCTGTCGGGCGTGGTGAGCGCAGAGACACTGCACGCCACGCTCACCAACATCGACGACCCCGAAGAGGTGGTCCGCCAGCTCATCGATCTGGCGAACCGGGGCGGCGGGCCCGACAACATCACGTGCGTGCTCGCCGACGTGCTGGAGATCACCGACGGCCAGGAGGTTCCCGCGGAGCCCGCAGTGGTCGGCGCCGCGGGGATGACCAGGCTACGAGGAGGCGCCCCGGAGACCCAGCCGGGGCGAGTGAGCGCGGTGACCGCACCCCAGCCGGCGATCACCGACGGCGACGACCTCGATGAGCCGGTCGCGCAGGCGACCCGGCGTTCGGGGCGGCGTCGTCGTGTGTGGCCCGTGCTGGTCACCGTGCTCGGGGTGGGCGTCGTCGCCTTGGGCGCCGGCGGTTACCTCGGATGGCAGTGGACCCAGGACCAGTTCTTCGTCGGTGCCAGGGGCGACGAAGTGGTCATCTTCCAGGGGATCAAGCAGGAGGTGGGCCCGATCGAGTTCTTCCACGTGGAGAAGCGCACGGGCCGTCCGCTCTCCAAGCTGTCCCCGGCGGACCAGGCCCTGATCAAGAGCGGCATCCCCGTCACCGACGTCGACGAAGGCGTGACGAAGATAAACGGATTGAAGTTCTCCCAGGACGACAAGGGCGACACGGGCGACACGACCTCCACCACGGCCACGTCCCCGACTCCCTCCGCCACCAAGACGAAATCGCAATAAATGGCAGAAATGGTCGCGACCCCCGTCCCGATGCCGGCCAAACGGCGGATGGCCCAGCTGGTCCTGCTCGCCTTGGCGGTGCTGATCATCATGGGCGCCTACGCCAACGTCGGCCTGGCCGTCGACGGCAAGGTTCCCGCCGGCATGCTGGCCTACGGGCTGGGCCTGGGCGGCCTGATGCTGGCGGCCTACTTGGTGCTGGCCAAGTTCGCACCCTGGGCCGACCCGCTGATCCTGCCGCTGGTGACGCTGATCAACGGTCTAGGGCTGGTGATGATCTACCGGCTGGAGTCGGCCGACATGGGCGGCGCCTCCACGACCAACCAGATCATGTGGACCGGGGTCGGCGTCGTGATGTTCTCGATCACCCTGGTCGTGCTGCGCGACCACCGCATGCTGCAACGCCTGACGTACACGGCGGGCGCGGTGGGCCTGGTGCTGCTGGCGATCCCGGCGCTGCTGCCCGGCTCGCTCAGCGAGGTGCAGGGCGCGAAGATCTGGATCCGCATCGGCGGCTTCTCCATCCAGCCGGGCGAGTTCGCCAAGCTGGCGCTGGTGATCTTCTTCGCCGGCTACCTGGTGGCCAAGCGTGACGTGCTGGCCCTGGCCGGGCGGCGGTTGCTCTTCATCGACCTGCCGCGGGCCAGAGACCTCGGCCCGGTCCTGGTCACCTGGGGGCTCAGCCTGCTGGTGCTGGTCTTCGAGAAGGACCTGGGCACCTCGCTGCTGGTGTTCGGCACGTTCATCGCGATGCTCTACATCGCCACCCAGCGCACCTCGTGGGTGCTCATCGGCATCCTGCTCTTCGTCGGCGGCGCCTTCCTCGCCGGGCAGGTCTTCGACCACGTCGGCGCGCGTTTCGCCGCCTGGCTCGACCCGAGCAACCCGGTCTACTTCGGCACGGCCCCCGTCTGCCTGGAGGACCCGCCGGGCGACCCGATGTGCAGCAAGAGCTACCAGATCATGCAGGGGCTGTTCGGGTTCGGCGCGGGCGGCATCCTCGGCACCGGGCTCGGCCAGGGCCACCCCGACCTGATCCCGCTGAGCTTCTCCGACTTCATCTTCGCCGCGACCGGCGAGGAGCTCGGGCTGACCGGCCTGATGGCGCTGCTCATGCTCTACGCCCTGCTGGTCGAACGCGGCCTGCGCACCTCGCTCGTGGCCCGCGACCCGTTCTCGAAGCTGCTGGCGGGCGGCCTGTCGTTCATCCTCGCCTGGCAGGTGTTCATCATCGTCGGCGGCGTGACGAACCTCATCCCGCTGACCGGCCTGGTCACCCCGTTCATGTCGCAGGGCGGTTCGGCCCTGCTGGCTAACTGGATCCTTATCGCGCTCCTGGTACGCATGTCAGACGCGGCGCGACGGCCCCCGCCCCAGGCGATCCAGAACGAAGGACTCACCCAGGTGTTCCAGCGATGAACAGCACTTTGAAGCGCGCGGCCGTGGCCTGCCTGGTCATGTTCGCGCTTCTGATGATCAACGTGAACATCCTCCAGGCGGTCCGGGCCGACGACTACCGCTCCAACCCGAGCAACCGCCGCAACTACTACGAGCGCTACGCCGTCGAGCGCGGCCGGATCACCGCCGGCGGCAAGGTGATCGCCCAGTCGGTGGAGACCGACAACAAGAACTTCCGGTTCATCAGGAAGTACGCCGACGGGAAGCTCTACGCGCACGTCACGGGCTACTTCTCGCCCGAGAGCGCGAGCGCGATCGAGGGCACCCAGAACAAGCTGCTCGACGGCTCCAGCGCCGACCTGCTGCTGCGGCGGAGCATCGACCTGTTCACGGGCGAGCCCACCAGGGGCGCGAACGTCGACCTCACGATCAACCCCAAGGCGCAGAAGGCGGCCTACGACGCGTTGCGCTCGAGCGGCAAGCGCGGCGCGCTGGTGGCGCTCGACCCGAAGACCGGCGGGATCCTGGCGATGGTGTCGCTGCCCACCTTCGACCCCGCCGAGCTGTCGGGCACCGACAAGGGCAAGGTGTTCGGCCGCTACAACGAGCTGGACAAGGACAAGAGCCAGCCGCTGCTCAACCGGGCCATCGCCCAGACGTACCCGCCGGGGTCGACGTTCAAGGTGGTGACGGCGGCGGCGTACCTGGAGGACGACTCCTCGCGCGGCCCGAGCACCACCGTCGAGGCGCCGCAGCGGCTGCCGCTGCCCAACACCACCATCAGCCTGCCCAACTACGGCGGCGCGGCCTGCGGCGCCGGCCAGGTCCAGCTCGTGTACGCGCTGGAGAAGTCCTGCAACACGCCGTTCGCCAAGATCGGCATGCAGCTGGGCTACGACAAGCTCAACGAGCAGACCGAGAAGTTCGGCATGGGCAAGCAGATCGGCGTGCCGATGTCGGTGGCCCAGAGCGACTTCGGCAGCAAGTACGACGACGCGGCGCTCGCCATGGCCTCGATCGGCCAGCGCGACAACCGGATGACGCCCCTGCAGATGGCCATGGTGGCGGCCGGCATCGCCAATGACGGCAAGGTGATGAAGCCGTACCTGGTGAACAAGATCACCGACTCCAAGAACGACGTCATGGAGGAGGCCAAGCCCGAGGAGCTGACCGAAGCGGTCAGTTCCGAGACGGCGGGCAAGCTGCGCGACATGATGGTGAGCGTGGTCAACAACGGCACGGCCAACCTCGCGCAGGTGCCGGGCGTCCAGGTGGCGGGCAAAACCGGCACCGCGGAGACGGCCGACGGCGCGCCACCGCACGCCTGGTTCATCTCCTTCGCGCCTGCCGAGGACCCGAAGGTGGCGCTGGCGGTCATCGTCGAGTCCGGCGCCGCCAACGTCGGCGCGGAGGCCACGGGCGGCCACACCGCCGCCCCGATCGCAAAGGCTGTGCTGGAGGCGGTGCTGAACAAGTGAATGACGGTAACGTGCTGGGTCATGCGGCTCCGTAACCGCTATCTCCTGCTCTCCCGCATCGCCACGGGCGGTATGGGAGAGGTGTGGCGCGCCCGTGACGAGCTTCTGGGCCGCGAGGTCGCGGTCAAGATCCTGCGCAGCCACATGCACGCCGACCCCACGTTCCGCGAGCGCTTCCGCAACGAGGCGCGCCTCACCGCCGCCCTGGCCGACCCCGGGGTGGCCCAGATCTTCGACTACGGCGAGCAGAGCGACCTGGCCTACCTCGTGATGGAGCTGGTGCACGGCGAGCCGCTGTCGGCCATCCTGGCGCGCAACGGCGCGCTCGGGCCCGAGGTGGCGCTCGACGTGGTGCACCAGACCGCCAAGGCGCTGCACGCGGCCCACTCCTCCGGGATCATCCACAGGGACGTCAAGCCCGGCAACCTGCTGGTCACCCGCGAGGGCACGATCAAGGTGACCGACTTCGGCATCGCCCGCGCCCTGGAGGCCGCGCCGGTGACGCAGACCGGCACGGTGCTCGGCACGGCCCAGTACGTCAGCCCCGAGCAGGCCCAGGGTTTCCCGCTCACCCCCGCGACCGACCTCTACTCGCTGGGCGTGGTGGCCTACGAGTGCCTGGCGGGCCACACGCCGTTCCGGGCCGACAGCCAGGTGGCGATCGCGCTGCTGCACCTCAACGAGCAGCCGCCGCCGCTCACCGCGGACGTGCCCGTCCCGGTGCGCGATCTGGTCATGACGCTGCTGGCCAAGGAGCCGGGGATGCGTCCGGCCTCGGCGCTGGAGGCGGCCGACCGGGCGTACGTGCTGCGCCAGTCGCTGGTCGAGGGCGTCGAGCAGGGCGCCGTCCTCAGCATGTTCACCGATCCCGCGGGTTTCCGGGTGCGCGAGCCGGCCACGGAGGACCAGCAGGCGACCGAGAACCTCGCCCCGGCGACGACGGTCCAGAGCCCGCCCGAGCCGCCGGCCCGCAGCCGCCGCAGTGCGAGGACGCTGGCGCTGGTCGCCACCGCCGGCTGCGTGGCCGCGGTGGGCCTGAGCGCGATCACGTTCGCCAATCGCGATACGACGCCGCCGCCGCTTCCGGAGATCGCCGAACCCAGCCACTCCCCGATGCAGTCGCCTGAGCTGCTCAGGCCCACGCGGACGAAGAAGCACACGCGCCGACCACCCGCGCTTCCGGTGAAGTCGACGCGGCCGGTACCCTCGCGGTCGGCTACGGTAAGCAAGTCGGCTGCACCTACGAAGAAGCCGTCACCGAAGCCAACCCCGACCACCCGTACCCCGACTCCCACCCCCACCACCCCAACGCCCAGCAGGACACCGACAACTCCGACACCAACCGCTTCGCCGGACCCGGGTGGTACAAACCCGCCGCAGGAGGAGACGTGATGCGCTACGGGGTCGATGATGGACACCGGCGGCCCCCCGAGCAGGCCGGTACCCAAGATGAACGGTAAGGGACAGTGCAGGAAATGACTCAGCCTCGGCTACTCGGAGGTCGTTACGAGCTCGACGGTGTCGTCGGGCGCGGCGGCATGGCCGAGGTGTATCGCGCCCGAGACATCCGGCTGGACCGCATAGTCGCGATCAAGACCCTCCGCTCCGACCTGGCGCGCGATCACACCTTCCAGGCCCGTTTCCGCCGTGAGGCGCAGTCGGCGGCCTCGCTGAACCACCCCGCCGTCGTCGCCGTCTACGACACCGGCGAAGACGTCACCGACGGCACCCCCGTGCCCTACATCGTGATGGAGTACGTCGACGGCAGGACGCTGCGCGACCTGCTGCGCCAGGACCGGCGGCTGCTGCCCGAGCGGGCGGCCGAGCTGGTCGACGGCATCCTGCGCGCGCTCGACTACAGCCACCGCGGCGGCATCGTCCACCGTGACATCAAGCCGGCCAACGTGATGATCACGCGCGCCGGCGATGTCAAGGTGATGGACTTCGGCATCGCGCGCGCGATGGCCGACTCGGCCGCCACCATGACCCAGACCGCGCAGGTGATAGGGACCGCCCAGTACCTGTCGCCCGAGCAGGCCCGCGGCGAGCGCGTCGACGCCCGCAGCGACATCTACTCCACCGGCTGCGTGCTGTACGAGCTGCTCACCGGCCAGCCGCCGTTCACCGGCGACTCCCCGGTGGCGATCGCCTACCAGCACGTCCGCGAAGACCCGATCCCGCCCTCGCAGATCGACCGCGAGATCCCGGCGTGGGCCGACGCGATCGTGCTCAAGGCCATGGCCAAGGACCCGGCCCACCGCTACCAGAACTCCGGCGAGATGCGGGCCGACATCCAGCGCGCCATGTCCGGCATGCCGGTCGACGCGCAGACGATGGCGATGAACGGGAACTTCAACCAGGGCACCCGCATGATGACCGCCACCCAGGCGGCCCAGGGCCCGGCCACGCAGCGCACCGGCGCGATCCCGCCGTACGAGTACGAAGGCGGCGACGGCGGCAGCCGCGTGGGGCGGCGCAGGGCGTCCGGCGGCGGTGGCGGCAACGCGCTCAGGACCGCGCTGTGGATCGTCATCCCGCTGCTGGTCATCGGCGCCTTCGTCACGGTCGGCTACCTGGTGTTCGGCACCAAGGCCACGCCCACCGACGCCGGGATCCCCATCCCGGCCCTGGCCACGCAGAAGCTGGAGCCCGCTCAGCGCGCGCTCATCGGCCTGGGCCTGAAGCCCGAGGTGGTGCAGGAGGCCAGCGACGAGTTCGGCAAGGGCACGGTGATCAGGACCGAGCCCGCGGAGGGCGAGAAGGTCGACAAGGGCGCCACGGTCAAGCTGTTCGTCTCCAAGGGCAAGGAGAAGGTCGCCGTGCCCGACGGGCTCATCGGCATGACCACCACGGAGGCGATCAAGGCCCTCGACGACGTCGGGCTGAAGGGCGTGGTCAAGACCAAGCAGTCCAGCAAGCCGCAGGGCAAGGTCTTCGAGACCAAGCCGGCGGCCGGCACCGAGATCGAGAAGGACACCAGCGTCACCCTCTACGTGCCCTTCGAGCTGACCGAGCTGCCCGACGTGACCGGCTACACCCAGCAGGACGCCACCGCCACGCTCAAGGGCGCCGGCTTCAAGGTGAAGGTCTCGCCGCAGGCCAACGATCAGGCCGAGGGCACGGTCATCCAGCAGAACCCGCCCGCGGGCCAGAAGCTGATGCCGGGCACGACGATCACGATCGTGGTGTCCACCGGTCCCGAGACGGCTCCGCCGCCCACCAACGAGCAGCCGACCCAGCAGCCGACCGACGACCAGACGGACTTCCCGTCCGACGAGCCGACCGAGGACAACCCGATCGGCGACGACGAGTTCTGACGGCTGACGAAGCACGACGGGCCGCCTTTCCCCACGGGGAGGGCGGCCCTCGTCGTTCTCCCGGAAGGGTTCCGCGGCGCCGGCCGTCCAGGGGCGGGCGCGAAGAGCGCCCCCGCCGCTCGGGGGCAACGGCGGGGGCGCTCATTTGGTAGTCGCTCTGCGCGAGCCGGGCGTTACACGATCCCGCGCAGCCAGTTCCCCAGCAGCCGGTGGCCGTGCTCGGACAGCACCGACTCGGGGTGGAACTGGATCCCTTCGATCGGCGCGTGGCGGTGGCGCAGGCCCATGATGACCCCGTCGTCGGTGCGGGCGGTCACGTCGAGGACCTCGGGGACGGTCTCCGGCAGCACGGCGAGCGAGTGGTAGCGGGTCATCGGCACCGGCGACGGCAGGCTCTCGAAGACACCCTTGCCGTCGTGGAACACCGGGCTGGTGCGCCCGTGGACCAGCTCGGGCGCGCGGGCCACGGTGGCGCCGAAGGCGACCGCGATGGCCTGGTGACCGAGGCAGACGCCGAGCAGGGGCGTGCCGCGCTCGGCGGCGCGCAGCACCAGGGGCACGCTCACGCCGGCCGCCTCCGGCGTGCCGGGCCCCGGGCTGACGAGGACGCCGTCGAAGCCGTCGCCGTCGCGCACGCCGACGACGTCGCGGGGGCGGACGTCGCAGTCGGCGCCCAGGACGCGCAGGTACTGGACGATCGTGTGGACGAAGCTGTCGTGGTTGTCCACGACCAGCAGGCGGGTCATCTTCTTACGGTCACCTCGTCGAGCGTCACCGCGGGCTCCAGGAGCGGGAACACGGCATACCAGAGTACGACCCCCACGACCACGACCAGCAAGGCGGCCGTCAGCACCTTGGTACGGGGGTCGCCGGGCAGTTTGCGCCAGATCCAGCCGTACATGTCATTCCTTTCTGAGCTCGGTCTTCTTGAGGACGCCGTACACGATGAGGCGTTGGGCGGCGGAGTACTCGGGGTGGCAGGTGGAGAGGGTGATGTAGGCGCGGATGGGGCGGATGTCGGGCTTGCCGGGCACGGGGGCGAGCACGTCCACCTCGGTGGGCTCCACGATGTCCTGGGACGTGACGCGGTAGGTGTAGCGGGCCTCGGGGGCGTCCACGATGATCTCGTCGCCGCGTTCGAGCTCGTCGATCTCGTTGAACGGGGCCGCGTACGTGGTCCGGTGGCCCGAGAGCACGAAGTTGCCGATCTGGCCGGGCATGGCGCTGTCGGGATAGTGTCCCGGGCCCTTCTTCAGGTGCTCGGCGTCCACGCCCTCGACGATGGCGTACCGGTAGTCGTGGCCGAGTCTCGGGATGCTCAGCATGGCGACGGCCTTGCCGAGCTCGATCTTGTCGATGCGGCCGCGGTCGTGCTCCGCCTTCTCGGCGGCCAGCTCGCGCTGGAGCAGCAACTGCTGGCTCTTGGTGTAGGCGCCGGTGCCCCAGAGCAGGTAGGCGCAGAACAGCATGAGGACCAGGCCGGCGGTGATGCTCAGCTCCCCCACGGCCCGGAAGATGGACCGCATGTCGTCAGCGTATTCGTCACATCTCCCGACGCGGGGGATCGCCATGGCGTGCGCGTGGCGACTATCCTGGGGCACGCTTCAACTACGCTTAACGAAGAGCCTGTGGACGATCCGGAAGCCCAGGCCCTCAGCAGGAGTTACCCAGTGCCCAAGTCCAAGGCTCGCAAGAAGGCGGTTTACACGCCGCCGCAGAAGTCCCAGCAGATCAAGGTCAGCCCGCGCTGGCTGGCGCCCACCATGGTGGTGTCGTGGATCATCGGCATCCTGTGGATCGCGATCTACTACGTCGCCCCGCAGGCGCCCTTCTTCAGCGACCTCCAGAACTGGAACCTGCTGATCGGGTTTGTGTTCATCATCTTCGGTGTGGTTCTTTCCACCCGCTGGCGTTAGTTCTTTCCACAGTCTTTTCCACAGCCTGGGGAAGTCAGATCGAGCTCAGGATCGCCGAGGTCCGGGCCATCACGAGCACGGCTAGCACGGCCAGCGCTCCCACGATCGCCAGCACCTGCCACAGGGTCCTGTTGTTCTTGGGGGCGTAGGCCATCGCTCCCGCCAGCAGCGAGCCGGTGATCAGGCCGCCGACGTGCCCGGTCCAGCTGATGCCGGGGAACACGAAGGTGATCACCAGGTTGATCACGATGAGCATGGCGATGCCGCGTACGTCCATGTTGAGCTTGCGGCTCACCACGAAGATGGCGCCGAACAGGCCGAAGATGGCTCCGGACGCGCCCACCGTCGGCTGGCTCAGCGGGTCGAGCCAGAGGCTGAGCGTGCTGCCGCCGACGGCGCTGATGAGGTAGAGCGACGCGAAGCGCACGTGGCCGAAGGCGCGCTCCAGGTAGGGCCCGACGACGTAGAGGGCCCAGCAGTTGAACAGGATGTGGAAGACGCCCGCGTGCACGAACGCGGCGCTGACCAGCCGGTAGTAGTCGCCGAGGACCGCCACTCCGGCCGGCCACATCTGCAGCGTGCCGGTGACCGTGGGCATGACGTATTGGGCGCCGAAGACGAGGACGTTGAGGGCCAGGATGGCCCAGGTGACGTACGGCGTGCTGACGACCTGGCCGCCGAAGGTGGAACGGGCCTGGCGGAAGCCCTGGTTGCCCTGGGCGACGCATTCGGGGCACTGGAAGCCCACGGCGGCGTCGCGCATGCAGTCGGGGCAGATGGGCCGGTCGCAGCGCTGGCAGCGGACCCAGGTCTCCCTGCCGGGGTGCCGGAAGCACGTGGGGACCGCCTCGGCGGGCTGCTCGGGCTGCGAGGGCGGGCTGGGCGGCTGGCTGGTCATGTCCAGAGCCTATGACGTACCAGACCCAGCTGTGTGCCGTCGATCAGGGGTGCTGGGGCTTCCCCAGGGGGCGGGACCCGAGAGTGGCCCGCCCCCCGCAGGGATCGGCTCAGCCCTGTACGCGCTCGATGGTGACCGACTCCAGGACGACTTCCTGGACGGGCCGGTCGCGCCGGTCGGTGTCGGTCTTGGCGATGGCGTCGACGACCGACTGGCCCTCGACGACCTCACCGAAGATCGTGTGCTTGCCGTTGAGGTGCGGCGTGGGCACGACCGTGATGAAGAACTGCGAGCCGTTGGTGCCCTTGCCGAACCGCACGCCCGCGTTGGCCATGGCCAGCAGGTAGGGCCGGTTGAAGTAGAGATCCGGGTGGATCTCGTCGTCGAACTCGTAGCCGGGGCCGCCGATGCCCTGGCCGAGCGGGTCGCCGCCCTGGATCATGAAACCGGAGATGACCCGGTGGAAGACGGTCCCGTCGTACAGACGGGCGGTGCTCTTCTCGCCCGACTCCGGATGGGTCCACTCGCGGGTGCCCTCGGCGAGCTCCACGAAGTTCCGGACGGTCTTCGGCGCCTGGTTCGGGAAAAGCTCGACCTTGATGTCGCCGCGATTGGTCTTCAAATTAGCGATCAGCTTCTCAGCCACGAGACAGCTGCCCCCCTCTATGTACAGGGTTGTATGTGATGTCCTGAGGAATATGGCCGTTCGGCCTCCTCGGTCATCCTCCCATGGACCGCCATGATTGAGCCGCCTTGTCCAGGGAAGGTCAAGCGCGGGGCCCCAACGACAGGGGAGGTTGTCGTGTCCCTGACACTGAAGAGACGCCGCGTGGTAATAGAGGTACCCGCCACGTGGATGGGCCGAATGAAGGCCCAGGCCGTCAAGACCGGCCATCGCATGGCGCCAATGGCGGACCAGGCCAAGGTGGCCACCGCCCAGCGCATCGAAGACGCCCGTTACTGGGCGGCGCCTAGGCTCGACGCCGCGGCGCACGGGTTCGAGGATCAGGTCGCCCCCAAGGTCAGCAGGATGCTGACGGCGGCGGCCAAGCGAATCGACCCGAAACCGTCCCGGTCACGGCGGTGGCCGACGATGGTGCTGCTGACCGGTCTTGCGGTCGGCGCGATCGGTTACATGGCCTACCGCCGCAACGCCCAGCAGTGGACCGAGCACATGAAGGACTCTGCCTCCGATGCGTCACGCTGGGTCAGCGAGAAGGCGGACAGGTCCGCGCAGTCGGCGGACCGGATGGCGTCCAACGTGCAGAACAAGACGGACCAGGCATCTCACCACAGGCCCTGATCCGGCTCGAAAAGCGCGCCCCCGCTCTCGTGAGAGCGGGGGCGCGCTTCGTGTTCCCCCGGCCTGTTGACGGCATACCAAGCGCTTGCTACAACTCCGGGCATGGCGCTGTCACCGCTCGACGATCACCCCGTGCACCAGACCGCCCAGGTCATGCGGCACGTCGCCACCTCCGACCGCAACTTCTACGACCGCTACTACTTCAACTGCCACGCCGGCACCGACGAGCTCATGCTGATCGTCGGCCTCGGCCAGTACCCCAACCTCGGCGTCACCGACGCCTTCGCCTGCGTACGGCACGGCGACCTGCACCGCGTCGTACGGGCCTCGCGCGAGCTGGGCCCCGACCGGATGAACACCGGGATCGGCCCGTTCCGCGTCGAGGTCGTCGAAGGGCTCAAGCGGCTCCGCGTGATCCTGGAGCCGAACGAGCATGGCCTGTCCTTCGAGCTCGACTGGGAGGGGACGATCCCGGCGACCCTCGAACCCCGCCATTTCCTGCGCTGGCAGGAGCGGGTCATGTTCGACTCGGTACGGCTCGCCCAGACCGGCCGCTGGACGGGCAGCATCACCATCGGCGACCAGGTGATCCCGGTCACCCCCGACCGCTGGCTCGGCACCAGGGACCGCTCCTGGGGCGTCCGGCCGGTCGGCGAGCCCGAGCCGCCCGGCATCCAGGCGAACAACTCCGGCACGTTCTACTGGCTGTACGCGCCGATGAGGTTCGACGACCACGCCATCCTGTGCATCGTCCAGGAGGACGAGCATGGCCGGCGGCTGCTGGAGGAGGCCGTACGCGTGTGGTCGGACGGGCGGGAGGAGGAGTACCTCGGCCGGCCGGACTACCGCCCGGTCTACGCCCCTGACACCCGGGACGTCGTGGAGGCGGTGATCGCCTTCTCGCCGCCGGGCGGCAGACCGTTCGAGGTGCGCTGCACGCCGGTGCTGCCGGTCCATCTCATGGTCGGCACCGGGTACGGGTTGGAGCCGGACTGGAGGCACGGCATGTACCAGGGGCCGGGGCCGGTCGTGCAGGGGGTGACGTACCGGCTGCCCGACGACGCCGCCAGGATGTGGGGCCTGGTCGACGCCGTCGGCCGCTTCGAGTACGACGGGCTCGTCGGCCACGGCCTGTTCGAGTACTGGGCGCTGGGCCCGCACCCGTCGTTCCCTGGATAGAACTAGTCGACGGGCTTCGCCTGCGCGCAGACGATCTGGACGACCTTGCTGGGGTCGTCCGCCTTCACGGCGCCCGGCGGGAGCTCGGTCGCGGGCAGCAGGGGGAGCGCCCGTACCGTCTCGCCCTCGGGCAGGGTGGCGCTCGGCGCGTCCTCGGGGGTGGCGGGAGCGCTGGGCGCGGCTTCGGGGGCGCCGGGCGCGCCCTCAGGGGCGGCGGGGGCGCTGGGCGTGGTGGGGGCGGCCTCGGTGGTGGTCAGGGGGGAGAGCTCGACCATGACGCCCGGCTCGGCGTCAGGTGCGGGCGCGCCGTCCTTGCGCTCGCCCTTCTCGTCGCGGGCGACGAACACGCGGGCCGCCACGCTGTGGACGAACTTGACCTCCTTGCCGTCCGGCGTCCGGCAGGACACCCCGGCCATGGTGGGGGCCGTGGTGGCGGCCAGGGTGGTGGCGGCCACGGTGGTGGCTGCGGGGACGTCGGGGGCGGGGGGCGCGTCGGCCAGGGCGGAGCCGCCCAGGACCGCGAGCGCGAGCACCCCCACCGTGCCGAGGACCGCGAGACGTCGCTTGAACATGCATTCTCCTCAGTCGAATCCAGTCGAATTCAGTCGCATCCATCCGAACGCCCCGATCGTGCTCGCCCACACCTGAAGCGATCCTGAACGCGCCCAAAAGGATCTTCAGGTTGGCTTTAGGTTCACTCAGGCACTCTGGACGTCGTGCGAGTGCTGCTGGTGGAGGACGAGGAACGGCTGGCCGGCCTGATCAAGGGCGGGCTGGCGGGCGAAGGCTTCGCGGTCGACGTGGCCCACGACGGGCGCGACGGCCTGTGGATGGCGACCGAGAACGCCTACGACGTGATCGTCCTGGACGTGATGCTGCCCAGGATGAACGGCTACACGGTGTGCTCCCGGCTGCGCGAGGCGGGCGACTGGACCCCGATCATGATGCTCACCGCCAAGGACGGCGTCCACGACGAGGCCGAGTCGCTCGACAACGGCGCCGACGACTACCTGGCCAAGCCGTTCTCGTACGTGGTGCTGCTGGCCCGGCTGCGCGCCCTGGTGCGGCGCGGCGGGACCGAGCGGCCGGTGACGATCACCGTCGGCGACCTGGTGGTCGACCCGGCCGGCCTGCGCTGCCGCAGGGGCGGGGTGGAGATCGGGCTGACGCCGAAGGAGTTCGCGGTGCTGCACGCGCTCGCCCGGCGGCCCGGGGAGGTGGTCTCCAAGGGCGAGCTGCTGGCCCAGGCGTGGGACTTCTCCTACGACGGCGATCCGAACATCGTCGAGGTCTACATCAGCGCCCTGCGCAGGAAGATCGACCTGCCGTTCGGCCGGACGTCGCTGATGACCGTCCGTGGGGCGGGCTACCGGTTGGAGCCGGCGTGAGGGCCCCGCTCGGAGCGCGGCTCAACCGGCTGCGGGTGAGCTGGGGGCGTCTGAGCCAGGGCCGGGTGAGCTGGGGCCCGGCGAGCTGGGGGCGGGTGTCGGCCGGGTTGTCGTCGGTGCGGTTGCGGGCCACCGTCGCGGCGACGCTGGTGGTGGCCCTGGCGCTCGGCGTCGCCGCCCTGGTGCTGGTCATGGCGTTGCGCGGCACGCTGGAGGGCAACGCGGGCGAGGAGGCGGCCAGGCGGGCCGCGGCGGCGGTGTCGTACGCGGAGACTGTGCCGTACGCGGCGTTGCCGGTCACCGAGACGTTGCCGGTCGCGTCGGAGGGGGCGACGCCACCGTCGAGGACGGTCTCCGGCCAGGCGAGCGAGATCCTGGCGGAGGACGCGGCCGTGGTCCGGCTCGCCGATCCCGACCTCGTCCTGGCCGGCCGGGCCACCGGCTCGCCCGCCCTGTGGGCGCAGCCGGCCAGCTACGCAGTCGCGGGCCTGCAGGTGACCACGCCGACCGGCCCGGCCACGCTCTGGTCGCGGGTCTCCCTGGACGGCGTGCGGAAGGCCGTCGAGGCCCTGTACAGCGCCTTGCTGCCCGGCGTGCCCGCCCTGCTGCTCGTGGTCGCCGGCATGACCTGGTTCTCCGTGGGCCGCGCGCTGGCCCCCGTGGCCGCGATCAGGGCCAAGGTGGCCGACATCACGGCCCGCGACCTGCACCAGCGGGTGCCGGTACCCGGCTCCAAGGACGAGATCGCGGCCCTGGCCACCACCGTGAACGGCACCCTCGACCGTCTGGAGACGGCCGTGGGCCGGCACAAGCGGTTCGTCGCCGACGCCGCGCACGAGCTGCGCAGCCCGATCGCCACCCTGCGCGCCCGGCTCGAACTGGCCGAGCAGAGCGAGCTGACCCGCGAGGCGCTGGCCGACGTCGAACGCCTCCAGGCGCTGGCCGCCGACCTGCTCATGCTGGCCAAGCTGGACGCCGGCGAACCGCTGCGCACCGGCGAGCTGGACCTGGGTCAGGTGGCGGCCGAGGAGTCGCTGCGCGCCCGGCGGCGGCCCGAGGTCCGGGTGGAGCTGGACATCGAGCCCGACGTGGTGCTGAACGGCTCCCGCGCCCACCTCGACCGGCTGGTCACCAACCTGGCCGACAACGCCGTACGGCACGCCGCCTCGGCCGTACGCGTACGGGTGCGCGCCGAGGAGGACCAGGCCGTGCTCGAAGTGCAGGACGACGGCCCCGGAATCCCGCCGGAGCACCGCGAGGCCGTCTTCGGCCGCTTCACCCGCCTGGACGAGGCGCGGGCTAGGGACGCGGGCGGCGCGGGGCTCGGCCTGCCCATCGCCAGGGACATCGCCCACCTGCACGGCGGCACGCTGACGTACACGGACGCCGGGTTCGTGGCCCGCTTCCCGCTCGCGGAGGGGGCGCTCAGTCCGGCTTGACGGCCAGGGCGTAGTTCGAGCTGCGTTCGAAGATCTCGAACCCGGAGCGGGCGTAGACGCTGACGGCTCCCGTGGGGTTGTCGGCGTCGACGCCCAGCGCGGTCGTGTCGAACCCCTGCGCGCGGAAGGCGGCCAGGGCGTGCGCGATCAGCGCGCTGGCCACGCCCTTGCCGCGCCACTCCCGGAGCGTGCCGATGATCTGGATCCAGGCCCGGCGCACGCCGGCCTGCTCGTTGTAGCCCTCGAAGGTGTGGGTGATGAGCACGCCCACCGGCCGCCCCTCGTGCAGGGCCACGAACGACGATTCCGGCAGGAAGTTCCGGGAGCCGACGATGTAGTCCTGCCAGCTCTCGGGGGTGTGCGGGACGCTGCCCCAGTGGTCGAGGAACGCCTCGTTGCGCACGTGGCGGGCGCCCTCGTCCAGCTCGGGCGACCAGGAGGTGACGGACACCCCGGCGGGCGGTGTGAAGTCCGGCAGCTCGCCCGACAGCGGCCGCCCCATGTGGGCGAACCAGCGGTTGGCGGCGAAGCCGGCCCCTTCGGCCAGCGCCTTCAGCCCGAGGTTGGTGTCGGGCACGTACAGATGGATCTCCAGCGGGACGCCCGGGAAGGCCTTCTCGCTCAGCTCCGGCGCGACGGCCAGGCTCCAGTCGATGATCCGCCGGCCCAGCCCGCGCCCGCGATGGCCGGGGTGCACGCCGCCCGACAGCCGCATGACGTGGGTGTCGGTGGCGGACTGCCGGACCGGCAGGTAGCCGTAGGCGACGATCTCGCCGCCCTCCCTGGCCGCGAGCGTGCCCGCGGCCAGGTCGATCAGGCGGTGGCCGAGCTGCTCCCTGACGTCGTCGAGGTCGTGGACCTCGCCGATGCGATCCTCGGCCTCGATCGCGGCCAGGAGGCCGGCGAGCGCCTCGGTGTCGTCAAGGGTCAGCGGTTCCCACGCCAGGCTCATGGCCAGCAGCCTAGGCCAGCCTGGTGAAGCACCCCAATTGTTTTCCGACCCCTGCGATCCGCTCGGCGAACGCCTCCCGCGTCCGCCGCCCGAAGCCGATGAAGAACCGGTTGGCCAGGGCCACTCCCCAGCCTCCCCACCCGGCCACGTCGTAGACGCGGTGCTCCACGCGGGCGCCCTACCCGGCCACCTCGGTGATCAGCCGTTTCCTCATGGCTTGCTCACCCGGCTGTTCTGGAAGGAGGCGAACAGCCAGCCCTCCGGCGTGCGCAGCGCGGTCAGCGTGACGACGGACGCCCTCTTCGGGTCGGGCACGCCGTCCACCGACGAGGTGCCGCCCGCGATCACCAGCGCGACGTCGTCGGTCAGCGGCCTGACGGTCGGCGCGGGGCCGCCCTCGGCGAGCTTGATGGACGTCCTGAACAGCGCGCGGTGGGTCTCCTCGATCGCCTTCCTGCCCTTGAGGTGCAGGCCGAAGAAGGTGATGTAGTCGGCGTCCTCGGTGAACAGGCCGGCGTAGCCGGCGGAGTCGCCGGCGTTCCAGGTCTCCGTCATCCGCTCGACCAGGCGGGTGATCTCTTCGGACATGGCACAGCTCCCTTCGTGGCGGCGCCTATCCTGGGAGTTGCGCGTCCGGGCAGGGCAGGCGCCGTGTTCGGATGTCGGCCGCCGGGGTGTTGGCGCACCCCGGCGGCCCTTGTCATCTCACCCCTCGGCCGTGCTCGTCCAGGTGAGTTCGCCCTGGTGGAGCCGGTCGAGAAGCCTCCTGATCCAGGCGAGCTCGGCGGCGTGCAGAGCCTGCTCGCACTCGACCTCCAGCATGAGGATCTCCGGCAGGCCACTGTCGTTCATGGCCTTGATGTGCCCTTCCATCCCGGCGAGCGTGCCTTCGAGCGTGGCGGCGCGGGCACGCAGCGCCCGCTGCGCCTCGGACGGCGGCAGGCAGCCGATCAGCGAGATGGCCGCCACGAAGGCGCGCCGGTCGGGGTCGGGCTGCTCCAGCAGCCGCCGGAGCCGGGTGATCAGCTCCTGGCGGCCCTCGTCGGTGATCTCGTAGACCGTGCGCTCGGGCCGGCGGCCCTCACGGTCGGTCTTGGCGGGGACGATCAGCTCGTCCGCGGCCAGCCGCTCGACCGCGTGGTAGAGGCTGCGCGGCAGGCCGGTGATGTAGTCCTTGTGCGTGTCGATGATGAAGCGGTGGAGCTCGTAGGGGTGGCTCGGGTGCACCGTGAGCAGGGCGAGCACGGTCAGGTCGACCAGGCTCTTGCGTTGTGCCATGTTGCCACCCTCCATATTGCACTTTGCAATATAGCCTAGCCGTCGAGCTGGAGGAAGGCCCGCTCGATCGCCTGCCGTGACACCTCCTCCGGGTACGGGAACCGCGTGATCGAGTCGCGCAACCCCTCCACGTGGGCCTTAGCGGCCAGCTCCGCCACCAGCTCCAGCTCGGCCCGCTGCTCCTGGACGAACGCCCGGCCCACCACCGCGCCGTGCCCCGGCACGAACACCTGCTCCGGCAGCGCGTCGAGCATCGCGCCCGTCGTGACCGGCCAGTCGAGCGGGTAGGAGTCGCCGAACGCCGGCGGCGCGCCCTCCTCGACCAGGTCACCGGCGAACACCACGCCGGCGTCCGGCACGTGCAGGACGATGTCGTTGCTGCTGTGCCCGAGCCCGAAATGCCGCAGGTGCACCATGCGTCCGCCGATGTCGAGGCTGGCCGAGGCGGTGAAGGTGTGGTCGGGCGGCACGATGGCGATCTCCTCCATCTCCGCGCGGCGGTCGGGCAGCCGTTCCAGGACGTCCGCGCGATGCTGCTCGCCGTAGACGTCGATCTCCTCGGCGCACCGGACGTGGCTCCAGATCTCGGCGGGACGGAAGAGCGCGTTGCCGAAGTAGTGGTCGAAATGCGAGTGACTGTTCACGACCGTCCATGGATGGCTGGTGATCGTCCTGATCGCGTCGATCAGGTCGGCCGCCTCCCGGTGGGAGCTGCGGGTGTCGAGCACCAGACAGTGCCCGTCGCCCACGATCAGGCCCGTGTTCATGTCGAAGGACTCATGGCGGCGCACGTAGACCCGGTCGCCGACCTCCTGCCACCGCTCGTTCATGCCAACAGACCTTACTTTTCGGACTTCCTGCCGGTCATCCCTGAAGGTAGGCCAGCACGGCCAGGACCCGGCGGTGCCCGTCGGACTCGGGCGGCAGGTCGAGCTTGGTGAAGATGCCGGCGATGTGCTTGGCCACGGCGGCCTCGGTGACGACCAGCTCCCTGGCGATCGAGGCGTTCGCGCGGCCCTCGGCGATCAGGCCGAGCACCTGCTGCTCGCGCGGGGTGAGCCGGGCCAGCGGGTCGCGCCGCCGCCGCAGGAGCTGGCGCACCACCTCCGGGTCCACGACCGTGCCGCCCGCGGCCACCCGGTCGAGCGCGTCCACGAACTCGCGCACGTCGCCGATGCGGTCCTTGAGCAGGTAGCCGACGCCCGCGCCGTCGCCGGACTCCAGCAGCTCGGCCGCGTACGTCTGCTCGACGTGCTGGCTGAGCACGAGCACGGCCAGGCCGGGATGGCGGCGGCGCAGGTCGAGCGCGGCGCGCAGGCCCTCGTCGGTGAAGCCGGGAGGCATCCGCACGTCGGTCACCACGGCGTCGGGGCGGTGCTCGGCGACCGCCGCGACCAGGGCGTCCGCGTCGCCGACCGAGGCGGCCACGGTGTGGCCGAAACGTTCGAGCAGCCCGACCAGCCCCTCGCGGAGCAGCACGGCGTCCTCGGCGATCACCACGCGCACGGGATCTCCACTCTCACCAGGGTCGGGCCGCCCGGCGGGCTGGACACCGACAATCTTCCCTCCACCACGGCCAGTCTGTCGGCCAGGCCGGTCAGCCCGGTCCCCCTGGCCGGGTCGGCGCCGCCCACGCCGTCGTCGCGGACCTCGACGGCCAGCGTGCCGGCCGCCGTCCGGGCGGTGACCGCGGCCCTGGTGGCCGCGCTGTGCCTGGCGACGTTCGCCAGCGCCTCGCTGACCACGTAGTACGCGGTGACCTCGACCGGCGCCGGCAGCCGGCCCAGCCCGTCGACGTCCACGTCCACGGGCACCGGCGAGCGTCCGGCGACGTCGCGGACCGCCGCGCCCAGCCCCCGGTCGGTCAGCACCTGCGAATGCACGCCCCTGATCAGCTCGCGCAGCTCGGCCAGCGCCTGCCTGGCCTCGTCGTGCGCCCGGCCGAGCGTCCTTGCCATCGGGGAGTCGTCGGGCACGTCCAGCCTGGCCATGCCGAGCGTCATCGACAGCGCGACCAGCCGCTGCTGCGCGCCGTCGTGCAGGTCCCGCTCGATCCTGCGGCGCTCGGTCTCGAACGCGTCCACCAGGCGCGCCCGCGACCGCATGACCTCGCTCAGCTCCGACCCGGTGGGCGCGAGCACCGCCCTGACCATCGCGCCGCGCGCCCCGCCCCACGCCGTGATCGTGTACGCCGCCACCGGCAGCAGCAGCACCCCCGCCACGCTCGCCACGAGCCCGGCGGCCGGCACGACCTCCGGCTGCACCACGGGCGACAGGATCAGCAGCACCGGCCCCCCGACGGTGAACCCCAGCATGAGCAGGTCGATCCACCACATCGCGAACACCGTCATGACGGCGACCCCGGCCTCCCGCCTGCGCCGGTCGGGCACCGGCGGCAGCGGCACGGTGTCCACCAGACGCAGCCGTACGCGCTCGAACCGGGCGATCAGCGGCACGACCAGCGCCGGCAGCACCGGCACGAGCAGCAGGCTCACCGGCGGCCCGGCGAGCCCGACCACCATGACGCCCAGGCCGACGGCCGCCCCCGGGACCACGCTGCCCAGCAGGTACGCCACGCACCGCCACGTCCAGGCCGACCGGAGGAAGGCGGGCGGGCGCTGCGTGAGCGCTTCGAGCGCGGTCCTGTTTCCCACCCGGTGACCGTATCGGCGGCGGGGAACGGCGCGCAGTAGTGCGGGGTCTACCTTCGGCGGCTCAGCCCGCCATCAGCGGCTCGGCGGCCGTACGCAGCTCCGCGCTGAACGGCGCGGGCCGGAAGGTCTGCGGGTCGAGGTTGACGTTGACGCGGTAGCCCTCGGCGTGCACGACCGAGCGGTCGCCGGACAGGACCCGGAAGCCGTAGACGCCGCTGGTCCGGCCCATGCGGTCGATCCAGAAGTCGACCAGCACCTCACCCGCGCCCATGACCGGCGCGTTGTATGTGATCTTGAACTCGCGGACGGCCAGGTAGAGGTCCTTGAACTTGGAGATCGCCGGGTCGAAGCTCCAACCCTGCTCGGCCCAGTAGGCGGAGATGGCGCGCTCGACCAGCAGGGCGTAGCGCGAGTTGTGCAGCAGGCCCATCGCGTCGAGGTCGTCGAAGTGCACCTGGGCGGGTCGGGTCTGGGTCACACGGGCTCCTTCAGTCGGTCGTGGACGGCGCGACGGGACCGCTCGTAGGCGGCCCCGCCCCTGCCGAGCAGGCGGGTCTGGGTGACCACGGACTCCCCCAGGGCTTCGATCTCGTACGCGAGCTGCGCCGGGTCGGTCTGCGGCGGCAGCTCGCCCAGCTCGACCGCCTCGCGCACCAGCCGCTCGATGAAGGCGAGCCAGTCGGCCGCCGCCTCGGCCACCCGGTCCCTGACCGGGCCGGGACGGTCGTCGAACTCGACCTGCGCGGTGTAGAAGAAGCACCCGCCGGGGAGGACGCCGGTCTCGTAGAAGCGCAGCCGGGCCTCGTGCAGGGCCAGGACGCGGGCCACGCCGGGCGGGGCCTTGAGCGCGGGCCTGACGATCTCGTCCGTCCACTGGCGGACGGCCCATTCGACGGTGTCGAGCTGGAGCTGCTCCTTGTCGCGCCAGTGGGCGAAAAATCCGGATTTGCTGACCCCGGCGGCTTCGGCCAACCGGCCCAGGGTCAGCCCGTCCAGGCCGTGCACCGAAGCCAGTGACACGGCCTGCCCGAGGATCGCCTCACGGCTGCGCTGCCCGCGCGCCCGGCGACCGTCTTCCTTCACGTCGGCCATGCCGCTCAGCATACATTAACGACCGATCGTTCAGATTGAAGGGGTCAAACCCTCCCGTAGCGCACCGCGACCGAGTCGAACATCAGGACCGCCTCCGCCGCGTCGGCCTCCGCCAGTGGGCGGCCGAGCTGGGGATCGCCGCCGGCGAGCCCCGACTCCCGCTCGACGATCCGCGCCACCTGGTACATCAGCTCCACGACCCGGCCAGCGGCGTCACCGTGCCACCAGAACGGCACGCTGATCCCCCAGCCGCCTTCCCAGTGGTTCACCGAGATGCCGGTGCCCTCGTGTTCGAGGTCCCAGTTGGGCGGGTCCTCGAAGATCTTCACCTCGCCGAGGAGCGCGCGGGCCTGGGTGACGACGTTGTTCCAGGCCACCAGGTCCGGTGGACGCGGCTCGTCGTCCTCCGAGCCGAAGTACAGGTCGTAGCTCATGGTGCACGAAACTAGTGCCAGTCCCCCACGAACCTGCGCAAAATACGCCGTACGACCACAACCAACGCGAGCACCACCCCGACCCGCACCGCCACCGAACCTCCCCGGCGCGGCGCCGCCGCCACGGACGCCGTCCCGCCGGCGGTCACCTCGGAGTAGACGTCGTCGACGATCAGGTTGAACCGGCGCTCCCTGCGCGACCCGGCGCTCGTCATCCGCAACGCCCGCACCTGCCGCCAGAACCCGCCGCCGATCGGCCCGGCGAGCACGGTCGCGGCGACCTCCCGCAGGTGGGCCTCGGTGATCGAGCGCAGCTCCCACATCAGCAGCCAGTGGTTGAGGATCATGTTCACGTACAGGTGGGCCCGCTGGCCCTCCTCGTCGCCGGAGGCGAAGAACGCCCCCCAGCACGCCCGGTAGAGCGGGTCGTCCATCGCCATCTTCATCAGGTCGCCGTGCAGCGTGCGCAGCGCCTGCTCCCTGGCGGACTTGGCCTCCCTGGCCTGGAGCACGAGCGAGAACGCCACGCCGATCAGCGCGAGCACGGCCAGGATGGCCGAGGCCGCGCCGTACGTCTGGCCGATGTCGCCGAGCACCGACCAGTCGCCGCGGCTGCGTCCCAGGGCGGCCAGGAAGAAGGGGGAGGCGACGACCAGGCCGGCGGCGGCGACGACCGACAGCAGGAGCAGGATGGTCACCCAGTAGCGCCCGAACGACCGTCTGTTCACCGGGCTAGAACGTGGCCGAGTGGCGCAGCGGCGGAGGAAGCACGTCGCGTTCGGCGGTCATGTACGGAATGAGCTCCGCGCCCTGGCCGAAGAGCTTCTCCATGTCGTCTCCGCAGCTCTCGATCAACGACCGGTCGAGGATCTTGCGCGCTCCGGTCAGTGTGCCGTCCTGGCTGTAGAGCACCTCGTACATGACCGTCGTGTCAAGGATGACCACCTCGGGCAGCGCCTCGGGGAAGCCGAGCGCCGCCAGGCCGTCGGCTTCGAGGACGCGGATCTGCTCGCCGGCCAGGGCCCGCAGGCGGATGTAGTAGAGCTCCCACTGCAGGTAGGAACTGAAGGGCCGCTCGACGAGCCGGACCCGCCGCATCGCGAACTCCCCCGCCTCGCGCAGCGGCCGCTGGATCTCCTGCCGGCGCTCGTCGATGAGCCGGATCGCCTCGCCCCAGTCGCCGGCGTCGAGGGCCAGCCAGCTCGGCTCGTCGGGCTCACGGTAGCTCTGGCGCGTCTCAAGCTTCCAAAACACCCGTTCGAGATCGCGGAAGTACGGCCAGAAATCAGCGAAATACTCGTCGGGCGTGAGCTGCTGGGACTTGGCCGCAGCGACGTTTCTAAGCATCAGGGATATCCGGCTTGGCGGCTACGAGCATCTTGCGGGGAATGACGACCAGGCGTTCGTCACGGGCAATACTAACCCCCGCGGGCAGCCGGCCCCGGTAACTGTCCGTAAGGTCGCGTCCGATTATCGCGATATCGCCGTTGGACAGTTCCCAGATATCAGGACATGAGGGACTTGCGGTGGTATCGCCAAGCTCAAGGGCCGACCTCCCCAGGCGTCGTCGCAGCTCGGCCGATGCGTCAGCTTCCCATGGACGCGCCACGGCATAACCCCTTTTCCCTGGTGGCGTTACGCATGAGTGTGACATCGAATACGATGGCCGACAATGTCCGGTCACGGAAGAGTGAATTCACCGGCAGGGCAGTAATGCTTCCAGAGGACCGATCGGGTCAATCTCCCTCTGCGCGCTTGCGGAACTCCAGCCCCTCGAACGCGCCCGACGTCCGCCACCCGTCGATATACGCGAAGTACGCCATTGCACCCTGCGGGTGACCGATGTTCAGGCGGCCTTTCCTGCCGGGATCGCGGCCCTCGTTGTTGTAGTAGCCGGGTGTGCAGTCGGCGGAGGCGCCGAGGATGCTTCCGGGGCCGGACAGCAGCAGCTCGATCCAGGCGTCCTCGGCCTCCTCGGTCACCTCGATCTCGTCGAAGCCGTGGGCGAGCGCGTGGCCGATGGTCAGGGCGATCGTCCGGGCGGCCTCGGTGAGGTTGTGCGGGATGTTGGAGATGAGGTTCGCGCCCTGCGCGGGCTGGACGACGAAGGCGTTCGGGAAGCCGTGCGCGTGGATGCCGTGCAGGGTGCGCATGCCGTCCGCCCAGTGGTCGGTGAGCCGGACGCCGTCGCGGCCGGTCAGCTCGTAGCCGGCGCGCCGGGTGTAGTCGGTGGTCACCTCGAAGCCCGAGGCGTAGATGACGCAGTCGACCTCGTACTCGACGCCGCCGGCCACCACGCCGCGCTCGGTGACGCGCTCGACGCCCTTGCCGTCGGTGTCGACCAGGCGGGTGCCGGGGACGTTGAAGGACTGCAGGTACTCGTCGTGGAAGCAGGGACGCTTGCAGAGCTGGCGGTACCAGGGCTTCAGCTTCGCGGCGGTCTCCGGGTCGCGGACGATCGCGTCGACGCGGGCCCGGATCTCCTCCATCTTCTCGAAGTCGGAGTCCTCGTACGCCTGCGCCATCTTCTCCGGGGTCAGGTCCTCGGGCGGGAGCGCCGTGATGCGGGCGCGGATCCGCCGGGCGATGTCGGTCCAGCCGTCCATCACCAGGTCCTCGTCGGTCAGGCCGCCGGTCTGGTTGCCGGTGAAGTTCTCCAGCCAGCGCCGCTGCCAGCCCGGGGTCGCGATCCCGGCGAACCAGGCGGGGTCGGTGGGCCGGTTGTCGCGTACGTCCACCGAGGAGGGGGTGCGCTGGAACACGTACAGCTCGGCGCAGGCGCGGGCCAGGTGCGGCACGCACTGCACGGCCGTCGCGCCCGTGCCGATGACGGCGACGCGCTTGCCCGCCAGCCGGTCCATGGGCGCGCCCGTGGGGTCGCCGCCGGTGTAGTCGTAGTCCCATCGGCTGGTGTGGAACGAATGCCCTAGGAAGTCGTCGATGCCGGGGATACCGGGGAGCTTGGGCACGTGCAGCGGGCCGATCCCCATGACCACGAACTGGGCGGTGAACGCGTCGCCGCGGTTCGTGCGGACGGTCCAGCGCGACCGGGACGCGTCCCACTCCAGGTCCTGGACCTCGGTGTGGAAGAGCGCGTTGTCGTACAGGCCGTAGTGCTTGCCGATGCGGCGGCAGTGTTCGAGGATCTCGGGGGCGTGCGCGTACTTCTCCGTCGGCATGTGGCCGGTCTCCTCCAGGAGCGGCATGTACACGAACGACGCGGTGTCGCACTGTGCTCCCGGGTAGCGGTTCCAGTACCAGGTGCCGCCGAAGTCGCCGCCCTTCTCGACGATCCGCACGTCGTCGATGCCCGCCTCCTTGAGCCGGGCGCCGGTGACGAGCCCGGCGAACCCGCCGCCGACGAAGGCCACCGTCACGTGGTCGGTCTTCGGGTCGCGCTCGGTCCTCGGCGTGTACGGGTCGTCCAGGTAGTGGGCGAAGCGGCCGGTGAGGCGGACGTACTGGTCGTCGCCGTCCGGGCGCAGCCGCTTGTCGCGCTCTTCGAGGTATTTGCGGCGGAGGGCTTCCTTGTCCATGCGTCCTCCGGAGACGAGGTTCCGAATTCCAGAATGTCATTCGCGAATCTCGTTCGACAAGGGCCGCGATCGGCCCTCTATGGACGCAGCGCCGTGAGCGCGCTCTCCCAGACGTAGGTGTCGTTGCCGTCGCCCGTGCTCGGGGCGTGCGGCTCGAACTGCCCCTGGCCGATCAGGACGCGCACCCCCTCCGACCGCAGCTCCTCGACGCTGCGCCGGAAGGGCGCCCGCGCGGCGAGCGCGCTGTTGACGAACGGCAGGACGACCACCGGGATGCCCAGCCCAGGGGCCTCGGCCAGCACCCCCAGCGCGTAGGTGTCGGCGACGCCCATGGCGAACTTGTTGATCGTGTTGTACGTGGCCGGGGCGACGACGATCGCGTCGGCCCTGGGCGGCTTGGGCTCGTGCGGCTTGCGGTAGCGGCTGCGGACCGGACGGCCGGTCAGGCGCTCCAGCTCGGGCACGTCGATGAAGTCGAGCGCCGACGGCGTGGCGACGACCTGGACGTCCCAGCCCTCGCCCTGGGCCGGGACGACGAGCCTGGCCACGTCGCCGGCCGGGCCGGCCGCGCACACGATGACGTAGAGGGTCCTGCCGGAGGCGGTCACGGTTGAGATCGTACGGCGCTCTCCGCGTCGACGGCGCTCCCCATGTCGACGGCGCTCTCCATGTCGACGGCGCGGACGCGGGCGGTGACCTCCGGCGTGAGGTGGCGGGCCAGCACGTCCAGGGCGGCGGCGACCTCACGGACCGCCTCGGGGCCCGGGTCGGGGAGCGCGGCGGCGAGGGCGTCGTCGATCGTGGCGGCCCTGACCTCGGCGACCCGGGCCGACGGCGTCGCGGCGGGACGGATGAGCCGCCGCCGCCGGTCGGCCGGATCGGGCACGCCCTCGACGGACCCCGTGGACTCCAGCCGCGCGACGGCCGTGGACACCTGGCTCTGCGGCAGGCCGGTCCGCGCCGCGATCTCGCTGACCGTCGTGCCGGGATGGGCGACCACGTCCCCGAGGACCACGAGCACCGTACGGACCGAGCCGCGCGGGCCGTCGCCCTTCGGCTGGGGCATCGCCTGCTCGCCGATCTTCATGAGGGTGCGGCCGAGCAGGAACAGTTGGACTCCGTTCATGAGGACATGATACATCTATATCGATGCATCGATTTAGATGCTTTTTGTAGAGGAGACCGATCATGAACGCGCTTTCCGTCCCGGGTGCCACCCTCCACTTCCAGGTCGAGGGCGACGGGCCCGTCCTCCTGCTGTCCCAGAGCGGCGAGGGCGACGCCGACCGCACCGCCGACCTGGTGCCGCTCCTGGCCGACGCCTTCACGGTCGTCACCTACGACCGGCGCGGCCTGTCGCGCAGCGCCCTCGACCCCGGCGCGCCGCCCGTCACCATGGCCGACCACGCCGACGACGTCGTGCGGCTGCTCGCCGAGGTGGCCGACGGGCCCGCGCTGATGGCCGGGTTCAGCATGGGAGGCGCGATCGGCCTCCAGGTGGCGGCGCGGCACCCCGGCGTGCTCGGCACACTGATCGCGCACGAGCCCGTGACGCCGAACCTGCTGCCCGCCGCCGGCCGGGCCGAGCACGTCTCCGAGCTGACGGCCATCCAGCAGGCGTACGCGTCCGGCGGGCTGCCGGCGGCCTTCCCCGCGATCACCCGGCACCTCGGCATCGACCCGGCCCACGACGAAACCGAGGAAGGGCTCACCCCGCAACCGCTCACGCCGAGGCGGCAGGCCAACTTCGGCTTCTTCATCGGGACGGAGTTCACGGCGGTCATGGCGGACGACCTCGCCCCGGCGGAGCTGACGCACACCGGGACGCGGGTGATCCCGGCGATCGGCCGTACCACCCGGCCTTCGGTGCACACCTACCGCTGCGCGCTCGCGCTGGCGGAGCTGCTCGGCACCGAGCCGGTCACGCTCCCGGGCGGCCACAACGGCAACACCGCCTTCCCGCGCGCGACGGCGGAGGCGCTCAAGGCGGTGTTCGCCGGGCAGGCGTGAGCGCGACCGCCCGGCTACCCGGCCTCCGCCATCGGGTGGCCGGCTTCCGGCATCGGGTACCCGGCTTCCGCAAGGTCCTCGGCGAGGTCCTGGAGGGTGAGCTCGGCGTTCAGCGCGGCCACGACGGCGGGGGTGAGCGGGCGGAGGGCGAAGACGTGCCGGACCGCGTCCAGGTCCACCGGGATCTCGTAGTGGTCCTCGGCGAACCGCCGGAACGCCTCCGGCGAGGGGTCCGTGAGCAGCGCGAACAGGCCCGACGCGCCGTCGGCGTCCTCGGCCGCGTCCGGGTAGGCGATGTCGCCCGTGCGCCACTCCCCGTCGCCGGGCTCGCGCCAGATGCAGGCGGTCACGAGCGGCAGGCCGTCCTCGTCGCGGAACGCGGGTTCACGTACGCAGTCGAGGAAGACGTCCGGGACCGAGTCGAGCACGCCGGGCCACGGCCCGTCGTTCGCGTACGGGCTCATCTCGGACTCGTGGTCGAAAGCACGGATGTAGGCGCCCTTCGAGGAGAAGACGATCGAGTAGTCGTCGCCGGAGCCGTTCCGCAGGGAGGCCATCTCCTCACCCGGGCTCCAGTGGGCGTCGAAGGAGTGGAAGCGGTCCTCCCACTCCGGGCTCAGGACCGCCTCCAGCACCGCCATCGATCGGCAGAGGTCACGCAGCACGGGGATGTCGGGCAGCCTCCGGGCCACCTCGTGAGCAGTCATGCACCCCATCCAACCGCTGATCAACAGCAGTTTTGTCAGGCTTCATCCCTGTTTCTCCCGTTCTGGGTCAGCGCCCACAGGTCCTGAGCATGTTGGACAGCGCCTTGCGCTCGCCGCGCGTCACGAACAGCCGGTAATGGTGTTTCACGGTGATCCACGAGGTCGCGTAGCGGCACCAGTAGGCGCGGCGGCGCGGACGCCAGCTCTGCGGCCCCTGCCCGCCCTTGGCGATGTTGGCGGAATGGCTGACGGTGACCAGCTCAGGACGGGTGAGGTCGTTGGCGAAGGCCCGCCGCCGCGCCTGGCTCCACCTCTTGGCGCCCGAGCGCCAGGCGTAGGCCAGCGGCACGACGTGGTCGACGTCCACCAGGCGCTCGCTCTTCAACCGCCTGCCGTCGTACGGGCTGTACCAGACGCCCTTCACCGCGCGGCAGGCGGCGTTCCTGCGCACCCGTCGCCCGTCGCGGGCCAGGACGGTCTCCCGTACGTCGCACCTTCCCTTGTGACGTCCCCACCGGGGCTGGAACCGGCGATGGCTGTAGCCGCGCAGCGACAAGGGCCTGGCGACGCGGAGCTGGGCCAGCATGCGGCGGGCCCGTGCCGCACCGGCCTGCGCCTCGGCGCGGGACTGCGCCGCGGCCGGCTGCGGACCGGCGACGACCTCGGTGATCGGGATGACCAGGAAGGCGAGGAGGACCATCAGGACGGCCCGTCTCAGGAAGATCATGCTTTACCCCATACCCACCCGAGGCGGACGTCCTCCAAGTGGATGGCCAGCCCTCCGCAAGTGGGGGTGCGTACCTTCCCGAAGCATGAGAAAAAGCCTTCTCCTTCTCGCCGTCCTGACCTCGGCGGCCGTACTGCCCGCGACCGCGTCCACCGCGTCGGCCTCCTCCTCTGCGCAGGTCAGGACCGTCTCCTTCCGCGGCATGACCCTGAGGATCCCCGCCGACTGGCAGGTGCGCCGGTCGGGCGACCACGTCGTGGTGGTGACCGGGTTGTTGTGCAAGAAGGCGGAGCCGTTCGCGCCCGACTGCGAGAGCTTCTGGATCTTCGGGCCGAAGGAGTACACGAACGTGCCGGTCGGCGGCGGTTCCTTCACGTACACGGGGAAGGAGCAGTTCCATCCGTTCAGCGGGGTGATCCCGTGCCCGTACAACTCCAAGCTGAGCTGGTACCCCGGCGAGAAGGCCTCCTACCGCGGGCTGCGGCCGGTGGGCGCCGGGCACAAGGCGCAGTACACCACCTGGCCGAACCGCTGCGTGACGAACGACACCGGCCGCACGACCTCGAAGTGGACGCAGCGGGAGTGGTTCCTGCCGCAGTCCAGGATCCTGGTGGTGGACGCCTGGAACACCTACGGGCTGGCCGGGGTGCTCAAGCGCGCCACCTGGAGCTGATCCCGCCGATGACCCGGGCCCGCGGTTCGGGTCGGTGGAGCAGCATCGCCTGTGAACCGGTACCGCGGCCGACGTCCACGATCGTGTCGCCGGTCTTGAACGAAACGCTCGAACCGGCGGCCGCCCTGTCTCAGCGCAACTCGCATTCCCTGGTCCAGGACCGATGATTCTCCAGCCCGTACTCCAGCCAGAACCGCACTCCTTCGGCCAGACACCCCAGGTCGTCCACCTGGCTCACCCCCGGCATGCCCGCCAGCCGGTGGCCCCAGGAACCGGGATTCCCCTTCGGCCGGACCCACAGCCGATATCTCATGGGCATGTCCGACATCCTGGTGGCCAAGATCAGGGACTCGTCGTCCGCGTACGTCTCGACGAAGTTCCGATACGCCGTCTGCTGATCCTCGAACACGTACGATTCCAGGCCGGGAATCCGCTCGATGGCGGCGACGATCGCCTTCTTCTCCTTCGCCGTGGCAGCCGCGTCGTTCGCACTGCCCCGCCCGCGCTCGCACCCCTTCGTGAACGAGGTTCCCGTGCAGAGCAGCACAGAGAAATCCTCGTTCCAGGACGGCTGGGTCTTGAAGCGGCCATCCGCCTGGTCGACGACCCACCACACCCCCGGCCGCGATTCCGCCGCGGCCAGAACGCGAGCCCGATCGGCCACCCCCGACACCCGTACCCGGAACGACTCCGGCAGGTCCTTGGCCCGCACCCCGGCCAGCGTCTTCTTCCGGCCGGCGAACTCCCGCCGGAACGCCGCGTACGCCGCCGCCCGGCTCACGAACCGCACCTCGGTCACCTCGGGCACCGACTTCAGGAACGCCCCGAGTTCACGACGCTGCTTCGCCGTCGCGTACCGCTTGTGACACCTGGCCGCGGACGGCGCGCACAGGAAGACCGCGATCTCCAGGTCGTCACCGACACCGCCTTCGTGACCGGGCGCCGCCACGGCCTGTCCCGCCATTCCTGAGAACGCCACGACAAACGCGACCAGCACCCGCCATAACCAGTACTTCACCGAACTCCTCGTTCCACCGATCAGCCCCGGAAACGGAGTTCCGTGCGTGACGGAATTCGTTCACGCGCGCCTGCGCGCACGCCGCTGACGTAACGGCGCGGTTCGGGAATCATAACCGGACCATCGCAACAGGACGATGGACAGGCCGACGGCCGTCGTCACCGTCCCGGAAATGGTCGCCAGAAACGCCAGGACGGTTTCGGCGTCGATATCGTCCACCTCGGCGCGTCCCTCGACCCATCGGCCCATAGCCCACGCCTGAGTGGCGACAAGCACTCCGAAAAAGGGGCCCCGCCCCCAGTGCCAACAGTGCCGCGACCCGCGCATGCTGAAAGCCGTCCGCGCGTTCCAGCCACAGGAGCGGGAACGCCACGACACCGGCTAGAAACCCGATTGCCAACAACCGAAGCATCGCCACAGGCAGCATAATCCCGGACCAAACCCCCGAAATGCCACCAAACCCGCCCTTTAGCCGTCAGGAATATCCAGCACCAACCCGAGGACGCATCCGCTCCAAACCGGGTGGTACGGTAGGCGTCATGCGGATGATCCACTCATTTCTCGGTTGGTGGCGCCCCTAACAGGGCGGCACTGCTCATCCGCGCAGACCCAACACCAAGCGGCCGCCCAGTCCCGGGCGGCTCGTCGGTGTCCTCGTACCTCGGCCGGTCCCAGGACGAGAGGCGGCTCCCGACCTGAGGGAGCTCCACCGATGCCACGACGTCTCACAGGCTTCACGCCGTCCGGCGACCTGCACCTCGGCAACTACTTCGGCGCCATCGCACCGATCATCGCCGAACAGACCACCACGGACACCGTCGTCTTCATCTCCGACCTGCACGCGCTCACCCTGGACCACGACCCCGCCCAGGTGCACCGGCGGACCCTGGAATTCGCCACCCTGCTGCTCGCCGCCGGCACGGACCCCGAGTCCTGCCTGTTCCTGGTCCAGTCGCACGTACCGGAACACACCGAACTGCACTACCTGCTGGAATGCACCACGGGCTACGGCGAGGCCCAGCGGATGATCCAGTTCAAGGAGAAGTCCAGCCGCCAGCAGCAGGTACGCATGTCCCTGCTGACCTACCCGATCCTCATGGCCGCCGACATCCTGCTGTACGACACCGACCAGGTCCCCGTCGGCGAGGACCAGCGTCAGCACGTCGAGCTGGCCAGAACCGTCGCCCAGCGGTTCAACACCCGATATGCCCCGGTCTTCACCGTCCCCACGACGGTCAATCCGCCGGTGGCCGCCCGCCTCATGGACCTGACCTCCCCCACCGACAAGATGAGCAAGTCAGCCGCCACGCCGGGCGGCGTCCTGCGCCTGCTCGACGACCCCGACGTGCTCCGGCGCAAGGTGATGCGTGCCGTCACCGACGCGGACAACATGGTCGCGTACGATCCCGACCGCAAACCCGGCGTCTCGAACCTCCTGGCCATCCTGGCCGCCTGCACCGACCGCGCCCCCGCGGACCTGGCGTCCCAGTTCGACCGCTACGGCGAGCTCAAGCAGGCGGTGGCCGACGCGGTGGTGGCCACCCTCACCCCGATCCGCGACCGTTACCTGCACCTGTCGGAAGACCCGGGCCACGTCCAGAAGGCCCTGCGCTCCGGCGCCGAACGAGCCCGCGACCTGGCCGGCACCAAGATCCGCCAGACCAAGGCAGCCATCGGCCTCCTCCCCGCCTGACTGCCACTCACCTCCCCGTCACGCCGCCTCCGGCCCAGCTCCGGAGGCGGTCACGTCGCGGGTCATACGCCGATCAGGACACTGGGTCCGTCGGAGCCTTCACACGTCCGACCGAGCACCCGCAGGAAGAGACGACCGTGCGGATACAGGTGGGTCTCGGGCAGCCAGCCGGTGGTATGCGAGCTCGCCGCACTCGCCGACGTCGGCTGATCACGTCGCGGTGCTGCTGGTCGTCTTCAGGCCAGCGCCAGGCAGAGGGCGAATGGAAGCGGGACGAGCAGGGCCGTGCCCAGCCGTGCCGCGAGCCCCCGTCCGCGCCGGAGCGGGAGGACGACGTCGACCACGATCATCGCCGCCAACGTGGCGATACCGGTCACGACTTCTTGCGTGTTTCTCGCGCCGCGGAGGTGAGCCGGTCCTGAACACGGCCATCGATCCCCCTCTCTCCGCCGCCCCAGGATCAGGTGGTCGGCTGGAGCTGGACGAGGATCATTGAGTTGTTCTCGTCGTGGGTGTAGGTGGCCCGGACTCTGTACCGTCCAGGCGTCCACACCCGCCCAGCCGTCGAGCTCGGACTGCGGGACGGCGATGAGCGGCCCTCCTGCGGTACTGACCCATGTGTGCAGCACTAATGGCCTCGCTCCCCATGTATGAACGTCATCGGATGGTCACAGTACGGGCATCGGCAGCGCTGTCGGGCGAGGACCCCAGAGGCGACGCATGGGTGGCGGGGTCGGCGGAATCCGACCTGCCGAACCCGCCACGCGTACGCGCCTGTGCGACGGCCGTCAGACGAGTGCCCGCGCAGGCTTGCGCCTCAGCGTCGCGACGCCGACGGCCGCCACCCAGATGGCGGCGATGCCGTTGAACATCGCGACCGCCCCCCAGCCGTTGGAGGCGTAGAACTCCGACGAGTTGAAGCCGAAGAACATCGACGGCACCCCGGCCAGGTGCAGTGCGGCGATGCCGAACGACGACCAGCCGACCCACCGTGAGAGGGCGCCGGTGCGCAGCACCGCGTACCCG
The DNA here is from genome assembly GCF_053596455.1 of Nonomuraea sp. NPDC001699. Lineage (NCBI taxonomy): Bacteria > Bacillati > Actinomycetota > Actinomycetes > Streptosporangiales > Streptosporangiaceae > Nonomuraea > Nonomuraea sp. NPDC001699. The sequence continues at coordinate 480,993 of NZ_JBSFGF010000005.1, read as the reverse complement.
AAGGCGACGCCGAAGACGACGAGCATCAGGTGGCTCATGGAGCCGTAGAGCAGGTAGGTGGGCACGGTACGGGTCGGGTCGATCTCCTCGACGGCCTTGATGGCATTGCTGCCTTCGATCCCCTTGGCGACCATATCGATGATCGTCCACGCCACGCCGGCGGTGCCGGCGACCGCCCCGAACCATTCGTAGCGGGCGTCGGCCCGCGTGATCAGGGACCGGACGCCGCTCATGAACACCAGGAACAGCGTGAGCGCACAGAAGTTGAAGAGCGTACGGGTGAGGATCAGCCAGTCCGGCATGAGCGCGCCGGTCTCGACGCTGCAGGCCGGAGGGTCACATGCAGGCACGACGAAGTAGAGCGGGAGCTCGGCCATCGCGAAGACGGCGCCGAGGATCGCGGCCACGCCGATCCAGCGGCGAGCCGTGGGCGGAAGCGGAATCTGTGTAAGCAGTGAAGTGTTCATGGCATGCACAGTAACAACAACTGTGTAAGCCGTCTACTATTTCTCTCAGATCTTCGAGAGGATGCCGGCCATGACCCCACGCAAGAGTCCCGGACCCGACTCTGCGCGAGATCGCGAGATCGCACCTGATCGCGCGAACGCCGACGACGCCGACTTCGGGGCGCTGCCGCCGGGCCTGGCCGCGGCCTGGGGCGTCGTCGACACCGGGGGGCGGCGCGGCCCGAAGCCGGCGCACAGCGTCGAGAAGATCATCGCGGTCGCGACGGAACTGGCCGACGAGGAGGGCATCGCCGCCGCCTCGCTGCCGAAGGTGGCCGCTCGGATCGGCGTCACCACCAACGCGCTGTACCGCTACGTCAGCTCCAAGGACGAGCTCATCGTGCTCCTGGCCGATCGCGCCTGGGGCGACCCACCCGCACTGCCGGACGGCGACTGGCGAGAGGCGGCCGCGCTGTGGGCACGCCAGCTGTTCGAACGCTTCCTCTCTCGTCCTTGGCTGCTGGACGTGCCGACGACCGTCTCCCTGACCCCGCACAACGCGGCCTGGCTGGACGCCCTGATCACCGTGCTCGGCTCGACCGGAATGGCGGCCCAGCAGACGCTGAACTGCGCGTACCTCCTCGACAGCCACGCCCGGTACGGCGCCAACCTGCGGCGCAACACCCCGACCCCGGCCGCGCTGCGCCGCGCGAACCCCGACCAGCAACGAGCCGTACGCGCGGTACGCGTGTTCCTGGACAGCCAACTCCGCTCCCGCAACCTGAACGCCGTCGCGGACGCGATCGAGGATCCGATGTTCCTCGCCGACGAAGCCCCGCTCGACGGCTTCGAATTCGGCCTTGCCAGGATTCTTGATGGCATCGAGGCATATGTGCAGCGATGAGAATCCCATGGCAGTCGGCCTGGGGTGACGGGACGTCGCCGTGTCATCAGGTTGCACTGGACCGGCCGCACGCTTCTGGGCGGTCTGCGCCGCTCCCTGAGCGGGCAAGGCCTACGACGACGCACCGCCGTCCCTCTTCCGGCCCTGCCCGCCGCAAGTGAGTCAGTCCTTTTTCGCGGGCAGTTCCGGACGCTCGTCGGTCCAGCCGATCGCCTGGAACGAGGTCGAGAGACGCAGCTCCGCCCGCCGCCCGTTCTCAAGCTGGGTGGTGTTCGTCCGCACTTCGGCGAGAAGCTGACCGGCGCCGGGGTCGACCACGAGCTGAACCTGGGCGAACACGCCCGGCTCGATCTCCTCCTGATAGGCGAGCGTCTCCCCGCGCCGGCCCAGCGGATCGGTCATCTCCCCCTCAGCCCGTATGCCGGGCAGCGACGCAAGGATCCGGTACGCGGACGCACGGGTCTCGGGCGAGGCCGGCAGCGTACTGATGATGTCCACACAGTTCCGGAGGAGGATGTGCGCCTTCGCCTCCTCCACGTCCATGCCGGATCCGGTCAGGTCCAGCTTGCCGACGCCCTCTTCCAGGTAGGTCCGGAGCGCCTCGGGCCCGCTCGGGAGCGCGCTCGTCTCCTCCCAGGTCAACGGCTTCCCTGCGAGCACACCGGCCATCTTCCAGTGAAGCTGTTCGCCGGTCCGCTCGCCTGCCGCCGTCTCCAGCGGCTTGGACGGGACGGAGAACAGGTTCTCCGTCTTCATGTCCTTGGGATATCGCCAGCTGGTGGGCGCCCCCGCGTCCCGCCAGGCGGCCTCGTCCTGTGGTGTCGCGGGCTTGACGCCGAGGACCTGGCGGACGCGCCAGCTCCGCAGATCCGGCCGCTTCGCCAGCCACACCTCCATGGAGCGTCCTCCCTCAAGGACGTAGCTGCGGGTGGGGTCGGTCAACATCCACCGGTCGACGGTCGCGGTACGCCAGTAGTCGCCGCTCGCCGGGGCCTTCTCCACGGCGACGGCGGCGGCGAGCAGGATCTGCCGGGCGGTCGGCTCGCCCGTCACGGACACCGACGTACTGGGCCGAGGCGCGACAGAGATCGTCCTGTCGGACAACGTCGCTGGGACGATGACCGCCACCGCGGCGGCGGCCGCGGCCAGGCCGAGCAGGGAGCGGCCAGGAGAGAGCAGGCGCCGCCGCCGAACTGGGACGCGCTCCGGCGCGTCCGCCCCCCCGACCTCCGTGGACGGCCGCGTGGTCGCGGCCGCGATGATCCGATCGAGCCGTTCCGGATCGTCCGCCGGCTTGAGCGACGCCGGACGAGTGGCCGCGAGCGACTTCATCACATCGGTCTTCTTCACCGGGTGGACTCCTTTGCGGATGGCAGCGGTCGGGAGGAGAACACAGTGCCTGTGCTCGCGTGGGGCTCTGCGGCGGCCAGTGCACGCTGGAGCCTGCGTCGGGCGCGATGCAACCGGACGAAATACGTGGCCGTGGAACAGCCGACGACCTTCGCCGCGTCCGCGGCTCGCAGACCATGCCAGGCGACCAGCGTGAGCAGTTCACGATCCTCATCGGAGAGCGCAGCGAGCCCCCGCAAAATGGCTGCCCTCTCGGTGACCGACTCGGCGACGTCGCGCACCGTCAGCTCCGTGGCCGAACTCCAATCCGCCAGCTCGTTCTCCAACGACTGACGCCGGGCCTCCGCCCGGTAGGACTCCCGCAGCACGTTGCGGGCGACGCCGAGCAGCCACGGAAGCGCCTCGTCCGGCACGTCGTCGATCCGCCGCCACGCGACGCAGAACGTCTCACTCGCCACCTCCTCCGCGAGCTGCCGCCCCGCACGGCTGACGGCGTACGCGTACACGCTCGAATAGCAGGAGCTGTACAAGACGGTGAACCGGTCACGAAGACCAGGTTCGATCATGCGTCCTCCCTTCCCCTCAGTGGGCAACTACCAGGGAAGTGCGCAAACCGCCCGACTTCTTACACCCCGCAGGGATTTCGATCATGATCAGCTGAACGCGCACCATCGCGAGACCCCAGCAGAGGAGCCGGCATGACCTTGGACGTGGAAGCCGTGACCGCCATCGACCAGTACTTCGCCCGGCATGGAAGACGGCGCCACAGACTGACACGCCTGTATCGCGACATAGTGGAGTTCACGGTCGCCGATCACGGGATAGAGATCCTTGACCGGATGGAGACAGACATCCAGTGTCCGTGCTGCGACGAGGAACAGGACCGCAGACGAACGTCTCACACGGGGTTCAGTTCAGGCGCCACTCGTCGGCCGGAACGCAGTCGTCCATGGTGTTGGCCCAGTCGTCGGGCCTCCCAAGAACCAGCCGGGTGAGCAGGATGTCGCCGGCTCGCTGCGCACGAGGGATCATTCCCAGCTCTTCTGAGCCGATGTCACCCTCAGCGGTGAAGCTCACTTCTCTGCCGGATCCCTCCAGGTAGGCGCTGAGCTCGGCCGAAAGCTCTGAAGGCAGCCGACCTACGAGCCGGATCCCGTCCAATGAGACCTGAGGTCCGGACAAGGCGTCGGCAACAACACAGGTCAGTCCCTTCGAGCCGAGGTAGTAGGCCACCACATCCACCCGGTACATCGGAGCGTCCGTGGCGCGAAAGCGCGTGCGCAGTTGTTCGAAGGGGCCGACCTTGCCGACCTGGGAGACGGCATCGGAGGTGAATCCCCGTACCTCCATCGCGGCAATCGCTTCCTGCGGGCTCATACCGAAACGCAGTGGACCGACATGCTCAAGCGGCGCAAAGTCCCATCGCGCTCGATCAGCTTCTCCTACGACCGTCCACAGATCAGGCCACACGCCGGCAACTCCTTCGAAGCCATCCGGAACCAACCGCCCCCAGGCCGCACGCCGCTGTGAACTCGTGTCGTAATGGCACGACGATCAGAGCTCTGATCCACTCGTCCACGGAGCCGCACGCATGAGCTTCAGAGCGCGACCCGCGAGGACTCTCAAACGCGCCCAAGTGGGATGACTCCGCAGCCCCTCGGAGGTCCACGGCTCCGGTCCTTCCTCCGTCAACTCTGCGAGGAGCCGATCGATCTCATCCAGATGCCCGGACAGCTCGTCGCCGATCCAGCCGGCCTCCCGCGCCATCCACGAGACCGTGTACGCGTGATCGAAATCCAGAGCAAGCTCATCAGGGCACATCACTGATCCGAGCCACGCGATCTGATCAGACGCCGGCCACGCCAAACGTTCCAAAGCCCCATGCAGTAGCCGCCAAGCCCCTATTCGCGCCTCGTCCTCGCCCGGCTGCCGCACAGGTTCATTCTGCCAAGCTCACCCGCCGGCTGACACTTTACGAGGCCAAGGCCAGTCCTGATCTGCAAACATCTCCTCATGGTGGATGCCCACGGCTCGGCGCGAATGATCGGCTACTGGTGGAGTCCCGAAGCTCCGGAACGGCCTCGTCCGCACGAGTTGATCGATCCCGACTGGGACCCCGAAGAGCGCGACCTGCTCGCTCTCTACCTGGAGAGCGGTCAACAGGCTCCCTACAGAGCAACAGGCCCTTCACCATGCCGGATCTGTAACGAGCCCAGCGGCAATCTGGAGCTCACGGACGGCGTGTTCCTGTGGCCGCAAGGGCTGGCCCACTATGTAAGAGACCACTCTGTACGCCTTCCCGCCGAAATCGTCCTGCGCGCCCAGCAGTGGGCCGAGCCTACGGAATGGGACGAGGACGAAACATGGTGGCGGGAGCCGAACCCATACGACGATCAGCCACCCGGCTCAGTGGGCCAGCGCTGACCTTTCACTTCTACAAGTAGCCAGCCCCACATGTGCGATCGCAGGACAGCGTCTGCGCGGCGACGTCACAACCCCGGCCCATGCGCTCCGTCGACACGGCGAACAGGCAGAAGGCCCGGAGCACGCCGCCGCGCCCAACCGCACAATCCGACCCCCTCAAAGCCGTCCCGTCTCGCTCCCCGAACGCCGCCACTCCACCGCCGCCGGAGACCTGATCAGGGATCTTCCGGCCGGGCCGCCTGGAGGTAGGTGAGGACTGCCAGGACGCGCCGATTGCCGTCCTGGGCTTGGAGGCCCAGTTTGGCGAAGATGTTGCCGATGTGCTTGACGACCGCGCCCTCGGTGACGTGCAAGCCTGCGGCGATGTGGGCGTTGCTCTCCCCGGTCGCCATCCGGCCCAGGACCTCGTGTTCGCGCTCGCTGAGCATGTCGAGCGCGTGCGGGCGCCCGGAGGACATGAGGTGCCCGATGACCTTGGGGTCGATGACGATGCCGCCGCCTGCGATGACGTCGAGGGACTGCATGAAGTCGGCGACCCTGCCGACGCGATCCTTGAGGAGATAGCCGGCGCCGCCACGGCGAGGCCCGTTCGCGGGCTCGGCGATCAATTTGGCCGCGTAGGCGTCACCGAGATACTGCGACAGCACCAGGATGCCGATGTCCGGATGCTCGGCGCGGATCGCCAGTGCGGCCCGCAGTCCGTCGTCGACGTTGCGGGGCGGCATCCGTACATCGGTGATCACGACGTCGGGGCGGTGGCCGGCGACGGCCTCCAGCAGTTCGTCGGCGTCCTCGGCCGCGTGCACGACCTGGTGGCCGAAGCGTTGCAGCAGTGCTACCAGGCCTTCCCTCATCAGGGCCGCGTCCTCGGCGATCACTACACGCATGGTGCCATTGTGCGTCATGTTGATCAGTACGGACGTGGGATGTCGGCGATGATCCTCGTCGGCCCGGCCGGTGGGCTGTCGACGATGAGCTCGCCTGAGAGCAGGACGGCCCGCTCGTACATGCCGACCATCCCAGTGCCGTGCGCCGAATTCGCGCCACCGAGGCCGTCGTCGGACACCGTCAGCCTGATCCTGTCAGAAGTCTCTGCCAGCTCGATGTGAATGTGGTCCGGCGTAGCGTGCTTGATCGCGTTGGTGACGGCCTCGCTGGCGATGTAGTACAGAGACGACTCCACCGGCAGGGAGAAGCGCCCGACGCCCTCGGCGTCGACGGTGGTTGTGACGGGTAGGCGACGTGCCAGCTCGCGCAGGGCGGCGCCGAGGCCGTCGTCGATCAGCGTGCGTGGCCGTAGCCCGTGTACGACGTCGCGCAACGTGTCCAGCGCCAGTTCGTTCTCTCTCCTGACCGCCTCCAGCGACTCCAGCGCCGAGTCCTGCTCCGGCCCTGGCGGGAGCATCTCTCGTACTTCCAGTTCGAGCATGCCCAGGCGCATCGCCGAAGTGGCCAGGTGCTGCTGGGTGCCGTCGTGCAGGTCGCGTTCGATCCGCTGCCGCTCGCCCTCGAATCGTTCCAGCTCGGCGATGTTGGCCCTGGCCAACGACGCCACCTGCGCCTGCAGTTCTTCGGCCCGGGGCGAAAGCAATGCCATGGCCAGTGCTCCCTGCGCGTAGGCCGCCAGCGTCACCACGTACGGCGAGGCGACCACGATCAGCAGCCCCACCAGCGCCAGCAACGGCGCTTGTGAGGGCTCCCGCATCAGCGGCACATCCACGCCCGCCAGCACGAACACTGACACCATCGCCGCGAAGACCAAGACGGGCCCTGCCAAGAGGGCGACGAAGGAGACCCAGCCGATCAGCATGTGCGCCAGCGCGAACGCGATCTCACGCCACAGCAACGGCTCCTGCAGGCCGGGGAGCCCGGCTCCCGGCGGGCGGCTGGGGATCGGCCGGAACCCGGCCAGCCGCACCCAGCGGCGCTCAGCGGTGGCGAGCCAGTGCACCCAGTAGGGAATGGTGCCGATGAAGGTGAAGGCCAACAAGGTCACGAGGCAAAGTGCGGCGCCGATCGCCAGATATTTCAGCGACATCCAGGGCCAGCGCGTGAACCAGAACCGCACGGGAGAGCTTCGCAACGCGGCCAGCGCCGCCGATTCGTACATGACGGGAGATGCTACGCATTTCGTGATCTACGAGCAGTGAGGGCACCCGGACTCTTCTGGGTGGGCTTTTGCCTACCTCGGACCTCGACGTACCTGCAGTGACCTCGGGCGGAGTCGTACGGTGCGATGTAAATCACGACCTCCACACCTGCGGTCACACCAGTACGGTCACCGTGCCCGGCGACGCTCCCGGCAAGACCTCTGCCGGGACCGGATCGGTTTCGTACGATCATGGCTTCTGGCCCTGCGCGACAAACTCCAGAGCGAACCCTTCAAGATCGACGGCGGCGAGCTCGCCGGCAGTGACTTCACCGCCCTCGCCATCCAGACCTCCGACATCTGGCCGCTCACGGCACGGCTCATCGCCGGCATCGCCGCAGGTGACCGCTCGGCCGTCACCGACGCAGTCCCCGACGTCTCCAACGCGATGCGTCGGAGACGTCGGCTGAGTTCAGCGAGCGTTACAACGCCAAGATGGGCCTCGCCACCGCCTGCAACCTGGACATGATGCCACGAGACTTCGAGCAGGTATGGGCGATCCACGAGCGCCTCGTACGCCAGTTTTCGAGAGCCGGGCCGATGAGCCCCGAATACAGCGAGTGCACCGGCTGGCCGTACCAGGCACAGTCAGGGGCAAGCCTGGCCGACCTGAAGGCGCGCATGGGACACGACAGCGACCGTGCGGCATTGATCTACCAGCACGCCACCCGCGACGCGGACGAGAGAATCGCCGATGCCCAGAGCGCCCGCGTAGAAGCCGAACAAAAGAAGATCGCCAAAGGCCGATGGCACGTTAATGGCACGAACGCCGCTTCTCATGATCAGAGAAGCGGCGTTTTGGCTGGTGGAGCCTAGGAGATTCGAACTCCTGACATCCTGCTTGCAAAGACGCACGCCGATCACGCCCTATCAGCGAAGACGCAGCTCACGGTACTGATCGCACTCCCCGCGACTCCCCGCTGTTCCCCCTCGTCGCCCGCCCCATCGGGCACGCAACGGGCACGACGTCGAACCGCCGACAGCTTCACAGCGCGTGACCATTGCGGCTGGGAGACGGCCTTCCACTTGCGGCATGACCATGTCTCGCCGCCGTGAGCTCCATGATCATTGCACGTATATTGCACGGTGGGCGCTGGAGCTAACCTCAACCGGCTACGGTCCTGACATCCTGCGCGGCGATCATCCCGGCGCCGGAGCCCCCTCGCTGGAGACCCATGAGTTCCTCTTCGGCTACTGGATGGTCAGGCGGTAGCCGTGGTCAGCGGATCGGGGGCAGAGGAAGATGGTGAGGGATGCGTAGCGGCCAAGCTGGAGTGTGGTCGGCTCCAACGCCTCCAGGTATTCGGGCATGCCCGGTTCGAGGTGGCGTTCTTCCAGTGGACGCCATCGCCGTCCGCTTTCGCCGTCCCATTCGCTGCTGGCTAGTTTGAGGAGCGGCTCGGTTTCCGTACCGCAGATGTTGCAGGGCAGCTCGTACATGTCGGTGAGGTGCCACGACTCCCACCCTCCGATCTTGCAGCCCGGCGCAATGGACAGCAGGTATCCGTAGGAGTAATCGGCCTCTTCGTCCCACGCGTCCAGGGCTGTCTGGAGTTGCTCCGGGAGCTCTTCAGGATAGGGGTATTCGGTGACTCGTTCGGGGTGCAGCACACAGGGGCGCGGCAGGTAGTCCTCATAGCTCAGGTCAGCCGCCGGAGTGTCGAGCAGACCGTCCGGTGTGGTGTGATCGCGCATGGGCGGATCAGCGAGGACATCCGTGAGGTCGGCAGTGCGGCGCCAGACCAGTAATGGGGCAGGGGCAAGTCCGGTGTCTTCCAAGTCGTGCTCGTTGGGGCACCACAGCACCTGGAGCAGATCGGTCCCCCCGGGAAAGGGGATCTCAGGGATGTCGCGTGCGTAGAACTGTGCGACACCCACCAGGGGCACCGGACTCTCGGGGTCACGGTTCTTCATCGTCAACCATCCAGGTTGACCGAAAGGCGCAGCCTGCACCTGGACCGTTCGGTCGCACGCCGGCCATGGCTCGTCGGACGGCCAGAGCAGTGGTCCTCCGATGTGGCTGTCATGCATGCTCGGCTTGCCTGGCCGCGGGTGGAGGCGAACGGCTGTCCTTGCGTATGCGCTCAGCTCGGGGAACATCTGTGTGATGTCGACCGGGGGGCTGGAAGTAGTACGAGCCATGAGCATGAAGCCTAGGCCGGTAGCAGCTACAGGGAGAAGACCGGACCTTAAGGGTCTCCAACAGCCTGCGGCGGCGTATTGCATCCCAAACTGCAACCCGGGCTATCTCTAAACCGAAAGGTCAGTCCTAAAGATCCGTGTACATGTACCACGGGCCTTTCACGTGCTCAACATCGCGCGGCTGTACATGAGGACTCCAGACATAGCCGTAGGCGCGGTCTCCCAACCACCCTCGGCCTTGCTGGAAATAGACTAGGCCGTTATCCCGAAAGGCCTTCTCGAACGTGAGGTTCCCGATGGTCTGCTCCTCAAGCTCGTCGCCCTCCCCCAGCGAGCGACGGGTTCAGATCCTAGCGGGGACGCGGAGCATTCAGTCATTACCGAGCTGCTCCGGAGGGAGGTCGCGCACAAGAGGATTCCCGGTTATTCCGAGATCCCTTCTCGCGGACTCCATCATCATGTAGCGTGACTGCCGCCTAATATTCGAATCTGAAATGCGATCGGGATCTCTGAGTGCGACATGCAGTACTTGGGTGTAGCTATGTGCACTCTGCGCCAATTCAGAAGAGCAGACAAGTTCGATGCTTTTCTTGGACAGCCAAAGCTTATGAAGATTTTCGTGGGTGGCTATCTTGTCCGACTGGTTCTTGGGGATCGATCCGCTGTCAAGGATCAGTTCGATACGCTGAGCCGCATCGAGAAAGGACAGGATGGCCGCTTTCCGCTCAGCCCGCATGGCGGTGAGTTGGTCATGCTCCAGGCGCTTGTTGTCAACGCGTGTCGCTAGGTACTGGCCCAAGAGCGTGCCCCCTGTCCCCAGCAGCACGCCCAACAGGGGGAGAACAGTAGTGCTGAACGCCTCCCAAGTCATAACCAGATGATCCCGAAGCAATAGCCTTATGTATAGAGGGTATGGACCCGACGCTCGCCGACGTCTTGAATTGCTCCCCGTGCCCCCCGGCAGAATGACCTGGCACAACCGCTGCTCGGTGAGCCGGTGCTGAGGAACGAAGCACCGGATCGTCGATCGCCCCCAACCATAAACGGCGATCGGCCATCGCCTGGCGATCGTAAGGGCTGCATCTGTGCGGCGGCGTGGCAACCCCGGTCGGTGCATTCGGTGGTATGGCGGGGCCGGCGCGCGGTGCCCGGCCCGGTGTCCCGCCGCCGTCGGGACCGGCCCCCAGGCCGCACGCCCGGACGGCGGGCGGGCGGAGGGCCGGGGGTACGGCGGCGCGCCGCGCCGCCGCTTGATCACTATGAGAGTAATTCGGCAGTGCTCCAACCATCAAGATATTCAGAGAGCCTCGCGCGACGGGATCGTCCGCCTTCAGATGGAGCAATCACCCTGCTTGGCTGATCCTTACGGCGATCAGGCGCGGGTGGACGGTTGCTGTCAACGCTGCTGTCACCTCAGCCGTGGTCAACCAGCGCCGGGACCCTCGAAATCGGAGGACCATGGCGGCGATCATCCCGACCCGCATGGCGGGCATCGAAGTCCGACAGCCTCAGCCCAGTATGGGGTGTGGGGCTCTCATACTGACCGCACATAAGGCGAGAGGCCGTGCATGTGCAGACAGACCATCAGCCCCGAGCGCCCAATGGCTAATTCTTGTTTATCCGAGCATCGATCAATCTCCCCATGAGCTAGCTAGGGCCCATAGACGCGAGGGGAAGCACTGTGTCAAGAAAGTGCTCTGCATCCGACCGATACAATTTGGTTGTAAGCTTACTCAGCTCTGCATGAAGGTTATTCAACCCTTCGATATATAGAGGCTCGGAAGCAGTTTCTTCGCCGCGAAATGAGCGGCCGCGCTTGTAGCTAGACTGAAGTCGTGCAGCCCGGGCACGGTCAAAGTGATCCCTGGCATCGGCCGCCACTTTTTCAGTTGTTACGATGATGGAAACGTCGGGACGAAGAATACCAATCTTTGCCCCAAAAGAATAGGCATTCCCGAGCGTGAAATCTTTGTCCTTGAGTTCGAAGAGGACTAGATTGCCTCCGATTATTGCAATGCAGTCCATTTCATCCTCACCGGACTGCTGTTCGATGAATATCTCTTCAACGCCGATACCGAGGCGCATCAGCTCATTGATTAGGTAGACATTCATCCAGTGGCTTTTATCTAGCAAAGAACGACCATCGCTCGTCACACTAAGCGCTTCTTCGACGCGCTCCTGCGCTACGTCGCTACCGCATGAACATCTTACAAAGTTGTTACTTATAGCAGTGAGTGCCTCCTTGCTAGGGAAACGCATAACCGGCGTGCCTGCCTTATTGCAGACAACTACAAATTCGCGCACAACTAGAGAGTGCTTAACGAGCTCGAGCTGCATTGGGGCGATTTTAGGCTTTTCCTTTGGGGCAACTCTCTTAGGCAGATCCGAAAGAAGTACGCCCCCCGGTGCGCTTTTTATATCTATGGCAATCTTCCGTGCAAGCTTATCCGAGAGCAGGTGTGACGCAGAGACTTCCTCGTCCGTAGGCGCGACTGTAGACGAATGCTGTTCTTCAAGAAATTCCTGCGCCCTCTCCGAGAGAATCGAATATTTTTCGAAGTTGGCGCCGAAGGCTCTCTTTGCAGCCTCCATAAATTTTTGGCTAGCCCCAGAGGGCGTGCTACTCGGATCAATATGTGCTAGAGCGATATGATGAACCGTCTCATAAGTACTCCCTGTGACATTCCCTCCTGCATCTCGCTTCACCTGGCGTCGGTTCTCTCCTCGCACTGTTACGCCGAAGACTTCACCTTTGTAAGAGAAGAGTTCCCCGCACGTGATTCTGCGTGGCCCATAGATGGCGGAGCCTCCACCGGCTTCGCCCTTGAAGATATCCTTGCTATCTATCTTCATGAGTTCGGCCTGCAGCTCCACCGCGGGGGCCAAGATCCTCACAAAGTCGTCCCCCAGCACCTCTGCAAGCGTCTCAAGGCATCGAAAAGGATCTTGACAATCAGCCTGGGCCCGGTACATGGCAAAGCGGAGCATGCACAAATTATGCGCTAGAAAGGCTCCACGGCGCAGTGAGTTATGACAGTTCCATGGTCAAGGTGGTTCGTGCATGGACGCGTGGACGGCGCTGGCCGCGACCGACTAGAGGGCCGCAGCGCGGCCAGTAACCATCCGACCCGCAGAAGACCGCCACAGGCGGGGTCCTTGATTCCGCGGCGATATTTGTTCCATCCGCACATGTGGCGGCGCTACGAGGCGGGCGGATGATACAACGCAACCTGTGAATGAGCGGCGGGATCGGTTGAGGGCGCTGGGTGAGTTGTTGCGGAGGCTGCGGCGAGAAGCCGGTCTCACGGGTAAGGATCTTGCGGTGCGAGCACAGGTCGCGCAGCCTACGATCTCTCGGATTGAGACCGGGCAGCTGCTTCCGACGGCTGAGACGGTAGAGCGCCTGGTAAGCGCACTCGGCCTGGACGGTCCTGCGCGGGCTGAGCTTGATGCCCTTCTTCTTCGGCTTCGCGAAGAGGTCGCCCAATTAAGGGGTGGGCTCGCAGGCCGGGAGGCTGCGAACGCTGCACGCCTGAGGACTAGCTACCAACTTGCGTGCTTCCAGGCGGCTTTGATACCTGCCGTTTTACAGACGGCGGAGTACACGCGGTTGGCACTCGCTGTGGGGCGTGGCGTCGAGGAGAGCGATGTCGCCAAGGCCGCGGCTGTGCGGATCGAGGCTCAGGCCGTGCTCTTCGATGCCGGTCGGGAGTTCTCGTTTGTGCTGACCGAAGGGGCTGTGCGGACGTGGCCGGGGCCGCCATCGTTGATGCTGGCGCAGCTTGATCGGTTGGCTCAGGTGTCCACGCTCTCGCATGTGAAGCTCGGGGTTGTGCCGTGGTCGGTGCAGGTGCCGGCGTTTCCGCTGCATGGGTTCACAATCTATGACCGGACCGTGAGCGTGGTGGAGAGCTTGACCGGGGATATGACGCTGACCGATCCCGGGGAGCTGGCTGCTCACCTCCAGACGTTCGAGGCGTTCGCCGGCGTGGCTGTGTACGGGGACGAACTCCGCGAACTACTGCGAACCATCGCCGATGACTACCGGGAGCTGGTCAAGCGGCTTGAGAAGTGACGCATTTATGCGTCGAATAGCTTGAGGTAGTTCTAGGGTCGCTCATACTCCGACGTCATCCGATGTATAGCCCCCTAGACGACGGAGCTCCTTCATGTCGGCCTGGCGCTTCTCCCGCTACTTCCTCGGCTCCGCCCCATCCATCACGGAAGCACGGCGCTTCGTCACCGCGCTCCTGCAAGGCTCCCCGACCATCGACGAGGCAGAGCTTGTCGTCAGTGAGCTGGCCACGAACGCGATACGGCACACCGCGAGCGGACGCTTCGGCGGGCGGTTCCTGGTCACCGTCCAAGCTCATCCGGACCGGCTCTGGCTCGGCGTCCTCGACGAGGGAGGGCCATCTTCCCCAGCGGTCTTCTGCCCGTCCATGGGAGCGGAGGGCGGGCGTGGCCTGCTGCTCGTCTCCGCTCTGGCGCTCGACTGGGGCGTCTGGGGCGATGACGGTGGGCGGACGGTCTGGGCGGTGTTGCGGTACCAGCCTCAGACGGCTTCCTGCTCATGAGTCCCTGCCTGTCACCGCACGTACCGGTGCCACAAGGCGCCTGCGCAAAGCTCACCTGGTATCCGTCTCGGCGGGATGAACCGTGCCGCGTCACCGACTGGACTTGCGCCTGCCGGAGCGTCTACTACGAGTTGTGCCAGGCCGGCGGGTTGGGCTTCGTCCGGCGCATCACGCAAGGCGAAGACCTGGTCGTGACAGAGACCCGTCGAGTGCGGCTCGCCCAAGCCCACGCGATGTGGCACGCACTGCTCACGGGCCTGGCACGATGAGCCCGAGAGGCGTCCCTAACCGGCGATCAGCGATTCGTGCAGTCAGTTCTAAAACCGGCGAACCACTACACTTCGTTCTGTCGAGGGGGATAGACGGCAAACCGTCTAGGGGCCTAGACTCACGTGCAGTGATCAAGGGGGGACCTGTGCCGCCGAGCGACGTGGATCGCATTGCCGCGATCGAAGACCCGTTCCAACTGCTGCGGGTCGCGACCGAACGCCTCAATGCCGCACAGCAAGAGGTCACCGAGCTGGCCCGGCTGCGTCGCCGCGTGATCCAGGACCTCCACGCCCAGGGCTTGTCGTACGCGCAGATCGCCAAGGAAGCCGGGCTCACCCGAGGACGCATCCACCAGATCCGTCACACCGGGCCGGCCCCTGAGGGCGCCTTCCTCGGAACGGGCACCGTCACCCTGGCCATTCCTCTCAAGCGCGAGGCGAACAACGCCCGTCCCGTGGTCGCGATGGAGGACGTCACCGCAGCCAAGCGCCTTGAAGACCTCGTCCGCGGCTTCGACCTGGCGATGGAGCTGGAACACGTCCCCCTCAACGGCGAACTCAACCTCAACCGGCCGAACCTCATGGTTCTCTGCGGCCCTCGCCTCTCCCCTGTCACAGGGGCGCTGTACGAGTCCGACCCAGTTCTGAAGTGGGTCAAGGACGACGTGTGGACGCTGCATGACACCCGCACCGACACGATCTATCGGTCCGGGTCCGACAGCGAACCCGCCCGGCCCGTCGACTACGCCTACCTCGGACGGCTTGCACGGCCGGACAACAACGGCAACCTACTCATCTTCACCGGTATCCACCCTCAAGGCTCGCTCGGTGTGGTGCAGCTACTCCAGACCGAGATCGCCACCCTGTGGGGCCAGGTCGGCGACAAGCGCTTCTCCACGGTGGTCAGCGTCGAGTACGACCCGTCAACCGGCGAGCCCATCAAAGCCGAGTTGGCCAGCCCGCTCTACCGGCACGAAGAGGAGTAAGCCGTGCGGGTCACCTTCGCCACCCAAGCAGCCCCAGGCCGGCCGAACGAGGACTTCGTCGCCGCCACGCCGGATGCCGTCGTACTCCTCGACGGCGCAGGCACCCCGCCTGGCTCCGACTCCGGCTGCTCGCACGGTGTGGCCTGGTACTCCCGCACTCTTGGATCCACCCTCATCGCCTCGATCAGCCAAGCCGCCAGTCCCCTGCCTGAACTGCTGGCCGAAGCGATCAAGACGGTCAGCTCCCTCCACGACGACACCTGTGACCTGAACCATCCCGGTTCCCCTTCGGCCACCGTTGTCATGCTCCGCCGCAGGAACGAGCTGATCGAATGGCTCGTTCTGGCCGACTCCGTCCTCGTCCTGGACGTCATCGGCACCCCGGACCCGACGGTCATCTGCGACGACCGGGAAGCCCAGGTAGGCGCCCGCTATCGGGCCGAGATGGACGCCCTCGACTCCGGCAGCGACGCACACGTCTGGGCCCACCGACGCTACGTCGAGACCCTGCGCTCCTACCGCAACCGTGACGGCGGTTTCTGGGTGGCCGCCACCGATCCTCTTGCCGCCGACCAGGCCCTCACCAGCAGCATGCCCGCCGACCGGGTACGCGCAGCCGCCCTTCTCAGCGACGGCGCCTCCCGCCTCGTCGACCGCTTCCACCTGGCCACCTGGCGCGAAGCCCTGGACACACTCGACCAGCACGGGCCGGCGAACCTCATCTCCCAAGTCCGGGCCGCCGAGCACTCAGATCCGCGCGGCGAACGCTGGCCCCGCGGCAAGACCTACGACGACGCCACCGCCGCTCACGTCTCATTCACTGCGACGGAATAGGCATGTGACGTTGTCGTGGCGGTTGAGGGCGGCCACCAGGACGCGGGTGGCCATGTGCTCCAGGTGCCACCCCTGAGCCTCGATCGCCTCGATGATCGAACTGATCACGGGGGAGACTGCTCCCTTCGGAGGCCTTGTCCAGAAGGGCGCTGAACCGAGCGACGAAGATCCGCCGCCCCTCTGCATAGGCTTGTTCAGCGTCCTCGACGACCTGCTGCTGACTACGGCTAGGCCCACGAAGCACCATTAATGGCGCACTTTTCTGTCATTTACGGAGAGATGCCTCCGAGCAAGACACAGCAGGCATAATCCCAGCACAAGACCAATGGACATCGCGGTAATTTCGGCCATTTCGCCGCAGCTCTCCAAGCGCCATTCCGAAAACACGTCCATTAGCGTTTACCCCCCTAGACAGTTGGGGGAGACTCTGGCTATCGTCCTCTGCATAGCCCCCTAGACAGCTCCACAAAGCGAGCCGATCGCAACTGTCTAGAGGGGTAGACGAAGGAGGTGGTGGACGATGGCACTTCAGGGACCGATCCCCGTGACGTTCGACATGGTCTTCCCGTACGGCTGCTACATCGTCGGAGACGTCGAGCCGGTCAAGGACTTCGACGCTTCGACGAATGGGCGGTTCGTGCAGGCCCGTGACAAGCAGACCGCTGAGCTGGTCTGGCAGGTCTCGGTCATGGACGCGGACCCGTCGCTCAAGGCCGCACAGAAGACACTGGCGGTGAAGATCCTCAGCCCGGTTCAGCCGGCTCCCCTGCCCGCGATGCCGGGGCTGCCGTTCACCCCGGTCGAGTTCGACCACATGACGGTCACCCCGTACGTCAACGGCAACGGAAGGCTCGCCTACTCGATCCGAGTCCGTGAGATGCGGGCTCCCCGGCCGGTGGGCAAGCCCGCCACCACGAAGGACGCGGCCTAATGGGGCGGCGGGTACAGGCACGCCCGACAGGCGTGATCACCCTCAACACCGGCTCCGGCGCCGATGCGAAGAACCACGCCTACCCGCTACGGACACCTGTCCTGGCTCTGGCCTTCGGACTGGTTCAGGTACAGGTCACCACGGGCTCGACTGACAAGGTCACGGCGGCCGACGTCGAGTTCGCGCGCAAGCTCGCCCGGCAGGCTCAGGACTTCGCCAGGTGCGTGGAGCGCATCCACAAGCGCGGGGTGGCGGCATGACGCCTGCTCTTCGCCCTTACACCTACGTAACGCTGTCGGTGGAGCCGAACGCCACGCCGCGCCTCAGCGTCGCCTTCCACACTGCCGACCTGCACGTCCGCACCGGTGTGCTTCGCAAGTCGCGGCCATACCTGGAGATCTCGTCCACGGAGGCCAACGTGTCGATCTCCACCACCGGGGCCGGCCACGTCACCGACGAGGACCTGCGTGTCGCTCGTGAGATCTTCAACGCCGCCGCTCGCTACCTCGCCGACTGCGAGCGACTGCACCTCGGCACACCGGCCGAGGGCTCCTCGGAAGCGGTGGCCTGACATGCAAGGCGGGGCCGCAGGAAGCAGCAACTTCCGGCGGCCCCTTGATCTCCCACACACTCCACATGCTTGGAAGGACTCCAGCCTAATGTTCAAGAAGATGCCCGGCGAAGAGCCGTCACGCATCGTTTCCACCACGCCGGACACAGCGGTCGTGTTCAAGCCCGCCGTCGTCAAGACGCCCGCGATCATCACCTTCATCGTCCTCGGCTGGCGCGCCGTCGTGAGCCTGGTCCTCACCGTGTGGCGGCACCCGGTTGCCGTGCTGGTCGTCACGGTCCCGTGCGCCCTGTCGGTGCTGTACGGCTGGCGGGCCGCACTGCTCCTCGTCACCCCGGCACTTGTCGGGATCGTCAGCTGGGGCATCCTCGACCGGCCGACCTTCATGCGCTGGATCGGCTGGCGACTGCTCGCCTGGTGGCGACTGGTCTCGGTGTACCGGCGACACTGGCAACCGGTGATGATCGTCTCCGGCCTCGGCAGGCACATCCGAGGACGCGACTACCTGCCCAAGCTGGGCAAGGTCACCTGCACCTCATGGGCCGACCTGGTGACAGTCCGCATGCTCTCCGGCCAGGCGGTCAAGGACTGGGCCGACCGTACGGACAACCTCGCCTGCGGGTTCGGCGCGCGTTCCTGCCGCATCTCAGTCATAGAGGGTGGCCGGCTACAGCTCACCTTTCCACGACACGATCCGCTCGCCACTCCCCTGCCTGCCGTTCCGATTCACGAGACAGCCTCTGTCGGACCAATCGAGATCGGCAAGCAGGAGGACGGGCAGCCGTGGCTGCTCAAGGTGCATGGCACTCACGTCCTGGTCGCCGGCGCGACAGGGGCCGGCAAGGGGTCGATCATCTGGTCCGCGATCCGCGGGCTGCTCCCAGCCGTCAGCGCTGGTCTGGTCGAGATCTGGGCGCTCGACCCCAAGCTGATGGAGCTGTCCTTCGGCCGCGCGCTCTTCGGCTCCAGGTACGCCGCTGACCCCGGCGACTGCGCAGACCTGCTCGACGACGCCGTCAAGGTCATGCAGTCCCGGGCCGCTCGCTTCGCCGGTCACCGCAGGTCGCACACGCCCACTGTGGACGACCCGTTCGTCCTGGTCGTCGTCGACGAGGTGGCGTTCCTCACCGCCTACCAGCATGACAAAGAGCTGCGACGCCGCATCTCCGCAGCGCTGGCGACGCTCACCACTCAAGGCCGCGCGGTCGGCGTCGGAGTCCTCGCGGCGCTTCAGGACCCCCGCAAGGAGGTCATGAACATCCGCAACCTGTTCCCGGACAAGATCGCCCTGCGCCTGGACGAGTCGGAACAGGTGGACATGGTCCTCGGCGACGGCGCTCGTGACAGGGGAGCACTGGCCGACCAGATCTCCCCCAGGCCGGAGGTGGGCGCTGGCATTGGCTACGTCCGTCTGGAGACCTCGCCCGACCCTCTGCGGGTCCGCGCGGCCTACGTCTCCGACGAGGACATCCGCGACATGGTCACCGCGTACGGAGAGGAGGCCCATTGAACAGTCCACAGCACCCGGCGGAGATCCGGGGAGAGGCGGCTCGCCGCTCGGTTCCTCGGAAGATCCGGATGGCGCAACCGCTCGCCCGCGAAGTCGCCGAAGAGGTCGCCAAGCTGCACGGCGTCTGCATCCGTCCCGTTGCCCTGCGGCGGCTCGACCTGGTCACAGGCAAGGACGAGGTCATTGATGTCCCGTGCGGGGCGACGCTGGACAGCAAGTGTCCGTCCTGCGCCAAGCGCAACCGACAACTCCGGATGGCCCAGTGCCGCGAAGGCTGGCACCTCACCGAAGAGCCTGTCATCAGTCCCGACGCGGCTACCGAGGAACAGCGCTGGCTGGTCGAGTTCCGAGCCGATATGCAGGCACGACGAGACACGGCCGAACTCGCAGGCGAGGAGACCCGCGACTGGGACGCCGTTCTCGCCGGCCTCGACGAGGAGATCAACGCGGCGGGCATGCGCGGCAACGTCGTCGGCCGGACGGCACCCAAGCGCGTCCGCTCGACGAGACGGCGACAGGATGCTCCGAACCTGCCCAAGCGCAAGATGGCCAGCACCACCCTTGGGCGCGCCTTCGAGGCCGGCGACGGCAAGGTCTACCGGCCCTCCCTATTCGTCACCCTCACCCTGCCTTCGTACGGGAAGGTTCGCGACGGTGTCCCGGTCGATCCGGAGGCATACGACTACCAGCGAGCCGCCCGCGACGCCCTGCACTTCTCCAAGCTGATCGATCGATTCGTGCAGAATCTTCGCCGCGTGGCGGGCTATGACGTGCAGTACTTCGCCACGGTGGAGCCACAGAAGCGCCTGGCCCCGCACCTCCACATGGCGATCCGCGGCACGCTACCCCGTGCCGAGATCAAGCAGATTGCCGCAGCCACCTACCACCAGGTCTGGTGGCCTCAAGCAGACGAGGTGCGCTTCGAGGGCGAGCACCTACCCGTCTGGGAGGAAGAGGCCGGCTACCTCGACCCCGGCACCGGCGAGGTACTGCCCACCTGGGAACAGGCCCTCGACCAGCTCGACGCCGACGAGAACGCCGAGCCCCTGCATGTGATCCGCTTCGGCGACCAGGTTGACGTCAAGGGTGTCCTCGCAGGCACGCCGGACGCCGATCAGTGCATTCGCTACCTGTCCAAGTACCTGACCAAGAGCCTCGGCGAAGGTCTCGGCAACCCAGCCCAGCGGCACCACACCGCCCGCTTCGTCGAGGCACTGCGGTACGAGCCATGCTCACCGACCTGCCCGAACTGGCTCCGCTACGGCGTCCAGCCCAAGGGAGCCAAGCCCGGCATGACTCCGGGCCGGTGCCGCAGCAAGGCCCACAAGCCCGAACACCTCGGCTACGCCGGACGCCGCGTCCTGGTCTCCCGCAAGTGGTCGAACAAGACGCTCGCCGAACACAAGCAGGACCGCCGCACCTGGGTCATGGAAGCCCTCGGCCAAGCCGACGAGCCGACCGACCCGCACCGCTACGTCTGGCGACCGGTCAGACCGGGAGACCCGGACCTCGCCCCAGTCGGCTTGCGACTGCTGCGAAGTGTCGCCGAACGCCAGCGCTGGCGCAGCCACCTGCGCGAACTCGAAGCCAGAGCCAGCGGACAAGATCTTTCGGCAATCGAAGACGAAGGGAGGGCCGCATGACCGACATCTCGACCTGCCTCCTTCCCGAATGGGCTCGGGGCCGCCTTCTCACCGTCGAGGAAGCCGCCGAACGCCTGAACACCTCAGTCCGCTTCCCGCGCCGCTTGATCGAGGAGCGACGCATCGCGTTCGTCCACATCGGGCGCAACGTGCGCATCCCAGAGGCGGCCCTTGAGGCGTTCATCTCGGCGGGACTCGTCGAGCCGGTCACCGCCCGGCGTGGGAGTGCTGCATGATGGCCAACGCCCAGGAGGAGAAGCCTCGCCGTTCGAGCAAGAGGAAGCCCGCCAAGCGGCGGTTCGGGCGCGTACGCAAGTTGCCTTCCGGTCGCTACCAGGCCCGCTACCAGGGTCCGGACGGGATCGACCGGCCGGCACCGCAGACGTTCGCTACCAAGACCGACGCGGAAGTCTGGCTCACCAGGACCGAGGCCCAGATCCTCGACGACGAATGGATCAATCCGGACGCCGGAAAGATTTCTTTCGGCAAGTACGCCACCGACTGGATCAAGGAACGGCCCAACCTACGCCCGCGCACGATCGAGCTGTACGGCTACCTGCTCCGCACGCACCTCAAGCCCACCTTCGGGGACAAGCCGCTCAGCGAGATCAAGGAGCCGCATGTCCGGCAATGGCGGAAGAAGCTGCTCGACAACGGCGTCAGCGAAGTGACTCTCGCCAAGGCGTACCGACTACTGAAGGCGATCCTGTCCACAGCTGTGGACGACCAGCTCATCAAGCGCAACCCATGCCGGATCAAGGGCGCAGGCCAGGAGAAATCACCCGAAAGACCTGTCCTCACCGTCGCCCAGGTGTACCGAATCGTCGAGGTGATCGAGCCCCGCTACCGCGCCCTGGTCCTCCTCGGCACGTTCGCCAGTCTCCGCTGGGGCGAGCTGACCGGCCTCCAACGGCGAGACCTCGACCTCGACACCGGAACCGTCAAGGTGGAACGCCAGCTCATCCAGATCACCGGCAAGGGACTCACCTTCACCGACCCCAAATCAGCAGCGGGCAAGCGAACCGTCGCCATACCGGACCTGATCATCGACGAGCTCAATGCCCACGTGAAGGACTTCGCCGTGGACGGTGACGAGGGCCTGATCTTCGTAGGCCCAGACAACGGCCCGCTCCGCAACACCAACTTCAACCGCCGCGTCTGGGTCAAGGCCCTCCAGGACGCCGACCTACCAAAGATCCACTTCCACGACCTCAGGCACACCGGCAACACTCTCGCCGCCAGCGCCGGCGCCTCCATCCGGGAACTGATGGCCCGCATGGGCCACTCCAGCACCCGCGCCGCCCTCATCTACCAGCACTCCACGGACGAACGTCAACGCGAGGTGGCACGCAAGCTCGACGAGCTGGCAAGGGGGGCCCTCAGCACATCGGGCACGCAACGGGCACGGCCCCAGAACAAGGCCCACTAAAGATCAAAAGCCCAGGCCGATGACCTGGGCTTTTGTATGAGTGGAGCCTAGGAGATTCGAACTCCTGACATCCTGCTTGCAAAGCAGGCGCTCTGCCAACTGAGCTAAGGCCCCTTCGACGAAGATAGCTTACCGGGCCGACGAAGCCACCCGCGTCGCCCCAAGGTCCTCGCTCAGTACCAAGCCCGGAAAGTCCGCGATCGAGTCCAGGATGTGTGTGGCTCCGCCCTTGAGCAGCCGTTCCCGGCTGTGCACCCCGGTCATCACCCCCGCCACCACGGACGCCCCGGCTCGGCGTCCGCAGAGCATGTCGCTCTCCGAGTCGCCGACGACCGCCACGTGCCGTACGTCCTGCACGCCGAGTCGCAGCACGGCGTGCAGGACCATGTCCGGCCAAGGGCGTCCGCGGCCGCCGGCGTCCTCCGGGGAGATGGCCAGGTCGACCTTGTCGTGCCAGCCGAGGACGCCGAGCACGCGGCTCAACGTCGTACGGCTGAACCCGGTGATCAGGGCGAGCTTGATCCCGGTGCCGCGGAGCTTGTCGAGCGCTTCCACGACTCCGGGGACGGGCACCAGTCCGGCACGTTCCAGCGCACCCTCGTAGGAGCGCTCGAACGTCAGGTTCGCCGCCTGGGCCTGGGCCTCGTTGCCGGGGAAGATGCCCCGGAAGACATCGATCTTGGGACAGCCCCGGGACCGGTGCACGTGAACCATGGCACGCGCGTACGCTCCGGTCCCGGGCACTATGCCCTGGGTGGCGATCGCCTCGGCGAAGGCGCGCTCGACCATGGCGATGTCACCGACTGTGGTGCCTGCCAGGTCCAGGCACGCCAGCTCGATGGGGACGACGTCACTCATCGCCTCGCCGGTCGGTTAGTTCTCGCTGCCGGTCGCCTCGGTCCAGAGATCGAGCTCGGCGCGGTCGGCCTGCACCTTACGCCAGATCAGCAACCCCCCAAGGGCGATCAGCGCCAGAACGAGCAGCTTCTTCACGGTGTGACCCCACTTCTTCGACGGTCTCACCTGCCGGGGTGAGACCCAACGGTTGACATGCAGCCTAGCAAGGGATGGCTGCGCTCCTTGTGTCGCGCACGAACCTGATGTGTGGCTTGTGCGTAGAACGAGCCTTCAGCCCGGCCTGGATCATCCCTTCGACCCCGGCCTTTATCCATCCCGTCCTGGGCAACCTGCCAATCACTTCGGACAACATCCCGATCATGCCAAATATCCTGACGTCCCGCGCGCTCGACATACCTCAGGGGGTATGTTACGTTTCCGTCGCCTTCTGATATACCCCCCTCGGGTAATTACAGAACGAAGGGCGTCATACCGCCCAGCTCACGGCGATCCTGGACACGTACAACTGCCGGAAATGCCGCGGGACCTCGACTTCTCGGCCGACGGGCTGCAACGGGTGTTCAACGCCTATGTCGTGGTCTTCGGCGGGTGGGCAGGCGGCTGTCCGACCTGTTCGGGGCGTGAAGGATGTTCGTCACCGACTGAGCGGCGCTGATCGGCGAGGTCCGTGATCGCCGGCACGGCCTCGGTAAAGATCGCCGGGTGCGCGGTGCAGGGCGTCGGCGGGGCGCTCATCGCCCCCGCCGCGATGACCCTGCTCATGACGCTCTTCGTCCACAATCCCCGCGAGCCGGGCAAGGCCATGGCTCTGTACGGCGTTGCGGCCCCCGCGGGCGGCCCCGCAGCGTGCACCTCGAAGGACGGGCCAGGCAACGGACCGGTCGCGGCCAGGGTGGCCAGGCCGATCGGGATGTGGATGACGAACCCCCAGGGCCGGCTCAGCTACTCGGTGATGCGTCGAGGGCGCGGTGGCGGCAGGCGTGGCAGCAGGCGCGGCGGCGGCGACAGGTGCGGCGGCGGCGACCTCGTGAAAGCCGTTTCGGTCGCGGCCGGGCTGGTCGTCCATGCCATCGTCGCCAGAAGCCGGATCGCCGGGGTCGGCGGGGTCGTCCTGTTCGCGCCGTTCCTGGTCGTCCAGCGGACCGCCAGGCAGGTGCCCATGACCGTGGCCCTCATGACCTCCATGGTCGGCGTCACGGCGAGGCTGATCGTGACCGGACTCGCCGCCCCAGGCCACGGATGTGACGAGGCTGCGGTTCACCAGCGGCTTCACCACGAACATGCTGCCGGCCAGCCTGGTCGCCGAGGGGAGGCGTCACACGACCTACCACTCGACCTGGCCGTAATGACGGCCCGCAGCCACCTCGAAGGGCCGGCTCACCGACGGTTTCCAGACCGCCGTCGCCGACGCGGCGCTCATCCGCGAACCGGCCGTACGCGGAACAGTGAGCTGAATCTCACACCCCTCCGAAATACCCTAGGGGGGTACCGTGTTAGAGTGTATTCGACAGGCACCGGAACAACGCCGAAGGAGACCGTAATGAGCACCGCCACCTACACCGTCAAGGGCATGACCTGCGGCCACTGCGTGAGCTCGGTGAAGGAGGAGGTCGGCGGCGTGGCCGGCGTCACCGGTGTCGAGGTCGACCTGGCCAGCGGCCTGCTCACCGTGACCAGCGAGAGCCAGATCGAGTCCTCCTCGATCGCCGCCGCGGTCGAAGAGGCCGGATACGAACTTGTCGGGCAGTCGTGAACACGGCCGCCAAACTCGGCTCCTACGCCCTGGGGCTCGCCGTCGTCTTCGGCGGGGCCCTGGGCGTGGGGCGGGCGGTCGGTCCGGTGTCCCAGGAGCCGCCGCAGGAGAACCACGCCGCCATGACGGAGAGCCGGAGCAACGACGCGCCGAAGCAGGCGTCCAGCGATACCCCTGGGGGGCTGCAAGTGTCGCAGAACGGATACACCCTCAACCCGCTGACCCCGGTCGAGACCGGGAAGGCCACTGACTTCCGCTTCACGGTGACCGGGCCGAACGGCCGGCCGGTGACCGACTACCAGGTCGAGCACGACAAGAAGCTGCACTTCATCGTGGTCTCCCGCGATCTGACCACGTTCCTCCACCTTCATCCGGAGATGACCCCCGACGGCATCTGGTCGGTCGGGCTGACGTTGCCGGAGGCGGGGGCGTACCGGGCCTTCGCCGACTTCGCCCCGACGGGCGGCGAGAAGCTGACGCTCGGCGCCGACGTCCAGGCCGCCGGCGACTACCGGCCGAAGCCGCTGCCCGAGGCGAGCCGCTCCTCGAAGGTCGGCGACTACACTGTGAGCCTCGACGGAGACCTGGTCCCCGGGCGGGCGAGCAAGCTCACCCTCACGGTGAACAAGGACGGCAAGCCGGTCACCGACCTGCAGCCCTACCTGGGCGCGTACGGTCACCTGGTCGCCCTCCGCGCCGGTGACCTGGCCTACCTGCACGTGCACCCCGAGCAGAGCGAGAAGGCCGGGCCGCAGATCACCTTCTACGCCGAGGTGCCGAGCGTCGGCGACTACCGCCTGTTCCTCGACTTCAAGCACGGGGACGAGGTCCGTACCGCGGACTTCACCGTCCGCGCCACGCAGGGCGACGCGGACGCCGCGGAGCCGTCGGCCCCCCACGGCCACTGAGACGCTGAGACGCTGGGAAAGGAGAGATGATGTCTTCCCTCACCGAGGAAAAGGCCGTCGAGCTCACGATCGGCGGAATGACGTGCGCGTCCTGCGCCAACCGCATCGAGCGCAAGCTGAACAAGCTCGACGGCGTGACCGCGACGGTCAACTACGCGACGGAGAAGGCGAAGGTCACCTTTCCCGACGGGCTCGACCCCCAGTCGCTGATCAGCGAGGTCGAGAAGGCCGGGTACACCGCCGCGCTCCCGGTCGCCAAGGAGCGGAAGGGGCAGGAGGAGCAGGCCGAGCCCGCCGACGAGCTGCGGCCGCTGCGCGACCGGCTGATCGCCGCCGTCACGCTGAGCGTGCCGGTGATCGCGATGGCGATGGTCCCGGCGTTGCAGTTCACGAATTGGCAGTGGTTGTCGCTGGTGCTGGCCGCGCCGGTCGTAGTCTACGCCGGCTGGCCCTTCCACAAGGCCGCCTGGACGAACCTGCGCCACGGCGCCGCGACGATGGACACGCTGATCTCCATCGGCACGCTGGCCGCGCTCGGCTGGTCGTTGTGGGCGCTGTTCTTCGGCACGGCGGGCACGCCGGGCATGACGCACCCGTTCGAGCTGACCATCGAGCGCACCGACGGCTCGGGCAACATCTACCTGGAGGCCGCGGCGGGGGTCACGGCGTTCATCCTGGCCGGGCGCTACTTCGAGTCGCGTTCCAAGCGGCGGGCGGGGGCCGCGCTGCGGGCCCTGATGGAGCTGGGCGCCAAGGACGTCGAGCTGGCCGACGGGCGGCGGGTGCCGGTCGAGCAGCTCAAGTCGGGCGACACCTTCATCGTGCGGCCGGGTGAGAAGGTCGCCACCGACGGCGTGATCGAGGAGGGCACCTCCGCGGTGGACGCCTCGATGCTGACCGGCGAGTCCGTGCCCGTCGAGGTGCGGCCCGGCGACGCGGTCACCGGCGCGACGGTCAACGCGGGCGGCCGGCTGGTCGTGCGGGCCACCCGGGTCGGCGCGGACACGCAGCTCGCCCAGATGGCCAAGCTGGTGGAGGAGGCCCAGACGGGCAAGGCCGACGTGCAGCGGCTGGCCGACCGCGTCTCGGGCATCTTCGTCCCGATCGTGATCGCGCTGGCCCTCGGCACGCTGGGCTTCTGGCTCGGCACCGGCAACGGCGCGGGGGCCGCGTTCACCGCGGCGGTGGCCGTGCTGATCATCGCCTGCCCGTGCGCGCTCGGTCTGGCCACCCCGACGGCGCTGCTGGTCGGCACCGGCAGGGGCGCCCAGCTCGGCATCCTGATCAAGGGCCCCGAGGTGCTGGAGTCCACCCGCCGCATCGACACCATCGTCCTGGACAAGACCGGCACGGTCACCGAGGGCAAGATGACGCTGGTCGACGTGCACCTGGCCGAGGGCGAGAGCCGCGAGGAGGTGCTGCGGCTGGCCGGCGCCATCGAGCACGCCTCCGAGCACCCGATCGCCCAGGCCATCGCCAGGGAGGCGAAGTCCGACGCGACCGTGGAGGACTTCGCGAACGTCGAGGGCCTCGGCGTGCAGGGCATCGTGGACGGCCACGCGGTCCTGGTCGGCCGCCCGAGGCTGCTGGCCGAATGGTCGCAGCACCTGCCCGCCGACCTGGCCGCCACCCTGGAGGAGGAGCAGGCCAAGGGCCGCACGGTGGTCGCCGCCGGCTGGGACGGCAAGGCCAGGGCGCTGCTGGTGGTGTCCGACGTGGTCAAGGAGACGAGCGCGGAGGCCATCGCCAGGCTGCGGACTCTGGGCCTCACCCCGGTCCTGCTGACCGGTGACAACGAGGCCGTCGCCCGGCAGGTCGCGGACGAGGTCGGCATCGACGAGGTGATCGCCGAGGTGCTGCCCGCCGACAAGGTCGACGTGGTCAAGCGGCTGCAGGGCGAGGGCAAGGTCGTGGCGATGGTCGGCGACGGCGTCAACGACGCGGCCGCGCTCGCCCAGGCCGACCTGGGCCTGGCCATGGGCACCGGCACGGACGCCGCGATCGAGGCCTCCGACCTGACCCTGGTCAGGGGCGACCTGCTGGTGGCCGCCGACGCGATCAGGCTCTCCCGCCGGACGCTCGGCACGATCAAGGGCAACCTGTTCTGGGCCTTCGCCTACAACGTGGCCGCCCTGCCGCTGGCCGCTCTCGGCCTGCTCAACCCGATGATCGCGGGGGCCGCGATGGCCTTCTCCAGCGTCTTCGTGGTGAGCAACAGCCTGCGGCTACGCCGGTTCAAGTGATCGCTGGGCCCATCTGACGGCCGGTGCCATCGTGGCGCCGGCCGTCATGAACGCCAGGCCCAGC
Organism: Nonomuraea sp. NPDC001699; assembly: GCF_053596455.1. Lineage (NCBI taxonomy): Bacteria > Bacillati > Actinomycetota > Actinomycetes > Streptosporangiales > Streptosporangiaceae > Nonomuraea > Nonomuraea sp. NPDC001699. Next base: position 453,002 of record NZ_JBSFGF010000005.1, on the reverse strand, counting down.
AGCAGCCAGCCCACGGTTCCCCCGTCGAGCACGAGCGCGGTGAGCACGACCGGGCCGAGCATCCTCGCCACGGCCGTGCCGGTGCCGAAGAAGCCCTGGTAATGGCCCTGCCGGTCGTCGGGGGCCAATCCGAACCCGATCTCCCAGGCCCCCGCGGCCAGGAGCATCTCCCCGGCCACCTGCAGGCCGGCCGCCGCGATCAGGAAGATCCAGCCGTACGGGCTGAGGGCGAACACCGCGCACGCGGCGAACATCACGAACCCGGCCCTGCGGACGGCCGAGGAGGCGTCCCGCAAATCGCGCACCCGGCGGGCCACGCGTACCTGGAAGAGCAGCACGCTGCCGGTGTTGAGCACGAGCAGCACCGAGACCATCCACGTGGGCGCGGACGTGCGCTGCGCGATCCACAGCGGCACCACGAGGCTGAGCAGCGGCATGTAGAACAGCATGACCGCGTTGATCAGCGTGACCAGCGCGTACGGCCGGTCCCTGAGCACGGCCAGCCGCGGCCCCGGCGCGGCTGGCGCGGGCCGCACGGCGGGCAGCGCGCGCAGGACCAGCGCGGCCACCAGGAAGCTCAGGGCGTCCAGCGCGAACACCGCGGTGTATCCGGCACGGGTGCCGACGGTCAGCGCGACGCCGCCCAGCGCGGCCCCGACGGCCATGCCGCCGTTGAGCGTGGACTGCAGCACCGCCCGCACGACCGTGCGGCGAGCCGGCTCGATCAGCCCGGCCAGCAGGGCCTGGCGGGCCGCCGACAGGCCGGTCTGCGCGGTCCCGTACAGGCAGGCGACCAGCACGAACAGCACGAACGAGTGGACGAACACGAACGAGCCGGCCGCCACCGCGGTGGTGAGCGCGAGCAGCACCGCCACGCCGCGCGGCCCGCGCCGGTCGGCCAGGTGCCCGAGGGGCACCCCCGCCACCGAGCCGACCGCCCAGCCCAGGGTGAGGCCGAGGCCGATCTCGGTGGCCGACAGGCCCACGACCTTGGCGAAGTAGAGCGCCGAGGTGACCAGGTAGGCACCGTCGCCGATGGAGTTGGCGAGCTGCGCGGCGGCGAGGACGCGCTCGCGTCTCATGACTTGTACGACTCCGGGGTCATACGGGTGGCGACGCCCATCCGGTTCCAGGCGTTGATGGTGGCGACGGCCACGGTCAGCGCGGCCAGTTGCTGCTCGTCGAAGTGCGCGGCGGCCTGGGCCCAGACCTCGTCGGTGACGTCGTCGGTGGACAGGCGGGTGGCGGCCTCGGTGAAGGCCAGGGCGGCGCGTTCCTCAGGGGTGAAGAAGGGGGCCTCGCGCCAGACGGCCACGGCGTGCAGCCTGGCGTCGCTCTCCCCCGCCTGCTTGGCGTCGGAGCTGTGCATGTCCACGCAGTAGACGCAGCCGTTGATCTGGCTGGCGCGCAGCCGTACGAGTTCGAGGAGGGGCTTGGGGAGGGTGCTCTGGGCCACGAATCTGTCCAGGCCGGCCATCGCCTTGTAGGCCTCGCCGGCGAACTTCCCGAGTTCCATGCGTTCGGTCATGTGCTCATTTTGGCCGCCCTCTTGTCCCGATATAAGCTCCAATTTCCGCCAAGTTGATTGGGCCAAATTGGACGTTCACATCAGCCTCCAAGGGCGCGGTGACCTGGCCGCACAGGTCTACCGGCAACTGCTCGACGCCATCCTCGACGGGCGGCTGCGCTCGGGCGAGCGGCTGCCGCCGACCAGGGAGCTGGCCCGCCGGCTGGAGATCTCCAGGAACACGGTGGGGGTGGCCTACGACCGGCTGGTGGCCGACGGCTTCCTGATCGGCCGGGCGGGGGCGGGCACGTTCGTGTCGGCCGAGCCGGTGCGCGGGCGGGCCGCGCCCAAGGGGGTGGTCAGGCCGCGCGCGTTCTGGCGGGAGCTCGGCGCGCCCGTCCAGGAGCCGCCCGCCCGGTACGACTTCCGCGTCGGCGTGCCGGACGCGCGGCTGTTCCCGATGGAGACCTGGCGCAGGCTGGTGGCCGGGGAGCTGCGGGTGGGCCTGGCGACGTACGCCGATCCGTCCGGCTATGAGCCTCTACGTGAGGCTATTTCCCGGCATATCGGCATCAGTCGGTCGGTTCATGCGGGGCCCGACGACGTCCTGATCACCAACGGCGCGCAGCAGGCCCTCGACCTCGTCGGACGCGTGCTGATCGAGCCCGGCACGACCGTCGCCGTCGAGGAGCCCGGCTACCCGCCCGCCCGCCGCCTGTTCGGCTCGCTCGGTGCCCGCGTGGTCGGCGTGCCCGTGGACGCCGAGGGCCTGGACGTGTCGGCCATCCCCCGCTCGGCGAGCCTCGTCTACGTCACGCCCTCGCACCAGTTCCCGCTGGGCACGCCCATGTCGCTGGCCCGCCGCGCCGCCCTGCTCGCCTGGGCGGAACGCCGCGCCGCCGTCGTGATCGAGGACGACTACGACAGCGAGTTCCGCTTCGGCGAACGTCCGCTGGAACCCCTCCAGAGCCTCGACCGGGCGGGCCGGGTCATCTACGTGGGCTCGTTCTCCAAGACCCTGCTCCCCATGCTCAGGCTCGGCTTCCTCGTCGCCCCCGCCTCGCTCGGCCCGGCCCTGCGCGCCGCGCGGCAGCTCTCCGACTGGCACGGCGACGTGCCCACGCAGGCCGCGCTGGCCCGCTTCATCGACGAGGGCCTGCTGGCCAGGCACATCAGGAAGGCGACCCGCGTGTACGCCGCCCGGCACGACCTGGTCACCAGGACGCTGGCCGGGGACGATCGGCTGCGGCTGATCCCGTCCGCGGCGGGGTTGCACGTGTGCGCCCGGCTGGCCCCGGGCGTGTCGCTGCGTCCCGCGCCGGACGTGGCCGGCGAGCAGCTCGACGCGTACTGCGGCGAGAGCCCGGCGCAGCGGGGCCTGGTCCTGGGCTACGGCGCGATCGGCCCGCACGACATCGGGCCGGGCCTGCGCCTGCTCACCGACAGCCTGACCGGCCCGTAGAGCCGGACGCCGTCAGTAGTGCCGGCGGCTCCAGAACCGCCGCGCCCGCTCCCCCGACAGCTCCGGATCGTCCGGCGGCGACGGCTGCTGCACGATGACGACGGTCGTCTTGGCGTGGCGGGCGCAGTACATGCTGGTGGAGGGCAGCAGGATCCGGCTCAGCAGCCTGCGCCTGCCCCGGCCGAGCACCAGCAGGTCGCCCTCGCGGGCCAGGTCGACGAGATGGTAGCCGGGGTCGCCGACCTTGCTGACCGTCGCCACGCGCAGGTCGTCGGGCATGCCGCCGGCGACGTCCTCGAACACGCCCGTGATCACCTCCGCGCAGCGGGTCTCCTCGCCCTGACGGATCGCGTGCTGCACGGGCAGCGCCTCGGGGAAGGGATGGACGGGCGCGCGACTGACGTGAACGGCCACCAGAGCCATCCGGTGCAGCCTGGCCGCGCCGATGGCCCAGGCGAGTGCCCAGCGCGAGGCCGGGGACTCGTCCACCCCCACGATCAGCCTCACACCGCCAGGCAGATCCTGTTCCACGGTGCCTCCTGGAAATGAAGTACGACCATAGTGCGCCAACCGGCCAGTTACCGGGAGGTGGCACTTTGCGAACTCTGGAGTCCTTCGCGAACCCGGGCGTAGCATGCGGGGGTGGAACGCGGGTGGGTGCAACCCCGTCCCGCCCTCGACCGGCGGCTCGACGGGGCGCTTACGCACAGGCTCACCACGCTCGTGGCCTCTACAGGCTACGGGAAGTCGATCGCGCTCGCCGGTTGGAGCCACGCCGTCGGCGCGGTGCTGCACCTGCTCGGGCCCGCCGACCGCGACCTGCCGACGCTGGCGGGCTCGGTGGCGTCGGCGCTGGCCGAGGCCGTCCCGGGGCTGCCCCCAGAGCTGCTGGCCGCGGCCGGCGCGCCGCTCGGGCCCGGCGCCGACGAGCTGTCCAGGGCCGCCGCGCTGGCGGGCGCGCTGGCCGAGGCACTGGCCCGGCGGCTGACCAGAGGGCTCGCGCTGGTCTTCGACGGCGTCGACGCGATCACCGGCGCGCCCGGCTCGGTGCGTTACGTCGAGACGCTGGTCCGCGCCGCGCCCCGGCACCTCCACCTGGTCACCGCCTCGCGGGCGCCGCTGCCGTTCCCGACGGCCCGGCTGCGCCAGGACCACGAGGTGCTCGACCTCGACGCCACCGACCTCGCGCTCACCCCGTCCGAGACCGCCGCCTGGGCCCGCGAGCGGCTGGGCGAGCAGGGCGCGGGCATCGCCGCCAGGGTGCACGAGGCCTGCGCGGGCTGGCCCGCCGCCGTCCAGGCCGCCCTCGACACGCTGGCCCGCGAGGAGCCGGCGGGCTGGCCGCGCACCGCGGCGAGCCTGACCGCCGGCTCGGCCACGCTCGGACACCTGACGCTCGCCGCGTTCAAGGACCTGCCGCAGGGCATGCGCGAGCTGCTGCGCGCGGCGACCGTCCTGCCGGTGCTGACCGCCGGTCTGTCCGCCACGCTCGGCGCACCGCCCGACACGCTCGCGGCCCTGACCAGCCGCGGCCTGTTCATCGAGGCCGACCAGGACGGCCACCGGCTGACCGCCACCAGCAGGCACGTCCTGGCCAGGCACGCCCCGCTCGACCGGCACGAGGCCCACGACGTGGCCGCGGTCGCCGCCCGCTGGTACGTCGAGCACGACCAGCCCGAGCTGGCCCTGCGCGCAGCGGTCGCGACCGCCCACCCCGAGCTCGCCGCGTCGTTGCTCAACTCCCACGGCCCCCGCCTGGCCGAACGCGGTGACGTGATCGCGGCGCTCGACCTGCTGCCCGAGCAGGCCAGGAGCTCCCCGCCGATGCTCAGGCTGGCCGGCATCGCCGAGCAGAACCGCGGCCACTGGACCCGCGCCCACGACCTGCTGGCCCGGGTGGCGGGCAGCCCCGCCTTCGACGCGTTCGTGGCCAGGCGGCTCGGCTTCATCGACCACCTGCGCGGCGACCTCGACGCCGCCATGGCCATGTACGCCAAAGGCCACGCGTACGGCTCGCCGCCCGCCGACGCCGCCATGTGCGCCGCCTCCATGGCCTCGGTGCTGTGGCTGAAGGGCGACCGGGCGGGCTGTGCCGAGCTGGCCGACCAGGCGCTGGAGCAGGCCGGCGGCCTCGGCGACCCGGGCGCGCTGGCGATGGCCAACACGGTGCTGGCCATGCTGGCCGCGCTCGACGGCGACCGCCGCGCCAACGACGCCTACTACCTGCGCGCCCTGGAGTACGCCGAACGCGCCGGCGACATCGTCCAGCTCATCAGGATCCGGGCCAACCGGGCCTCCCGCCATCTCGACGAGGGCGCCTACGCCGAGGCGCTGGCCGAGACGGAGGCCGCCGGCCGGCTGTGCGACCTGGTGTCGTTCGCGCCGTACGCCGCGCTCAACGTGGCGAACCGGGCCAAGGCGCTGGTCGGGCTCGGCCGGCTGGAGGAGTCGGCGATCGACGCCGCCGACGCGGTGGCCAGGTGGGAGGCGATGGGTTCCCGGCTGGTCAGCGTCGGGCTGGTCAGGCTGGGCGAGATCCACGGCCTGCGCGGCGACCGCGGCCAAGCGGCCGCCGTCTACCGCCGGGTGATCGCCGAGACCGGCCCGCTGGGCGAGGTGCAGACCCGCTCAAATGCGCTCAACGCGCTGGCCGAGCTGCTCGCCGAGGACGAACCCGAGGAGGCCGCCAAGGTGGCCGAGCAGGCGCTCGTGCACGCCGGTGGCATCGCCGGGGTCACCGCGCGGGTGGCGGCGGCGCACGTGGCCGTGGCCGCCGGACGCCGTGAGGAGGCCGTCCGGCTGCTCGACGAGACCGAGCCGGTCGCCGTGGAGCGCAGGGACCACGCGGCCCAGGCCGTGATCTGCGAGCTGCGCGCCCGGCTCGACGGCGATCCGGCGCAGGCCGACGAGGCGGTGCGCAGGTGGGCGGCGCTCGGCGACCCGATCGGGCGGGCCAGGGCCGAGCTGGTGCGGGCGGCCCTGGCCGACCCGGTGAGCGGGGGCGAGGTGGCCGTACGCGTGCGCGAGCGGATGCACGCGATCGGCTGCCGGGCGCTCGACGACCGGATCGACGGACTGATCGCCCGCGCGGCGCCCGTGCCGGGGGCGACGGTGGTGATCGAGACCATGGGAACGTTCCGGGTGCTGCGCGGCGCGGTGCCGGTCCCGCGTACGGCCTGGCAGTCGCGCAAGGCCCGCGACCTGCTGAAGATCCTGGTCAGCCGCCGGGGCGGCGCGATCAGCAGGGAACGGCTCGTGGAGATCCTCTGGCCCGGCCAGGCGGACGACACGGTCGGGCTGCGGCGGCTCAACGTCATGGTCTCCACGCTGCGCGCGGTGCTCGACCCGGCCCACGAGCGGCCCGCCGACGACCTGGTGGTCTCCGAGGAGGGCGCGCTGCGCCTGGACCTGGCGCACGCCGACGTCGACGTGGAGCGCTTCCTCGACCTGGCGGCCGGAGCCGTACGGCTGGAGCAGACCGGCCGGACGGCCGAGGCGCTGGAGCTGTGGACGGCGGCCGAGAGCGCGTACGGCGGCGAGTTCTGCGAGGAGGACCCCTACGCCGACTGGGCCGTGGGCCTGCGCGAACAGGCGAGGCTGGCCTACGTGCAGGCCGCCGCCAGGCTGGCCGCGGCGCGCACCCGCGAGCGGCGCTACGACGAGGCCGCCCGCCACTGGCTGCGCCTGCTGGAGCGCGACGGCTACGACGAACGCGCCCACCTGGGCCTGGTACGCGTGCTCGACCTGGCGGGACGGCGCGGCGACGCCCGCAGGCGCTACCACCTGTACGCCGAGCGCATGCGCGAGCTGGAGGTCGAGCCCGCGCCCTACCCCACCTGAACCAGACCTGAACCGTCCGGGGAGATGGTGCTCCGATGAGGACGGTCATCGTACGGCTGGTCGAGCCCGAGCAATCCGGCGGCCAGCTCCGCGGGCTGCTCGAAGAGGTGGGGGGCGAGCCGGTGCCGTTCAGCGGTGCCGACGCCGTGATCACCCTGCTGCTGAACGCGGCCGGCCTGAACCGCGATCCCGCCTGAACCTCGCGCGAACCTCGGCTCGCCACCATCTGTGGTGAGAGGAGGCACGATGAGCGAGCAGCTGGGGAGCGGATGGCCGTTCGTCGGGCGAGGGGGATCGATCGCGACCGTGCGCGAGGCGCTGCGGTCGGGAGCCGGCGTGATGATCGCCGGTGAGGCGGGCGTCGGCAAGAGCAGGCTGGCCGCGCAGGCGCTGGCCGGGCTCGACGGGTACGAGGTCGTGCGCGTGCTGGGCACGGAGACCGCGTCGATGATCCCGTTCGGGGCGTTCGCCCACGTACTGACGGGTCCGCCGCACGGTGGCGAGAACCTGCTGCGCTGGGCCGCGCGGCACCTGCGCAGGGGAGGCAGGGGAGAAGGAGAACTGCTGGTGAGCGTGGACGACGCCCACCGGCTCGACGCGGCCTCGGCCGCGCTGGTGCACCACCTGGCGGCAGGTGGGGAGGCCAGGGTGCTGGTCACGGTGCGGACGGGCGGCCCGCTGCCCGCGCCGGTGGTCGCGCTGTGGAAGGACGAGCTGCTGACCAGGATCGAGCTGCCGCCGCTCGGCCAGGACGAGGTCGGCCAGGTGCTGGCGGGCGCGCTCGGCGGCGAGGTGGCGGCGGGGACCGTACGGCGTCTGGCGGACGTCACCGGCGGGAACGTGCTCTACCTGCGCGAGGTCGTGCACGCCGGGCGGACGTCCGGCTGCCTGGCCGAGAGCGGCGGCGAGTGGCGCTGGCGGGGCGAGCTGTCGATGACGACCCGGCTGCGCGAGCTGGTCGGCGCCCGCATCGGCCACCTGGACCAGGACGAGCGGGAGGTGCTGGAGCTGGTGGCGTTCGGTGAGCCGGTGGGCGCCGAGCTGCTGGTCACGCTGACCTCGTCACGCGCGGTCGAGCGGGTCGAGGCCCGCGGCCTGGTCGCCGTCGCCGGCGACGGCAGGCGCGAGCAGGTACGCCTCGGCCACCCCCTGTACGGCGAGGTGGTCCGCGGCGACTGCGGCACGTTACGGGCCAGGCGGCGGCTGCGGACGCTGGCCGAGGCCCTGGAGGCCAGCGGCCTGCGGCGACGCGAGGACGAACTGCGCGCGGCCGTCTGGCGGCTGGACAGCGGGTCGGCCGCCGCGCCCGAGATGTTGTTGTCGGCCGCGGACCTGGCCTGGGCCAGGCGTGACCCACGGCTGGCGGCCCGGCTGGCCAGGGCCGCGATCGAGGCGGGCGCGGGCGTGGCGGCCGTCGCGCTGCTCGGCCAGGTGCTGATGGTGCTGGGCGACCCGGACGCCGCTCTGACGGCGCTGCGGCAGGCGGCCAGGAACGCCGTCACCGAGGGCGAGCGCGCGCAGCACGCCTTCAGCCTGGGCATGAACCTCGCCTGGGCGGGCGCGGACGCCGAGGCGTGCCGGGTGCTCGACCTGGCGGCCGAGGCGCTGACCGATCCGGCCTGGCGGCAGGAGGCGCACATCTACCGGGGCGTCGCCGACTTCTTCGCCGGGCGGCTGACCGGGGCCGCCGGGTCGCTGGCGCGGGCGCGCGCGTGCGAGCCGATGACCGTGCGCGGCGCGGCGCACGCGACCGGGCTGGAGGCGTGGATCGACGCCTACTCGGGCCGTGCGGTACGTGCGCTCGCCGTGGTCGAGCGGGCGCTCACGACCATGGACGACTGGGACGACGACGCCCCGCACGCGCTGCCGACCCTGCTGGACGCGCGCTGCGCCGCCCAGGTGTTCTCCGCCCGGCTGGACGAGGCCGAGCGGACGGCCGCGGAGGGCATGGAGCCGGCGGCGGCCGAACCGGCGGTGTCGGGGTTCGGGGCGTACCGGGCGATGGTCGGCAGACTGCGCGGCGACGCGGCCGGCGCGGCCCGCTGGGCCAGGGAGGACGCGGCCCGGCTGCCGGCGCGGACGCCGTACCGGGGGCGGTGCCTGGCCGAGCTGGCTCATGCGCGGGCGTTGCTGGGGGAGACGGCGGCGGCTCGGGCCGTGCTGGCCGAGGCCGAGGAGTCAGCCTCGCGGTGGGCGTTCACCCGGCAGCCGGTGCTCCAGGCGGCGGTCTGGGTGGCGGCCTCGGCGGGCGACCTGGACGAGGCGGTGAGCCTGTGCCTGTCGGCCGCCGGGCTGGCCGAGCAGCACGAGCAGTTCGGGCAGCTGATGTTCGCGCTGCACGACCTGGTGCGGCTCGGCGCGCCCGCCCTGGCGGCCCGGCGGTTGGCCGCGCTCGCCGAACGCGTGGACGGACCGCTGGCCGGGCTGTTCGCCCGGCACGCGCGGGCCGCCGGCGACCCCGCCGAGCTGCGGGACGTCGCCGCCGAGTTCGAGCGGCTCGGCCTGATCCTGTACGCCGCCGAGGCCCTCGCCCAGGAGTCGGCGGCCCACCGCCGGGACGGCCGGGGCACGCTGGCCAAGGGGGCGCAGACCAGGGCGTGGGCGCTGGCCAGGCGGTGCCCGGGGGTCTCGACGCCCGCGCTGGTCGAGCTGGCCACGCCGGAGCTCACGCCGCGCCAGCGGGAGATCGTCAAGCTGGCGGCGGCCGGGCTGACGAACCGGCAGATCGCCGACCGGCTGACGCTGTCCACCCGGACGGCGGCCAACCATCTCCAGGCGGCCTACGAGAAACTGGGCGTCAACGACCGCACCCAGGTGGGCCGCCTCCTGGCTGCGCTGTAACCGAGGGCAGCCTCAGACGAGGCCCAGGAGGCCGTCGTACAGGGCCTGGCGGTCGGCGGCCGTCATGGCCTCGTACGGCGCGGCGGCCCGCCGGTTCGTGTCCGCCTCGATCGTGTCCCGCAGCGGTCCGTCCCTCAGGGCGACGATCCCGGCCGCGGTCAGCCCGGCCGCGCGCCAGGATTCGGCGTGCGCGTCCGCCCGGTGGTAGCGCAGCACCGCGAGCCGGTTGAACAGCAGCAACCCGGCGGGGGCGCCGTCCGGCTCGTACGGCGGCGCCATCACCTCCAGGGCGCCGCCCGGCACGCGTACGGCCCGGTCGAGCACGCCGCCCGCCGACGCGGCGAGAGCGGTCACGTCATGGCCCGCCCAGACGCGGCCGGCCGCCTCGGCGTGCGCGGCGTACAGGCCGTCCACGAACGCCCGGCCCTGGGCCGTCAGCCGCAGCGCCCCGTCGGCGTCCCGTTCGAGCGCCCCTTCGCGCACGTGGACGTCGACGCCTTCGGTCACGTCGCCGTACCGGTGGACGGCGGCGAGCGCGGCCGTGGTCACCGGGCGCAGGGGCAGCACGAAGCGCAGGTCGTTGAGCAGCCCGGCGGTCAGGCCGGAGCGTTCGACCAGGTCAAGGAGGGCTCTGCCGGCGGCGGCGTGCACGTTGACGTGTGCGGCGTCGATGACGGGCGCGATCGCCGCCGCAAACTCCCCCAGGCCCTGAAATTTCGGCATTGAGCGTCATTATGACGCTGATTCCGTAGCTCATCAGCAGGAAACCATAAGCGCCCGCCTCCAGGGTGAGGTCAACCGTCCGGCGCCCGCCGGTGTTCTCCCACCGCCCGGTTCCTCCCTCCCCTGGAGTCCCTGATGTCCCTCCGTCCTCGCTGGGCGGCCCTGCCCGTGCTGCTGGTCGCGGTGTTCATGACCACGCTCGACTTCTTCGTCGCGAACGTGGCCATGCCCTCGATCCGCGCCGACCTGCGCGCGGGGGACGCGGCGAGCCAGTTCGTGATCGCCGGGTACGGGCTGGCGTACGCGGCGGCCCTGATCGTCTCGGGACGGCTCGGCGACCTCTACGGGCCGCGCCGCCTCTTCGCCGCCGGGTTGGCCCTGTTCACGCTCGCCTCGGCGGCCTGCGGCGGCGCGCCGGACACCGCCGCGCTCGTGCTCGCCCGGGTGGCGCAGGGCGTCGCGGCGGCGCTGCTCGCCCCGCAGGTCCTCACGCTGGTCGGGACGCTGTTCCCGGGCGCGGACCGGGCCAGGGCGTTCGGCTGGTACGGCACGGTGGTGGGTCTGGCCGGGATGAGCGGCCAGGTCGTCGGCGGGCTGCTGGTGGCCGCCGATCCCCTCGGGCTCGGCTGGCGGGCGTGCTTCCTGGTCAACGTGCCGATCGGGCTGGCGGCGCTGGCGCTGACCAGGCGGCTGGTCCCCGGCGTCGCGGGGGCCGGGGCGCGCGCCGGGCTGGACCTGGCGGGGGCGGCGCTGGTCGCGGCGGGGCTGGTGGGCGTCGTGCTGCCGCTGGTCCAGGGGCGCGAGGAGGGCTGGCCTCAGTGGACGTGGCCGTGCCTGGGCGGCGCGGCGCTCACGCTGGCGGCGTTCGTCCGGCGGCAGCGGCGGCTGGCGGCGACCGGCCGGGAGCCGCTGCTGGACCTGGAGGTGTTCCGCGAGAAGGGGTTCGCGACCGGGCTGGCGGCGGTCGCGCTGCTGTTCGGCACCTCGGCGGGCCTGTCGTTCGTGCTCGCCCTCCACCTCCAGGACGGGCTCGGCCTCGGTCCCCTGGCCGCCGGGGCGGTATGCACCGCGCTGAACGTCGGCTTCTTCCTGGCCTCGCCGCGCTCGGCCCGGGTGCCGCGCCCGGTCGGCCCGCTGGCGCTGCTGCTGGGGCTCGGGCTGCTCTACCAGGCGGGGGAGTCGCCGTACCTGGTGGCGGGCGCGTTGCTGGTGGCGGGCGCGGGGATGGGCCTGCTCATGTCGCCGCTGCTCTCCTCGGTCCTCGCGTCCGTACGCCGGGAGCGCGCGGGCGCGGCGGCCGGGGTGCTGGGGACGGTCCAGGAGACCGGCGGCGTGCTCGGCGGCACGATCACCGGCGCGGTGTTCTTCGGCTCCCTGGACGCCGGCTGGCCCGCGGCCACCAGGGCGGCCCTGCTCGTGCTCATCGTGGGCGCCCTGGGCGTGCTGGCCCATTCGGCACGCCGCCCGCGGTGTCCCGAGCCGGCCCCGGCGATGTCCCTGGAACCGCACCGCTGACCACAGGGCCCGTGACGTCAGCCGTACCGGCCGGTCGTGGGCGGACGGAGGGCGACGGCCAGGTCGTCGGCGAGGCGCGGAAGTTCGTCGGGCCCGAGCGTGGAGACCGTCAGGCGCAGCGCGGGCGGCGTCCGAACGCGGTTGCGGGCGCCGGGCGCGGCGGCCCAGCCGAGCGCCAGCAGCCGGGTGACCGCGGTGGTCTCGTCGGCGACCGGGACCCAGACGTTGAGCCCGCTGCGGCCGTGCGCCCGTACGCCACGCGCGGCCAGCGCCTCGACCAGGCCGTCCCGGCGTCCGGCGTAGGCGGCGGCGACGGCCGCGGTGTCCACGGCCTGCGCGCGCCACAGGTGGGCGACCGCGCGTTGCAGCAGATGGCTGACCCAGCCCGCGGCCAGCCGCTGCCGTCCGCGCAGCCGGCCGAGCGTGACGGGATCGCCCGTGACCAGCGCCAGCCGCAGGTCAGGGCCGAACGCCTTGGCCGTCGAGCGGGTGAGCAGCCAGCGGGTCGTCACGCCGGCCAGGGGATGGAGGGGGAGGTCCACCAGGCTCGCCCCGTGGTCGTCCTCGATCAGCACCACGTCGGGCCGGGTGTCCAGCAGGGCACGCAGGTCCGCGGCCCGCGACGCGGTGACGGCCGCGCCGGTGGGGTTCTGGGCGCGGGCCGTGATCACCACCGCTCGTACGCCCGCCCGCAACGCCCGGTCGAGCTCGTCCGGCAGCGGGCCCTCGTCGTCCAGCCGCATGGGGACCGGCCGCAGCCCCAGGGCGGCGACCAGGTCGAGCAGGGCCGTCCAGCCCGGGTCCTCGACGCCGATCGGATCGCCGGGACGAAGGTGGGCGATCAGGACGCGTTCCACGGCGTCGAGGGTGCCCGAGGTGATCGCCAGCGGCGCGGCCGGCACGCCGTCGGCACGCAGGCGGGCGGCGGCCAGCGAGAGGAGCTCCTCGTCGTCGCCCGTGCCGTACATGGCCGGACGCTGCTCGTGCGCCCTGGCCGCGGCGGCGAGCGCGTCGTGCAGCGGCGGCAGCAGAGCCGGGTCCGGATTGCCGTGGGACAGGTCGCGCGCGCCCGGCGGCACCTCGATGCGGATCTCCTCGCGGGTCGTGGTGGCCGGACGCGGCCTGACCCGGGTTCCGCGCCGGCCCGCGGTCTCGACGACCCCGCGCTCCCGCAACAGCCGGTACGCCGCCGCGGCGGTGTTCGGACTGACCCCGGCCATGGCGGCCACCTCGCGCACGGGCGGCAGGTGCGTACCGGGGAGGAGCAGCCCGGCGGACACGGCGGCCTCGACGCCCGCCGCGATCTCGCTGGCCGTCCCCCCAACGATCGTGTATGTTCCTGACACAAAAAACATTATGTACTAATACAAACCTCGACGGGAGGGTTTTCACGTGCTCATCCATCCTTGGGACGCGGCACGCGACGACGACGAGTGGCGGGCCTGGCTGGCCACCCGCGACTTCGGCCAGCTCGCCGCCAACGGCCACGACGGCGGCCCGCCCGTGGTCGTCCCCACCCACTTCCTCTTCGACGGCGGCACGGAGGTGCTGCTCCACCTGGCCAGGCCCAACCCCGTGTGGGCGGCGATCGAGCGCGATCCGCTGGTCCTGCTGAGCGTGCACGACGACTACGCCTACATCCCCGGCGGCTGGCGGAAGGGCGACCCCGAGACCGGCGTGCCCACCAGCTATTACGCCTCCGTCCAGCTCACCTGCCGGGCCGAGACGGTGGACGACCCCGAGGCCAAGGCGGAGATCCTGCGCCGCCAGCTCGCCCACTTCCAGCCCGACGGCGCCCACGGCGTCGTGGCGGCCGGCGAGGGCCCGTACCACCGGCAGTTGCCCGGTCTGCGCGGGCTGCGCCTGGCGGTGGTGGAGGTGCGCGCCAAGTTCAAGTACGACGGCCACTACCCTGCCGAGGCCCGCGAACGGGTGGCCGCCCTGCTGGCCGAACGCGACCGGCCGGGCGACGCCGGAGCCAGGGAGCAGCAGCTCAGGAGGATGGCAGGGCGCTGAAGCAGGTGCGCAGCATGCGGATGAGGGCCCGCTTCTCCCGGTGGGTGACGGTCAGCCCGTAGTGGTGCTTCACCGTGATCCAGGCCCTCACCCCGCGCCCGGACGACTGAGGTCGGCTCGGGCAGGACCAGGGGGAGCAGCAGCATGACAGCGATCACGGATTCAGCATGAGCAGCCTGCCGTCGCCACTCCCGGTATTTGACAGCTCGCGAAGAGTGATGTCGGCTGGGATCGCGACGCAAGGGGAGGTCTTACATGGAGGCGCCGGACGGCCCCGGCCGGGAGCAGGTGCTCGACTGGGTCGAGCGGGTGGCGGACTTCGTCTCCGAGGAGTGGGGTCTGGCTCCGATCACCGGCCGCGTCCTGGGCTGGCTCATGGTCTGCGACCCGCCCGCGCAGGCCGCGTCCGACATCGCCGACGCCATCGGCGCGAGCCGCGCGTCGCTGACGACGACCATGCAGCTCCTGACGTCGATCCGGCTCGTCCACAAGCTCCGCAGACCGGGGGAGCGCAACGTCTTCTACCGGATCGAGGACGACGCCTGGTCGAAGGTGCTGCGCCAGAAGCTGGCCGCGTTCACGGCGTTCGACGCGCTGGCCGAGGAGGGCCTGCGACTCGGCTGGACGGACGAGGCCCAGACCGCCCGCATCCGCTCCGCGCACGACTCCATCGCGGCCGTCGCCGCTGCTCTCGACAGCCTGTGGAAAACCGACGCGCCTGTGGATAACTAGCCTTCGGGGTCCGGATACTGGAAGACGTCGTCCAGAGGCACCCGGAACACCCTGGCGATCTGAAAGGCCACCTCAAGAGAGGGTGAATAGCGGCCCTGCTCGATGGCGATGACGGTCTGCCGCGTGACGCCGATCCGCTGGGCCAGTTCGGCCTGTGTCATCTCGCCGTGCGTGAACCGCAGAGTCCTGATGGAATTGGTGACCTTGGTCGGCTTGCCCATCCCTACAGGCCCCTCCGATAGGCGATGAGCCTCAGCGGGGTGGCTACCAGGGCGGACAGGACGAGTGCCGCGTAGATGGCGTTGGCGATCCAGAAGTGGTCGGCTTCCGCCATGGTCAGACCAAGGGGGACCATCATGGAGACCCCTAGGACAACGCCCCCGACATGTTGGGCGGAACGGTTGATTTCCCTGTCTCGCACGTCGCTCTGGTGACTCTCGCTGGGCTTCACGATCTCGACCACGATACGGCCCGCGATCGACAGGCCGATGCTTATGCCGATCGCCCACACCATCGGCGCGACGTAGGGGACGGCGCTGAGCGGACCGCCGCCGGCCCGGCCCAGGATGACGATGACGTAGGCCACGTAGGTGCCCACCGTCGCCACGAGATAGACCCAGGCACCCTTTTCCTCGTACGACATCACAAGAAGGGAATGTAAAACGCTCTGTACATCATGTCAATGATTTCAGACTTCTCCACTGCTGTGGACAACCGTCCCCATCCTGTGGATAACTTTCCGCCGGAGAGCCCCTCCACAGGCCGCCGGTAGCACCGCCGCGGCGAAAGAGCCACCGCCGGGCGGACCCGTCCAGCATGCTTGCTCTTGTCCCAGGACAGGAGGCCCACCGTGCGCTACTTCCTTGAGGTTCCCCTCGACGACGGCGGCACCGTGCTCGTGGAGGTCGACGAGCGGCCCGGCGACGAGCCGCTCCCCGCCGGACGGGCGCGCGCGGCCGTCGAACGCATGCCCGAGACGCTGGGCGCGGGGCTCCAGCGCGTCCAGGCCTTCGCCACCGACGTCCTGCGCCGCATGCGATCATGCCCGGAGCCGCCGGACGTGATCGCGGTGGAGTTCGGGATGAAGCTCACCGCCAAGGCCGGCGTGGTCGTCGCCGAGTCGACGGGCGAGGCGCACCTCAAGGTCACCGCAGAATGGCACAAGCCGAACAGCTGACCGTTCGGCAGGCCCTGTTCACGGCTTGACGGCGGTGCCCTGTGCCGAGACGAGCCGCCAGCTCCCGTCGCCCCCGGACGCGTACACGTGCGTGTACCGGCTCCCGGCGCTGAACGTGCTGCCATCGGGGTTCGTGAAGTTCATCCCAGTACGCCCCACGACGATCCCCACCTGCCCGATGACCCGCACGATCGCCTCGTCCGGGAACGAATCAATCTTCGGGAACCGAAGGCTTCCAGAAGCCACCAGATCGAGCAGGACGCCCTTCCCGGCGACCGCCCCGTCCTCGACCCCCACCAGGACGAAGTCGTCCGTCAGCAGGTCGTTCAGGCGGTCGTGGTCGTTGGCCACCAGGGCGTCGAAGAAGCTCTGGTCCAGGTCGAGCAGGGTGGTGCGGGACGTGCTCATGGGTGTGGTCGTCCGTTCCGGTCGATGGGCGGGCGACGAGGGTAATCGTTGACGCCAGTGACAAGGTCAAACCGTCAGGCCACGAACCGCCTCAGCAGCAGCTCAAGCCGGCGGTCGTGCTGCTCCCGCGGCAGCCGCTTGCCCCTCGTGAGCGTGACCAGCCCGTGCAGCGCGGCCCAGAAGGTCTCGGCGAGCAGGGGCAGGTCCTCCTCACCGGCGTGCGGGCGAAGCCCCTCCACCAGCTCGCCGAACGCCGCATGCAGGGCCGCGGGAGCCTGCGGCGTCGCGAACGGCAGATCGACGCTCAAGCTGAAGATGACGTCGTAGAGCGCCGGACGCCGCTCGGCGAACGCCGTGTAGGCCGCGCCGACGGCCGCGAGCGCACTGCCGGCATCGGGAGCCGCGGTGCGGGCCTCGCGCAGCTCCTCCGCGAGGACGGCGCATCCCTCGACGGCGACGGCCGCCATGATCGCGCCCTTGCCCTTGAAATGGCTGTAGAGCACCGGCTGGCTGTACTCGATGCGCTCGGCCAGCCGCCGCGTGGTCACCGCCTCCCAGCCCTCGGCCTCGGCCAGCTCGCAGGCGACGGTGATGATCAGTTTCTCGCGTTCCGCACGCTCGCGCTCCCGGCGCGCCTGGATCGTCATGCTCTCGATTCTAGCACCGCTAGCGCATCTGTCATCGTTCTGCTAGCGTCATCCTCGTTCCTAGCACCGCTAGCTTTCTGGAGACGGACATGCTCACCACCATTGCCTACGGCCTCGCCATCGTCCTCAACCTGATGGTCCTGTTGATCGGCGCCCGCTTCCTGTTCGTCCCGCGCGCCGCCGCCGCCGGCTACGGCGTCCCCGCCAAGCAGGACGGTGACAGCGCCTACCTGACCATCAAGGGCCTGCGCGACGGCGCGTACGGGCTGCTCGGCCTGGCCCTGCTGGCCTTCGCCGGCGCCCAGGCGGAGGCCTGGTACATGCTGATCGTCGCGCTGCTGCCCCTGGGCGACACCCTGATCGTGCTCCGCAATGGGGGCACTAAGGCGGTCGCGTTCGGCGTGCACTTCGCGACCGCCGTCGCCGTCCTCGTGAGCGCCGCCCTGCTCTTCGCCGTGTGACCCGGCGATCCCGGAGCTACCCCGCCGTCGCCGTCCGTACGTCCCGCTCGATCTCCCGCCGGGACGTGCGCAGCGGCGAGCACCACATGACCACCGGACCAGCCAGCATCCCGGCCGAGAACACGACAAGCGTCCCGCGCATGCCGATCCCGCCGGCCAGCGCTCCCGCGAGGACCGCGCCGACCGGCGTGGCCGCCCAGGTGAGCCAGCGGGACGTGGCCGCCAGCCGGCCCTGCATCTCCTTGGGCGTCAGAAGCTGCCGCAGGCTGCGCTGGGTGCTCTGGAAGACGCGCAATCGCCCCGGCCGCCGGCCCGCCGGCCATGCTCACCCCGAACACCAGGCCGGTGGCCAGGCCCGACCAGCCGAGCTCCCGCACCACGTAGTTGACCTCCAGCGCGCTCAGCCCGGCGATGCGGCGTGGCGTAACCGGTACAGGTCGCGCCCAGCGGGTGGTGTGCAGGTCGGGATGCGTTGAGGTGTGACGACATAGGGCGGCTCGTTGCCTTGAGCCGGATAGATCGTGACCGGGCTGAACTTAAAGTTACTAACCGTGATATTCACTAACCCTAAGTGGCTGCCATGGATAGCGGGAGCCACAATGACCACGGCGCTGGCACTTGCGCCGACCGTCGCGCAGGCGGCGCAAGGCAGCCAGACATTCGGCTACACCGGAGCTCCGCAGACATTCACAGTCCCAGAAGGAGTGTGCGAGCTGATCGTGGACGCCTTCGGCGCCGCGGGCGGCACCGCCGTCTACGGATCTCCCGGCGGGCGAGGCGGTGAGGTCAGCGGCACCGTACGGGTCAATCCGGGAGACGAGCTGACGATCGACGTCGGCGGCGCGGGCACAGGCGGGAACCTCGACACCGGCGAACCCGCGGCAGGGGGCTACGGCGGAGGCGGCCGGCCCGGCGGGTACCAGGAGGACCTCAGGCCCGGCAACGGCACCAACGGCGGTGGCGGGGGCGGCGCGACGACGATCACCCTCGGCACGCAGCCGCTCGTCATCGCCGGCGGCGGTGGCGGCGGCGCCGGCAGCTTCGCCGGTGGAACGGATGGCCAAGGCGGCGACGGCGGCCAGAACGGCACCAACGGCGCCACTCCGAACCAGCCCGGCGCCGGCGCCGGCGGCTCCTCGGGCGGCAACGGCGGCGCAGGCGGCCCCGGCGGGCAGCCCGTGGCTGACTTCGATCTTCCCGGCCTTCCCGGCGGGGACGCTCAAGGACGCACCGGCGGGAACGGCGCCGTCAACCTCGCCGACCCGCACATGGGCACGGGCGGCGGCGGCGGTGGTGGCGCGCAAGGCGGCGGCGCCGGCGGCTCCTCCTCCAGCAGCACCATGTACGGTGGCGGCGGTGGCGGAGGGTCGAGCCTCGGCCCCGCCGGAGTCACCTACAACACCGGCGTCCGCGAGGGCAACGGCGAGGTCACCCTCTCCTACGACACCGAGTCGTGCGGCGTCCCGCCCACGCCGGAGCCGTGTCCCAAGGAGAAACTGCGGGTGGACAAGACCGCCGACCGGACCAAGGTCTCCGTCGGCGACCAGGTGCACTATCGCATCCGTGTCACCAACACCTGCGACAGGACCTTCCTCAACGCCACCGTCACCGACGACCTGACCGACGTGCTCGACAACGGCTCACTCACGGGACCGATCCGAGCCACGACGGGAACCGTCCAGCGCTCCGGCGACACCCTGGTCTGGACCGGCGATCTGAGCCCGGGGCAGACGGCCACGATCACCTACACGGTGATCGCCGACAGGCCCGGTTTCCTGCGCAACATGGTCTCCTGGCACTGCAAATCGTCCGAAGCCCTCATGAACTGTACCGACAGCACCATCGTGAAGGTCTTCCACAAATCACCACACAAACCCCGACCCTGGTAACTGACCCACGTCCCAAGGGGGTCCAGGCGTGGCCTGAGGCCCCCTTGGGGTATTCCATCGTGCACTCAGGCCATCATGTGCAGCCCCGGCGTTCGGGACGCCGTCACCGTCGGGGCGAGGAGGAACTCCGCAGAAATCAGCGATACCGACGCGTCAATCCATGTCGATGACGGTAAATGACAGTCGAGTTCCTGTCCGACGATCAAGCGGCGGACTACGGACGGTTCGCCCCGAGCAGGGCAGGAGGGAGTTCATCCCGCTGGATGGGACCGACCAGACTCCGCGCGAGGGCAGGACGGGCGGGCGCCGCTCGCCGCTCGCCGGTCGAGCGATCAAACTCCACGCTCGCGGAGTTCATCCGCTCTGTTCCTTGATGAAGTCGTTCAACCGGTCATCATTTCAACCTTGCCCGGAAATTCGGCTGATGTCGATGTGGATTGACCCCTGTCACCTGATGACAGACGCTCCTGATGACAGATTGATGGCGAACAATCAAAAGACCGTTTCCCGATCTCCGGGAAACGGCCTCTGAATGGAGAAAGCACTGTGGGGCTACCAGGACTTGAACCTGGGACCTCTTCCTTATCAGGGAAGCGCTCTAACCGTCTGAGCTATAGCCCCGCACACCGAACCGTATCGCATTCGCCTGATGGAGGCGAACCGGTTGTTCGGACGAGAAAAGCTTACCGTGTCCGACGGGCTGCTCGTGCCGTACCAGCCATCCCGGTACGGCACGAGCCCCCGCCCGAACCTGCTATTCGGCCTCGCTGAACGTCACCTCAACGCCCCCGACCAGGTCGGACGCGATGTTGTAGATGACCGCGCCCAGCGTGGACAGAGCGGTGATCAGCACCACGTTCACGGCGCCGATCAGCGCGGTGTAGCCGAGGATCCGCACCGGCTCGAACCACGAGGCGATGTTGATCGGGATCGAGCTCTGTCCCTGCTCGCCCTTGCCGAGCTGGTTGACCAGGTCGACGAGCGAGTCGAACACTCCCAGAGCCGACAGCACGCCGTAAAGGACGGCGACTGCCACGAAGAGCACCACGAAGCAGACCAGGGACACCACGAAGCTGAACTTCATGGCCGACCACGGCTCGATGCGGCGCAGCACCAGGTGTGCCTTGCGGGGAAGCCTGGACCCCGCGTTGTTCGACGACTTCTTCTTGGGCACCTCGACGGCCGGAGGCGCCTCGGAGGTGAGCGACGGACGGAGGCGCACCGTCTCGTTGCCCTCCGCCTGCGGCTCGTCCTTGGAACGAGGCTGAGCAGCGGCGCCCGGCCTGGGCGTCTTGTCCTGCTCGCCGTCGACCGAATTGAAGATTTCCGGCTCGTTGGACTTCTTCGGCTGCTGTCCGTTACCCGACGCCGCCTGGGCTCTGGCGGTGCCACCCTGGGCGCTCATGATTTACTCTCCTCCCCCGTCTTCCTCATTCTCCACCGGAGTCTCCATCGACTCCGCGTTCCGGGCGAGGGCAACCACGCTGTCGCCTTCGGCGAGGTTCATCAATCGCACTCCCATGGTCTGGCGGCCGGACTGCTTGATCTCGCCGGCACTCGTCCGGATCACCCCGCCGGCGGACGTGATCGCGAAGACCTCGTCCTCTGGGTTGACCATGACGGCTCCGACCAGCTTGCCACGGGAACTCACGATCTTCGCAGTCAGCACGCCCCTACCGCCACGTCCTTGAACTGGATACTGCTCCACTGGCGTCCGTTTTGCGTACCCAGCCTTCGTGGCGATAAGCACGTCTTGACCGTCGGCCATGCGATTCATGGCGAGAAGTTCGTCTCCTTCGAGGAACCTCATGCCGATGACGCCGCTGGTCGCGCGGCCCATGGGCCGCAGCGCCTCGTCGGAGGCGGTGAACCTGATCGACTGCGCGCCCTTGGAGACGAGCAGCAGATCGTCGGTCTCGGAGACCAGGCGGGCGCCGATGACCTCGTCGTCCTCGCGCAGGTTGATCGCGATCAGACCGCCCGACCTGGGGGAGTCGTACTCGGACAGGCGCGTCTTCTTCACCAGGCCGCTGCGCGTGGCCAGCACCAGGTAGGGGGCGACGTCGTAGTCGCGGAGGTCGAGAACTTCCATGACTGTTTCGTCGGGCTGCATGGCCAAAAGGTTCGCGAGATGCATGCCACGGGCGTCACGCCCGGCATCAGGCAGCTCGTACGCCTTGACCCGGTACACCCGGCCCTTGTTCGTGAAGAACAGCAGCCAGTGGTGCGTGGTGGTGACGAAGAAGTGGTCGACGATGTCGTCCTGGCGCAGCTGGGCGCCACGCACCCCCTTGCCGCCCCGCTTCTGCGCCCGGTAGAGGTCGGTACGGGTGCGCTTGGCGTAGCCGCCGCGGGTGATCGTGACGACGATCTCCTCCTCGGCGATGAGGTCTTCGATCGACATGTCGCCGTCGTAGGCGATGATCTCGGTCTTGCGCTCGTCGCCGAAGCGGTTGACGACCTCGGCCAGCTCGTCGCCGATGATCTCGCGCTGGCGGGCCTCACTGGCCAGGATCGAGTTGTACTCGGCGATCTGGGCCATCAGGGAGTCGTACTCGTCCTGGATGGACTGCCGCTCCAGGGCGGCCAGCTTGCGCAGCTGCATGTCCAGGATGGCCTGAGCCTGGACCTCGTCGATCTCCAGGAGCCCCATGAGGCCCTGCTGGGCGTGCGAGGCCGACTCCGAGGCCCGGATGAGGGCGATGACGTCGTCGAGCCGCTCAAGGGCCTTCAGCAGCCCGCGCAGGATGTGCGCGCGCTCCTCGGCCTTGCGCAGCAGGTAACGCGTCCTGCGGACGATGACCTCGACCTGGTGGGCCACGTAGTGGCGGATGAACTGGTCGAGCCGCAGCGTGCGCGGCACGCCGTCGACCAGCGCCAGCATGTTGGCGCCGAAGGTGTCCTGGAGCTGGGTGTGCTTGTACAGGTTGTTCAGCACGACCTTGGCGACCGCGTCGCGCTTGAGCACGATCACCAGACGCTGGCCGACCCGCGAGGAGCTCTCGTCGCGGACGTCGGCGATGCCCGTGAGCTTGCCCTCACGCACCAGCTCCGCGATCTTCAGCGCCAGGTTGTCCGGGTTGACCTGGTACGGCAGCTCGGTGACGACGAGCGCCTGCCGCCCCTTGTCCTCCTCGACCTCGACCACCGCGCGCATGGTGATCGAGCCGCGCCCGGTGCGGTACGCGTCCTCGATGCCCCGGCGCCCGACGATCAGCGCCCTGGTCGGGAAGTCGGGCCCCTTGACCAGTCTGATCGAGGCTTCCAGCAGCTCCTCGTCGTCGGCCTGCGGGTTCTCCAGGTACCACCGGACCGCGGCCGAGACCTCGCGCAGGTTGTGCGGCGGGATGTTGGTCGCCATGCCGACCGCGATACCGCCCGAACCGTTGACCAGCAGCTGCGGGAACCGCGCCGGCAGGACGTCGGGCTCCTGCGACTTGCCGTCGTAGTTGGGACGGAAGTCGACGGTGTCCTTGTCGATGTCGCGCAGCATCTCCATGGCGATGGGCGCGAGCTTGCACTCGGTGTACCGCATCGCGGCCGCCGGGTCGTTGCCCGGCGAGCCGAAGTTGCCCTGCCCGTCGACCAGGGGGTAGCGCAGCGACCACGGCTGGGCCAGGCGGACCAGCGCGTCGTAGATCGAGGTGTCGCCGTGCGGGTGGTAGGTGCCCATCACGTCACCGACGACGCGGGCGCACTTGAAGTAGCCGCGGTCGGGACGGTAGCCACCGTCGTACATCGCGTAGAGCACCCGCCGGTGCACCGGCTTGAGACCGTCGCGCACATCAGGCAGCGCCCTGGACACGATGACGGACATCGCGTAGTCCATGTAGCTGCGCTGCATCTCCGACTGGATGTCCACCGGCTCGATGCGCTCAGCCGGGGGAGTGGTGTTCACGTCCGTCACAGGTTCAGGTCCTTCTTAAACGTCGAGGAAGCGAACGTCGCGCGCGTTGCGGATGATGAAGTCACGCCGCGCCTCGACGTCCTCGCCCATGAGCACGCTGAACAGGTCGTCGGCCTGGGCCGCGTCGTCGAGCGTGACCAGGCGCAGCAGTCGCGTCGCCGGGTTCATGGTGGTCTCCCAGAGCTGGCCGGCGTTCATCTCGCCGAGGCCCTTGAAGCGCTGGACGTTGTCACGCGGGCGCGGGTCTGCCTTGCCCTGCGCGATGCCGTCGTTGATGACCGCGTCGCGCTCGGCGTCGGAGTAGGCGTAGGAGGCGTCCTCGCCCTTCCGGTCCCACTTGATCTTGTAGAGCGGCGGGCACGACAGGTAGACGTGCCCGGCCTCGATCAGCGGCCGCATGAACCTGAACAGCAGCGTCAGCAGCAGGGTGTTGATGTGCTGGCCGTCGACGTCGGCGTCGGCCATCAGGATCACCTTGTGGTAACGCAGCTTGGCGATGTCGAACTCGTCGTGCACGCCGGTGCCCAGAGCGGTGATGAGCGCCTGGACCTCGTTGTTCTTCAGGACCTTGTCGATCCGCGCCTTCTCCACGTTGAGGATCTTGCCGCGGATGGGCAGGATCGCCTGGAAGCGCGAGTCGCGGCCGCCCTTGGCGGAGCCGCCGGCCGAGTCGCCCTCGACGATGAACAGCTCGCACTTCTCCGGGTCGTTCCACTGGCAGTCGGCCAGCTTGCCGGGAAGGCCGCTGCCGGACTCCAGCAGCGACTTGCGCCTGGTCAGGTCGCGGGCCTGGCGGGCCGCTATGCGGGCGCGGCTGGCCTGCAGCGACTTGTTGATGACGTCCTTGGCCTCGCCGGGGTTGCGCTCGAACCAGTCGCGCAGATGGTCGTTGCAGGCCTTCTGCACGAACGACTTGGCCTCGGTGTTGCCCAGCTTGGTCTTGGTCTGGCCCTCGAACTGCGGGTCGGACAGCTTGACCGAGATGATCGCCGTCAGGCCCTCGCGGACGTCCTCGCCGGAGAGGTTGTCGTCCTTGCCCTCCTTGAGGAACTTCTGCTCGCGCGCGTAGCGGTTGACGATGGTCGTCAGCGCCGCGCGGAAGCCCTCCTCGTGGGTGCCGCCCTCAGCCGTGTTGATCATGTTGGCGAACGTGTAGACCGACTCCGAGTAGGAGTTGTTCCACTGCATGGCGATGTCGACCGCGATGCCGTCGCCCTCCTCCTCGAAGGAGATGATCGACGCGTGCGCCGCCTCCTTCTTGGCGTTGAGGTGCTTGACGAAGTCGGCCAGGCCGCCCTCGTAGTGGTATTCGACCGTCAGGGGCTCGCCGTTGACGTGGTCGGGCCGCTCGTCGGTGAACGTGATCGTCAGGCCCTTGTTGAGGAAGGCCGTCTCCTGGAACCGGCGCGAGAGCGTCTCGTAGTTCCAGGTGGTGGTCTCGAAGACGTCGGGATCGGGCCAGAACGTGATCGTCGTGCCGGTCTCGTCGGTCTCCTCGCCCTGGGCCAGCGGCGCGGTGGGCTTGGAGTGCTCGTAGCGCTGCCGCCAGAAGTGGCCGTTCTGCTTGACCTCGACGTCCATGGCGGTGGACAGCGCGTTGACGACGGCCGAGCCGACGCCGTGGAGGCCGCCGGAGACCGCGTAGGACTGGCTGTCGAACTTGCCGCCCGCGTGGAGCGTGGTCAGCACGACCTCGACGGCCGAGCGCTTCTCCACGGGGTGGATGCCCGTGGGGATGCCGCGGCCGTTGTCGATCACGCGCACGCCGCCATCGGCCAGCAGAGTGATGTCGATCCTGGAGGCGAAACCGGCCAGCGCCTCGTCCACCGCGTTGTCCACGATCTCGTAGACGAGGTGGTGCAGGCCGCGCTCACCGGTCGAGCCGATATACATACCCGGGCGTTTGCGAACCGCCTCAAGTCCTTCGAGTACGGTGATTGAGCTAGCGTCGTAGGACAACTGCGAAATCCTCCTGCCGCGGACACGCGGCGGGGGAGGCCATCAACCTGATGCTGCCCCTGCCGTGCCCGTCACCGTCGTGAGTGCCCCGATGCGCGGTCACCCGGGGGAGTCGGCTTGCTGCCGGGGTGACACGCAAGCGGACGTGTCCGGAATCCTTTTTCATTCTACCGCTTCCCGGAGCCCGTGGTGGCAATACACGCGCCTGTGATGCGCCCTAGCTCGTTTTGCCCCCCACTCAAGCATCCCCCCTTCGGAAAGGGGGCTTATCGCGTCTGCGGCTGTCTGATCGCCCCCGGCGCCTAACCATAGGTGTCGCCGGGCCCCCTGCTTCCGGTCACCCGCAATCCCCCTGTGGGCCGGGGCGCGTTCTGCGGCCCCCTGACCTTGACCTTTGTCACCGATCCGTCACCCAGCTCTTCGTTCAGCCTGCGGATGAGGGTGCGCGCGAGCAGTCTGACCTGCGTCGCCCATGCCGTGGAATCGGCCGCGATGAGCACCTCGCCCTCGTCGAACGACTCCGGCCGGGTGTGGGCGGCCAGGTCGGGGCCGACGATCTCCTTCCACCGGCCGAACACCGCGCCGACGGCCGCCGACCGCTCCCAGCCCCGGTCGGCCAGCAGGTCGGCGATGGCCCGGCCGAAGAGCTGCGGATCGCCGGCCTCCCGGCGCGGGCCGGCCTTCCGCCTGGGCTCGCGGCGCGGGAGCTGCCCGCGCTTGGCCGCGTCGGCCTTGGCCTGCGCCAGCTTCTCCCTCGCCATGGCGGCCCCCCTGGCCGCCGCGTTGTGCTGCTCATCGGACACGGGCCACGCTCCCCTCAGCGACGTCGAAACGGGCTCCCGCCAGCTCCTTCGGCACGTCGTCGGGCACGGCGGCGGTGATCAGCACCTGTTCGGCCGGCGCGACGATCTCAGCCAGCCTGCGCCTGCGGTGGCTGTCCAGCTCGGCGAACACGTCGTCGAGGATCAGCACCGGGTCGCCGCCGTCGGCCCGCAACAGGTCGTAGGCGGCCAGGCGCAGCGCCAGCGCGAACGACCACGACTCGCCGTGGCTGGCGTAGCCGCGGGCGGGCAGGTCGCCGAGGCCCAGGATCAGGTCGTCGCGGTGTGGGCCGACGAGTGTGACCCCCCGTTCCAGCTCGGCCTGGCGGACCTCCAACAGCCGGTCGCGGAGCTGCTGTTCAAGGGTTTTCCCCAAGTCTGTGGATAACGTCTGCGCATCGGGAGATCCCCGCTCACCGGCGACTTCGTCCTCCGCGCCGTCCCCACCTGTGGACAACGTGCTGCGGTAGGCCAGCGTCGCGGGGGCGCTCGTGGGGGCCAGCGCGGAGTAGGCCCCGGCGACCAGCGGGCGCAGCGCCTCGATCAGTTCGAGCCGCGCCTGCAACAGCTCCGCGCCGTGCCGGGCGAGGTGGGCGTCCCACACCTCCAGAGTGCTCAGCACGTCGCCGGCGCCCGCGGCGGCGAACGCGGTGTCACTCTCGGCCCGCCGGGCGCTCCTGCTGCCTCTGCGGGCCTGCGCGGCCGTGCGCAGCAGGGCGCCGCGCTGCTTCAGCACCCGGTCGTAGTCGGCCCGGACCCCGGCGAACCTGGGGGCCCTGGCCACCAGCAGGTCGTCGAGGAAACGGCGGCGCTCGGAAGGGTCGCCCTTGGACAGCGCCAGGTCCTCCGGCGCGAACAGCACCGTGCGCAGCAGGCCGATGACGTCGCGCGGCCTGGACACGGGGGAGCGGTTGAGCCGCGCCCGGTTGGCCTTGCCCGGGTTGATCTCCAGCTCGATCAGCGCCCGCCGATCGTCCCTGTGGACGGCGCACCGCACGATGGCCCGCGCGGCACCCTGACGCACCAGCGGCGCGTCGTTGGCCACCCGGTGGCTGGAGTGCGTCGCGACATAGCCGAGGGCCTCGACCAGGTTGGTCTTGCCCTGGCCGTTGGGCCCCACGAGAGCCGTGACGCCCGGTTCCAGACCGAGCTCCACGGACGCGTAGGACCTGAAGTCGGTCAGCGAGAGGTGGGCGACATGCACCCCACGAAGGTTAGTGCGCCGCGGGGGCCGCCCGCGTCACCGGCGTGCCGTCCTGTGGAAAACCCCGGGCTTCCCCTGGCCGCCTGTGGACTACTCGGCTTCGCGCGGCGGGGTCACGTCGGCGCCGGGCGAGTCGGCGCCCTTGCCGGTGCTGCCCTCGGTCGAGGTGATCGCGTGGCCGCCGAACTGGTTGCGCAGCGCGGCGACGACCTTCATCGCGGGGGAGTCGTCCTGGCGCGAGGCGAACCGCGCGTAGAGGGCGGCGGTGATCACCGGCAGCGGCACGGCGTGGTCGACGGCCGCCTGGACCGTCCACCGGCCCTCGCCGGAGTCCTGTGCGTAACCGCGGAGCTCGTCGAGGTGCTCGTCGTCGTCGAGCGCCCGGACCATCAGGTCGAGCAGCCACGAACGGATGACGGTGCCGGTGCGCCAGCTGCTGAAGGAGCCCCTGACGTCCTTGACGACGTCGGACGCCTCCAGAAGCTCCCAGCCCTCGGCGAAAGCCTGCATCATGCCGTACTCGATGCCGTTGTGGACCATCTTCGCGAAGTGGCCGGCACCGACGTCACCGGCGTGGACGAAGCCGTCCTCGCCCTCGGGCTTGAGCGTCTCGAAGATCGGCATGAGCCGGTCGACGTCGGCCTGCTCGCCGCCGCACATGAGGGCGTAGCCGTTCTGCAGCCCCCACACGCCGCCGCTCACGCCGCAGTCGACGAAGCCGATGCCCTTCTCGCGCAGCTCGGCGGCGTGCTTCTGGTCGTCCACATAGTGTGAATTGCCGCCGTCGACGACGATGTCGCCCTCGTCGAGCAGCTCGCCGAGCTCATCGACCGTCTGCTGGGTGGGCTTGCCCGCGGGAACCATGACCCAGACCGCGCGCGGCGCGGACAGCCGTTCGACCAGCTCCTTCAGGCTGGCCACGTCGCTGATGCCAGGGTCGCGGTCGTAACCGACCACCTCATGGCCGCCGCGGCGCAGCCGCTCGGCCATGTTGCCGCCCATCTTGCCCAGTCCCACCATGCCGATCTGCATGACGCTCCTCTACCCCCTTGTCAGGCTTCCATCATCCCCGATGACGGGATCAGCCCGACAGGCGGATGGGCATGATCAGATAACGGTAGTCCGTACCTGCGCCTTCGTCCACAGGCTTGCCCCCGGTGAGGATGGCGGGCTTGGTCGAGGTCGTCATCTGCAGGCGTGCGATGTCGGAGTCTATGGCCCCCAGCCCCTCAAGCAGGAACTGGTGGTTGAAGGCGATGTTCATCTCCTCGCCCTCGTAATCCACAGGCAGTGCCTCGACGGCCTGCGCCTCGTCGCCGCTGCCGGCCTCCAGCACGACCTCGCCGCTCCTGAACGCCAGGCGGACGGGGGTGTTGCGCTCGGCGACCAGGGCCACGCGCTTGACCGCCTCGACGAACGGGCCTGTGGACAGGTCGGCGCGCGCAGAGAACTCCGTCGGCAGCAGCGAGCGGTACTTGGGGAACTCGGGGTCGAGCAGCCGGGTCGTCGTGCGCCGGCCCGCGCTGGAGAAGCCGATCATGCCCTCGCCGGTGCCGCCGGCCGAGCTGAGCGCGATCTCCACCTCGGCGCCGGTGGTGCCGAGTGCCTTGGCGGTGTCGGCGAGCGTCTTGCCCGGGATCATCGCGATGGCGGCGAAGTCGGGCTGGCCCGGCTGCCACTTGAGCTCGCGCACGGCCAGCCGGTAGCGGTCGGTGGCGGCCAGGGTGACGGTGTCGCCCTCGATCTCCATGCGCACGCCCGTGAGCATCGGCAGCGTGTCGTCCCTGCCCGCAGCGACGGCGACCTGGCCG
Organism: Nonomuraea sp. NPDC001699; assembly: GCF_053596455.1. NCBI lineage: Bacteria > Bacillati > Actinomycetota > Actinomycetes > Streptosporangiales > Streptosporangiaceae > Nonomuraea > Nonomuraea sp. NPDC001699. Next base: position 424,082 of record NZ_JBSFGF010000005.1, on the reverse strand, counting down.
ACGGCCGAGGCGAACACGTCACTGCCCACCCGTCCGGCGGCCGGCGGCATGGCCGGGAGCGACGGGTAGTCCTCCACAGGCATGGTCAGCAGTGTGAAGCGCGCGCTGCCACACGTGACGACGGCCTTGGCGCCTTCCACCACGAAGTCCACAGGCTGTGCGGGAAGCGCGCGGGTGATCTCGGCGAGCAGCTTGCCCGAGACCAGGACGACGCCCGCCTCACCGGTCTGGAGTTCGAGCGTGACCTCGGCGGAGACCTCGTAGTCGAACCCCGACAGCTTGAGCTGCTGTCCCTCCGTCACCTCCAGCCGCATGCCGGCGAGTACGGGCACCGACGGGCGCGCCGGGAGGCTGCGTGCCGTCCATGCCACCGCCTCAGCGAGGACGTCTCGCTCGATTCGGAACATCACGGTGATCAGCCTCCTGGGTTCGTCGTTGATTCAAGTGTTCACTCTCCCGCACCTCGGTTCGGGGAGAACCCCTCTATGGGTCTTTGATTTTCTTAGTAAGAGAGATAAGAGGTCATCACACTAGGGGCTGTGGGAACTGTGGACAACTGAAGTCCTTGCAGGTCAGCACCCGTATTTTCATCCACCGAGGGTGTGGGTGACGCCTGGGGGAAACTTCGCCGCCTGGGGATGAAGATTCGTTGCCCACAGGCCGTCCCCAGATCATGGTGTGTTCATCCACCGGTTATCCACGAGGTTTCCACAGGTTGTCCACGGGGTAAGCGGGGGCCTTCTGGAGTCCCAGATCGACTGTTCACAGGCCGTCCACACGTTATCCACGAGTCATCCCCAGGTTCTCCTCAGGATGTCCCCAGATTCGTCCCCAGCCCTTGTGGGCGGATTTTTCCCGGCATTGGTGGTCGTACCGACGGGCCGATTTTGCGTTTCCGCTGGTCCACAGTGTTTTCCACAGGCTGTGTACGACCATCAAGATCCACGCTTGCTCTGTTTGATACGCATTGTCAGCTCGTTGACCTGGTTGTACATCGACCTGCGCTCGGCGATGAGCGACCGGATCTTGCGCTCGGCGTGCATCACGGTGGTGTGGTCGCGGCCGCCGAACTGCTGCCCGATCTTCGGCAGCGACAGCTCGGTCAGCTCGCGCGCCAGGTACATGGCGATCTGCCGGGCGTTGACGAGCGCGCGGCTGCGCGAGGTGCCGCACAGGTCTTCGATGCTGATGCCGAAGTAGTTGGCGGTCTCGGTCATGATGGCCGCGATCGTGATCTCGGTGTCGGACTCCGAGGTGATCAGGTCCTTCAGCACGACCTCGGCGAGCTGCAGATCCACACCCTGCCTGTTGAGGCTGGCGAACGCGGTCACCCTGATCAGGGCGCCCTCCAGCTCGCGGATGTTGGTGGAGATCCGGCTCGCGATGTACTCCAGCACCTCGGGCGGCGCGGCCAGGCCCTCCTGGATGGCCTTCTTCCGCAGGATCGCGATGCGGGTCTCCAGCTCGGGCGGCTGGACGTCGGTGATCAGGCCCCACTCGAACCGGTTGCGCAGCCGGTCCTCCAGCGTGATGAGCTGCTTGGGCGCCCGGTCGCTGGAGATGACGATCTGCTTGTTGGCGTTGTGCAGGGTGTTGAAGGTGTGGAAGAACTCCTCCTGCGTCTGCTCCTTGCCCTCCAGGAACTGGATGTCGTCCACAAGCAGGATGTCGATCGCCCGGTAGCGGCCGCGGAAGCCGTCGGCCTTGTGGTCGCGGATGCTGTTGATGAAGTCGTTGGTGAACTCCTCCGAGCTCACGTATCTCACCCGGGCGCCGTCGTACAGGCTCTGCGCGTAATGCCCGATCGCGTGCAGCAGGTGCGTCTTCCCCAGGCCGGAGTCGCCGTAAATGAAGAGCGGGTTGTACGCCTTCGCGGGGGATTCGGCCACCGCCACGGCCGCGGCGTGCGCGAACCGGTTGCTGGCACCGATGACGAATGTCTCAAATGTGTACTTCTGGTTGAGTCTGGCCGGTTCGCTGGGCTTGTTGCTCTTCGCTTCCCAGCGATTCGGCGCCGGCTCCGGCGCTTTCTCCACAGGCGGTGTGTACGGCTGCACCTGTTCAAAAGAGAACGAAGGCTGTGGATATTCGGTGGACGCCGATGGCTGCTCAGGCTGTGGAGAATAGAACTGCGGGGGCTCGGATGCCTGGTAGTGCTGGGGTTGCACCGGCTGTGTGTAACGCGGCTGGCTATCCACACTCTGGGGATAGGGCATATTCACAGGCTGTTGATGGGCGTCTGGCAAAGGCTGCTCAGGGGCCGTGGTGTCGATCATCACGGCCAGCCGCATCGTCATCCCGAGTTCCTGCGACAGCGCGTGGGCCACCAGCGGGCGCAACTTGCCCTCGATGAGGTCCTTGAGGAAGTCGTTGGGGACGCCGAGCACGATCGTGTCGTCCGCGAGGGCGATCGGACGGACCATCGACAGCCAGGTGCGCTGCTGGATGGGCACGTTCTCGTTGAGGAAGTTGCCCAGGGCCCTCGCCCATACCGTGCCGAGGTCGACACCACTCATGGTGCGGCTCCCCTCCTTCCTCTCGCGGCCCCCCGCGATCGTTTATCCACATGTCCGTGGCCGCCCCGAGCGGTCGGCGACCCCTTCGTCCACAGCGTGGCGGCAGGGCTTCGTACCCAGGTCCTCCACAGGAGATCCACAGGCTGTGCACGGTGTTTCCGGTGGTCCAGAAGGGCCGACAGTATCCATGTGCACAGCTGTGTTCAAGACGTTGTCCACAGCCTAGTGGCACCCGGATGCGCAAACTGTGGACGTGGGCCCGGCGGTGGAAAAGTCGCCTGTGGATCAGTGGATAACCCGTTCGGTTTGACCTGGGAGGCCGTTGGCCCGTAACGTACGACGGTCGGCTTGCCACGCGACGGCTATTTCGCGTGCCCTCGCTCCCACGGCAGGCCAGCCATGTGTGTATAAGCGCCCCTGGGCGCACCTTCAAGGAGCCCACCCGTGAGCAAGCGTACTTTCCAGCCGAACAACCGTCGCCGCGCGAAGACCCACGGCTTCCGGCTGCGGATGCGCACCCGGGCCGGTCGCGCCATCCTCGCCGCCCGCCGCCGCAAGGGCCGCGAGAAGCTGTCGGCCTGATCGACCCGCGCCCTAAGTCTGGCCCGTCGGTGTACCTCGCCGACGGGCGTTAGGCGTATACGGTGCTGTCCCGTCAATCCCGCATGCGGCGCGGGGACGAATTCGAAGCGGCGGTCCGGCGCGGAAAACGCGCCGGTCGTCCCACTCTGGTGGTGCATCTCAACTTTTCTGGGGAAGAGACACCTCTGGTTGGTTTCGTGGTGAGCAAGGCCGTTGGTGGCGCGGTGACCCGGAACAAGGTCAAACGACGGCTCCGACACCTGATGCGCGACCGTCTCGACCGGCTGCCGCGAGGTAGCCTGCTGGTGGTACGCGCCAATCCACCGGCCGCGTCCGCGTGCGTCGAGCAACTGGCCGCCGAGCTCGACGCCGCGCTGGATCGTTTGCTCAGGCGGCGTGAGTCCTCGACGGGTGGACACAGATGACGGAGCAGCCGCAAGGGATGCCGGGCCTCGCCGCCCGGGCGCTGATCATCCCCATTCGGTTCTACCGGGCGTTCATCAGCCCGATGCTCGGTCCACGCTGCCGGTTCTACCCGTCGTGCAGCGCGTATGGGCTCGAGGCGATTGCCGTACATGGGGCATTGCGCGGCACTTGGCTGACTGTCCGGCGCATCGGGCGGTGCCACCCATTCCATCCCGGAGGTATAGACCCGGTGCCCCCACGCCCGGTCCGGTCCCACGAAACGCAAGGGAGCTAGCTCGGTGGAGCTGTCCTGGCTCAATTGGCTGTACACGGCCGTCGCCCAAGTCATCACCTGGATCCACCAGGTCTACAGCACTTTCCTCGACCCCAACAGCGGGTTGACCTGGGCGCTGACCATCGTCACGCTGACCGTCTGCATGCGGATCCTCATCTTCCCGCTGTTCCTCAAGCAGATGCGGTCTTCGCGGAAGATGCAGGAGCTGGCACCGAAGGTCCAGGAGCTCCGCAAGCGCTACAAGAACGACAAGCAGCGCATGAACCAGGAGGTCATGGCGCTGTACCAGGGTGCGGGCGCCAACCCCCTCGGTGGCTGTCTTCCCGTCGTGGCGCAGTTCCCGATCTTCATCTCGATGTTCACCGTGCTGCGGGCCATCGCCGCCGACCAGGCCAAGTTCGGCATGTCGCAGGAGCTGGTCGACAGCGCCAAGCACGCGCTGATCATCAACGCGCCCCTGCCGGCCACGTTCTTCGAGGCTCCTGACATCGCCCAGAAGATCGTCATCGGCTTCTTCGTGGCGATCAGCTCGCTGACCACGTTCCTCACCGTCCGGCAGAGCGTCACCCGCTCGATGGCCCAGATGCCGGACAACCCCATGGCGCAGCAGCAGAAGATCCTGATGTACATCTCGCCGCTGTTCGCCTTCTTCAGCCTCAACTTCCCGCTGGGCCTGATCCTCTACTGGGTCACCACCAACCTGTGGACGCTGGGCCAGCAGCACTGGTTCTACAGCCGGCACCCGATGCCGCAGTTCGACGCCAAGGGCAACGCCATTCCCGTGACGCCCAAGCCCGGCCTGGTGGCCAAGATGCGCAAGACCACTCCCGAAGAGGCGGCACCGCCCGCCCCGCCGGAGCCTAAGATCATTAGGCAGCAGCCCAGCCGCCAGTCCCGCAGCAAGCGCACCGGCAGCAAGAAGTCTTGAACACGAAGGAGAGGCCGGCCATGACCGAGGCCGAGCAGGAGAAGGCTCCTGATCTCAACGCGCTTGAGCAGGAAGGCGAGATCGCTGCCGACTACGTCGAGGGCCTTCTCGACATCGCCGACATCGACGGTGACATCGACATGGATGTCGAGGGCGACCGAGCCATGGTCTCCGTCGTGGGGCTCAAGGGCAACGAGCTGGTCGGGCCCGCGGGGGAGGTCCTGGAGGCGCTGCAGGAGCTGACCCGCCTGGCCGTCCACCGGCAGACCGGGGAGCGGTCGCGGCTCATGCTCGACGTCGCCGGCTACCGCGAGCGGCGCCGGGCCGAGCTGAGCAAGCTCGGCACCGAGATCGCCATCCAGGTCAAGGAGAAGGGTGAGCCGAAGGCGCTGCACCCGATGACGCCGTTCGAGCGGAAGATCGTCCACGACGCGGTGGCGGCCGCCGGGCTGCGGAGCGAGTCCGAGGGTGAGGAGCCGCAGCGGTACGTGGTGGTCCTTCCCGCCTGAAACGTGCATTGTCAGCCGGTTCGGCCGTCTGTCGGCGCTTGGTTGCGCTGATGGGCGGCCGTTTCCGTATTTATGGCTGTACGTGCGGGTGGGCGGGCTTGTGTGGGCGGTTAGCGGGTTTGTGAGCGGACATCCAGACCTGTGCAGATCGATCCTGACTGTTGGTGGTCGGAGCGTTCTTCGGGGCCTTCGTGCGTTTGTGTGCGTGTTCGGGGCGGTCGGAGGGGCACGTGCGCATTTGTGCGGTGAGCTTGATGTTCGTCCATGAAGGTGCGTGTAAGGGTGTCTTTTGAGAGGTGTGCGCTTTATATCGTTTATTGGGGAGTTGGCGTCAGTGGCGGGATTGAGAGCTGCGCGCGGCGCGTGCTCGACGGTCACCTACATGCCAGCCCGCTAGTCTTCCAGTGTGATCTCACATCTAGCCTTGGGTGGACAGCGCCCCTAGAACGTCGGGACACCTACCGTCGAACGCCCACCGGCACCTCCGCCGAGCAGGCAACCTGAGTACCAACAGCATTTGAGACCGAGAAAGGCCAGCATCCAGTGAGCGAAGAGCTTCCGGCGCCGCCGGACATAGCGCGGGACGTCTTCGCCGGGGAGGCATGGGACCGCGCGAACGCGTTCGCCGCGATGCTGGCGGGCCCGGGTGTCGTCCGGGGGCTGCTGGGGCCGCGCGAAGTGCCGCGCATCTGGGATCGTCACCTGCTCAACTGCGCGGTGGTCGCCGAGGCCGTGCCGCCGGAGGTGCGTCTGGTGGACATCGGCTCCGGGGCGGGGCTGCCGGGGCTCGTCCTGGCCATCGTCCGTCAGGACATTGAGGTCACGCTGCTGGAGCCGCTGCTTCGCCGTACCGTGTTCCTGGAGGAGTGCGTCGAGGCGCTCAAACTGGACAACGTCGAGGTGCTGCGCGCGCGGGCGGAGGACCTGGCGGGGGAGCGGGAGTTCGACGTCGCCAGTGCTCGGGCGGTCGCGCCGCTCGACCGGTTGCTGAAATGGGCCATGCCTCTTCTGCGGGAGGGCGGCGAACTGATAGCCATGAAGGGCGAGCGGGCCGCCGGCGAGCTCGCCGAGGCGGAGTCCCAATTGCGGGCCAGCGGGGCCCGAACGGCCGAGCTTGTAACCGTCGGGCACGGTAAGGTCGAGCCGCCTGCAACATTGGTTCGGGTGGTAGCGGGTCGCGCGCCGGAGCGAGCCAGGCGGCGACGAAGGAGGTGACGGTTGTGCCAGTCGCGTCTTGCGGTCTTGGCTGGCCGGACAGCCGTCGGTCCGAGAGCCCAGCCGGGGTTGGATGGCCCGAAATGGGCGTGTCGCACAAGCAAATTCCCGGCACCGGCACACCACTGGTTGAAAGGATGGCCAACGTGACCCAGACCCCCCTGAACCCCGGTGATTCGCCGTTGGTACGAGAGGCGCTCAGTTCAGTGGTTTCACGTGAAACGCCTGCCGCCCAGCCGGCCGCCACCCCGCCACCTGCCGCGCAGCCTGCTGCCCAGCCCGCCGCCCAGAGAGGCGGCACCGGCAGCGAGGGCGACGGCTCCTGGCCGCGTCCGGCGCAGTGCAGGGTGATCGCGGTGGCCAACCAGAAGGGCGGCGTCGGCAAGACCACCACTTCGGTGAACATCGCCGCGGCCCTGTCGATGCATGGGCAGCGGGTCCTCGTGGTCGACCTTGACCCTCAGGGCAACGCCTCGACGGCGCTGGCGACCGAGCATCGCGGTGACGTACCGGATGTGTACCAGGTGCTCGTCGACGATCTGCCCATGGCGGACATCGTCAAGCAGGTCCCCGAGATGCCGAACCTCTACTGCGCCCCCGCCACGATCGATCTGGCCGGTGCGGAGATCGAGCTCGTCTCGCTGGTGGCACGGGAGGCGCGGCTCCGGCGGGCGCTGGCGGCGTACGAGGTGGAGTTCGACTACATCGTCATCGACTGCCCGCCGTCCCTCGGCCTGCTGACGGTCAACGCCCTGGTCGCCGCGGAGGAGGTCATGATCCCGATCCAGTGCGAGTACTACGCGCTGGAGGGCCTGGGGCAGCTCCTCAGGAACGTCGACCTGATCAAGGCGCACCTCAACCCGACCCTGCGGCTCTCCACGATCGTCCTGACGATGTACGACGGGCGTACCCGGCTGGCCTCGCAGGTCGCCGACGAGGTGCGGTCGCACTTCGGCGACACGGTGCTGAAGACGGTCATCCCGCGCAGCGTCCGACTGTCGGAGGCGCCCAGCTACGGGCAGTCGGTCATGACGTACGACCCGGGTTCGAGCGGGGCGATGGCGTACATGGACGCGGCCCGCGAGATCGCTCACCGCGCCACCGTGGCCTGACCCCGGTTGCGGGTCTTCCGCGTACGCGCGAGAGGGCTCCTGGTGAGGTCGCGTTGGTTGTGGGCTCGTCATGCCCGCGCCCTGGGTGGTCTGTGTGGAATCACCGGCCGGCTGCTGTTGGGTGGGGCCGGTGGCCGGGTGGTCTTGTTCGTGGCCCGTCGCGAGTTACGCAGATTTGTAGCCGTGTCGGCGTAAATCCCACAGGACTGTGTGTGGCGTGGGGGCACCCCGTTGGGCCTGCAACGGTAACCTCTCCTGGAGTGACCGGAATCGACCGGCCGGATTCGACCGGCTGGATGAGGAGACGCAGTGAGTCAGCAGCGGCGGGGATTGGGCAAGGGACTCGGGGCGCTCATCCCGACCGGACCCATCGTTGACGGCCCGGGTACGGCGCCCGCTCCCTCGAACGGTTCCCCGGCCGAGGCGGGCCCTCAGCCGATCGCTGGAGCGTACTTCAAAGAGGTCGCGCTGACCGCGATCGTGCCCAACCCCCGTCAGCCGCGTGAGGTGTTCGACGGCGAGCGCCTCAAGGAGCTCGCCGACTCCATCCGCGAGGTCGGCCTTCTGCAGCCGATCGTGGTGCGCTCTGTGGGCGGCGGCCAGTACGAGCTGATCATGGGGGAGCGGCGTTGGCGGGCGTGCCAGCAGGTCGGTCTTGACCCGGTTCCCGCGATCGTCCGGAACACACAGGACACCGATCTCCTCCGGGACGCGCTCATCGAGAACCTTCAGCGCGAGCAGCTGAACGCTCTGGAAGAGGCGGCCGCCTACCAGCAGTTGCTGGACGACTTCCAGGCGACCCACGAGCAGCTGGCCAGCAAGGTGGGGCGCTCCCGATCCCACATCACCAACACGCTCCGGCTGCTCAACCTCCCGCCGGAGGTTCAGCGCCGCGTGGCCGCCGGCACCATCAGCGCCGGGCACGCTCGCCCCCTGCTCGGCCTGAGCAGTGTGGAGGAGCAGGTTGCGTTGGCCAAGCGCATCGTGGCGGAGCTTCTGTCCGTGAGGGCGGTGGAAGAGATCGTCGCCATGGGCAGCGCGAAGGCTGCTCAGAAGGCGCCGCGTGAGCGGCAGGCGCCCAAGCCTACGGCTCCTGGCCTGACCCATCTGGCGGACCGACTCTCCGACCACTTCGAGACGAAGGTCAAGGTCGACTTGGGGCGGCGTAAGGGGCGGATCGTGGTGGAGTTCGCGACGATCGACGACCTTGAGCGCATCATCGGGACGATGGCGCCTGAGGCGGCTCGGGTGATGCGGGAGCGCGAAGACTGAACCTCACGTGTTTCACGTGAAACGTGCGTGCTCCTTGGTGATTGTTGGCTCCCTGCACGAGCGCGTCTAGGCCGAGTGGCGTGGTGGCTCGCGTGAGACTCCGCCCTCGCTTCTCTCTTCTCTTCGTTGAGTCTCGACTTCTCTTCTGGGCGCTGCCGTCTGTCTTGTGTCACGCCCTCGGGTGGGCGCTGTTTCACGTGAAACCCTGTCGGTTCTGAGCGGTGGGGAGGCGGTGTTTCACGTGAAACGGCGCCGGGAGGCTAAGGGGTTGCTGCTTTGTAGAGGGCGGCCAGGAAGTCGTCCACGTGTTCTTCGGTGGTGTCGAAGGCGGTCATCCAGCGGACGGTGCCTGCGGGCTCGTCCCAGTAGTGGAAGAGGTAGTGCTGCCGGAGGGACTCGCTGATGGCGTGGGGGAGCGTGGCGAAGACGGCGTTGGACTCCACGGGGTAGGCCAGCGTCACGCCGGGGACGTCCGTGAGGCCGTTCGCCAGGCGGAGTGCCATCTGGTTGGCGTGCGAGGCGTTTCGGTGCCAGAGGCCGTCGGTCAGGAGGGCGGAGAGCTGAGCGGAGATGAAGCGCATCTTCGAGGCCAGTTGAAGCGACTGCCGTCGGAGGTACGGCACTGCGTCCGTCAGGGACGGGTCCAGGACGACCACCGCTTCGGCGGCCATGGCGCCGTTCTTGGTGCCGCCGAAGCTGAAGACGTCTACGCCTGCGTCCGTGGTGATGGCCTTCAGGGAGCAGTCGAGATGGGCGGCGGCGTTGGCGAGGCGGGCGCCGTCTACGTGGAGGCGTAGGCCGGCGGCGTGGGCTGTTTCGGCCAGAGCGGCGATCTCGGCGGGGGAGTAGCAGGTGCCCAGTTCGGTCACCTGGGAGATGGAGACGACCGTCGGCTGGGGCTCGTGGTGCTGGCCGATGAGGTTCAGGTGGGCCTTGATGTCGTCCGGGTGAAGCTTGCCCTGAGGGGTGGGGACGGTTCGGAGCTTCACCCCTAGAAGGCGTTCCGTGGCGCCTGTTTCGTGGGTGGCGATGTGGGCGGTGTCGGCACAGAGGATGGCGTCGTAGCGGCCAAGCATGAGGGCCAGGCCGACCATGTTGGCGCCGGCTCCGTTGAGTACGGCGAAGCCTTCTGCTGTGGGGCCGAACGTTTCCTTGATCTTCTGCTCGAAGGTCGAGGTCCAGGTGTCGTCGCCGTAGGCGGGGGCGTCTCCCTGGTTGGCGGTGGTCATGGCGTTGAGGATGTCGGGGTGCACGCCTGCGTGGTTGTCGCTGGCGAAGCTCTTGGGGTGGGCGGGATTGATCGGCACACCGTAAGGCTATGCAAGGTGCTTGGGCGGGGGCTGGGAGGGGCGGGGTGGCTTCCGAGGGGTGTTCTCGCTTCAGATGCCCGGTCCGTCGACGGTGGTGGTGTCGCCGTTGGCGTCGTGCTGACGCTTCAAGAGGGCAGGACGGCGTTGCCTGAAGCCTTGCGGCGGTTACGCGCAGAGGTAGGCGGCCGCGAGCACCAAGGCACCGCAAGATGGTGGTGTCTGTCGGTGTGGGGGTGGAGGCGAGGTCGCCCTCGCGGTCGGGGAGGAGAAGGCGGAGGGCTGGTGGCGCCGACGGCAACGGCTACGGCGCGGGTGAGGATCGCGATGGAGACCACGGGGCGAGGCTTCAGGAGAAGGCGTGCCCAGATTGGTGGGTGCGCAGGCGGGCTGGGCGGGAAGCGTCTGCACGCGATCCGGAAGACCTTTGGGGAGAGGCGCGCTGAACCGGCGCCCAGTACAGGCGGGCGAAGAGAGCGGCGGCGCAGCGGCGTTCGTACATGACCAGGCGCGCGGACGCATCCCTGCGACAAGTACTCGAGATTTTCTGGAAGGATCGCATGCTTGCGGGCAAACAAGGGTGTGATCACTGCTCCCGACGTCTTCGAGGTCGTCTTCGAAGCCCATTACGAGGAGATCCGGCGCTACATCGGGCGCAGGCTCGACCTCGGCGTGGCTGAGGATCTCGCCGCGGAGACGTTCCTCATCGCCTTCAGGCAACGTGAACGCTTCGACTCGGCCATGGGTGCGGTCAGGCCATGGCTGTACGGCATCGCGACCAACCTCATCGGCCGCCACCGGCGCGCCGAGGTGCGCAGGTACCGTGCCATGGCCCGGACGGGGCCACCGCCTGACGACGAAGGACACGACCAGCGGATCGTGGACAGGCTCAGCGCGAGCGTGACGGTCGACCGGCTGGCCGGGGCGCTGGCGCGGCTGTCGAAGGGGGAGCGCGACGTGGTGCTCCTCATCGCGTACGGCGGGCTGGGCTACGACGAGGTGGCGGCGGCGCTCAGGATCGCCTCGGGGACGGTCGCGTCCCGGTTGAGCAGGGCCAGGACCAAGCTGCGTGAGGTGTTGGGATGAACGAGTTCCAGGTCATCGACTCGGTGATGCCCGATGTGCCGCCCCCGTCGGCCGGCCAGCTGGCGGCGGCGCGGGAGCGGGTACTCGCAGCCACCCGGGTGCCCCCTGCGTCCGGAGCGCGGGTGGGTAGACAGTCGTGGACGGGGATGGCGCTCGTCGCGGCGGCCGTCGTGCTCGTGGTCGGCGTGGTGGTGGCCCTCGTACCTCGACCTGCGGTGGAGCCGGTCGCGGTCACTCCCCTGCAGAAACTGCAAGCTGCGGCCGCCAGCTTGGCGGCGACGCCGGAGGCGAAGGGCCGCTATTGGCGACGCGACACCGAGCAGGTCATGCGGACGAAGAACGGCTATGCCTACAAGGTCGAGGAACGGGCCATGGAGGTCCTCGCCTTCGGGCCCGACCGCGAGGTCTACGGCTGGCACGAGCCGATCTCGTCGAAGCCATACACGGCCGAGGGACTGAACGCGTGGCGACGGGACGGCTCCCCCCGGCTGTGCCCCGCGCGGGGGTGCGACAGGAACATGCCCGCATATTCCTCGGTGGACCTGGATGCGGGACTGGAACTCGCCGATGGGCTGAACCCGACGCTGACGCAACTGCGGAGCCTCCCCGAGGAGCCGGCGGCGCTCAGGGAACGGCTGCTGGAAAGCTACGACCCCCATGCGGCCGCCGAGCGTGAGCCCTGGCTCGCGGGGGCCGCCTCGCGGCTCATCAACTCACCGGCGACGCCCGGCACCAGGGCTGCCGCCTATCTTCTCCTGGCGAAGGCGCCGGGCATCAAAGTGGTCGACGATGTTCCCGGGACGTTCCGGCTTGACGGGCTGGCCCTCCAATCCAAGGAGGAGCAGATCGTGATCGACCGTAGGACCGGCCGACTCCTCGGGAGGCAACGGCTGACTCCGGAGGGCGTCGCCTGGAGCGCCGAGATCGTCAGGAAGGCGGGCTGGAGCGATGTGCGACCGGCGCCGCCTGCCAGATGCGTCCGCTGTACGGCCCGGCTCTAGAACGCGCCCAGTGGATCGCGGTGCGGTGAGCACTGCGTCCCGGCTGTACTTCTGGGCGGGGAGGGGGGCTCGGAGGGTGAGAGCCCGGACGAGCCCGCAATCCTCGCACGGTCAGGGGCGGGGGCGGTTGGCGGCGTTCTGGAGGAGGGTGCGGCAGAGGTCGCCGAGGTCGCGGCCCGCCGCCTCCGCCGCCATCGGCAGCAGCGACGTCTCCGTCATCCCCGGCGCCACGTTCACCTCAAGGAAGTGCGGGTCGTCGGCCGCGTCCACGATCAGGTCGGTACGGGAGATGTCCCGCAGCCCCAACGCCGTGTGCGCCGTCACGGCCATCTGGGCGCAGGCTTCGGCGGCGGCCGTGGAGAGGCGGGCGGGGGCGAAGAACTCGGTGTGCCCGGCCGTGTAACGAGCCGCGTAGTCGTAGACGCCGGCGTCGGGGACGATCTCCACGGCGGGCAGCGCCACGGGCCCCTCGCCCAGGTCGACGACCGAGACCGACACCTCGACCCCCTCGACGTACCGCTCGATGAGGGCGGTGTCGCCGTAGGCGAAGCAGCCGACCATGGCGGCGGGCAGGTCTTCGGCCGTACGGACGATGGAGGCCCCGAGGGCCGAGCCGCCGCGCGCGGGCTTGACGAACAGCGGGAGGCCGAGCCGGTCGATGATGCGGCCGAGCACGACGGTGGCGCCGAGGTCGTGGAAGGTCTCCCGGGGGAGGGTGACGGACTCGGGGGTGCGCAGCCCGACCGAGCGTACGACGGCCTTGGCGGTGGGCTTGTCGAAGGCCACGCGGCAGGCGTCGGGGCCGGCGCCGACGTAGGGGACGTCGAGGAGTTCGAGCACGGAACGGATCGCGCCGTCCTCGCCCGCGCCGCCGTGGAGGGTGACGAACACCGCCTCCGGCGGGTCGGCGAGGATGGCGGGCACGAGGGAGGCGTCGGTGTCGCGGGCCTCCACGTCGATGCCCGTGGCGCGCAGCACCTCGCTCACCCGGCGGCCGGAGCGCAGCGACACCTCCCGCTCATAGGAGAGGCCCCCGGCCAGCACGAGCACGTGGCCCAGATCGCTCATCACATCTCCTCCGCTGATCGTACGCGTCCAACCGTACCGGCGGCTGGCGGCGAATGGTGTAGGTGAGGCCCGCACACGAGTACGGCCGGCGTCCCCGTCCCCGGGGAGCGCCGGCCGTACCGAGGAAGCTAGGCCAGTTCGGGCCCCGGAGTGTCGACGCCGACCCGATCGGGACCGGAGCCGGTGCCGAACATGTCCCGGAGCTGCATCTCCTGCTCGATCACCCCGGACAGGCGTCGTACGCCCTCGCGGATGCGGTCGGGCTCGGGGAAGCAGTAGGACAGGCGCATGTGCCGGGCGCCGCTGCCGTCGGAGAAGAACCCGGTGCCGGGGACGAACGCCACCCGCTCGGCCACGGCCCGCGGCAGGATCGCCTTGGAGTCGAGCCCCTCGGGCAGGGTCGCCCAGACGAAGAAGCCGCCGGCCGGACGGGTCCAGGTGACCTCGGGCGGCATCAGGGCCTCCAGGGAGTCCAGCATGGAGTCGCGCCGCTCGCGGTAGAGCTCCTTGAAGGACTTGATCTGCTCCCGCCACGGCTGCGTGGCCAGGTATTGGCCCACGGCGAGCTGCGTGAACACCGAGTGCGACAGCACGGCCGACTCCATGGCCAGGATCAGCTTGTCGCGGATGGCGTGCGGCGCGAGCGCCCAGCCGACGCGGAAGCCGGGGGCGAGCGTCTTGGAGAACGACCCCAGGTAGACCACGCCGTCGGGGTTGTCGGCCCGCAGGGCGCGCATGGGCTCGCCGTCGAAGCCGAGCAGCCCGTACGGGTTGTCCTCGATGACGAGGATCCCGGCGCGCTGGCAGATGTCGAGCACCTGCTGCCGCCTGGCCAGGTTCAGCGTGACGCCGGCCGGGTTCTGGAAGGTCGGGATCGTGTAGAGGAACTTGACGGGCGCTCCGGCGGTCTCCAGCGCGTAGATGGTCTGCGCCAGCGACTCGGGCACGATGCCCTGATCGTCCATGGCGATGTGGACCACTTTGGCCTGGTAGGCGGAGAACGTCCCCAGGGCCCCGACGTACGAGGGGCCTTCGGCGAGCACGACGTCGCCCGGGTCGATGAAGATCCGGGTGATCAGGTCGAGCGCCTGCTGTGAACCGACGGTGACGACGACGTCGTTCGCCCCGGCCTCGATCCCCTCCAGCCGCATGACCTCGCAGATCTGCTCGCGCAGATGCGGGTCACCCTGGCCGGAACCGTACTGCAGCGCGACCGTGCCGCGCGTGGTGACCAGGTCGGAGACCAGCTCGCCGACCATGTCGAGGGGGAGCGCCGTGACGTACGGCATACCGCCGGCGAGCGAGACCACCTCGGGTCTCGACGCGACGGCGAAGAGAGCTCGAATCTCGGAGGCGACCATCCCGGTAGCTCGTGCGGCGTACCGGTCGACGTAGGCGTCGATGCGCGACCCTTGGGTCGCGGGTGTCTGACCGTGATTCAGCTCTTCCGTCACGGCCCACCTCCTAGGTGTCATATCGGACCGAAATACCAGATTACGCCAGTCGGAGATGTCCTTCGTGACCGGGCTCGACCGTCGTGGTATCCGCTGGCTGCATCTTCACTGAGCTACCATGCCACCAACGGACGCGGTTTTCGCGCGCTTTTCTGGGTCGACGATAGGGGCCGTAGTTGTCGCGCCGGCTGGTCAACATAACCCTGGACAATCTCGAAGATCTGCCACGCCGTTGCCGGCGGTGCGTGTTCTGGGAGCTGGATCCCGTCAGTGGCGAGCGCGCCGTGCACTCGGGCGACTCCGGGCTGGAGAAGGAGGCCTGGATCTCGGGCACGCTGCTGGAATGGGGGAGCTGCGGGAAAATCGCCTATGTCGACGGGGTTCCGGCCGGGTTCGTCCTCTACAGCCCGCCGCTCTACAGCCCGCGTTCGCTGGCCTTCCCCACCTCGCCGGTGAGCGCCGACGCGGTGCTGCTGATGACGGCCCACATCATCCCCGAGTTCTCGGGCGGCGGGCTGGGCCGGATGCTCATTCAAGGCGTGGCCAAGGACCTGACCAGGCGCGGCGTGAAGGCCATTGAGGCGTTCGGCGACCTGAAGTGGGAAGAGCCGAGTTGTGTAGTTCCTGCTGAATACTTGCTTTCTGTGGGTTTTAAGACGGTTCGACCGCATTTGCGGTTTCCGCGGTTGCGTTTGGAGCTGAAGAGCGCCATCTCGTGGCGTGAGGACGTCGAGGTGGCCCTCGAACGCCTTCTGGGGTCCATGAGCCCGGAGCGCGCCCTTCGTCCCGTCTGACGGCTCTTGGGCGCCTGAGAAGGGCAAGCGAAAGCCCCCCGCGGGCACCGCCGCAGGGGGCTTCGACTGGAGGGCGACTAGATGATGCCGTCGAGCTCGCGCAGCAGCATGGCCTTCGGCTTGGCGCCGATGATCTGCTTCACGACCTCGCCCCCCTTGTAGACGTTCATCGTGGGGATCTGGAGCACACCGTACTGGCGGGGAACCTCGGGGTTCTCGTCGATGTTCAGCTTGACGATCTCAAGCTTGTCGCCGTGCTCGTTCGCGATCTCCTGGAGGATGGGCGCGACCTGACGGCACGGGCCGCACCACTCGGCCCAGAAGTCGACCAGCACGGGCTTGTCGCTCTTGAGGACCTCGGTCTCGAACGTGGCGTCGGTAACTGCCTTCACGGTGCGCTCCTTACTTCTCGTTGTTGGCCAGCCAGCGCTCGGAGTCGAGCGAGGCGGCGCAGCCGGTGCCGGCCGCGGTGATGGCCTGGCGGTAGGTGTGGTCGACGACGTCGCCGGCCGCGAACACGCCGTCGATGTTGGTGGCGGTCGACGGCGAGGCGACCTGGATGTACCCGTTCTCGTCGAGGTCGATCTGGCCCTTGACCAGGTCGGTGCGGGGGTCGTGACCGATGGCCAGGAACAGCGCGTCGGTCGCCAGCTCGCACTCCTCGCCGGTCTTGACGTTACGCAGCTTGACCGCCTCGACCTTGGTGTCGCCGAGCACGTCGACGACCTCGGAGTCCCAGACGAAACGGATCTTCTCGTTGGCGAACGCGCGCTCCTGCATGATCTTGCTGGCGCGCAGCTCGCCACGGCGGTGCACGACCGTCACCATGCGCCCGAACCGGGTCAGGAACGTCGCCTCCTCCATGGCGGTGTCGCCGCCGCCCACGACCACGATGTCCTTGTTGCGGAAGAAGAAGCCGTCGCAGGTGGCGCACCAGGACACGCCGTGGCCGGACAGGCGCTTCTCGTTCTCCAGGCCGAGCTCGCGGTAGCCGGAGCCCATGGTCAGGATGACCGACTTGGCGTAGTAGGTGTCGGTGTGGGTCTTGACGACCTTGGGGTTGGCCTCCAGGTCGACCTCGACCACGTCGTCGGCCACCAGCTCGGCGCCGAAGCGCTCGGCCTGCTTGCGCAGGTTGTCCATCAGGTCGGGGCCCATGATGCCGTCGGGGAACCCGGGGAAGTTCTCCACGTCGGTGGTGTTCATGAGGGCGCCACCCGCCGTCACGGAGCCCTCGAAGACCAGCGGCTTGAGTTCGGCGCGCGCGGAGTAGACGGCCGCGGTGTAGCCCGCAGGGCCCGACCCAATGATGATCACGTTACGAACGTCGCTCAACGCTCCCACGCCTTCCTCGTCTGCTGTTTGCTTCGGGCTCAACAGATCCTAGGCCGCGCTGATTCCCGCCCCTGCCAGCGAAACGAAAGAGCCCGCCGAAGCGGGCTCTGACGTGGGCTTTCGATTACCAGCGGCCCAATGTGGGCTTCCGCAGGTTCTTGCAGTTGAACGGGTCGACGATGTCGATGCGCAACTTCTTGGCGGCCTCGTCCTTCCAGGAGGCCACGACCAGCGCCTCCTGGCCGTTGTACTGGCCCTGGTCGACGGCGAACGTCTGCAGCTTGGAACGGGCGGCCACCTTGGCGACGCATCGGTCGACCCTGGCGGTGTCCGGGGAGCCTTCGAGGGCGGCCGGAGCCGCGCCGAAGTACCCGAGCAGCGGCTGGCGCAGCTCCCGGTCGCTGTAGTTGTAGTTGCTGTCGGTCAGGGCATAGGCCCTCGCCCGCTGGTGGGACGGCTTCGACGATGTCGTCGACTCGGCCACCGTGGGCCCGGACGAACCGCCCGGTCCGCTTCCACCGGCCAGCAACCCGCCCGAGAGCGCCAGCGTGCCGACCACCACCGCGGCCGCCGCCGACGCCGCCACGGCGGGCATGGCCCACCTGCGCCGCCTGGACGACCTGGTCCGGGCCGGGACGATGGTGCCGTCGTCGGAGACCACCCCGAGACGCGCCGGCTCGGGGACCTCCGCCGCCGGCTGCTCCCACGGCGCGTCCCGCATGAGCCTGTCCCAGTCAGGTGCTTCCACGAGGCCGACACCCCCGTGGGGGGACTCCGCCTCGGCGGCCAGCGCCTTGTCGATGCGCAGTGCGACGCCCATCGGCATGGCCGGTGTAGCGGTCGCCGCGAGCACCTCGCGAACCGCCGCCAGGTCTGCCAGAAGCTCCCCACAGGGGTCGCAGACCGCGAGATGCTCGCGGACCCGGCGTGCCGTCGCGGCGTCCAAGAGGTCCTCTGCCAGCTCGGCCAGGACCTCAAGATCGTAGTGCGTATCACCCGTCACGAAGTTCTGCTCCCTTCCCGGATGAGACGCGATTGAGGTCCGAACGGTTCCGCAGATGCGAAAGAATTGGGGCAAGTTTCGCGCGGCCCCGCGCGCATCTGCTCTTCACGGTGCCGCTGGGCACCTCAAGCACTTGAGCTGCGTCTTCGACTGAATATCCCATCATGTCCACGAGCACGAGAGCCGCCCGCTGGTCGGTGGGCAGCAGTTTCAGAGCCGCCGAAACCTCCATCGAGACCTCGCGCTCGACGGTCTGGTCGGGGAGCGGGCTGTCCCGCTCGGCGGCCTCGATCAGTTCGTCGTCGGCCACCGGCCGGACGGACTTGCGCCGCATCCGGTCGAGACAGGCGTTGACGACGATGCGGTGGAGCCAGGTGGTCACGGCCGCCTCGCCTCGGAACGAGGCAGCCTTGCGATATGCGGAGACGAACGCGTCCTGAACGGCGTCCGCCGCTTCGTCAGGGTCACCGAGAGTACGCAACGCGACCGCCCACATGCGGTCACGGTGCCGTTTGACGATCTCGCTGAACGCGTGTGGATCCCCGTTGATGTGCGCGGTGAGCAGCTCGGCGTCTGTGATCGCCGGCCGTTCCGCTGCTGAGGGTGTCTCGGGTGGGGAGTTCACAAGAGAGATTCCTGATTTATGCCGATCCGGGAGAATGCACCACTACTTCATAGATGGTGCCACGAAACTGGCCTGCATCCGCCGGAACGCGCGTAAACCAGATCAAAACGTACCGACCGGTTGCCGGTTCACCGGGAGTGAGGGTGGTCTTGCCCGAGGCGGACTTCTCGGTCGCCACGGTCTTGAGTGAGCCGAGTTCGGGGGAGTCGCCGACCTTCAACTCGACGCTCGCGCCCTCGGTCTTGGCCAGCGTAGCCACCACGTCGCTGATCTGCATGGACTTGCCCATGTCGAGCAGCAGGCCGACGCCCTTCTTGAGGTTGCCCAGCTCGGCGCTGCCGTAGCTCTGGGTCGTCCAGGCCGTGCCGGGCTTGCCGTCGATGGCCTGGCCCGCGATGTCGGACTTCTCGTCGCCGTCGTCGCCGAGCGGGTCGAAGCCCTTGGCCTTGTCCGGCTTGACGGCCTGGGTCGAGGCCGCGGCGGAGGACTTGCCGGTGGTGGGGACGACCGACGCCTCCGGTGTGGCGGGGCTGCCGAGGCTGCGGCCGATCGTCCAGGCCCCGACGCCCACGGCGGCGATGACCAGCAGCACCACCAGGGTCATCAGCACCCGGTTGAGCACGTTGCCGCCACCCTGGTTGGGGGGACGGCGCGGCACGGTCGGCAGGGGCGGCATGGTGCGCTGCTGCCGGTGGGCGATGTCGAGGCCCTCGGTGTGCGAGGCGGAGGCGACCGCCGGCGTCGAGGGGTAGGAGATCGCGATCGGCATGGGCCTGGCCACGTCGGCCAGTGCCTCGGCGACCTCGGACGGGCTCGACAGCGCGCCCTGGCCCTTGCGTGACTCGGGAAGGCAGGCGCGGACGGTGACCGTGTCCAGATAAGTCGGGACACCGGCGGTGACCTGTCGCGGCGAGCAGAAGTGGCCGTCGCTCATGGGGGCGGCGGGCAGGCCGCCCTCCTCCTCGTCGCCGGGCCAGTGGCCGGTCAGGCCGGCGTACAACAACCGGCCCAGCCCCTCGGCGTCGTCGAGGGCGGGCTGGTCGGTGGTGAGCCCGGACAGGGCGGCGTCGACGGCCACGCCGAGCACCTTGACCGTGTTGCCCGTCGTCCACACCAGGTGGGACGGGCGCAGGCACAGGTGGTAGAGCTTGGCCTCGTGGGCGTGCGCCAGGGCCTCGGCCGCCTCGGCCACCAGACCCGCCGCGCGTTCGGGCTCCAGCGGGCCGCCGGCCAGCAGGTCGGTCAGGGAATCGCCGGTGACCCACTCGCTGACCACGTAGGAGTGGTCGTCGTCCTCGGCGGCGTCGAACACCTGCGTCAGGCGCGGGTCGGTGAGCCGGCTCGCGGCACGGGCGGCGGTGACGACCTCGTGCACGCGCGGGAAGTCGGGGCCGAACGTGTGCACCGCCACCGGCCGCGCGAGGATCTCGTCGATCGCCTTCCACAGGGTCGCGCCGTCGGACTCGCTGACGCGGTCCTCCAGCCGGAAGCGCTCGGCCAGTCGGGTGCCGGGTTCCACGGCCGACGTGCTCACAGGCTCTCTCCGCTAGGCCGATCGGGCGTGCTCATGACTCGACTCACCTGCGTGGTGGTGTCCCACGTAGGCACGCTATGCCGGGTGGATCCGCCCACGCCCCTCCTGCTTCCATTCGCGCGCGTAGGGCACCATGGTAGTGCCGAGTCGATTCCGCCCGCGTTCTTTGCCAACCGGAAACTCGTCAGCCGTCGTGGTCAAGTCCGTCCATATGGCGGATTTCCCAATTACTACCGACCTACGCGTCTCGCGACCATACCAACGAGTGAGTTGACCTCCGCTATGCGCATCCTGTGGGCGACGGCGAGATAGAGCAACAGGCCCAGGCCACCGCCCACCGCCAGGACGATCAGCGAGTTGACGAAGCCCAGACCGCCGAAGATCTGCGTGACCACCCAGACCGTGAGCAGCCCCAGCACGGCCGTGGGCAGGGACGCCAGGTACATCCTGGTCAGAGCCGTGCCGATGGTCCAGCCGCCCAACCCCTGCACGCGGCGGCTGGCCAGCGTCCAGGCCAGGACCGCGCCCAGCCCGTACGCGATGGCGTACGCGAGCGCCAGCCCCATCACGGCGTAGCGGGCGGGCAGCAGGACGAAGAAGACGATCATGAGCAGCGCGTTGACCGCGGTCGTGCCGGCCCCCACGAACACCGGCGTACGGGTGTCGCCGAAGCTGTAGAACACCCGCAGCAGGAGCTGGAACACCGCGAACGGCACCAGCGCCAGGCCGTAGACCTGGAGGACGTTCCCGATGTAGACGGCGTCGGCGACGCTGTTGGCGCCGTGGCCGTAGATCGGCACGGTGATCGCCGGCCCGAGCACCATCAGCAGCAGCGAGACCGGCACCATGAGCGAGCAGATGAGCCGCACGCTCGACCCGAACTCGGTGCGCACGTCGTCGAGCCGGCCCTCGCCCACCGCCCGGCTCATCCGGGGCAGCATCGCGGTGATCACCGAGACGCCGATGATCCCGTACGGGAGCTGGAAGAGCTGGAACGCCAGCGTGTAAGGGCTGATGCCGTGCCCGGCCACCTCGTTGCCCGCCGAGCTGGCCAGGTTGGTCGTCAGCATGAACCCGAGCTGGGTGACCACGACGTAGCCGATGGTCCAGACCCCGGCCCTGCCCATCTCGCCCAGCCGCGCGTTGCGCACGTCGAAGCGCGGCACGAACGAGAACCCCACGCGCCTGAGCGCGAAGATCAGCACCACCGCCTGGGCGACGATGCCCGCCGTGGTGCCGAGGCCGAGCAGCGCGAGGTCGCCGGTGGTGACCGCGTCGATGTCGGAGCCGCTGCCGACGACGGCGTAGGCCAGGAACACGCAGATGACGACCAGGTTGTTGAGCACCGGCGCCCACATGGGGGCGCCGTAGCGGTCGCGGGTGTTGAGGATGGCGCCCGCGACCGCGCCGATCCCGAAGAAGGCCAGCTGCGGCAGGATGAACCGGGCCAGCATGACCGCGGTCTCGAACTTGGGGGTGCCGCGGTCCCAGTCGGTGTAGAGGTCGATGAGCAGCGGCGCGCCCAGCACGGCGAGCGCCGCCACCACTACCAGCACGGCGGTGGCCAGCGTCAGCAGGCGCTGCTCGTAGGCCCGCCCGCCGTCGGCGTCGTGCTGCTGCGCCCGGACGATCATCGGCACCACGACGCTGCTCAGCACGCCCAGCAGCAGCAGGTCGAGGATGCTGTACGGGATCGCGTAGGCCGCGTTGTAGGAGTCGCCCAGCGCCGCGGTGCCGATGGCGTAGGCCAGCACCATCGTGCGGGCGAACCCGGTGACCCTGGACACCATCGTGCCCGCCGCCATGATGGCGCTGGCCCGCAACATACGGCTCATACGGTCTCATTCTCCCGGGATTTGCCCGCCCGCGCGAGCCGTCGCTCCGACCTTCGGCGCAGGATCCGCGTCACGACGGCGGCGAGCATCACCGTCAGCGCGGCGCCCACGATGACCAGGGCGATGCCGGTGTAGCCGGTGGTGCGGATGGTCAGTCGCTGCGGCTTGCCGTAGGGCAGGTTGTCGACCGTGCGCAGTTGCACGGTGACGGTGGCGTCGCCGCTGGTGGTGGCGTTCATGCTCACCTGGAGCGTGCCGCTCTGGTTGCCGCCGATCACCAGCGGCTCGATCGGCGCCGGCGGCGACAGGATCTGCAACCGCGCGCGGTCGTTGGACTTGACGTCGATGTAGAGGGTGACGGGTTTGTCCAGCGAGTTCTTCACGCTGATGGGCACCACGCCGTTGCTGCCGGCGAGCGTGCGCGGCGCGTCGGTGATCTGGATCTTGTCGATCTGGTCGTCGACCGCCGTGCCGACCAGCTTGGTCACCACCCGGCCCGCGCGGGTGTTGTTGCGCCAGGCGGACGAGGTGAGCCTGAGCACCGCGGCGTCGAAGGCCGAGGGCGCCTTGGCCCCGGTGATCGACGCGGTGAGCTGCGCCTGCGACGCGACCTCCCGGACGGGGGCCAGGTACTTGGCGCTCAGCTCCTCCTTGCGGTCCTGCTCGGTGTACGTGAGCCCGGCCCGCGGCGTCGCCGCCTTGCTCGGCTTGATCGAGTCGAGCGTGGTCATCGACAACCACGGCAGTTTGCGGGCGGTCTTCAGCAGGCTGGTGACCAGCGTCGGGTTGGGGTCCCAGCGGCGCGACGGCGCGACGACCAGCGACCGCGGCTCGACCTGCCCGGCCTCGGCGGCGATCATCGCGGTCTCGGCGATGAAGCGCTGGGTGCTGAGCAGGACCGTGGTGGGCGCGGTCGGCTCGAACAGCCGGCTCAGCTCGGCGTCGGCGACCAGCGCCTTGACCGGCCCGGCGACGGTGTCGAGCATGGCGGCGGCGTCGGGCGTGTGGGTGACCGGCGGCTGCGGCGGCAGGTTGGTGGAGTTGAGCAGGACGGTGGTGACCTTGCCGGGGCTGACCGAGAGCAGGTCGAGGGCATCGGCGTCGAGCACGCCCGCGGGCGGCCAGTTGATCGACGTCTGCGCGTTGCGGTTGAGCAGCGCCCTGGCGGTCTGGCCGCCGAGCTCGATGGCCCGGCCGGGCTGCGCGTCGAGCCCCTGATGGGCCAGGGCCGTCACGTCGGGGTCGGCGTACGGGGTGGCGATCACGGGGGAGGCGGCCAGCGCCGTGCTCATGGTGGTCAGCCAGGTGCCGGCGGTGTCGTTGGCCGGTTTGCCCTCGGTGCCGTCCTTGGTCTTGACGTGGTAGCCCTTGGTCATCGCCTTCAGGTCGTCGAGCAGCGACGGCTCGACGAACCAGGTGACGCTCTTCGGCGCCTCCTGCGCGATGCGGGCCAGGTCGGCCAGGCGGCCCTTGCCGCTGAGCGACTGGCTCAGCTTGTCGTCGACGAACAACGTCTCGTCGGAGCCCCGGTGGGGCTGGTCGATGACGGGCAGGGCGACGGCGAGCTTGTTGCGCGGCGGCTTCGGCGTGGTGGGCGGGGCATAGGTGAGGAACGTGCGCTGCGCGCTGATCGGCACTTCGTTCTGGGAGACGTCGACGGCGACCCGGTAGACGCCGAACGCCTGGTAGCCGAGCTGGACCGGGGTCGCGGTGAACGTCCAGGTGGCCTGCCCGCCCACGGCCAGGGCCGGGACGTCCATGGCCGAGGTGCGGGACACGTTTGCGGGCAGGGTGGCGATGTTCTGGTCGCTCTGGTAGGCGGCCATGGAGGCGCGGTCGAAGAAGCGTTCGCCCGTGTAGCGCAGGCGTACGCGGAGGGGGCCGAGCGCGGTCCCGGTGTCGTTGCGGACCGTGCCGGTGAACTTGATCTCGTCGGTCGGACTGGTCGCCACCTGTGGCGTGATCGACGTGATGGAGACGGAGAGCGTCTCCCGGGCCGCCGCCGTGGCGGCGGAGTCGGGCGCCGCCGCCACCATGGCAGCGGAGTTCGGCGCCGCCGCCACCAAGGGGGCGAGCGACGCGGCGGACATCACGGCGAGCAGCGCGGCCTTACGGATCACGCGCATGCCAGGGCTGGGGTACGACGGCGCACGCCCGCAATGGTACGGGTTCAGTGCCGCGGCGCGACCGCCTCGCGGGTGCCCCGCGGTCGCGGCACCCGCAGGTCGACCGTCTTGCCGGTGAGAAGATTCAGCAGGTCGAGCGCACGAAGACAGAGCGCGGTGTGCCTTTCCCCGGTGGCGGTGAAGACGGCCGCGTCGTCGGCGACGAGCCGGTCGTCGATGAGCACCGGCAGCGACTCCGGCAGCAGCAGCGGGCAGACGAGCCCGCCGGTGTAGTCGGTGGCCGAGTTGACCAGGAAGGCCGGGGCCGGGCGCACCTGGCGGGCCCCCAGCAGGCCCCCGACGACGCCGGGCTGGGGCGGGGCCGCCGACGTGGAGACGACGGCGACGACGACCTCGCTGCCGATCCTGGTGGCGACGTCGAACACGGTGACCACGACGCACCGCCCGGGTGCCGCGGAGACCGTCTCCGGCAGTTCCTCCGCGCAAGTCATGGGGCGCGGAAGGCGTACGATCTCATGATGGACCTGGTGTGCGAGGAGCCAGCGGTGGATCGCGAGGGCGTCCTTCATGAAGTCCTCCTCCGTCTCGCCCTGTTCCATGGCCCCCGACGGTCCCCAGACCGACGGTAACCCGGACCTGATGTGGCTCGGGGGATATGTTCCGGAATCGAAGGACCGACAGGGTTTGTCCGACTCAACAATGACCGAAAGCCAGCAGCGGGCGATGCACGACCTGTTCCGCAAGATCGCACCGGTGGCCGACGAGCTCGGCCGCCTGTTCGCCGACCACGGGCACGAGCTGGCCCTCGTCGGCGGGCCCGTGCGCGACATCCTGCTGGGCCGCGTCGGCAACGACCTCGACCTGACCACCGACGCCAACCCCCACAGGGTGCTCGACGTCGTCAGGGACTGGGCCGACTCCGTGTGGACGATCGGCATCGACTTCGGCACCGTCGGCCTGCGCAAGGGCAACTGGCTGATCGAGATCACGACGTACCGGAGCGAGTCCTACGACCCCAAGTCGCGCAAGCCCGAGGTCGCCTACGGCGAGACCCTGGAGGCCGACCTTGAGCGTCGCGACTTCGCGGTCAACGCCATGGCGGTACGCCTGCCCGGCCACGAGTTCGTCGACCCCTACGGCGGCCTGGACGACCTGCGCGCCAAGCTGCTGCGCACCCCCGGCACCCCCGAGCGCTCGTTCGCCGACGACCCGCTGCGCATGCTCAGGGCCGCGCGGTTCGCCTCCCAGCTCGGCTTCGGCGTCGACCGGGCCGCCCTGGCGGCGATGACCGCGATGGCCGAGCGCATCGAGATCGTCTCGGCCGAGCGCATCCGCGACGAGCTCGACAAGCTGATCTGCGGCGCCAACCCGCGCGAGGGCCTGCGCCTGCTGGTGGAGACCGGCCTGGCCGCCCACGTGCTGCCCGAGCTGCCCAAGCTGCGCCTGGAGATCGACGAGCACCACCGGCACAAAGACGTCTACGAGCACTCGCTGACCGTCCTCGACCAGGCCATCGCCCAGGAGGAGGACGGCAAGCCCGACCGCATCCTGCGCTGGGCCGCGATCCTGCACGACATCGGCAAGCCCAAGACCCGGCGCCACGAGGCCGGCGGGCGGGTGTCGTTCCACCACCACGAGGTGGTCGGCGCCCAGATGACGAAGAAGCGCATGACCGAGCTGAGGTTCCCCAAGGACGTCGTGGCCGACGTCTCCCAGCTCGTCGAGCTCCACCTGCGCTTCCACGGCTACGGCACGGGGGAGTGGACCGACAGCGCGGTGCGCCGCTACGTCCGCGACGCCGGCCCCCTGCTCGGCCGCCTGCACAAGCTGACCAGGGCCGACTGCACCACGCGCAACAAGCGCAAGGCGGCGGCGCTGTCGCGCACCTACGACCAGCTCGAAGAGCGCATCTCCCGGCTGGCCGAGGAGGAGGAGCTGGCCAAGATCCGGCCCGAGCTCGACGGCAACGAGATCCAGGCCGTCCTCGGTGTGGGCCCCGGGCCCGTGGTGGGCCGGGCGTACAAGTTCCTGCTCGACCTCAGGCTGGACAAGGGCGTGCTCGGCAAGGAGGCGGCCACCCAGGCGCTGCTCGACTGGGCGAGGTCACACGACCTGGGAGCGTGACGACGACGTCGTGACCATCCGGTAGACCAGCGCCGCCACGGGGTAGCCGACCGCGATGATCACGACGGCCAGGTACGACTTGCCGTTGGGCGGCAGGATCGCCGCCGAGAGCGCGGCGGCCAGCACGTACATGCCGTTGAAGAGCATGTCGTAGATCGAGAAGGCGCGGCCGAGATAGGCGTCCTCGACGTCGCGCTGGACGGTCGTGTCGGCGCAGATCTTGACGCTCTGCCCGGCCACGCCCAGCACGAAGCCGGCCACCGGCAGCCCCCACGTCTGGAACGGCAGGACGAACGCCCCCGCCAGCACGCCGGCCGAGGACAGCGCGATGACCACCCAGCGGCCGATCCCGAACCGCTCGGTCGCGTACGGGGTGATGATCACCGCGAGGAAGTAGCCGAAGCCGGAGGTGGCCACCACCAGGCTGATCCCGCGCAGCGCGGCGTCGGGATCGCCGTCGGTGAAGTAGTAGCGGTAGAGGATGATGCCGAGGGCGGTGGCCATGCCGTACAGGAAGCGGTGGGCGGCCATCGCGCCCATGGTCGCGGCGGCGTCGCGGTGGCGAGCCAGGTGCCTGGCGCCGTCGACCAGGCCCACGACCACGTTGCGCAGCGCCTCGCGGGCCTGCGGCTGGCCGGGGTCGTAGGAGGGGCCGAGCAGCGCGCGGTCCATCAGGCGGGCGACCAGGGCGCTCAGCCCGAACATCACGCCCGACACGACCAGCAGCAGCGCGATGCCCGCGTCGCCGTCGCCGAACACCTCACGCAGCAGGAACCCGACGCCCGCGCCGACGAACGTGACCACGGTGCCGCAGGTCGGCGTCACCGCGTTGGCCGCCATCAGCCGGTCGGACGGCACCACGTGCGGCAGCGAGGCGCCGAGCGCGGCCAGGAAGAACCGGTTGACGCCGAGCACGCCGAGCGCGGCCGCGTAGAAGACGGGGTCGGGCGCGTCGGCGGCGACCAGCCCGGCGGCGACCAGCAGCAGCCCCCCGCGCACGAAGGGCGCGATGACGAGGATCTGCCGCCGCGACCACCGGTCGATGAACACCCCGACGAACGGCCCGAGCACGCTGTACGGCAGGAACAGCACGGCGAGGCCCGCGGCCACCGCAAGGGCGGTCGTCTGCTTCTCGGGGCTGAAGAACGCGAAGTTCGTGACGCCGAACTGGAAGATCCCGTCGGAGAACTGGGAGACCAGCCGCGTGCTGAACAGCCGTCGGAAGTCACGGCCCTGAAGGACGACGCGGAGATCGGCGACGAATGACACCCCGTCAGCCTAGCCCCGAGTGCCTGAACTAGGATGCGCCGGAGGTTGGTACGGCAGATGCCCGGCGGGTTACGAACGTGCGCCGGGATCTCGTACGCTTCGAAGCGTGACCACTGAGGAACACGTTGTGCTGGTCGACCGCGAGGGGCACGCGCTCGGCACCGCGCCCAAGACGTCGGTGCACGGCCAGGAGACCCCGCTCCATCTAGCCTTCTCCAGCTACGTCTTCGACCCCGAAGGCCGCGTGCTGCTCACCAGGCGGGCGGGCCACAAGATCACCTGGCCGGGCGTCTGGACCAACAGCTGCTGCGGCCATCCGCTGCCCGGCGAGAAGCCCGCCCAGGCGGTCCTTCGCAGGCTCTCCTACGAGCTGGGCCTCGACGCCGGCCGCGCCGACCTCATGCTGCCCGGCTTCTCCTACCGCGCCGTCATGGGCAACGGCATCGTCGAGCACGAGCTGTGCCCGGTCTACCGCGTCACGGTCGACACCCCGGTGGTGCCCAACCCCGACGAGGTGGGCGAGGTGCGCTGGATGCCGTGGAAGGAGTTCGCCGAGGGCGTGCTGAGCGGCCTGCTGGCGATCTCGCCGTGGTGCAGGGAGCAGGTGCCGCTGCTCAGTGAGCTGGGCGCCGACCCGCTGGCCTGGCGTCCCGCCCCCGACGACGAACTGCCCCCCGCCGCGCGCGGCTGAGCCGCGGCCGCGAGGGGCCATCGGTCAGCGCTCGACCTCGCCCCTGATGAACTTCTCGACGTACTCGCGGGCCTCGTCGTCGGAGTACTGCTCCGGCGGCGACTTCATGAAGTACGACGACGCCGACAGGATCGGGCCGCCGATGCCCCGGTCGAGGGCGATCTTGGCGGCGCGCACGGCGTCGATGATGATGCCGGCGGAGTTGGGGGAGTCCCAGACCTCCAGCTTGTACTCCAGGTTCAGCGGCGTGTCGCCGAACGAGCGGCCCTCCAGGCGCACGTACGCCCACTTGCGGTCGTCGAGCCACGGCACGTGGTCCGACGGGCCGATGTGCACATCGGCCTTGCCCATCTCGTGCGGGATCTGCGAGGTCACCGACTGCGTCTTGGAGATCTTCTTCGACTGGAGCCGGCTGCGCTCCAGCATGTTCATGAAGTCCATGTTGCCGCCGAAGTTGAGCTGGTACGTGCGCAGCAGCTCGACCCCGCGGTCCTCGAACAGCTTGGCCAGCACGCGGTGCGTGATCGTGGCGCCGACCTGCGACTTGATGTCGTCGCCGACGATCGGCACGCCGGCCTCGGTGAACTTCTCGGCCCACTCGGGGTCGGAGGCGATGAAGACCGGCAGCGCGTTGACGAACGCCACCTTGGCGTCGATGGCGCACTGCGCGTAGAAGCGGTCGGCCTCCTCCGAGCCCACCGGCAGGTAGGACACCAGGACGTCGACCTGGTTGTCGCGGAGCACCTTGACCACGTCGACGGGTTCCTCGTCGGACTCCTCGATGATCTCGCGGTAGAACTCGCCCAGACCGTCGAAGGTGTGACCGCGCAGCACGGTCACCCCGGTCGGCGGCACATCCGTGATCTTCACGGTGTTGTTCTCGCTGGCGACGATCGCCTCGGACAGGTCGCGGCCGACCTTCTTGGCGTCCACGTCGAAGGCGGCGACGAACTCGACGTCGCCCACGTGATAATCACCGAACTTCACGTGCATCAGGCCCGGCACTCGCGCGGCCGGGTCCGCGTCCTTGTAGTAGTGGACGCCCTGGACCAGCGAAGACGCGCAGTTGCCGACACCGACAATGGCCACGCGAACCGAACCCATCGCACTCGCTCCCTTACTCATCAGTTGACGTGGTATCTCTCTCGGGCCCTTCCGAGGCCCGCCGCTCCGTGGCGATCAGCTCGTTCAGCCAACGCACCTCGCGTTCGACCGACTCAAGCCCATGGCGCTGCAGCTCGAGCGTGTAGCTGTCGAGCCTCTCCCTGGTACGGGCCAGCGCCGTGCGCACGCTGTCGAGGCGCTCCTCCAGGCGGCTGCGGCGGCCTTCGAGGATGCGCAGGCGCACCTCGGCCTCCGTGTGCCTGAAGAAGGCGAAGTGCACACCGAAGCTCTCGTCCTCCCAGGCTGACGGGCCGGCCTGGGTCAGCAGCTCCTGGAGGCGTTCCTTGCCCTCGGCGGTCAGCTTGTAGACGATTTTCGACCGGCCGCCGACCATCGTGGCGGGAGCGGGCTGCTCCTCCACGATGAGGCCCTGGGCCAGTAGCGATCGCAGACAGGGGTACAGCGATCCATAGGAGAACGCACGGAACATGCCCAACAGGGCGTTGAGCCGTTTGCGCAGCTCATAGCCGTGTAGCGGCTGTTCGTGCAGCGACCCGAGAACGGCGAGCTCCAGAACTCTGCCTTGTCCGCTGGCCACTGGAACCGCCTCCTCTCGCGTCGATGTATCGAGTCGATACATCCAGAGGATACGTCGATTCGCTATAAGGCCGCAATCAAAGGATTTGCCAAGCCGTTGGGATGATTCGGTAAAACGCCGTAGTCTGGCGCTCATGTGGTCACAGCGGAGGGTGGTGGACTACGGCCTCGCCAAGCGGGCAGCGGTCCGTTCCCTTGAGGTGGGCCGCGCCTCGCGCGGAGACCTCTGTGACGCACAGCCGTACCTCCTTCGCGCAGCCCGCATGTTCGGCGAGTCGACCGAACGTCTCTGCCCGGTGTGCGAGAGGGAGAACGTCACCAACGTGACCTATGTCTACGGCGATTCGCTCGGGCGGCATGCCGGTCAGGCAAAGGCCACGTCAGAGCTTGTCGAAATGGCCCATGATTACGATGAGTTCCGGGTGTACGTCGTCGAGGTCTGCCAAGGTTGTTCCTGGAACCACCTGACGGTCTCGTTCGTCCTCGGCAACGGACCGCCAGACCTCGTCGGCCAACCGTGAAGACCGAGGGCGGCGAGTCACCTCACGCCCATACGCCGTTTTTATCCGACGACGATGCGAGGACGTGTGAGTAACAGCATGAATGAGGGGACGGCCCGCCCGGGAAGGCGCCGTCGCTCCAACTCATCCCGTTCTGTGCCCCCAGGTTCTCCTCCCCAAACCGGTGACTCCGATTGGGGTTCGGCGCAGTCGCCGCGTCGTCCTGAAGCCGCTTATGAGCAGACCGGCGCGATGTCCGCGCAGTCGTACAGCGACCCCGCCTCCGGGCCGCAGCCCCGGCGCGGGGCGCCCCAGGGGCGTGAGGAGCTGCCGCCGCGCGCCCGCTCCCGGGCGCGGCAGGAGACGCGTTCCGTGAGCAACCAGGAGACGATGGTCAGCGAGGCGCCGCCCAGGCGCTCGCGCCGGGCGAGCGGGCAGGACGAACCCCCGGAGCCGCCCGGGCCGCCGACCAAGAGGCGCAGCGGCTGGCGCCGGTTCGTGCCGAGCTGGAAGATCGTCGTGGCCAGCGTGGTCGTGCTGGCGGCCGGCATCTTCGGCATGATCATGGTCGCCTACAACCTCACGCCGGTGCCCGAGGCCACCCAGGCGTCGGCGGTCGCGCAGCAGAGCACGCTCTACTACCGCAACGGCAAGGTCCTCGCCAAGCTCGGCGTGCCCCGGCAGACCGTCGACTTCAAGGACATGGCCGACACCGTCAAGGACGCCACGGTCGCCATCGAGAACAAGACGTTCTACGAGGACTCCGGCGTCTCCCTCTCCGGCATGGCGCGTTCGGTGTGGATGACCGCGACCGGCCAGCAGCTCCAGGGCGCCTCGACCATCACCCAGCAGATGGCCCGCGGCTACTACGACGGCCTCAGCCAGGAGGTCTCCGTCAAGCGCAAGCTCAAGGAGATCTTCGTCGCGGTCAAGCTCAACCAGGAGCTGACCAAGGAAGTCATCCTCGCCCGCTACCTCAACACCGTGAACTTCGGCCTCGCCTACGGTGTCGAGGCCGCCTCGCAGGCGTACTTCGGGAAGAGCGTCCACGCCAAGAACCTGACCCCCGAGCAGGGCGCCTACCTGGCCGCGCGCATCCAGCGCCCGAGCTGGGGCCCCGACGACCCCGGCCTGCGCGAGCGGTGGAGCACGACCATCAAGTACATGGCCGAGCAGTGGCCCCAGAAGTACGGCGACCTGCCGGCGAAGGCGAAGTTCCCCAAGGTCTACAAGGGCGACACCAAGGAAGCCTACGCGGGCCTGCGCGGCTACATGATCACGCAGGTGCTGGAGGAGCTGAAGCAGCGCAAGCTCACCCCTGACATGGTCAGGAGCGGCGGCTACCAGATCACCTCGACCTTCGACGAGAAGCTCATGAAGGCCGCCAAGACGGCGGTCGAGGCCACGACGGCGAACATGTCGAAGGAGTTCCACGCCGGCCTGGCCGCCGTCGACCCGAAGAACGGCCGCGTCCTGGCCTTCTACGGCGGCCGCGACTTCCTCACCGACCCGTTCAACGAGCCCTTCGACGCCAACAAGCAGGCCGCGTCGGCGTTCAAGCCGTACGTGCTGGCGGCCTGGCTGCAGGCCGGTTACTCGCTCAAGAGCTACGTGCCGGGCAACCAGACCGTGCCGAAGATCATCCCGGGCCAGCAGAAGGACGGTTTCCGCAACAGCCACAACGTCGGCCAGGCCGTCGACGTGATCAAGGCCACGGCGCAGTCCGTCAACACCGCGTACGTGTCGATGGCGTTCAAGCTGCCCAGGCAGCTCGACGAGGTGAAGGAGCTCGTGGAGAACGCCGGGTTCGACAAGGGACGCATGGACCTGGACGTCAGGGAGCACCAGTTCCAGTTCGCCATCGGCAGCGCCCTGGTGAAGCCGGTCGAGCAGGCCGCCGGGTATGCGATCTTCGCCAACGGCGGCAAGTACACCAAGTACCACGTGGTGCAGGACGTCAAGCTCAACGGGCAGGTCGTCTACCCCGAGCAGCGGACCTCGACCAGGGTCATCGACGCGGAGGTGGCCGCCGACTCGACGACCGCCATGCAGGAGGTGCTGAGGAGCGGCACCGCAGCGGGCCAGGGGCTCGGCAACCGGCCCGCGGCCGGCAAGACCGGCACCAACAACAACGAGAAGGAAGCCTGGTTTGTCGGCTACACGCCGCAGATCTCCACGGCTGTCGGGTTCTACCGCGAGCGGTGCGTGACCAAGACGGGCAAGGTCGTCCAGCCCCTGCATGCCAACTGCCCGGAGACCCCCGGCGGCAAGCCGAGCAAGAAGTACGGCCCGAACAACAAGTACACCAAGGCCGAGGAGGCCCCGCTCGGGTTCGAGGGCGCCGGCCCGCCCACCGCGACCTGGCGGCGGTTCATGCTCGCCGCGCACGAGGGCAAGCCGATCGAGCAGTTCCCGCCGAAGGCCGACATCGGCCTGCCGGAGAACATCGTGCCGCGCCCGGTGCCGACGCCGACGCCGACCAAGAACCCGCTCGACGACGGCTCGGGCAACCCCTTCGACGACGGCAACCAGCAGGACTGCCTGGTCGCGCCCTGCAACGACGACGGCGGTGACGTCACCGACGACTCCCAGCAGGACACCGGCATCCCCGAAGCCGACGACCACGGCATCCTGAGCGGCGGCGGAGGCGGCAAGGTGCCCGACTCCCGCCCGGCCGGCACCCACCAGATGAACGCCAGACACGAGGAGTGGTGACCACGACCGAGGCGCGCGTCCCTCTGGCGGCGCGTGCCGTGCCGTTCCTTCCCCTGGGGCTGATCGCCGCCCTGGGGGCCGTCCTCGCCTACGTGGTGCGGCTGCCGTGCCGGACCGGCGGATGGAACGACCAGGTCCAGACGTACACGAACTTCTGTTACACCGACATCTACCCGCTGTACTTCGACCGCCAGCTCGCGACCCAGAACCCGTACTTCGCCGACGTGCCGTTCGACAAGCAGGTCGAGTACCCCGTGGTGCTGGGCGAGGTGATGCAGGTCATCGCCTGGATCTCGCGGAAGCTGGACCTCGACCAGGTCGCCCAGGCCGTCAGGTTCTACGACCTCACGGTCCTGCTGCTCGGCATCTGCCTGGTGGTCGGCGTCCTGCTGATGGCGGCGGTGGCCGGGCCCACCCGCCGGTGGGACGCGCTGTGGTACGCGATCTCGCCCGCCGTGATCCTGGCCGCGTACATCAACTGGGACCTGGTCGCCGGCGCGCTGTCGATGGGCATGCTGCTGGCCTGGGCGCGCAAGCGGCAGGTGCTGGCGGGCGTGCTGCTCGGCCTGGCGATCGCGACCAAGTTCTACCCGCTGATGTTCCTCGGCGCGCTGTTCCTGCTCACGCTGAGGACCGCCCGCTGGCGGCCGTTCCTGGTGACGCTGGGCTCGACCGCGGGGGCCTGGCTCGTGGTGAACGTGCCCTTCATGCTCTTCGCCTGGGACGGTTGGCGCCGCTTCTACGTCTTCTCCCAGGAACGCGGGATCGACTGGGGATCGCCATGGCTGTTCTTCCAGCGCAAGGGCTGGGGCATCCTGGGCGAGGCCGACGTCAGCACGCTCGGCATGGTGGCGCTGGCCGTGTTGTGCCTGGGCATCGCCGTGCTCGCGCTCGCCGCGCCGCGCCGGCCCCGGCTGGTGCAGATCTGCTTCCTCGCCCTGGCCGCGTTCATGATGACGAACAAGGTGTGGTCGCCGCAGTTCGTGTTGTGGCTGGTGCCGTTCGCGGTGCTGGCCAGGCCCAGGTGGAAGCCGCTGGCGCTGTGGCAGCTCGCCGAGGTCTGGTACTTCGCGGCGATCTGGCTCTACCTGCTCGCCCAGCCCCCGCTCAGCCGCGACGACCTGGGCATCGGGGACGACACGTACTTCACCGCGGTCTGGGGACGGGTCATCACCATCGGGATCATGATGGCGTTCGTCGTCCGTGACATCCTGCGCCCGGAACGGGACGTGGTGCGTCAGGGTGACATCGACGACCAGGCGGGCGGGGTGTTCGACGACGCCCCCGACCGGTTCGTACTGAAGACACCATGATCACGCGCTCGGCCGGTCGGGACGCGCTGCTGCTGTGGCTCGGATCGAGGGCCGGGCTCCTGGTGTCGACGCTGCTCGGCGTGACCCTCGCCGAGTACGCCGGCAAGTGGCGCCAATGGGACGCCGGCCTGTTCGTCACGATCGCCCAGTACGGGTACGACGGAGAACCCGGCAAACCGCACGACGACGGCCTGCCCGCGTTCTTCCCCGGCCTGCCGGTCGTGCTGCGGGCCGTGCATCTCGTGGTGCCCGACTGGGCGATCTGCGGAATGCTGATCTCGCTGGTCGCCGGGGCGGTGGCCATGGTCGCGCTGGCCAGGCTGGCCGAGCTGGAGGGCGCGACCGGCTGGATGGCGGTGCTGGCGCTGCTGCTGTTCCCGATGGCCGTGTTCCTGTCGGCGGGCTACAGCGAGTCGCTGTTCCTGGCCTTCGCGATCCCCGCGTGGCTGGCCGCCCGCCTCGGACGCTGGCCGCAGGCCGTCCTGCTGGCGGCGGGGGCGTCGTGCGTGCGGATCACCGGGCTGTTCCTGGCGGTCGCGCTGGCGGTGGAGTTCGTCAGGAGCAGGGAGTCGTGGCGGCGGGCCGGCTGGCTGGCGGTGCCCTTCCTGCCGCTGGCGGCGTACTCGTTCTACCACTACCGGCGCTCCGGGGACTGGCTGGCCTGGAAGCACGCGCAGGAGGCCGGCTGGGGTCGCGACTTCGAGTGGCCCTGGCAGGCGTGGCGGACGACGTGGAGCTCGGCCATGGGCACCGACGACTTCGCGGTGGCCTTCCGCATGGAGATCGCCGGGGCCGTGCTGGCGGTGGGCGTGCTGGTGTGGCTGCTGGCGCTGCGCAGGTGGAGCGAGGCCGTCTACTGCGGGTTGCAGGCGGCGGCGCTGATGACCTCGGCGTACTACCTGTCGATCCCGCGCTCGCTGCTGCTGTGGTTCCCGCTGTGGGTGCTGGTCGCGAAGGCGGCGACCAGGAAGCCGTGGGTCATGGTGCTGTACGCGCTGATCTGCGGGCCGCTCATGTACCTCAACGCGGCCCGCTTCCTCACGGGCGCCTGGGCGGGCTGAAGTTTCTACCCGTTTCTTCGCCTCGGTAATCCAGGGAAGTTATCCACAGGCTGTGTGTTTTCGGTCCAGAGGCTCCCGCGCGGCGTTCCGAGGCCCCAGCGCGGCGTTCCGAGGTTCTCGCGCCGCGTTCAGAGGTTCTTGCGCAGGAACGCGATGTCGTCGGCCTGGCCCTCGCCCGGCGTCTCCACCACGACCGGGGCGCCGGCCGCGCGGCAGACCGCCAGGATCAGCTCGGGGTCGATCTTCCCCTGGCCCAGGTTGGCGTGCCGGTCGGCGCCGGAGTCGAAGTCGTCGCGCGAGTCGTTGCAGTGGACGAGGTCGATCCGGCCGGTGATCGCCTTGACCCGCTCGACCAGGTCGACCAGCTCCTCGCCGCCCGCGTGCGCGTGACAGGTGTCGAGGCAGAAGCCCACGTCGAAGCCGTCGAGCGCGTCCCACAGCCGGGCGATGCGCTCCAGCTTGCGGGCCATCGCGTTGCCGCCGCCCGCGGTGTTCTCGATGAGCACGGGGATCGGGCACTCCATGCGCTCGAACACCTTGCGCCAGTTGTCGAAGCCCACCTGCGGGTCGTCGCTCTTGTTGACGTGGCCGCCGTGCACGACCAGGCCCTTGGCGCCGAGCCCCGCGGCCGCCTTCAGATGTTGTTCGAGCAGCTTGCGGCTGGGGATCCTGATGCGGTTGTTCGTCGTGGCGACGTTGATCAGGTAGGGCGCGTGGATGTAGACGTCGACGCCTTCGACCGGCTTGTCCGGCAGCACCGGCTTGGCGTAGCCCTGGGGATCGCCGAGGAAGAACTGCACGACCTCCGCGCCGACCCGTTCGGCGTGAGCGGCGGGATCGTCCTGGTCGACGTGAGCTCCGATACGCAGCATGTCAAGGAGCTTATCCGTTT
Organism: Nonomuraea sp. NPDC001699; assembly: GCF_053596455.1. NCBI lineage: Bacteria > Bacillati > Actinomycetota > Actinomycetes > Streptosporangiales > Streptosporangiaceae > Nonomuraea > Nonomuraea sp. NPDC001699. Next base: position 387,814 of record NZ_JBSFGF010000005.1, on the reverse strand, counting down.
GGCGGGACCGCCCCCGGGAAGACGCCCGGCACCCCCTACCCCCGAGGAGAACGCATATGACACGCTGGCGACTGCGGGCGCTGCTCTTATTGGTCTACGTGATCGTCGGAATCTACGTCGCCTGGATCTACGACTACATCACCCCGGGTCTCCTCCGGGACGTCGCCGAGGCACTGCTCGCGGTGTTCCTCTGGTTCCTGGTCCTGCTCGGCATCGACCTGCACATCGGCAGGTGAGCCGCGGACACACGACGGCCCCGGGCGTCACCGGGGCCGTTCGCCGTGCGGGGGCCCGTCAAGGATGCGGCAGGAAGCCGCCGTGGGCGATGCCGAGCACGGCTCCCACGAACGAGGCCACCAGACCCACGATGTTGACCGAGCGCTGAGGCGTGGTCACCGAGATGTACTGCGAGTAGAGACCGGTCCCGAAACCGAGCGTGCCGAGCCAGGACGAGATCACGTGGGCGGCGGGGAAGAACGCGGCGACGAACGCCACGAGACCGCAAGCCAGTGTCGCGACCGCCAGGCCGTTCTCCACCGGGTGAGAGCGTCCGTCGGTGTTGAGCGTGAGCCTGAACCGCTCCCTTTCAGAGGGATGAAGCACATGTGGCACAGCCGCCACCCCCTTGCTTTCTTACATGCCTTCCCACCTACTCGTGGCTGGTAACCTGGGCAGCGCTGCGTTGTGATGGGTGATCCATCGACCCGGGGCGCCGAAATGGGGCGCCGCGGCCTGACGTCAGCGTCCTCCTGTCACGGCAGAGTGTCGTGACCGCAAGAGTCCAGAGGAGGTTGGAGTCCCGCATGCGTCGTTACGAAGTAATGGTCATTCTGGACCCTTCGCTCGATGAGCGCACTGTCGCGCCGTCCCTCGACCAGTTCCTCACCGTGGTCCGCAACGACGGCGGCACCGTGGAGAAGGTCGACGTCTGGGGCCGTCGTCGGCTCGCCTACGACATCGACAAGAAGTCGGAAGGCATCTACGCCGTCATCGACCTGTCCGCGGAGCCCGCGACGGTCAAGGAGCTCGACCGGCAGATGAACCTCAACGAGGGCATCCTGCGCACCAAGGTCCTGCGCCCGGACGTGCACTAGCAGCAGGAAGGCCGCAAAGCGGGCCGCCGTCTCGGTGGCGGGCCGACGAGCGGGTTTCTTGTTGACGACCACCGGCTTTTTGTCGGAGAGCACCCGTACTCTGAGCCGTAACCCAAGCGAAGGCGTGCAGGAAGGCGAGCGCTAGCCATGGCAGCAGGCGACACCGTAATCACCATCGTCGGCAACCTTGTCGACGACCCGGAGCTGCGCTTCACCCCGACGGGTCAAGCGGTGGCTCGATTCCGCATCGCGTCCACTCCGCGGTTCATGGATCGCCAGACCAACGAGTGGAAGGATGGCGAAAGCCTCTTCCTGACCTGCAACGTGTGGCGGCAGGCGGCGGAGAACGCCGCCGAAAGCCTCCAGCGCGGCATGCGGGTCATCGTGCAGGGGCGGCTCAAGCAACGGTCTTACGAGACCAAGGAAGGCGAGAAGCGCACGGTCTATGAGGTCGAGGTCGACGAGGTCGGCCCGTCCCTGCGCAACGCCACGGCCAAGGTCAACCGCACCACCCGTCAGGGCGGCGGCGGTGGTGGCGGCGGCTTCGGCGGCGGCCCTGCCGACGACCCGTGGGCCTCTGCCTCGCCCGCCCCGCCCCAGGGCGGCGGCTACCAGGGCGGTGGCGGTGGTGGCGGCGGCTTCGGCGGCGGCGGCAACCAGGGCGGCGGCTTCGGCGGCGGCAACGACTTCAGCGACGAACCGCCTTTCTAACACCTGTCCACAAGCCCGAGTCCATTCCCGCCCGAAAAGCGGGGCTCTGAGAGGAGCACCACGATGGCTAAGCCGGCACTGCGCAAGCCCAAGAAGAAGGTTTGCCTGTTCTGCCACGACAAGATCTCATACGTCGACTACAAGGACACGGCGCTGCTTCGGAAGTTCATCTCCGACCGCGGCAAGATCCGTGCGCGCCGGGTGACGGGCAACTGCACCCAGCACCAGCGCGACGTGGCGACCGCGATCAAGAACGCCCGTGAGGTGGCTCTGCTGCCTTACACGAGCACCGCGCGCTAAGGAGGTCTGTCGACATGAAGCTCATCCTCACCAACGAGGTCTCCGGCCTCGGCGCCCCTGGCGACGTCGTCGAGGTCAAGGACGGCTACGGCCGTAACTACCTCATCCCGCGCGGCTACGCCATGCGCTGGACGCGTGGCGCCGAGCGCCAGATCGAGACCATCAAGAAGGCTCGCGACGCTCGCGAGATCCGCGACATCGGCACCGCCAAGGAGGTCGCCGGCCAGCTCGGCGCCCTGCGCGTGCGGCTGACCACCCGCGCGGGCGAGTCGGGCCGGCTGTTCGGCTCGATCACCACGGGCGACATCGCCGACGCCGTCAAGGCGGCCGGTGGCCCGACCCTCGACCGCCGTCGCATCGAGATCCGCAACCCGATCAAGAGCGTCGGGTCGCACAAGATCTCCGTCAAGCTCCACCCCGAGGTGTCGGCGTCCGTCGACGTCGACGTCGTGGCCGGCTGACGATCGCTGATCAAGCCCCTCTCCGCAAGGAGGGGGGCTTTTTCGCGTTCCCGTGCCCGCCGCCCGTGGCCGGTGTCCTTTTCCGGTCCTTACGGCTGCGCCCGGTCCGGCCACCCGCCGTACTCCGGCCGAGGGCCCTCCAGGGGAACGGCCGCTGACCCTTCACCGGCGGGCCGCCGTGACGCGCGCCCACGCGTGACCGGCTGCCGTGGTGACCTGCGCACTTGTTTCCCGTGGGGGCCGCGTAGAATGCCTGCGTTCTTTGTGTGTGTTTCCCCCTGGAGGCTCTGCCATGGCCCGTTCCACGATGCTGCTCGCGATCGGTGTGCTCGCGGTGGGGGCCGTCGCATGTGCCCCGGCGGACCAACCGGCCCCCGCGGCCACGGCGACCGGCTCCGCGGCTGCCGACATGTGCACGAAGGACCAGCTCAAGCTCGTCAACGGCGGCAAGCTCACCATCGGCACCGACAAGCCGGCCTACGAGCCGTGGTTCAAGGACGACGACCCGAGCAACGGCCAGGGCTTCGAGAGCGCGGTGGCGTTCGCGGTGGCCGGCGAGCTCGGCTTCGACCGGACCGAGGTGCAGTGGAGCACGATCAAGTTCGACTCCGCGTTCGCGCCGGGGGCCAAGCAGTTCGACTTCGACGTCAACCAGGTCTCGATCAACCCCGACCGGGCCAAGGCGGTCGACTTCAGCAAGGGCTACTACACGGTCAAGCAGGCCGTCGTGGCGATCAAGGGCAGCAAGTTCGCCGAGGCGAAGAACGTGGCCGAGCTCAAGGACGCCAAGTTCGGCGTCCAGGTGGGCACCACGTCGCTGGCCGGGGTCAAGGACGTCATCAAGCCGTCCGCCGAGCCCAACGTCTACAACGACCAGGTCGACGCCGTGAACGCGCTGAAGAACAAGCAGGTGGACGCGATCGTCGTCGACCTGCCCACCGCGTTCTACGTCACGGCCGCCCAGGTGGACAACTCCAAGATCGTCGGCCAGTTCAGCTCGACCGCGGGCACGCCGGAGGAGTTCGGCCTGGTCATGGAGAAGGGCAGCGCGCTCAAGCCGTGCCTGGACAAGGCCGTCGACTCCCTGAAGTCGAAGGGCGACCTGGCGAAGATCGAGCAGGAGTGGCTGGGCTCGGCCGCCGGCGCGCCTGAGTTGTCGTGAGCCCGACGAGTAAGCCCGCCAGCGAGCACGTCCCCTCGCAGCGGCAGCTTGAGCGCGAGCGCGTCCGCAGGTCGCGGGCGCGCCGCTCGGGCTCGATCGCCACGGCCTCGACGATCGTCTTCCTCGTCCTGGTCGTGGTCCTGGTCACGAACTCGCCCGGCTGGCCCCGGGTCCAGGAGGCGTTCTTCTCGCCCGAGTGGTTCGGCAAGGCGCTGCCCCACGTGCTGGACGGGTTCCTGCTCAACATCAAGATGTTCCTGATCGCCGAGCCGCTGATCCTGATCGTCGGGCTGCTGGTGGCGCTGGCCAGGGGCATCACCACGCCCGCGTTCTTCCCGATCAGGGCCCTGGCCACGCTCTACACCGACGTCTTCCGCGGCGTGCCGACGATCCTGGTCATCTACCTCGTCGGCTTCGGGCTGCCCGCGCTGCGGCTGCAGGGCATCCCCACGGACCTGGCCACGCTCGGCGTGATCGGGCTCACGCTCTCGTACGGCGCGTACGTGGCCGAGGTGTTCCGCTCCGGCATCGAGTCGGTGCACCCCAGCCAGGTCGCGGCCGCCCGCTCGCTGGGCCTGAGCCACGTCAAGACCATGCGGTTCGTCGTGCTCCCGCAGGCCACCCGCCGGGTCGTGCCGCCGCTGCTCAACGACTTCGTCTCGCTGCAGAAGGACACCGCGCTGGTGGCCACCATCGGGCCGCTGGAGGCGCTCAGGCAGGCCCAGATCATCGCCTCCAGCAAGTTCAACTACACGCCCTACCTGGTCGCGTCGCTGCTGTTCATCCTGCTCACGATCCCGATGGCCAGGCTCACCGACCACCTGGCCGCCCGAACGCGCAGGAGGCGTGGCGCATGAGCCTGCTGACCATCGAAGGGGTGTGGAAGAACTTCCACGGTCACAGCGTGCTGCGCGGCATCGACCTGGAGGTGCGCGCGCACGAGGTCGTCAGCCTGATCGGCGCGTCCGGGTCGGGCAAGTCCACCCTCCTGCGCTGCGTGAACCTGCTGGAGACCGTCGACGACGGCGCCATCCACCTCGACGGCCAGGAGATCACCGACCCCCGCGTGGACGTCGACGACGTGCGCAAGCGGCTCGGCATCGTGTTCCAGGCGTTCAACCTGTTCCCGCACATGACCGTGCTCGACAACGTCACGCTCGCGCCGCGCCAGGTGCTCAAGACGCCCAGGAAGCAGGCCGAGGAGGAGGCACATGAGCTGCTGGCCAAATTCGGGCTGGCGGCCAAGGCCGGCGCCTACCCCGACCAGCTCTCGGGCGGCCAGCAGCAGCGGGTGGCGGTCATCAGGGCGCTGGCCATGCAGCCCAGGCTGATGCTGCTCGACGAGGTCACCTCGGCGCTCGACCCCCAGCTGGTGGTCGAGGTGCTGGGGATCGTCAGGGAGCTCAAGGAGTCGGGGATGACCATGATCCTCACGACCCACGAGATGAGCTTCTGCCGCGACATCTCCGACACCGTGTGCTTCCTCGACGACGGCGTACTGGTGGAGAAGGGGCCGCCGGAGAAGATCTTCGCCTCGCCGGAGCAGCCGCGGACCAGGGAGTTCCTGCGCAGCGTGCTCGAATCCGGACGCCTCTAGCGGCGGTGGCGGCCCCGGCCGGGTTCGGCCGGGGCGTCGCGCGGGGTGGCGAGCAGGCTGTGGCGGCGGCCGTACAGAAGGTAGACCAGCAGCCCGAAGGCCATCCACAGGACGAACCACGCCCAGGTGAGCACGCGCAGGTTCAGCATCAGCCAGAGCGTGGCGACCAGCGAGAGCGCGGGCAGCAGCGGCGAGAGCGGCACGCGGAAGCCGCGCTCCAGGTGCGGCATGCGCCGCCGCATCACGATCACCCCCGCCGCCACGAACAGGAACGCGAACAGCGTCCCGATCACCACCAGCTCCTGCATGGTCAGCACCGGCACGAACTCGGCCAGCACGATCGCGATGAACCCGATCAGCAGCGTCACCCGCGTCGGCGTGTGGTACCTGCGGCTGACCGTGGCCAGGCCACGCGGGATCAGCCCGTCGCGGGCCATCGAGAACAGCACGCGCGTCTGGCCCACGATCAGCACCAGGATCACCGTCGTCAGCCCGAGCACCGCCCCCGCGTCGATGACGTGCACCATCCAGTCCACGCCCACGGCACGGAACGCGCTCGACAGCGGCGCGTCCCCGCTGATCTTCGTGTACGAGACCATGCCCACCATGACGAGCGCGACCGCGAGGTAGATGACCGTGGCGATCACCAGGCTGCGGATCATGCCCTTGGGCACGGCCTTCGGCGCGTTGACGCTCTCCTCGGCCGAGGTGGCGACGATGTCGAAGCCGATGTAGGCGAACGCGATCGCCGAGGCCGCCGCGAAGACGCCGAACCAGCCGAAGGCCATGCCGTGCCCGGCGAAGAGCTCGATGACGGTCCGCGGACGCACGGGCAGTGCCTTGGGCTCGACGTAGAAGTCGCCGTAGTTGGCCACGTCGATGTGGGCCAGGCCCACGACGATGACCGCCCCGATGGCCAGCAGTTTGGCCGACACCATGATCCACAACGCCCGCAGCCCGACCCGCGCGCCGAGGGCCACGATGCCCGTCAGCAGCACCAGGATGACCAGGACGAGCACGTCGTCCACGGACTGCGGCACCCGTACGCCGAAGTCGGCGACCGCCTTGACCGCGATGGACGCCCAAGCCCTGGCCACCACCGCAGCGGCGAACTGCAGCTCCAGGATCAGCGCCCAGCCGATGATCCACGCCCAGACCTCGCCGAAGATGACGTACGTGAAGGTGTAGGCGCTGCCCGAGGTCGGCATCGTGGACGACAGCTCGGCGTAGCACAGGCACGCCAGCAGGCACGCGATCCCGGCGATCATGAACGAGAGGATCACGCCGGGCCCCGCGGTGGTCTGGGCCTGCTCGCCGGCGACGCTGAAGATGCCGGCTCCGATGATCACGCCGAGCCCGAGAACCACGAGGTCGGCCGGGCGATAGACCTCGGACAGGCTGTGGCGGGCGCCGGTGCGTAACCCGGTCGCCTCTGACGGCGGCAGTCGTCGCAGAATCGTGGACACGGAACACCCCGCTCAGGGAACTCGCCCATGCTGTCTCACCAGTTGGACAACGGCAAGCACAAGACGATTACGGTGACCCGGACTCCGGCCGTCCGCCGGGGTGACGCGGCAGGTCGGATCGGCTACGCGCCGGTCACCAGCCAGGCCGTGCCAGCCGCCCGCCGGGTGAGGGTGACCAGCCGGGCGATCATCCACACCCCGAGCGCGCACCAGAGCGCGACCAGGCCGAACTCGGCGGCCAGGAAGGCCGCGGGCAGGTACGCCAGCGTCGTCCACACCCCGGCCCAGGCCAGGTAGCGCTGGTCGCCCGCGCCGATCAGCACGCCGTCGAGCACGAACACCACCCCGCAGATCGGCTGGAACAGCGCGACCGGCCACAACACGGCCAGAAGCTCGTCGGTCACCGCCGGGTCGGCGCCGAACAGGCCGGGCAGCAGCGGCCTGGCCGCCACGACCGCCACGCCGAGCGCCAGGCCCGACCACAGGCCCCACTGCATCATCCGCCTGGTCGCGGCCCTGGTGACGACCGTGTCCCCGGCGCCGAGCGAGCGTCCGGTGATGGCCTGGCCGGCGATCGCGATCGCGTCGAGGGCGAAGGCCATCAGGTTCCACACCTGGCCGGCGATGGCGTACGCGGCCAGTTGGGCCTGGCCCATCCGGGTGGCGACCACCGTGCCCACGATCAGCACGATCCGCAGGCACACCGTACGGATGAGCAGGGCGAGACCGGCCGTACCGGCCTGCCGGACGCCCGCGAGGTCGGGCGTGAGCGGCGTGCCGAGCCGCCGGGCGCCCCTGACCACCACGACCAGGTAGACGACGGCTCCGAGCGTCTGGGCCAGTGTGGTGCCCCACGCCGACCCGGCGATGCCCCAATGCAGCCCGAGCACGAACCAGGCGTTCAGCGCCGCGTTGAGCGCGAACGAGCCCACGGCCACCACCAGCGGCGTGACCGTGTCCTGGAGGCCGCGCAGCACCCCGGTGCCCGCCAGCACGACCAGCATCCCGGGCGCGCCGAGCAGGCTGATCCGCAGGTACGTCACGGCCAGCTCGGCCTGGTCGGGAGCGGCTCCGAACAGGTCGACCATGGCCGGCGCGAGCGGCCAGCCCAGGGCGATGAGCACCACGCCGATGGACAGGGCCAGCCAGATGCCGTCCACGCCGTTGCGCATGGCCCGCGCGTGGTTGCCGGCGCCGCTCTGCCGCGCCACGGACGCCGTGGTGCCGTAGGCGAGGAAGACGCAGAGGTTCACCAGCGTCGCCAGGACCGCCCCCGCCACGCCCAGCGCGCCCACGGCCGTGGTGCCGAGGCCGTGGCCGACGATGGCGTAGTCGGCGAGCAGGAAGAGCGGCTCGGCGACCAGCGCGCCGAACGCGGGCAGCGCGAGCCGCAAAATCTCCCGATCCTGGGGTGTAATGGGCATTTGTCTATTATGGCCATTACACGGCGTGTCGGGCCAACTTTCTTTCCTCCACAGCCGGTGGACACTGTTTGCCCAGGTCAGACGATGATCGGTGCATATCCAAAAGAGTTATCCCCAGGCTCGTCCACAGAGCGTTCACACCCTGGGCGCGCTGGTGCACAGCTCACCCACAGCGTTGTCCACAGGCCGCGTTGCCCTCTCGCGCCGAACCAGCGAAACTGTCACACCGGTCGACTACAAGTGGGGGTGGTGCGACCGCCTGCAAGGTTGTTCGAGGGGGCGCGGTGAGCATTGACGAAGAGGGCGGCGGAGGCCCCGGTTTCGATCGCACCCCGCCGCACAACATCGAGGCGGAGCAGTCCGTGCTCGGCGGCATGCTGCTGTCGAAGGACGCCATCGCCGACGTCGTGGAGATCCTGCGCTCCGACGACTTCTACCGGCCCGCCCACCAGATGGTCTACGAGGTCATCACCGACCTCTACGGCCGAGGCGAGCCCGCCGACGCCGTCACCGTCTTCGACGAGCTGCAGAAACGCGGCGAGATGGCCAGGGTGGGTGGCGCCGCCTACCTCCACACGCTGACGGCGGTCGTCCCCACGGCCGCCAACGCCGGCTACTACGCCAAGATCGTGCGCGAGCAGGCGATCCTGCGCCGCCTGATCGAGGCCGGCACCCGCATCGTCTCCTTCGGCTACGGCGGCCAGAACGAAGAGGTCGACGACCTCGTCGACCGCGCCCAGGCGGAGATCTACAAGGTCACCGAACGCCGCACGTCGGAAGACTACGCGCCGCTGGCCGACATCATGCCGGGCGCCCTCGACGAGCTGGAGGCCATCGGCAGCCGCGGCGGCCAGATGGTCGGCGTCCCGACCGGCTTCCAGGACCTCGACCAACTCACCAACGGCCTCCACCCGGGCCAGATGATCGTCGTGGCCGCCCGCCCGGCCATCGGCAAAAGCACGCTGGGTCTGGATTTTGCGCGTTCTGCGGCGATCAAGCATGGAATGACCACTGTCATCTTCTCGCTGGAAATGTCCCGCAACGAGATCACCATGCGTCTGCTGTCCGCCGAGGCCAGGGTCGCCCTGCACGCGATGCGCTCGGGCATGATGGGCGACGACGACTGGACCCGCCTCGCGCGCAGGATGAGCGAGGTGGCCGAGGCGCCGCTGTTCATCGACGACTCGCCCAACATGTCGATGATGGAGATCCGGGCCAAGTGCCGGCGGCTCAAGCAACGCAACGACCTGCGGTTCGTGGTCATCGACTATCTCCAGCTCATGAGCTCGCCGAAGAAGACCGAGAGCCGCCAGAACGAGGTCTCGGAGATCTCGCGTGCGATCAAGCTGCTGGCCAAGGAGCTTGAGGTGCCGGTCATCGCCATCTCGCAGCTCAACCGTGGCCCCGAGCAACGTACGGACAAACGCCCCGCAGTCAGCGACCTTCGCGAATCGGGCTGCCTGACCGCCGCCACCCGAATCATGCGTGCCGACACCGGAGCCGAGGTGTCGATCGGCGAGTTGCTGGAGAGCGGTGCGCGGAACGTCCCGGTGTGGTCGCTCGACGAACGGCTGCGGCTCGTGCCACGCACGTTGACACACGCCTTCACGAGCGGGGTCAAGGAGGTCTTCCGTCTACGCCTGCGCTCGGGGCGTGAGGTCGAAGCCACCGCGAACCACCCCTTCCTGACCTATGACGGCTGGCGGCCTCTAGGAGAGTTGGCCACGGGGTCCCGGCTGGCGGTCCCGCGGCACGTTCCGGCCCCCGAAGGCCTCCAGGAGTGGCCGGAGGCGGAGGTCGTGCTGCTCGCCCACATGATCGGTGACGGCTCCTTCGTCAAGCGTCAGCCGATCCGCTATGCGAGCACGGACGAGGCATGCCTGACGTCGGTGGCACGGGCGGCGGAGCACTTCGGCATCAGCGCCGTTCGTGACGAGTACGCCGCCGCGCGGGTCACCACTCTGAGGCTGCCGGCTCCCTACCGGCTGACTCACGTCAGGCGCAACCCCGTCGCCGCCTGGCTGGACTCCTTGGGGCTCTTCGGGCTGCGGAGTCATGAGAAGTTCGTCCCCGATGGGGTCTTCTCCCTGACGAAGAAGCAGATTGCCTTGTTCCTGCGGCACCTCTGGGCGACCGATGGATGCGTGTGGTGGGACGCGAAGAGCGGCCAGTCGCGCATCTACTACGCCTCGACGAGTCGCCGGCTGGTGGACGACGTGGCTCGGTTGCTTCTCCGCTTCAACGTGATGACGCGCGTGAAGGCGGTGCGCAAGGCCGGCTACAGGCCCGGGTATCAGCTGGTCGTCTACGGCGCCGAGAACCAGCTCCGGTTCCTGGACGAGGTGGGCGTCCACGGTGAGCGGTCGGCGCAGGCTGCCGCGTCCGCGGGCCGGCTGCGGGAGATCAAGGGCAACACCAACCTGGACACGATTCCCTCCGAGATCTGGGACCGTGTGCGCGGCGTCCTGTCGGAGCGCGGCATGACCCACCGGGAGTTCTCCGCCCGGCTCGGCACCCAGTTCTGTGGCAGCACGTTGTGGAAGCACGCTCCGAGCCGGGAACGTCTGGGGAAAGTGGCTTCGATCCTCGACGACGCCGACATGGAGATGCTGGCGACGAACGACGTGTTCTGGGACGAGGTCGAGTCGATCGAGAGCCTGGGCGATCAGCCGGTGTTCGACGCCACGGTCCTCGGCACGCACAACTTCGTCGCCAATGGCATCGCGGTGCACAACAGCATCGAGCAGGACGCCGACATGGTCATCCTGTTGCATCGCGAGGACGCCTACGAGCGGGAGTCGCCCCGGGCCGGTGAGGCCGACCTGATCGTGGCCAAGCACCGTAACGGCCCGACCGCCACGGTGACCGTGGCCTTCCAGGGTCACTACAGCCGCTTCGTGGACATGGCTCAGCACTGACGCCAAACGACAGTCAAGGTGTGACAAACCAGACAGCCGCGGAGGGATGGGGATCGATCATCAGGGCGCTCTACCCGATGACGTAAGCAAAGGGGAGAACGCCATGACCATCCTGATCGCCTACGACGGCTCGGCGGATTCGCGCAGCGCCATCGAGTTCGCCGCCAAGAATCTGGCCGCTCAGCCGACCGTCGTCGTCACCGTGTGGGAGCCGCTGCTCGTGCAGATGAGGAAGTACCCGCTGGCGGCGGGGGCGATCTCGCCGGAGACCGAGACCGAGGCGCAGGCCCAGGCCGAGTACTACGCCAAGGAAGGGGCCGAGCTGGCTGTCGCCGCCGGTCTGCCCGAGGTGACCTACCGCGCGGTCGCCGACAACGAGTCCATCTGGAAGACGGTCGTCGACGTGGCCGACGAGATCGACGCCTCGCTCATCGTGACCGGCTCGCGGGGTCTGGCGGGGGTCAGGTCGGTGCTGCTCGGCAGCGTGTCCAACCATGTGCTCCACCACGCCCACCGGCCGACGCTCATCGTTCCGCCGGTTGCGGCGCCGAAGGGCTGACGCAGCAGACCTTGGGCGGGGACAGCCGGGTGTCCATGCGGCGGGCGCCCGGCCCTTCGTCGCCGAGCCGGTCGTACGGGTTGGCGACCGGGCATCGGTCGAGTGACAGGCAGCCGCAGCCGATGCAGTCGGTCAGGTCGTCGCGCAGCCGCTGGAGCTGCTCGATGCGATCGTCCAGCTCGCCGCGCCAGGCGGCCGACAGCCTGGCCCAGTCCTCCCGGTTGGGGGTGCGCCCGTCGGGCAGTTCGGACAGCGCGTCCCCGATGGTCGCGAGGGGGATGCCGAGCCGTTGCGAGAGCCGGATGAAGGCGACCCTGCGCAGGGTGTCGCGGTGGTAGCGGCGCTGGTTGCCGGCGGTGCGGCGGCTGGCGATGAGACCCTTGGTCTCGTAGAAGTGCAGCGCGGAGACGGCCACGCCGCTGCGTTCGGCGAGCTGTCCGACCGTCAGTTCTTTGCTGTTCCAGGCAACCATACCTGAAGCTTACTTGAGGGTTCGCTCGAAGAACGTCTCCAGCACGACGATGGTCTGGGTGCCGGTCACGCCGTCCACCTCGAAGATCTGGCGCAGGACGTCCTGGAGCTCCTTGGTGCTGGACGTGCGCACCTTGACCAGCAGCGACGCCGGCCCCGCGATGACGTGGGCCTCCTCCACGGCGGGGATCGCGGCCAGCGGGCCGGCGGTGTCGCCCATCCAGGTCGCGCCGTCCACCAGGACGTAGGCGGTCACCGTGCGGCCCAGGGCGTCCTGGTCCACCTCGATCGTGGTCCGTCTGATCACGCCGCGCTCGCGCAGCTTCCGTACGCGTTCGTGCGCCGCCCCGCTGGACAGCCCCACCGCCTTGCCGAGCGCCGCGTACGACTGCGTCGCGTCCTCCAGCAACAACCCGATCAGTGTCCTGTCGATCTCGTCCATTGCTGAATCCTATACGGTGAAATGTCGATATGACCGAATGCCGTATGGTGGTCGTCATGGACACGATCCCCACCGAGTTCGAAGCCCTCGACGAGCGTTTCGCCGGCATCGGCGGCGACGACCGGCTCGAACGCCTCCACGCGGGCACCCGATGGGCCGAGGGCCCGGTCTACTTCCCGGCCGGCCGTTACCTGGTCTGGAGCGACATCCCCAACGAGCGCATGCTCCGCTGGGACGAGACGACCGGCACGGTCGGCACGTTCCGGCAGCCGTCCGGCTACACCAACGGCAACACCATCGACCGGGAGGGCCGGCTGATCTCCTGCGAGCAGGGCAACCGCCGCGTCACCCGCACCGAGCACGACGGCTCGATCACCGTCATCGCCGACCGCTGGCAGGGCAGGCGCCTCAACAGCCCCAACGACGCCGTCGTGCGCTCCGACGGCTCCGTCTGGTTCACCGACCCCCCGTACGGCATCACCAGCAACTACGAGGGCGTCGTGGCCGAGCAGGAGATCGACGGCTGCCACGTCTACCGCGCCGACCCGGTGACCGGCGAGGTGCGCATGGTGGCCGGCGACTTCGTCCGTCCCAACGGCCTGGCCTTCTCCCTCGACGAGAAGCTCCTGTACGTCGCCGACACCAGGGCCAGGCACCTGCGCGTCTTCGAGGTCGGCGAGGACGGCACGCTGTCGGGCGGCAAGGTCTTCGCCGAGGGCACCCCGGCCGACAACTTCGACGGCCTGCGCCTCGACGACACCGGCCGCGTCTGGGCCGCGGCCGGCAAGGCGCTGCTCTGCCACGACCCCGACGGCACCCTGATCGGCCGGCTCAGGCTGCCGGAGAACACGGCGAACCTGGTGTTCGGCGGGCAGAAGAGGAACAGGCTGTTCATCGCCTCCTCCTCTTCGCTCTACTCCCTGATGACCAACGTCACCGGCGCCCGCCCGGTCTGGGCCCGCCGCTGACGTCCCTACTCCCACCGGAACAGCCGCACGGCCAGGCCCCCGAACACCGCCAGCCCTGCGGCCATCACCACCACGTGCAGAAGTTGGGGGGCCTGTCCGGCCCAGGTGTCCTTGAGCGCCTGGGCGAAGGGCCCGGCCACGGAGAAGTCGCTGACCTTGCGCAGCGCGTCCGGCATCATCTCGCGCGGCAGCCACATGCCCCCGACGAACATCAGCGGGAACATCACCGCCGACCCGATCCCCGAGGCCGCCTTCCCGTTGGGCGCCAGCGCCGCGATCACCAGGCCGATGGCCATCAGCGCGGCGGCGCCGAGCAGGAAGACCAGCACGAACCCGAGCCACTGCCTGGGCGCCGACGTCCCGAACGCCGCCATCCCGGCCACGATCAGCACGACCGTGGACACGGCCCCGACGGTCAGGTTGATCAGGAGCTGGACGGTCAGCAGCCGTCCCGGATGCACCGGCGTGGTGGACATGCGCCTGAGCACGCCCTGCTCCCGGTAGCCGGCCAGCACGGTGGGCAGCACGCTGAGGGCCAGCGTCAGCAGCGCGAGCAGGGTCATCAGGGCCGGCATTTGCGCATCCACCGACCGCAGCCCGGATGCGTCGGGCTTGGTCATGTCCGGCACGCTGAGCCCCAGCACCAGCAGCAGGCCGACCGGCAACCCGATGGTGAAGATCATGAACGGCCAGTCGCGCAGGTGCAGCTTGGCCTCCACGAGCAGGATCTTCGTCATGACAACTTCCTTCCGGTGAGCGCGAGGAACGCGTCGTCCAGGGTCGCCTGCTCGATGCGCAGGTCGGCGGGGATGATCTGGTGCTGGGCCAGGGCCAGCGTGACCACATGGGCGAGGTTGCCGGTGCCCGAGACCGAGACCTGCCCGCCGTGCCTGACGACCTCGCGCACCTCGGGCAGCGCCAGCAGCACGGCGTCGTCCAACGGGCCCGAGGGGCGGAACCGTACGTGCTGCTCGGCCCCCACCTGGGCGATCAGCCCCGCGGGTGTATCGGTGGCCACCACCTTGCCCGCGTCGATGAGCGCGAGCCGGTCGCAGAGCCGCTCGGCCTCCTCCATGAAGTGCGTGACCAGCACGATCGTCACGCCCGAGTCGCGTACCTGCTCGATCAGCTCCCACGTGTCCCTGCGGGCCTGCGGGTCGAGGCCGGTGGTCAGCTCGTCGAGCACCGCCACCCGCGGCCGGCCCACCAGCGCCAGCGCGACCGACAGCCGCTGCCGCTGGCCGCCGGAGAGGTTCTTGAACGTGGCGTCGCGCTTGTGCCCGAGACCGACGTGTTCGAGCAGTTCCCTCCAGTCGGCGGGGTCGGGGTAGAAGGAGGCGTACAGGTCCAGGGCCTCCCACACCTTGATCTTCTCCGGCAGCGCGGCGCTCTGCAGTTGCATGCCGAGCACCTGGCGCAGCTCGTCCCGGTCGCGGCGTGGGTCCAGGCCCGTCACGCGTACGGTGCCGCCGTCCGATGAGCGCATGCCCGCCACGCACTCCACGGTCGTGGTCTTGCCGGCGCCGTTGGGGCCGAGGATGCCGAAGATCTCACCCTCGGCGACCTCGAAAGACACGTCGTCCACCGCGAGGTGGTTCGGATACTGCTTGCGCAGGTTCCTCACTTCGATCACCTTCATGGCATCGACGCTAGGAGTCCCGGCTTTTCCGCGGAATCGCGGTAGATGCCGGGCAAGGGTGTATCTAGGTGCAGTGTTCCCGGCGCGGATGTTGGCGCAGACTGGGAGCATGCTTCAGAGGTTCGGGCAGGTCGCGGCCCTGTACGCGCTGCTGCTGGTCGAGATCGTGCTGATCCCCTTGGCCGGCGCCATGATCACGCTGTCGTTCGCGCTCGGGATGGTCTTCTTCTTCCCGTGGCAGGCCCGGATGGTCCGGCGGACGGCCGAGAAGCACCGCGGCCTGCTGCGCGCGTGGACCGGCATCGAGATCGAGCCGCCCTACCTCCCCAAGCCGCCGCCGCCGGTCCCCATGTCCGACGGCCTCTACCGCGTCGACCGGACGCTGTACAAGTCGCCGCGCATGCCGGCCTGGAACGACCGGTTCAAGTGGCTGCTCACCGACCCGGCGACCTGGCGCGACACGCTCTGGCTGGTGCTCGACCCGATCGTCAAGGTCGGGCTGCTGCCGCTGTTCGTCGTGTTCCCGGGGCGCGGCCTGCGGCTGTACGCCCTCATGGTCCGCCTCCTGCTCGGCGCCACCTCCGCCAGCCGCCTGTCCGGCCAGCTCATCCACCTCAGGCAGGTACGCAACCTCGCCGCCGACTCCCAGGCCGCCGAGATGCGCAGGATCGAACGCGACCTGCACGACGGCACCCAGGCCCGCCTGGTGGCCATCGGCATGACGCTGGGCGCGGTCGAGCAGCTCATCGACGACAACCCGGCCGCCGCCAAGGCCCTGCTGGCCAAGACCAGGGACGCCTCGGCCGAGACCCTGACCGAGCTGCGTACCGTCATCCGCGGCATCCACCCGCCGGTGCTGGCCGAGCGCGGCCTGGCCGACGCCGTACGCGCCCTGGCCATGGACAGCCCGCTGCGCGTCACGGTGGACGTCGAGCTGCCCCAACGCCTGGAGCCCCCGGTGGAGGCGGCGGCCTACTTCGCGATCAGCGAGCTGCTCGCCAACGCCGCCCGGCACAGCGGGGCCGAGTCGGCGGCCATCGACATCAGCGTCAACGGCGCGGCGCTGCGCATCACCGTCCGCGACGACGGCATGGGCGGCGCCGACCCGGCCGCGGGCAGCGGCCTGACCGGCATCGAACGCCGCCTGGCCGCCTTCGACGGCGTGCTGGCCCTGCACAGCCCGCCCGGCGGCCCCACCGTCGTCACCCTGGACATCCCGCACGTGCTCCCCGACCAGGCCGAGCAGACCAAGCTGCCCCCCAGGAAGGCCGCCACGATCGCCGTCCTGTACGCCACGGCCTGGTGCCCGCTGTTCCCCCAGGGCCTCGTCACGGCCGTCTTCAAGGCGGCCCACATCGACGAGCGGAGCTGGTTCCTCGCCCTCTACCTGCCCGAACCCCTGCAATGGCCGCTGATCGTGTTCAACATCGCCATTGGCACCATCATGTACATTGCGGCCATGCGTATCCGGCTCGTCCACAACAGAAGCCTCGTACTCGGCCGCGTCGGTGGTCTGGGGTCCTGCTGATGAAGCGGGTGCTGGTCGCCGAAGACCTCTACCTGCTCAGAGACGGCCTGGTCCACCTGTTGCAGGCGCACGGCTTCACGGTCGTCGCCGCGGTCGAGAGCGGCCCCGAGCTGCTGAAGGCCCTGCTGGAGCTGCGTCCCGACGTCTCGGTCGTCGACGTACGGCTGCCGCCCACGTTCACCGACGAGGGCCTTCAGGCCGCGCTGACCGCCCGCGCGCAGGTGCCGGGGCTGCCCGTCCTCGTGCTGTCGCAGCACGTCGAGCAGCTCTACGCCCGCGAGCTGCTGGCCGACGGCTCGGGCGGCATCGGTTACCTGCTGAAGGACCGGGTGTTCAACGCGGAGCAGTTCATCGACGCCGTGCGCAGGGTGGCCGAGGGCGGCACCGCGATGGACCCCGAGGTGATCGCCAAGCTGCTGGCCAGCAACGCCAGGAACGAGCCGCTGGCCGCGCTCACGCCGCGCGAGCGCGAGGTGCTGGAGGCCATGGCCGAGGGCCGCTCCAACGCCGCGATCTCCCAGCGGCTCTACCTGAGCGAGAGCGCCGTCGCCAAGCACACGGCCGGCATCTTCGCCAAGCTTGGTTTGTCCCCCTCCGACGACGACAACCGCCGCGTCCTCGCCGTGCTCGCGTACCTGAACAGCCGGGCCTGACGCCCTTCCTGCCCCACCAGGCTCAATGGTCACTGGCCGCCCAGTCGTGCCCGGGCTCAGCCGGAGTTGTCGGTGGGAGCGGCTATTTTCATAGAGGCACGGCGCGACGAAAGGGTGGATCCTCGTGAAGATCCGGGTTAACCGCGATGTACTGGCAGATGCGGTGGCATGGGCCGCCAGAGTCCTGCCCAGCCGCCCGGTGGTGCCCGTACTTTCCGGGTTGCTCCTGGAGGCGGGCGACGAGCTGACCCTGTCCGCCTTCGACTACGACGTCTCCGCGCGCGCCCGGGTCGACGCCGACGTGGCCGAGCCCGGCAGCGTGCTCATCCCCGGCAAGCTGCTCGCCGAGATCAGCCGCAGCCTGCCGGCCGAAGACGTCGAGATCGTCACCGAGGGCGCCGAGGCCGTGCTGACCTGCGGGAGTGCCGAATTCGGGCTGATCACGATGCCGGTCGAAGACTTCCCGGCCCTGCCGACGATGCCTCCGAGCATCGGCGCGATCGGCGGCGGCGTGTTCGCCACCGCGGTCAGCCAGGTCGCGCCCGCGGCCAGCCGCGACGACACGCTGCCGATGCTCACCGGCATCCGGGTCGACATCGACGGCGAGTCCGTGGCGATGGCCGCCACCGACCGCTACCGCATCGCCGCCCACGACTTCGTCTGGCGTCCGGCCGCGCCGGGCGTCGCCGTCTCGGCCATGGTGCCGGCGAAGGTGCTGGTGGAGGTGGCCAAGTCGCTGCGCGGCGGCGAGGTGTCGGTCGCGATGGGCGACGGCGTGGCCGGGTTCGAGAGCGTCGGCCGCAGCACCACCGTGCGCCTGCTCGACGAGCAGTTCATCGACTACCGGGCCAGGCTGACCTCCGACTGGTCGATCAGGGCCGACGTCGCGGTGACGCCGTTCGTCAACGCGATCAAGCGGGTGGCCCTGGTGGCCGAGCGCAACACCGCGATCCGGCTGTCGTTCTCGCAGGGCCAGGTGCTGATCCAGGCGGGCGGCGGCGACATCGGGCGCGGCACCGAGGTGGTCGGATGCGACCTGCGCGGCGACGACATCCAGATCGCCTTCCAGTCGCAGTTCCTGCTCGACGGCCTGACCGGCATCGAGACCGAGCTGGCCAGGATCAACATGGAGTCGCCGACCAGGCCCGCCCTCATCCAGGACTTCCCGGGCGACGCCCGGCCCGCCTTCCGCTACCTGGTCATGTCGCTGCGCCTGACCTGAGCCGTCATCCCGCCGCGCCCGTCTGCCGCTCGGCGACCAGCTTGAAGACCCTCTTGAACTCCGCGTACGCCTGCTCGCCCACGGCCTGTGCGTGCGCGGCCTCCATCTCGGCGATGATGGCGTCCGACCTGGTCATGTGGTCCAGCGCCTTCTCCGTGGGCACGATCAGCTTGGCCCGGCGGTCGGCCGGGTCGGGCTGCCGTTCCACGTAGCCGAGCGCGACCAGCTCGTCCACCAGCGTGCCGATCACCTGTTTGTGCTGCCCCGACTGCGCCGCCAGGTCGGTCGCCCTGCTGCCCTCCTCGTCCAGGTAGGCCAGCACCGCCCCGTGCCGCGGCCGCAGACCCGGATGTCCCTGCTCGGCCAGCTTGGCGAAGAGCTCGCCCTGCAGGGCGAAGAGCGTGCGCCCCGCCAGGACACCGAGGTCTGGTTCGTCCTGCTTGCGATGACTCCTGCGCACGTGTCGGCCCTCCATTTAGTCACTGATTTTGACTGTCACTGATTCTTACTATATTGTCGTGGCATGACGACGACGGTGGAACTCACCAGATTCAGAGTGTCCCCGGAGCGTGCCGACCAGTTGCTGGCGGCCCGCCCGGACATGCTCGCCGACTTCGCGGCCGACCGCGCCGGCTTCCTCGGCGCCAGGCTCGTCCGCCTGTCCGACGACGAATGGCTGGACATCGTCGACTGGCGCTCGGGCGACGATTTCGCCGCCTCCCGCGCCAAGGGGGCGAACCTACCGGGCATCCAGAAGTTCTTCGACCTGATCGACGAGTTGATCTCCGCAGAAGAGGGGACATTGCGATGACCATCCTGATCACCGGTGCCACCGGCACCGTCTCCGGCGCCGTGCTGAGGTCCCTCGGCGACCTGACCGACGTGCGCGTCCTGGTGCGCGACGCGGCCAAGGCTCCCGCGGGCGTCGAAGTGGCCGTCGGCGACCTCGACGATCCCGCCACGCTCGACGCGGCCTTCGCGGGCGTCGACACCTTGTGGCTGTTGACCGCCATGGGCCCCCAGGCGCCCCACGCGAGCATGAACGCCCTCTGGGCGGCCATGAAGGCAGGGGTGCGTCACGTCGTGCGCCTGTCGGCCATCGGGGCCGCCCACGACGCCCCCACCCGCAACGGCCGCCTGCACGCTCTGTCCGACGTCGAGCTGGCCGCCTCGGGCCTCGACTGGACCGTCATCCGCCCGGCCTTCTTCATGCAGAACCTGCTGGGCTCGGTCAACGGCGACACCCTCTACGGCGGCACGGGGGAGGGCAGGATCGGGTTGATCGACGTCCGCGACATCGGCGACTTCGCCGCCGCGGTGCTGCGTGACCCGGCGTCGCACAAGGGCCGCACCTACACGCTCACGGGCCCGGCCAGCATCTCGCTGGGGGAGGCGGCCACCGCCCTGACCGAGGTCTACGGCACGCCGATCGCCTACCAGCCCGTGACGCCCGACGACGCCTACCGCTCGATGCTCGACGCCGGCCTGCGCGAGTGGGACGCGGCCGTCACCAGGGAGTACCTCAACGCGTACTCCGGGAACTGGGGCGACCTCACGACGACGGCCTTCACCGACGTGACGGGACGCCCGGGCCGGTCCTTCACCGAGTTCGCGAAGGACCATGCGGCCGAGCTGCGTCCCGCCGCCTGACAGCCGGTCAGGCGTCGGTGAGGGCGATGAGGATGTGCTCCATGCACGCGTGCCCGGCCCGCTCGGCCGCGGTGGCGTCCCCGGCGGCGATGGCACGGGCGATGGCGTCGTGCGGGATGTAGCTCTTGTTGAACGACGTGCCCGCGGCCGTGATGCTGGCCCGCAGAGCCGCCGAGAAGTCCTCGTAGAGGTCGATGAGCACGAGGTTGTGGGTGGCGTGCGCGACCGCCATGTGGAAGGCGAGGTCGGCCTCGACGAAGAAGTCGGGGTCGTCCAGCTCCCAGGCGCGGTCGCGTTCGGCCAGCGCGGCCTCGATGCGGCGGATGTCCTCGTCGGTGCGGCGGGTCGCGGCCAGCCGGGCGGACTCGACCTCCAGCGCGCGCCGCACCTCAAGGATCTCCAGCTGCTCGGCCTGGCGCAGCCGGCGCAGCATCGCCCCCGACAGCTCACTGGTCGCCCGGACGTAAGTGCCGTCCCCCTGACGGCACTCCAGCAGCCCGGCGTGCGTCAACGCACGTACGGCCTCGCGAACGGTGTTGCGCCCCACCCCGAGCTGCTCGGCGAGCACCGTCTCGGTGGGGATCTTGCCGTTCATCTGCCACGACCCTGAGGTGATCTGCTCCTTGAGCTGATCGATCACCTGGTCGACGAGCGAAGCCCGCTGCGCCGTACGCAGACTCACAGTCCGCCTCCTCCGGGGAAACCAATCATCCTATGAGTCAATGACTGGTAGACCCTAATTATTCCAGACTCAAAAGTCCAAATCTGGAGCTCCCGGAGGTTCAGTGCGCGACCGTGGCGTCTACCGTCACCCCTGCCAATGCCGAGCGAACTCCGGCAGCTTCAAGGGCTTTACGATATGCCGCGGTCTGTTGTGCTCTCGCCCCGACCCTGCCGTAGAGGTCACCCAGCTCGCGCCAGCAGCGGGCGGCCTGCCTGTCGGACCCGAACACCGGACGGTCGAGCGAGTCGAGCATCTCGTGCGCGGTACGGAGCTGCGTCGTGGCACTGCCGTCGAGGTCGAGCGCGACGGTGGCGAGCAGAAGGTTCGCCTCGGCCGGCGTGGTGCCCGAACCGTCGTGGGCCAGCCCCAGCGCCGTGGTGGCCAGCTCGGCGGCGCCCGTCTGGTCGCCTGCCCGCAGCCGCACCCGCGCGTGCGCGATCAGGCTCTCGCCGTGCTCACGGACGCTGCCGGGAGAGGCGGCGAAGGCGCGCGACGCGGCGGCGGCCAGCCGCTCGGCCTCGTCGAGGGGCGCGGTGACCAGCCTGGACCAGTGCATGGCCGCCCGCGCGAGCTGAAGCGCGAGCCGGGCCTGACGGCCCGCCATGATGGCGTCGTCGGCCAGGCGCACGGCCAGCGCGGAGTCCTCCCCGGCGGCGGCGGCGGAACTCGCCTGCCACAGCGCGTGGATTTCCTCGGAACGGTCCATAACTTCAGGAACGCCGCTGTTGTCCAGCACCCTCTTGACGTACTCGAGCTCGGGGGAGTCGCCCTCACGCTCGCTGCGCGCCTCGACCAGAGCGGTGGCCAGGTCGACCGCGATCTCGCCCTGCGAGATGGACAGCCGCTCGGCCTGCTCCAGCGCGGACGCGGCCAGGTCACGGGCCCTCAACCGGTCGCCGGCCCGCTGGTAGCAGCGGCTCAGCGCGATCGTGAGCGGCAGGTCGGCCAGGCGCTCGGGATGCGCGGCGGCCTCCCTGCGCAGCCGCTCGAACGCCTCGACGGCCTGCCCGAGACGCCCCTGCACCTCCAGCGCACGGGCCCGGCCGAACCGGGCGTGCGCGGTGAGCATGGCGTTCTCCTCGTCGGCGGCCTTCACGATCTCCGTGAAACGGTCGGCCGCAACCGCGGGGTCGCCGTGCTGCAGCTCCAGCTCGGCATGGCGGAGACCCAGCTCGGTGTCGATGCGCTGCCTCGGCTCGATGCCGTGCAGGAGGAACTCGGTGGTGCACCCCAGCCGCTCGGCGAGGAGGCGGGCCACGACAGGAGTCGGCGTACGCTTGCCCGACTCGATGAGCGAGACATAACTGTCAGACAGGTCGGGTCCGGCCAACTGGGCCTGGGACATCCGCCTGTTCAGCCGCAGTCCACGGACGCGGTCACCGATGGTTCCCTGACTCGGCATCTCATCTCTCAAGGCGGGGAAGGGTCAACAACACGCAATGATTGCATGAAGTGGCCGAATCTGGTATCCCCGCGTGAAGAATTTGCCACGTCGAGATTAATCGTCGCTCTCGTCCTTGCTGGGAAAAAGCATCTGGCAGACCTCCAGGTAGAGGGTCTCCGGATACGGAATGTACTCGACCGTTGACAGAGCCTGGTCCTGACCAGCGGACTCGAGGATGAACTCGCCGTAACCGAGCATGCGCCCCAGGAGAGATCGCTGGAAGCTCATGTCGGTGACCTTGCCGAGCGGCATCATCGCGACCTTGCGCGTGATCAACCCTGTGGTGAGCAACATGCGCTTGGACGTCACCACAAAGTAATCGACCGACCACTCCGCGACTTTCCATACGAAGCGGACGAGCAGCAGCAGCCACAGCCACCACACCACGACGAGCGCGGTGCCGCCGGACTCCCCACCACCGAAGAACTTGCTGAGGAGCCCGGCGACGACCAGGCCGCCGAAGACCTCGGCGACCGGACGCAGAAGTACGGCGGGATGACGCCGCACCATGATGACCTGTTGTTCGTTGGGGAGGAGGTAGCGGTTGACCGACGACGGAGCAGAGTCCCCGTGGGTCACCAGTCTCATGCGAGATTGTTCACAAATTGGGCCAGAGAGTCGGCCGCGTTGAACACCGTGTCGAACGCTCCCTTCACCGCGTCTGCGGCATCAGCTGGTCGCGCGAACAGGTAGTACGCCACAAACGCGATACCACCGTATGTGAGGACTTTTTTGACCTGCACTGTCGCCTCCGTGCCACTAACCCACTCCACCCGCCGTATACATTACCCACCCGCTAGCCGGGGTAAAGGTAACTTGGCGGGTTAGTTTTGATCTTGCTTAGCCACGTTCGCTGGCGACCAGCGCCAGGACGTGAAGGTGCTTCCGGGCGATGCGTTCCACAAGGCTCGGATGCGCATAACCGGTGACTTCCAGCGCGCCGTAGTGCGCTGCTTCCACACAGCGCGTTACGGTGGTCGAGGAATGCACGCCGGCGAACTCGTCGCGAAGTGCGGCCTCCACCTCCGCGTACGGAGTCGGGTCCGCCTCGGTGTGCTCGCTCATGCGCCCTCCTGTGCCGGTCGCATGAGACGGGGCACTGCTGTTGCCGGGTGCTCGCTCATTCACGAGGACCCCTTGGCACCGGGCATGTCGCTCATCGTGCTTCCCCCACGCGCATGCGGAAGTTCCCTTCCTGTCTCTTCGTACCCACCCAACCACAGTATGTAACGAAGTGACGACCCAGCGTAAGGAGAAGGGGAGCCGATGGAAGGGTCAGACCACGCCGTAGAGGCGGTCGCCGGCGTCGCCGAGCCCGGGGACGATGTAGCCGTTCTCGTTGAGCCGCTCGTCGAGGGCGGCGGTGACCACGCGGATGGGCTTGCCGGAGTTGGCGAACACCTTGTCCATGTACGCCAGGCCCTCGGGGGCGGCCAGCAGGCAGATGGCGGTGACGTCGACCGCGCCCCGGTCGAACAGGAACTGCACGGCCGCGGCGAGCGTGCCGCCGGTGGCGAGCATCGGGTCGACGACGAAGCACTGACGCCCGGACAGGTCGTCGGGCAGGCGGGTGGCGTACGTCTCGGCCTGGAGGGTGGACTCGTTGCGGATCATCCCGAGGAAGCCGACCTCGGCGGTGGGCAGCAGCCGCGTCATGCCGTCGAGCATGCCGAGCCCGGCGCGCAGGATGGGCACGACCAGCGGCTGCGGCTTGGCCAGGCGCACGCCGTGGGCGGGGGAGACCGGGGTCTGGACGGTGACGTCGGTGACCCGTACGTCGCGCGTCGCCTCGTACGCCAGCAGCGTCACCAGCTCGTCCGCGAGCCTGCGGAAGGTCGGCGAGTCGGTGCGGACATCGCGCAGCGTGGTGAGCTTGTGGGCCACGAGCGGATGGTCGACGACGAGGGTTTCCATAGAGGCCAACGGTATCCGGTGGACGGAGTGGTGGCACCTCGGGCCTTTGGTTTTGATCACAATTTGGTCGGAGAGGCACACGCCGCGTGGCCTGTTCTGGAACGATTGGGGTCTGGTGCGAACCTGTCGTGTCAGAGGCTCGGGTGGGGATGGCGATGACAGACGAAGATGCGCTCGACTTCGCCATCGTGATTTATCGCGAGGACGAGCGGTGGCACGCGGAGTTGTTGCCCGTCACGCTCACGTCCGACCTCCAGGGCCTGATCCAGGCCCTCAGGCAGCAGCCGAGCGAGAGCGGCACGATCGGCCTGGTCGCGGTCGGCGACGAGTTCTTCGTGGCGCTGCGCGTCCTCGGTGACCGGGTCGACGTCTTCCTGTCCGACATCGCCGCCTCCTGGGACTTCCCGCTCGCCCGCCAGGTGCTGCACTACCTCGACGTGCCGGTCCCCGACGAGGAGGAGCTCGACGAGATCCTCCAGGACGAGGAGACCGTGCTGCCGGCGGGAGATCTGTCGATCTTCGCCGATCTCGGGTTGGACGAGATGGAGCTGGGCATCCTCTCCGGCGACATCGATCTCCTCCCCGAAGATGTGCTGTCCAGCATCGCCGCGCGGCTCGGCTTCTCCGAGCCGTTCGAGCGTGCCATCGAAACGGTCTTCGGCTGACCCCCCTGGAGTGCGGGCATGGCGTCCAACACCTTCTCTGCGGCTTTTGTCAGGACTTCCGACGGCTGGACCGGTGCAGAGGTCGACCTGCGCCACGCGGAGATCGTCGACGACTTCGGCGACGCCGTCATCGAGGCCCTGGGCCTGACGGGCGACGAGCTGGCCCTGCTCTGCGTCGAGGTCGAGGACGAATGGTTCGCCATCGCCCGCTACCGCGGCGAGGACGAGCCCCGGGTGTTCCTGTCGGACGTGCACGCGATCACCTCCAACGGCATGGGGGAGCTGTTCGCCGAGTTCGCCGGCGTGGCCCCCGACAAGGAGGGCAACGGCCTCGGCATCCGTCCCGCCGGTGACTTCGAGCTGCTCAGCGACCTCGGCGTGAGCTCGGAGGAGCTGCTGGAGCTGAGCATGGAGGAGGGCCTGCTGCCCGCCGACGTCCTCTCGGTGATCGCCGAACGGCTGTCGTTCGCCGACGAGCTCGACCGGTTGCGTTGACCCACGAGAAAGCGGCCCACGAGGAAGCGGCCCACGAGGAAGCGGCCCACGAGGAAGCGGCCCACGAGGAAGCGGCCCACGAGGAAGCGATGCGCCTGGCCCTGGCCGAGGCCGTCGCGGCCGGGGGCAGGGGCGAGATCCCCGTCGGCGCCGTCGTGCTCGGGCCGCTCGGCGAGGTGCTGGCCGCGGCGGGCAACGATCGCGAGTCCGCCGCCGATCCCACCGCGCACGCCGAGGTGCTCGCGCTCAGGCGGGCCGCCGCGCTGCGCGGGCAGTGGCGGCTGGCCGGCTGCACGCTGGTGGTCACCCTGGAGCCCTGCACGATGTGCGCGGGCGCGGCCGTGCTCGCCCGGGTCGACCGGATCGTGTACGGCGCCGTGGACGAGAAGGGCGGCGCCGTGGGCTCGCTCTGGGACGTCGTACGTGACCGGAGACTCAACCACCGGCCCGAGGTCGTCATGGGTGTCTTGGCCGAAGAGTGCTCCGCTGTCCTTAAGGAGTTCTTCGCCACTCGCAGAATCCGGTAAGCTCGTCCGCGGTGGTGTCGCCTAGTGGCCGAGGGCGCACGCCTCGAAAGCGTGTGATGGGGCAACTCATCCGTGGGTTCAAATCCCACCACCACCGCCATCGGGCCTCCGACGACCTCGGAGGCCCTTTTCTTTTGCCCTCAGGGCTGCTGGGTGGGCTCGTCGGACGGCGGGTTCAGGTTGAGCTGGATGTCGGGCGGGCTGTCCTCGACGACCTGCGTCTGGACCGTCTCGCCGGCGCGGGACTCCGGGCGGCCGTCGTCGGTCAGGACGAAGAACAGGGCGCCGCAGGCGCTGAGGAGCAACAGCGGCAGCCCGATCGCCAGCAACACGATCAGGTTGCGATTGTCGATGGGCCCCGGCTCCTCGAAGTACTCCTGGACCGGCTGGTGGGAGTAGTGCGGCGGGCCGTATCCGGGTGGCGGCCACGGCCCATGTGGCGGTGGATACGACACGGCATTCTCCAAAGGATGTCGAAAGACGCGGACGTGACGCACGGCACGTCGATCAGGTTGACACATGAAAAAGGGAGCCGCGAATGACGGCTCCCTTTTCCGGCGCGTTTCAGCTGGGCAGATCCAGGACTCTGGCGTGCAGGATCGACCGTTGGTGCAGGGCCGCGCGCAGGGCCCGGTGGAGGCCGTCCTCCAGATAGAGCTCGCCCTTCCACTGCACCACGTGCGGGAACAGGTCGCCGTAGAAGGTGGAGTCGGCGGCGAGCAGCGAATGCAGGTCCAGCATGGCCTTCGTGGTGATCAACGAGTCGAGTCGGACCTGCCTGGGAGGGATCTGCGCCCACTCTCGGTTCGTCAGACCGTGTTCGGGATAAGGGCGTCCGTCGCCGACGAGCTTGAAGATCACCCACCTCATTTTAGGAGAGAATTCGACCCCGTGCGTTCTCCGGGGCTATCGGCCCAGCTCAGACTGTTCACAGTCGCCGGGCCGGCCGTTTTGGTAGCCGCGCTGGAAGGCGTTGACGCGTTGCTCGGACGAGCCGTGCGTAAACGATTCGGGATCGATTCTGCCGCTCGTGCGTTGCTGGATTCTGTCGTCGCCCACGGCGGCCGCGGCGTCCAGGGCCTCGGCGATTTCCGACTGGGTGAAGGGCTTTTCGTAGAAGCCGGTCTTGACCGCGTTCTGCGCCCAGACGCCGGCGTAGCAGTCGGCCTGGAGCTCGACGGGGACCGAACTGCCGGTGTCGGACTGGAGGGCGCCGCGCAGGTCCTGGACGTGGTGGCCGTATTCGTGGGCGATCACGTAAGCCTGGGCGAAGGGGCCGCCCTTGGCGCCGAACTGGCTGTGGAGCTGGTCGAAGAAGCTCAGGTCGAGGTAGACGCGCTGGTCACTGGGGCAGTAGAACGGGCCGACGGCGGAGCTGGCCGCGCCGCAGCCGGTACGGAGGCTGCCGGAGTACAGGACCGTCTTCGACGTCCGGTAGCCGGAGATCTCCTGCTTCCAGTAGTCCTGGATGCTGTTGACCACGCCCACGACGCGGCACTTCTCCGACTGATCGGCGTCCTTGCCCGTCTTGCACTCCTGGGAGAGCTTGGCCGGAGGCTGCTTCTGCGCGGGCTCGCCGTCGCCACCGCCGCCGCCCAGGTTGTTGAGCACGAACACCAGCACTAAGGCGATCAGGCCGACGATCCCGCCGCCCCCGAGGACCATGCCGCCGGGGAAGCCGCCGCCCGAGAACCCGCCGCCACCGCGACCACCGACGTCCTCGACCTGCGACGAATCGAGGTTGACGTCGTCCTTGAAATCCATATCTGACGTCCCTTCTGGGGTGCTGCCCGCTACAGAGCTTCCCCAACTGGCCGCCTAGATGCCATTCGAGAAGGTGTCACATCTCTCCGGAACGCCGGTGTCGTACCCGACACTGAACCACTTCTCGCGTTGCTGTGAGGTGCCGTGGGTGAAGGCGTCGGGGGTGACGCGGCCCTGGGAGCGGCGCTGGATGCTGTCGTCGCCGACCGCCGCGGCGGCGTCGAGGGCCTGGTTGATGTCGGCCTGGGTGAAAGGTTCGCGGTAGAAGCCGGTCTTGACCGCGTTGTGCGCCCAGACGCCGGCGTAGCAGTCGGCCTGAAGTTCCAGGCGCACGGACGCGCTGTTGGCGCCCGGCCTGCTGTTGTTGCCGACCTTGTCCATGGTGCCGAGCAGGTTCTGGACGTGGTGGCCGTACTCGTGGGCGACCACGTACGCCTGGGCGAACGGGCCGCCCTCGGCGCCGAAGTCGCGCTGGAGGGTGTCGAAGAAGGCCAGGTCCAGGTAGACCTTGCGGTCGCTCGGGCAGTAGAACGGGCCCACGGCCGAGTCGGCCGGGCCGCAGCCGGTGTTCACGGCCCGCGAGAACAGCACGGTCTTGGCCGGCGTGTACTCCTTGTCGCGCTCCTTGAACGCCTGCCGCCAGTAGGACTGGATGCTGTTCACCGTGCCGACGATCCGGCAGTCCTCCGCCTGGTCGGCGTCGGCGCCCGTACGGCAGCGTTCGGCGAGGTTGCCGCTGGGGGAGAGCTGGCCGGGGGCGCTCGGGTAGCGTCCGCCGCCCTGCTCGCCGCCCTCGTCGCCGCGGAAGGGCGAGGGGGCGAGCTTGAACAGGAACAGCCCGGCCACGGCCAGGACCAGCAGCAGGCAGCCGCCGCCACGGCCGCCGATGGGCAACATGCAGCCGCCGCCCGGCATCCCGCCCCAGCCACCGCCGCCGCGGCCGGGCTGGGAGCCGGAGGCCCGGACGTCCTCGACCTGTGAGGGGTCGAGTGGGGTGTCATCGTCGAACTGCATACCCTGCTTCATCCCCCGTAGTCGGATGATTACGCAGAGCAATATGTGCGAGCATGATTTTTCCGCATTTGTCGGTTAATCTGCCGCCATGACTGGTGGGTTGATCGGGATCGCGCTGGTGTCCCTGGGCATGGTTCTGACGCCGGGGCCGAACATGATCTATCTGGTGTCCCGCTCGATCAGCCAGGGGCCCCGCGCCGGGCTGATCTCGCTCGTGGGTGTCGCGCTGGGGTTCATGACGTACCTGACAGCGACGTGCCTCGGACTGACGGCCGTGTTCGCGTACGTGCCGGTGGCCTACACGGCGCTGAAGCTGGCCGGGGCCGCGTACCTGCTCTGGATGGCCTGGAACGCGATCAGGCCGGGCGGCGCGTCGGTCTTCCAGCCACGGGAGCTGGAGGTCGAGCGGCCGCGGAAGCTGTTCGCCATGGGCTTGCTCACCTGCCTGCTGAATCCCAAGATCGCGATCCTGTACCTGTCGCTGCTCCCACAGTTCATCGACCCGGCCTTGGGTCACGTGCTGCTGCAGAGCCTCGCGCTCGGCTCGGTGCAGATCGCGATCGGCACGCTCGTCAATGCGCTGATCGCGGTCTCGGCCGGCGGCCTCGCCGCCTTCCTCGCCCGTCGTCCGGTGTGGCTGCGGGTGCAGCGGTACGCGATGGGCGCGGTGCTCGGCGTCTTCGCCGTACGCATGGTCGCCGACCGCTCGAAGGCCCTCGTGCCGGCCTGACGGGCTCTACCGGCTCACCTGGGCCCTGAAGCGTTCGTGGGCCGCCTGCTTGGAGATGCCCATGGCCTCGCCGATCTCCGTCCAGGAGGCGCCGTTCTCGCGCGCTCCGGCGACGGCCTGGTCGAGCAGCGTGCGCTGCCAGCTCTCCACCTGGGACAGCAGGGTGAGCGCGGCCAGCGGACGATCGGCGGAGAGCTTCACGACCTGCTCGCACAGCAGGTTCGACTTGGTCACCAGCCAGGCGGGCGGTGCGGCGGCGAGCAGCGGCGGCGTGTGCCTGCTCCACCACCGGTACTCCGCCTCCTTGGCCCCCTCGGGCGTCGCCGGATACCGCCGCCGATCGGTCCACCCGCACGAACACGCGGCCTGGTATCCGACGTACGTCCTGGTGAAGGCGCTGGACGTCGAGGCCAGCTCCCCGTCGGGCAGGACGGGCGCGGCGAAGCCCTCGTGGCCGGGAAGATCGGCGATGCTCAAAGTCATGACCGTCAAGATATCCTGACGAATTCCGTTCTTGCCACCCGTTCCGAGGATCGCGTCATTCCGTCCAGGTTTCCTCGGCGCAGACGACCCGGGCGGCCTCGTGGGGTTCGGCGTCCCGGACGTGGCGACGCCCGTCCTCGGTGTGGAGCACCGTCACGATGCCCGAGGCCAGCACCCGGCCCTCGTGGACGTCACGCAGGTGCACGATCCTGCCCGTCCGAAGGTGTCCGTCCGGCGGGCGGCCGTCGGCGGTCCACGTCTCCCAGCGCCACATCCGGTAGGTCTCGCCCGGGTTCCGGTCCGAATCCACGGAAGCCGGGAAGGTGGGCACGTGATCGGGGTTCAGCGCACGTGAGACCGGATCCTGCTGAAGCAGGCTGAACTTGCGGGCGATCGGATCGGCGCCGAGATGATCCTGCGCCGGGGCCGTCCACGACACGCTTTCCTGCGGGGACCTGAACCTGTCCTGCCGCATCGCCGCCCACTGCCCGGACTCCGTGACGGGAACGGGCACCCGGCGGTGCTCCAGCGCGGCTCCGGCCGGTTCCTTCGGCCTCATGTGCACGAGCGGGTCGAAGACATCCCGGATCGGCCAGAACCGGAACACCCAGCGCAGCACATTCACGCTGTGGACGTGCACGGTCAGGCCGTACTCGAACCAGGGCGGACCGATCAGGAAATCACCGCCATTGCCGTCCAACACCCCCATCTGAACGACTCCGGTCGCGGCCGTGAAGCCCGTCTGCTCGATCGCTCTCCAGTCGGGGCCCGGCTCCGGCGGCTCGACGTCCCATGCCTCCAGGCGGACGGTCACCGTCTCGTGGGTGGCCTCCGACTCGTCGTCGCTGAACTCCGGGATCTCGGTGCCGCCGTACAGGCAGAGCCTTCCGTAGAACAGGCGGAGCTCTTCGTCGAGGTGGCGAAGCATGCGGGCCACGGGTGTGTCCTTCGGGTCGGGGATGCCGGAGCGCTTGATCACGCCGGGCGGATCAGCGTAAAGAAGGCCGTCCGGCTTGGGGGACCGCTCTTTACCCACGCGAAGTGCGACCTCCGGCCTGCAGGGGATTGAACTCCAGACACTTGTCGCGGGCCGTCGCGCGAGGCAAGCCCGCCACCTGGCCGCAGTGCCAGCACAGGGAAGGAAGAAATGTCATGTCACTCGCGGGAATCCTTCCCGGCCGACTCGGGTTCGGCACGGCTCCCCTCGGCAACATGTTCCGCGCGATCCCCGAGGAAGAGGTGCACGCCACCTTGGAGGCCGCCTGGGACCACGGCATCCGCTACTACGACACCGCCCCCTTCTACGGGGCCGGCCTGGCCGAGTCCCGGCTCGGCACGCTGCTGTCCGGCAAGCCCCGCGACTCCTACGTCCTGTCGACGAAGGTGGGCCGCGTCATCCTCGACGAGGTGGAGAGCGGCGACCGGGAACTGGGCGAGAAGGGCGGGCTGTTCGAGCACGGCCGCCCGAACCGGATGCTCGACGAATGGACCGCTCCCGCCACCGAACGTTCGATCGAGGACAGCCTCAAGCGCCTGGGCGTCGACCGGCTGGACATCGTCTGGGTGCACGACATCGCCCAGGACTTCCACGGCGACGTGTGGCTGCAGAAGTTCGAGGAGGCCCGTACCGGGGCGTTCCGGGTGCTGGCCCGGCTGCGCGACGAAGGCGTGATCCGGGGCTGGGGCCTGGGCGTCAACCGCACCGAGCCGATCGAGCTGACCCTCGCCCTGGACGAACCCCAGCCCGACGGCTTCCTGCTCGCCGGCCGGTACACGCTCCTCGACCACGAGCACGCCCTGCAACGGCTGCTGCCCATGGCCGAGGAGCAGGACGTCAGCATGGTCGTCGGCGGGCCCTACAGCTCCGGCGTCCTCGCCGGCGGCACCCATTTCGAGTACCAGCAGGCGCCACCGGAGATCGTCGAGCGCGTCGGCCAGATCAAGGCCCTTGCCGAGCGGTACGGCGTCAGCATCAAGGCGGCCGCCCTGCAGTTCTCCCTCGCCCATCCGGTGGCCGTGGCCGCGGTACCAGGGGCCACCCGTCCCAGCCGGATCGCCGAGGACGTCGCCGCGCTGAACGAGACCGTGCCCGCCGCGTTCTGGGAGGAACTGCGCGCCCTCGGCCTGGTCAGCCCGGCCGCCCCGCTCCCCGGCGGCGCCTGACCTCGCCCGTGCCGCCACGACCACCAGGAGAACGACCATGGCAACGACCTCGGTCAGCCGCGTCCTGCCCGCCTCCCCGGAGCGGGTCTGGGATCTCATCGGAGGGTTCCACGCCCTGCCCGACTGGCTTCCGTACATCCCCGAGAGCACCATGCTCGAAGGCGGCCGCGTCCGCCGGCTGACCAACCCGGACGGCGAAGTGATCGTCGAACGCCTCATGGACTTCAGCGAGGCGGAGCGCCACTACACCTACGCCATCGTCGAAGCGCCCTTCCCCGTCACCGGCTACCTCTCCACCCTGCGCGTCCACGCCGTTCCCGGGCGCGAGGACGCCTCCGAGGTGCAGTGGTCGGGATGCTTCACGCCGGTGGGGGTGAGCGAGGGCGAGGCGGTCGGCCTGTTCACCACCATCTTCCGCGACGGCCTCGAAGCCCTGCACAACGTCCTGGCGACCTGAGCCCGCACCGGGCCGGAAAGTCGGAAGGGGTGTGCCGTGATCACGGCACACCCCTTCTGAACTGGCGGAGGATAGGGGATTTGAACCCCTGAAAGGTTGCCCTTTACACGCTTTCCAAGCGTGCGCCCTCGGCCACTAGGCGAATCCTCCGCCGACGAGCTTACCGGACTTCCAGCACTATGGTGACCGCGATTTTTCCGGGACGCTCTTGGCCCGAACCGTGGAGCGAGCACTGCTGAGGCCGGTTAGACTGTCCAGGGACCCCTCGCGCGGCGTCATCCTGTGAACCTCCCCAGGGCCGGAAGGCAGCAAGGATAAGCGGGCTCTGGCGGGTGTGCGGGGGGTCTCTTCGTTGAGAGCCCCCTCGCAGGCGGGATGGTCGCATGAGCCTTGCGCTTTACCGCAGGTATCGACCCGGGACCTTCGCCGAGGTCAAGGGTCAGGAACACGTCACAGATCCGCTGCGGCAGGCGTTGCGTACGGGCCGCATCAACCACGCTTACCTGTTCAGCGGCCCCCGTGGATGCGGCAAGACCTCCAGCGCGCGGATTCTCGCCCGCTCTCTCAACTGCGAGCAGGGCCCGACGCCCGACCCCTGCGGCACCTGCGAGTCGTGTGTCGCGCTCGCCCCGACCGGCCCCGGCCACCTCGACGTCATCGAGATCGACGCGGCCTCCCACGGTGGCGTCGACGATGCCCGTGACCTGCGCGAACGCGCCTTCTTCGCGCCCGTGTCGGCGCGCTACAAGATCTACATCATCGACGAGGCGCACATGGTGACCCGCGAGGGTTTCAACGCGCTGCTCAAGCTCGTCGAGGAGCCTCCGCCGCACCTGAAGTTCATCTTCGCGACGACGGAGCCGGAAAAGGTCATCGGCACCATCAAGTCGCGTACGCACCACTATCCGTTCAGGCTGATGCCGCCGGCGACGCTCAAGGTGTTGATGGAGGAGATCCTCACCTCCGAGGGCGTGCCCTTCGAGCCGCCCGCCCTGCCGCT
Organism: Nonomuraea sp. NPDC001699; assembly: GCF_053596455.1. Taxonomy (NCBI): domain Bacteria; kingdom Bacillati; phylum Actinomycetota; class Actinomycetes; order Streptosporangiales; family Streptosporangiaceae; genus Nonomuraea; species Nonomuraea sp. NPDC001699. The sequence continues at coordinate 354,169 of NZ_JBSFGF010000005.1, read as the reverse complement.
GGTCGTACGCGCGGGCGCCGGCTCGGCACGTGACTCGCTCTCCATCCTCGACCAGCTCCTCGCCGGGGCCGAGGAGGACGGCATCACCTACGCCAAGGCCGTCTCCCTGCTCGGCTACACCGACGGAGACCTGCTCGACGAGGTCGTCAACGCGTTCGCCGCGCGTGACGGCGGCCAGGTGTTCCAGGCGGTCAACCGGGTGATCGAGGGCGGCCACGACCCGCGCCGCTTCGCCTCCGACCTGCTGGAGCGCTTCCGCGACCTGGTGATCCTGGCCAACGTGCCCGAGGCGGCGTCGAGCGGGCTGCTCGACCGTCCCGCCGACGAGCTGGAGCGGCTGGTGCGGCAGGCGTCCTCGATGGGACCCGCCGAGCTCACCCGCGCGGCCGAGATCTTCAACGCGGGGCTCACCGAGATGCGCGGCGCCACCTCGCCGCGCCTGCTGCTCGAACTCATGTGCGCGCGCGTCCTGCTGCCGGGCGCCTCGCAGGGTGAGGCGTCCCTGCTCGCCCGGCTCGAACGCCTGGAGCGCGGCGGCACGGTCGCCCAGATGGCCTCCAGGGCGGGCGCGGTGACGATCCCGCGTCCGGCGGCTTCAGGCGGCCATGACGTGCCCGTTCCCGCCGTCGCTCCTCCGGCCGTCCCGGTCGCCGCGCCCGTGGCCGCCGGTCACGACGCGGTGGCTCAGGAGCCCGCGACGCCCGTCGACGGTCCCGCGCCTGTGAGCGGAGGGGCCGACGACTGGCCCGAGCCCGTACGTCCCGGCTCGGCGGCGGCCCAGGTCTCCGGCGCGCCCGCACCGGCCCCCACCGCTCCGGCTGCGGCTCCGGTCGCGTCCGGCCCGGTCGCGGGCGGGGCGGGCGGCATGCAGCAGCAGTGGCCCGCCGTGCTGGCCGCGCTCAAGCAGCGCAGCATCGTGGTCTGGGCCAACGTCAGCACGAACGCCCAGGTCGTAGGCGTCGAAGGCAACCTGGTCACGCTCGGGTTCAGCCAGGTCGGCGCGATGAAGAACTTCACGGGCGGCGGCAAGGACGCCGTCGTGGCGACCGCGCTCGGCGACGTGCTCGGCGGCACCTGGCGGGTCGAGGCGGTGGTCGGCGGCTCACCGGCGCCCCAGGCCACCCGCGGCCCCGTACGCCAGCAGCCGCCGTCCGGCGGCCACGCCGCCCCCGCGCCGCAGGCGGCCCCGGCCGCCGGTCAGGCGACGACCAGTCCGCAAGGCGGGGCCGGCGTCCAGGCGACCTCCCAGGGGCGATCCGCCTCCCACGGCGGCTCCCAGGACGACCAGGCCTCCCCGGACCCGGGCCAACCTCCGGCCGCCGCGTCCGCGCCCCCGACCACCGACGAGTCCTGGCCCGACGCGCCCGACGACCTCAGCCCCGGTTCCCCGCCGAGCCCCGACCCCACCCAGACCGTGACCGCCCGGCAGCCCGCCGGTGCGCCGGTCGGAGCGGGCCTGGCCGCCGCGCGGTCGGCTGCCAAGGCGGCCGCCCAGGCGGGGCCACGTGCCCCCGCCTCGCGCGCGGGCGGCGCGGCGGCGTGGCCGAGTGCCATCCCCGGTCGTGACAAGGCCGCCGACGCCGACGAAGTCGACCCGCTGAACGACGCCGACGCCGACGTGGACGCCGTCTCCGGCATGGCCCTGCTGCAACGCGAACTCGGCGCCCAGGTCATCGGCGAGATCGACCACACCTGACGACGGCCGCCCCGGACCGGCGCGGTCAGGGGAAGAGACGGGCGCGGGCGGCGGCCGAGCGCGGGTCCGTCGGCGGAAGGGCCGACAGGCGTTCGAGCACCTGGTAGTCGTCGCGGCCGTTGGGAGTCTGGGCGTACGTCCACAGGTCCTCGGGGGAGCCGTGGCGCAGGAGGCACGCGCGTACCTGGGCTTCGAGCTCCTCGCGTTCGCGCCGGATGTCCGGCGACTCCGAGCGCGGCAGGAGCGGGCCGGGGTAGGAGCGGGCCAGGGCGGCGGTGTCGCCCGACGCCAGCAGCCGGCGAAGGCCGAGGAAGTCGGCCTCGACCGGGCACACCAGCCGGTACGGCTTCGCCGCTAGCACCTCCCCGAGCTGGCTGCGCAGCCGATGGATCTCGGCCCGGATCGTCACGGGGTTGCCGTCGTCGCCGTACAGGTGGAACGAGAGCTGGTCGGCCGACAGGCCCTGGGGGTGCAGGGCGAGAAGGGCGAGGATCTCGGCGTGGCGCAGTGAGAGCGGGTGCGCGCGGTCGCCGAGGTCGGCCGTCGGGGTGCCCTCGCCGAGGCAGGTCAGGCGGAGGGTGGGCGGCGTCGCGGACGGGGTGTCGCGCAGGAGGTAGCCGTCACAGAAGGGCTCAAGGAAGGCGACGCTCCCGTCGCGCAGGATCATGCGCTGGCCGGACAGGGACAGGCGGGTGCCGAGTCGGCCCATGGGATCGCCCGAGATGACCCGGCCCGTGGGGGACAGCAGGATGCCTCCCCGGTTGCGCAGGGACTCGTACCGGCGGCGCAGCCGTTCGTCGCGCTCGTGCATCCGTACGGCGAGCTGCGACTCGGCGAGCTTGGCCGTCGCGCTGACCAGGGCGACCGTCGCCGGATGCAGGGAACGCGCGATGCCGCTGACGTCGACGCAGCCTATGACGTCGCCCGACTCCGGGTCGCTGATCGGCGCCGCGCTGCACGACCAGACGTGCAGCACCCGCATCAGGTGTTCCTCGGAGTAGACGTGGACCGGCCGGCCGGTGGCGAGCGCGGTGCCGATGCCGTTGGTGCCGGCCATGCACTCGCCCCAGTGGTGACCGTCGGCCAGGCCCACCTGGTCGGCGTCGCGCAGGATGCCGCCTTTGCCCTCCCGCCAGAGGACCCGTCCGTCACGGTCTGTGACGATCATGACGTGGTCGGTCTCGTCCGCCAGGCCGGAGAGGGTCTGGGCGAGCAGCGGCAGCAGCGGTTGCAGCGGATGAGCCTCGCGGATCTCGTCGATGTCGGCGGACTCGCAGACCAAGGGAGCACTCCGGCCATCCGGGTCGATCCCCGCCGCGAGCGATCGCCGCCAGGACGCCGTGATCAGAGTGCGAGGCGAATTGGGGGAACTCTGTCCCGTGGTCGCCGCTTCGTGTGCTCCGCGTAGAAGGCGGGAGTACGCATCGAGATGGCCGTAACTCATCGGTCACTCCAAGTAGTCAACAAGAGCATCCGTCCTGGCGGCGATATGCGCAAGCCGTTCAGGGGGATTGCGAAGGGTGATTGAATGAACGCAACGTGTGTGCAACGTTGGTCGCACTAGCGTTCCGAAACACGCGTCGGCGTGGTGCGGCCGCTCCGTCCGACGTGATGGCCGGGTCTCGGACACTGGAGGGGGGCCGAGATCCGGCCATGACCAAGGACCGTGACGTGTCTGGAGGGAAACATGGGGAGCCCTCCCAGTACATGACGCCGCCCAAACACCGTAGGCTCGTGGCAGTCAAGAACCGGAGCCACGAGGAGCGCACGACGGTGAACCCAGGGGATGTCAACCTGCAGCAGCTGCTGGAGCAGGCTCAGCTCATGCAGCAGCAGCTTGTGAGCGCCCAGCAGGAGCTCAACGACGCGCAGATCGAGGGCTCGTCAGGCGGCGGCATGGTCACGGCCGTCGTCAACGGCTCAGGTGAGCTGCTCGAACTCAAGATCGACCCGAGCGTGATCGACGCGGCCGACCCGCAGGACACCGCCGACACGATCGCCGACCTGGTGATCGCGGCCGTCCGCGACGCGGTGCGCGCCGCCGCCGACCTGCAGCAGGAGAAGCTCGGCCCGCTCGCCCAAGGTCTGGGCGGCGGCGGACTCGGACAGCTGCCAGGGTTCTAGGCATGTACGAAGGGGTCGTCCAGAACCTGATCGACGAGCTCGGCATGCTGCCCGGGGTCGGTCCCAAGAGCGCGCAGCGCATCGCCTTCCATCTGCTGTCGGCCGACCCGGCCGACGTCAAGCGGTTGGCGCACGCGCTGCTCGAGGTCAAGGACAAGGTGCGCTTCTGCCGGGTGTGCGGCAACGTGGCCTCCGAGGAGGAGTGCCGCATCTGCCGCGACCCGCGGCGCGACACGCACGTCATCTGCGTGGTCGAGGAGTCGAAGGACGTCGTGGCGATCGAGAAGACGCGCGAGTACCGCGGCACGTACCACGTGCTCGGCGGCGCGATCAGCCCGATCGACGGTGTCGGCCCCGACGACCTGCGCATCCGCGAGCTCATGACGCGCCTGGCCGACGGGCGGGTCACCGAGCTCATCCTCGCCACCGACCCCAATCTCGAAGGCGAGGCGACCGCTACCTACCTCGCCCGTCTGGTCAAGCCGATGGGCATCAAAGTGACACGACTCGCCAGCGGCCTGCCGGTGGGCGGTGACCTCGAGTACGCCGACGAGGTGACCCTGGGCCGTGCTTTCGAAGGACGGAGGCTCCTGGATGTCTGATATGTGGGATGTGCTCGCCGAAGAGATCGCCGCGCACGCGCAGAACTACGTCGACGGCCTGACCAGGGTCGCCGGCGGCGAGGGCGGTGACGCGATCTGGTCGCTGCTCCTGGTGGAGGTCGCGCAGGTGAGCCTGGCCGGGGCCAAGCTCGGCGCCAACCGCGACGTGATCCTCTCGGGCAACTACGAGCCGCCGATGAGCGAGGACCCCGACATCGACGGCGTGCGCACGGCGCTGGCCGAGCGGCTGGAGGCGGTCGACGACTACGCCGAGGTGTTCGACCCGTACAAGGACACGTCGGTCACGCCGTACCGGCTGTCGGACGATCTGACCGCGGTGGCCGCCGACCTCATCCACGGGCTGCGTCACTTCCACGCCGGCCGTCCGCACGAGGCGTTGTGGTGGTGGCAGTACTCCTACTTCAACACCTGGGGCAACCATGCGGGCGCGGCGATGCGCGCGCTGCAGGCCCTCGCCGCGCACTCGCGGCTCGACGTGGCGGAGGAAGCCACCACCGTGTGATGATCATCCACATAGTGGTATGAACCATCAGCCCCATGAGAGGCCCCCAGTAGACTGGCAGTTCACAGTCCAGACCGGGAGACTCTCGTGGCGCTCGTTGTGCAAAAGTACGGTGGTTCGTCCGTCGCCGACGCGTCCTGCATCAAGCGGGTCGCGCAGCGGATCGTCGCGACGAAAAAAACCGGCAACGACGTGGTCGTGATCGTCTCCGCGATGGGCGACACGACGGACGAGCTGCTCGACCTGGCCGAGCAGGTGTCGCCGCTGCCTCCGGGCCGCGAGCTCGACATGCTGCTGACCTCCGGAGAGCGCATCTCGATGGCCCTGCTGGCCATGGCGATCGCCAACCTCGGCCACGAGGCCCGTTCGTTCACCGGCTCGCAGGCCGGCGTGATCACCGACTCCACCCACGGCAAGGCCCGCATCATCGACGTGACGCCGGGCCGCATCCGTGAGGCGCTCGACCAGGGGCACATCGCGATCGTGGCCGGGTTCCAGGGCGTCTCGCAGGACACCAAGGACATCACCACGCTGGGCCGCGGCGGCTCCGACACCACGGCCGTCGCGCTCGCGGCGGCCCTGGAGGCCGACGTCTGCGAGATCTACACCGATGTCGACGGCATCTTCACGGCCGACCCGCGCATCGTCCCCGTGGCCCGCAAGATCCCCAGGATCTCGTACGACGAGATGATGGAGATGGCGGCCTGCGGCGCGAAGATCCTGCATCTTCGCTGCGTCGAGTACGCTCGGCGGTTCGACCTGCCGATCCACGTACGCAGCTCGTTCAGCACCAGGGAAGGCACGTGGGTCGTCTCCGACCCTTACACCGAAGGAACCGAGATGGAGCAGCCGATCATCTCCGGCGTCGCGCACGACCGGAGCGAGGCCAAGATCACTGTTGTCGGGGTCCCCGACAAGGTCGGCGAGGCTGCCTCGATCTTCAAAACGCTGGCCGAAGCCGAGATCAACATCGACATGATCGTCCAGAACGTCTCGGCGGCGGCCACGGGCCGTACCGACATCTCCTTCACGCTGCCCACGGCCGACAGCCAGGTCGCGCTGACGGCGCTGAAGAAGATCCAGGGCCGCATCGGCTACGAGTCGCTGCTCTTCGACGACCAGATCGGGAAGGTGTCGCTGATCGGCGCGGGCATGCGCTCGCACCCCGGCGTCACGGCGACGTTCTTCGCGGCCCTCGCCGACGCGGGGGTCAACATCGAGATGATCTCCACCTCGGAGATCCGCATCTCAGTGATCGTCGAGCAGGACGGTGTCGACGCGGCCGTGGCGGCCGCCCACCGAGCCTTCGATCTCGACGCCGACCAGGTCGAAGCCGTGGTGTACGGAGGTAGCGGACGATGAGCAGGCCCAATCTCGCACTGATCGGCGCCACCGGCGCCGTGGGCACCGTCATGCGGGACATCGTGTCCAGCCGGGAGGACATCTGGGGCGAGATCCGTCTCGTCGCCTCCCCGCGCTCGGCGGGCAAGGTGCTGCGCGTGCGCGGCGAGGACGTCGTGGTCCAGGCGCTGGCGCCCGAGGTCTTCGACGGCATCGACATCGCCATCTTCGACGTGCCCGACGAGGTGTCGGCCGTGTGGGTGCCGATCGCGGCCGAGCGTGGCGCGATCGCGATCGACAAGTCCGGCACGTTCCGCATGGAGCCCGACGTGCCGCTGGTGGTGCCGGAGGTCAACCCGCTCGACGCGCGCGAGCGGCCCAGGAACATCATCTCGACCCCCAACTGCACCACGCTGTCGATGATGGCGGCCATGGGCGCGCTGCACGCCGAGTACGTGCTCACGGAGCTCGTCGTCGCCTCCTACCAGGCGGTGTCGGGCGCGGGAGTGGCGGGCTCGGCGCGGCTCTACGACGAGGTCGAGGCGCTGGCCGGCGACCGTTCGGTCGGCCAGACGGCCGGCGACGTGCGCAACGTCCTGGCCGACAAGCTGCCCGGGGAGTCGCCGTTCCCGGCGCCCATCGCGTTCAACGTGGTGCCGTGGGCGGGCTCGTACAAGGACGGCGGCTGGGCGTCCGAGGAGCTCAAGCTCCGCAACGAGTCACGCAAGATCCTCGGCATCCCCGGCCTGAAGGTCTCCGCGACCTGCGTCCGCGTGCCGGTCATCACCACGCACTCGCTGGCCGTGCACGCCCGCTTCGAGCGGGAGATCACGGTCGAGGACGCGCACCGAGTGCTGTCGGCGGCGCCGACGGTGGTGCTGATGGACGACCCGGCCAACGGCGTCTTCCCGACGCCGCTCGACGTGGTGGGCAACGACCCGACCTACGTGGGCCGCGTCCGCCAGGCGATCGACTTCCCGAACACGCTCGACCTGTTCGTCTGCGGCGACAACCTGCGCAAGGGGGCCGCGCTGAACGCGGCGGAGATCGCCGAACTGGTGGCCTCCGAGCTGTAGGCCCGGCCGACTCCGTGGGGACGCCGTGCCAGTCGCGGCGTCCTTCGCCTTTTCACGGAGATTCGTCTGCCACGGAGAGTCGCCTTCTCAAGGAGAGCTCCGGCGGCGCGACGGCGGGCGGGGCCTGTCACCGGAACAGGATGTCCCAGTGGCTGTTCTCGTTGGCGAAGACGGTTCCGGTGGCGGAACGGTAGAGCGCGGCGCCGTCACCGCGGACCCCCGTCTTGTGGTGGTTCCTGGTGATGTAGCGGTCGATGCACGCGTTGTGCGTGATGTCGAGCTTGTAGCCGTTCCCGTGGCTGTACTGGCCGGGTGCGTGGCCCGTCTCCGTGCCGCCGGTCACCATGACCGGGCAGCCGCTGTCATGCTTGAGGTCGATGATCCGGGCGATCGTGCCGGCCCTTACGGAGTCGAGCGAGGTGCAGTGGTGCATGTGGCGGCTCGTACAGTGGCCGGACGACTTCGTGCGCAGGCCCGAGCTCTTCAGCCAGCGGGCGGCCAGGGCGTGGGTCATGTGCATCGCCGCCTGCCTGGGCACCGTGCGCGCCAGATCAAGCTGAGATCGCTTCTGCGCCCTCTGCGGCCGGAACTGAGGCACGACGGCCTCCTCGACGCTCGCGGGCCTCGTGGCGGCTTCTGAGCGCTCGGCGCGATCCTGGGCGTACGTCTGCTCGACGAACGCCTCCTCGGCGTCGGCCCAGGCGTCCTCCGCCTCTTCTGAGTCCTCCCTCCACAGCTGCGACTCGGCGGCCGTGGGGTCCGCCTGGTGGTGCCCGACCTGGTATGTCTCCGACATGGCTGCCTCGACGGCGGCCTGCCGGATGTTCGTCCACGGCCCGTCGATCCCCTCCGGGAACCACAGGGACAGGTCGATCCCTCCGGTCTCGTCAGGACGGTTGAACGGTGTTGGCGCCTGAGCCCGCTCTCCACCTGATGGGTGGGAGGCGGCGGAAGCGGCCGACGCCAGCGCGATTATGGTGATCTGAATGCCGAGGAGCGCCACCACGAAGGTGCGCGCTGTTCCACGTATCCACATGTCGATGCCTTTTCGCGGAAAAGAGCCCTTCCGCCTGAAACGACAATCCCACCATTCCCAGGAGATAACTCATGTCTCATAGCCATCTTTGCCCTGTGGCGGCGATCACCGTGCCACTCCATGACCCACCGCGCTTTCAAGACGTAAAGTGACGAACGTGTCCGAAGCCCGAAACAGAGGATCGGAGAGCACCCGAGAGGTCATCGTCGAGACGGCCTTGCGACTGTTCCGTGAGCGTGGCTTCGACGCGACGACCATGCGCGCCATCGCCGCCGAGGCAGGGGTGTCAGTGGGCAACGCCTACTACTACTTCGAGAGCAAGGAGGCGCTGATCCAGGCCTATTACGACCGCGCGCAGGCCGAGCACGAGCAGGCCTGCCGGGAGTTCCTGGCCACGGAGAGGTCGTTCGCCGCGCGGCTGAGCGGGGTGCTGTGCGAGTGGGTGCGGGTGTCGGAGCCGTACCACGAGTTCGCGGTGAAGTTCTTCAAGCACGCGGCCGAGCCGACGAACCCGCTGAGTCCGTTCAGCGCCCAGTCGTCGCCGGCGCGAGAGGCGTCCATCGGGATCTACCGCGAGGTGGTCGAGGGGTCGAAGGACCGGATGAACGCCGAGCTGCGGGCCGAGCTGCCGGAGCTGCTGTGGTTGTTGTCGATGGGCATGGTGCTGTTCTGGGTGCACGACACCTCGCCGGGGTGCGTGCGCACCTACCGGCTGATCGAGGTGACGGTGCCGCTGGTGGATCGGCTGGTGGGGTTGTCGCATCTGCCCGGGTTGCAGGGGATCACGAAGGACTTCATCGCGGCGGTGCACGAATTGCGGGCCTGAGGGGCTCCTGGTAGCGACATACCGCTTGGTATGGTCGGCTCACCGTCATCGAACCGGAGGCCCTGAATGACGCCGAACTGGGGCATGACCATCCCCTTCTACGACCGTTCCCTGGCGAAGTCGCAAGAGCTGATCGCGGAGCTGCCGGGCCTCGGCTACACCGACGCCTGGTCGGCCGAGGTCAACGGGAACGACGGGTTCGTCCCGCTGGCGCTGGCCACGCAGTGGGCTCCGGGGATGCGGCTCGGGAGCGCGATCGTCCCGGTCTCCACGCGGGGGCCGGGATTGCTGGCCATGTCCGCGGCCACCCTGGCCGACCTGGCGCCCGGCCGGTTCGTGCTCGGCATCGGCTCCTCCTCGCCGGCGATCGTCGAGCGGTGGAACGCCGGGCAGTTCGCCAAGCCGTACGCGCGCACCCGCGACACACTGCGCTTCCTGAGAAGGGCGCTGGCGGGGGAGAAGGTCTCCGAGCGGTACGAGACGTTCGAGATCAAGGGCTTCAAGCTGGAACGGGCACCGAAGACCGCCCCCAGGATCGTGCTGGCCGCGCTGCGGCCCCGGATGTTGCGCCTGGCCGCCGAGGAGGCCGACGGCGCGATCACCAACTGGCTCGCCCCCGAGGATGTGCCCAAGGTACGCGCCGAGATCGGCCCGGACACCGAGCTGATCGCCCGCCTGTTCGTCTGCGTGAGCGAGGACGCCGACAAGGTGCGCGAGATGGCCCGGCGGATGCTGGCCGGCTACCTGACCGTCCCCGCGTACGCCGCCTTCCACGACTGGCTGGGCCGGGGCGAGGTGCTGCGTCCCATGCACGAGGCGTGGTCGGCGGGCGACCGCCAGGCCGCGCTCAAGGCCATCCCGGACGAGGTGGTCGATGCCCTCGTCGTCCACGGCGACGCCGCCACCTGCCGGGCCAGGATCCGCCGGTACGTCGACAACGGGCTCGACACGCCGGTGCTCGCGCCCATCCCCGGCGGCGAGGTGCCGATCGAGCAGGCCGTACGCGACCTGGCCCCCATCCGGGAGGGCTGATGGACGACGTGCTGCGGCTCGACGCCGTCGGCCAGGCCCAGGCGGTCAGGGACGGGCAGGTGTCGGCCCGCGAGCTGGCAGAGGCCGCCATCGCCGCCATCGAGGCCCACGACGGCGAGCTCAACGCCGTCGTCCACCGGCGGTTCGAGCGGGCGCTGGCCGAGATCGACGCCCTTCCGGCGGACGCGCCCTTCCGCGGCGTGCCGATCCTGCTCAAGGACCTGGGCTGGCGGCAGGCGGGCGAGCCGTACGGCGCGGGCTCGCGGGTGCTCGACGGCCTGGACGACGCCCAGGACGGCCACGGCGTCGTCCGCCTGCGCCGGGCGGGATTCGTGCTGCTGGGCCGGACGAACACCCCCGAGTTCGGCAGCACGGTCACGACCGAGCCGGCGGCGTTCGGCCCCACCCGCAACCCCTACGACCCGGCGTACTCGGCGGGCGGGTCGAGCGGCGGCTCGGCGGCGGCGGTGGCCGCCGGCATGGTCGCGCTGGCCACGGCGAGCGACGGCGGCGGTTCGATCCGCGTCCCCGCCTCGCTGTGCGGTCTGGTCGGGCTCAAGCCGACGCGCGGCCGGCTGAGCATGGGCCCGTCCGCGGGCGAGGGCTGGAGCGGCTTCTCCTGCCCGGGGTTCGTGAGCAGGTCCGTCCGCGACACGGCGGCCGCGCTCGACGCGGTCTCCGGCTACGAGCCGGGCGACCCCTACGACGCCCCCGCGCTGCCCGGCCCGCTGACCGCCGAGCTGGACGCCGACCCCGGACGGCTGCGCGTCGGCTTCCTGACCGCCCACCCGCGGCAGGACGTGCCCGCCGATCCCGACCTGGCCGAGGCCGTCACCAGGGCGGCGGCGCTGCTGGAGAGCCTCGGGCACGACGTGGCCCCCGGCGGCCCGCGGGCGCTCGCCGAACCGGAGTTCGCCCGGCACTTCGGCGCCATCGTCGCCAACAACCTCGCCGCGCACGTGCTGAGCCTGGGCGCGGCCCGCGGCAGGCCGGTGGAGCCGGACGAGCTCGAACCGCGCAACGCGGCCATGGTCGCCGCGGCCCGCGCCAACAGCGCGGCCGACCACATCCTGGCCACTCAATGGGTGGACGGCTTCCGCCGCCGCATGGCCTCCTGGTGGGCCGAGGGCAACGACCTGCTGCTGATGCCGTCGTCGGGGGCGGCGCCGTTCCCGCTCGGCTGGATCCCGCCCGCCGACCTGAGCACCGCGTTCGGCAGGACCGCGCAGGTGGTGGCCTACACCTCGCCGATCAACGCGACCGGCCAGCCGGCGATCTCACTGCCGCTGCACAGGAACGCGGCGGGGCTGCCGGTCGGCGTGCAGCTCGTGGCGGCGGCGGGCCGGGAGGATCTGCTGATCCGGGTGGCCGCGCGGATCGAGCAGGTCAGCCCGTTCGTGCATGCCGCCATGCGGTGACCGTCAGGAACCCCTCACCCGGCTGACGCGTTATGTCGTGAGAAGCCGGGGGTAGGAGGTTCCTCATGATGGCGAAGGCAGCACGGGCAGCGGCGGCGTGGCGGACGTACCGCGAGGTGACCAAGCCTGGCACGCCGGGAATGATGACCAGGGTGCGGGCGATCCCGCGCATGATCGGCGCGGTCACGCGCGGCCGCTACGACGGCATGGGCAAGGGCAGGCTCGCCCTGATGGCGCTCGGCGTGGTCTACATCCTGTCGCCGATCGACGTCATCCCCGACTTCCTGGTGCTCATCGGGGTGGCCGACGACTTCGGCGTGTTCCTGTGGCTGATCGCCTCGCTGCTCGGCGAGAGCGGTCGCTACGTCGAGCACGAGCGCAAGGTCATCCAGGCCAGGCTGGTCGGGGACGAGGGTTAGATCTCCTCCATCCGCAACCAGGCGCGCGAGGGCAGCGGATGCCCGAACAGGCGGGCGGCGTTGCCGTAGGCGACCCTGGCGATGTCGGCGGGCGGCAGCGCGCCGAGGTTGCCGGCCACGGCCTTCTGGGTGTCGGGCCACGTCGAGTCGGAGTGCGGATAGCCGCTCTCCTGCAGCACGTGGTCGAGCCCGACCGCGAGGCGCACGCCGGACAGCGCGTGGTCGTCGAGCGTGCCGAAGAAGAAGTTGCGGCGCAGCACCTCGCTGGGCTTCAGGCCGCCGTCCCAGGCGGCCTCGCCGGCGACCGGGTGGTCGAGCGCGTAGTCGGCGCGCTCGGCCAGCATCGGCAGCCAGCCGACCCCGCCCTCGACGATGAGGATGCGCAGCCCGGGAAAGCGCAGCGGCAGGCCCGACCAGAGCCAGTCGGCGCAGGCGAACATGGCGCTGGTGGGCATCAGCGTGGTGATCGCCTCGATGGGCGTGTCGGGCGAGGGCACGGGCGACCAGGAGGAGTCGCCGGTGTGCAGGGCCACGACCGTGCCGGTCTCCTCGCAGGCGGCGAAGAACGGGTCCCAGTGACCGGTGTGGATCGACGGCAGCCTGAGCCGGGTCGGGAACTCGGGGAAGACCACGGCCTTGAAGCCGCGGGCGGCGTTGGCCCTGATCTCCTTGGCGGCGATGTCCGGATCGGGCAGCCAGGGTAGTTGCAGGCCGATGATCCGCTCGGGGTAGGTGCCGGCCCAGACGTCGATGTGCCAGTCGTTCCACGCCTTGACCAGGGCCAGGCCGAGCTCCTGGTCGCGGGTCCTGGCGAACGGCATGCCCGCCTGGCCGGCCAGCATGCCGGGGAAGCAGAGCGCCGCCCAGATGCCGGCGACGTCCATGTCCTGGACGCGGGCCTCGATGTCGTGGCAGCCGGGACGCATCTGCTCGAACCTGACCGGATCCAGGGTCCACTGCTCGCGCGGCAGCCCGGCGCCCACGTCGATGCCCGCGCACGGGTACGTGGCCCCGCCGTAGCGCCAGACCTGGTGACCGGCGTCCGTCTCCACGACCTTGGGCGCGACGTCGGCGTATTTCTCCGGGAGCCTGTCCTCGAAGAGGTCAGGAGGCTCGATCAGGTGATCGTCGGCAGAGATGATCACATAGTCGCGCCGCCGGGGATCAGGGTCGGGGAGCAGCGGCGTAGTCACGCAGGTAACCGTACGACGACGGCATAACGTCGAACAAGCTGCGACGTATCCGTTGGGTATCCATACATTCGTACCCGGGACCGCCTGGAGGGGGATGGCGGCGGTCCCGGGCCGTGGGGTCCTTGAGGATGCTGCCCCTTGCGGACCCCGGCGGCTTCTACCCGCGGGAGATCGAATCAGTCAGGAGATTTCGGCGAAGTTCGGCGATGGTGGACCGCTCGACCTGGAGGACGCCGGTGACGTAGCGCTCGACGGAGCCGTGCCGCTCGATCAGGTCGTCCAGGAACAGGCGCATGGCCTGGGCGGGGGCCTGGCCGAACCCCGGCCACATCAGGGCGTCCGGATGCCTGGTGTGCCGGTCGGCGATGAAGCGCTCGGTGGCCAGGCCGGTCAGGGCGTAGTCGGCGACGATGTCGTCCTCGGCCACGCCGGCCAGGGAGAGGATCAGCGCGGTGAGCAGGCCGGTGCGGTCCTTGCCCACCGCGCAGTGGACGACGACCGGCGCGTTGTCGTCGACGGCGATCGTCTCCACGGCGGTGCGCAGGTTCTCCACGCCGTCCTCGGTCATCTCCAGGTACCGGTCGGCGAGGTAGCGCTCGACGCCGAGCTCCTCGCTGAACTCGGCGATGTTCCAGGCGCGGCCCTCGATCGGCAGGTTCCGGTAGGTCAGCCCTTCGGTCTCCGGCACCCGGCCGGATCTCTCGACCTCGGAGGAATGCCGCAGGTCGATGACAGTGCGCACGCGCAGCGCGTGGAAGGCGGCCAGGTCGTCGCCGGACAGCCAGCCCAGGGAGTCGGCCCGGTAGAGCCGCTGCCACCGGACGGTACGCCCGTCCTCGGTGGCATATCCACCTACGTCACGAAAGTTGCGGAGATTGGTGAACTCAATGTGGCGGATCACCCTTCAACCTTAGTTGGCGGCGGTTTCCGCCTCCGGGGACGCCACGGGCTCGCCGGAGGCCTTTCCGGCCTTCCGCTCGGCCACCTCGCGCCGGATCAGCATGATCCAGCCGCCGATGGCGATGCCGATGAACAACCACCACTGGACCCCGTAGGCCAGGTTGAGCCCGCCGCCGGAGCCGACGTCGGGCGCGGGCACCGGCGCGGGTGCCGAGCCGGACGCCGGCTGCTGCCCGGTGAGCTCGACATAGCCGCCCACCAGCCGGTACGGCCACCGCTTCCCGATCTTGTCCGCGTCGATCAGCAGCACCTGGCCGTCCGGCAGGCCGGACCGTTCGCGGATGCCGGTGGAGTCTTCGGTCTCGTTCAGACGTAGCCGTCCGGTGACAGTTACCTGTCCGGTGGGCGGGGCGGGGACCGGGGGAGCCGCGTCGGCGCTGGCGGCGGCCGGGATCCAGCCACGGTTGACGATCACCGCGGCGCCGTCGCCGGTGACGAGGGGGGTCAGGACGTAGAAGCCGTTCTGGCCCTCCTGCGGGCGGCGGCGTACGAGCAGGCCGTTGGCGGCGTCGTACGTGCCGGAGGCGACGACCGTGCGGTAGCGGTCGGCCTCGCCGACCTGCCGGCCGGGAGCCGTGAGCCGGTCGAGCGGGGTGGGGGCGGCCTCGATGTTGGAGGTCACCCTGTCCTTGTTGTCGGACCGCTCCTCGAACCGCCCGAACTGCCACCTGCCCAGGAACACGAACGAGGGGATGACCAGCAGCACCACGACGTGGAGCGCCAGCCACCGGGGCGTCAGCAGGAACCGGTACACGCTTCAAGGTTAGGCACCGGGGCGGGTGCTCCCTCACGCGGCCGTCCGGCTAGACGCTGCGCAGCCCGGGGCCCGGGCCGGGCACCGGCGTCACCTCGCGCGGACCGGCCACCTCGTGGCCCTCTGCGCAGCGGAAGCGCAGCTCGACGGGGGCGCCGCAGTCGCGGTGGGTGAGCCGCACCGGCGGGCCCTCGTCGTCGGCCAGGTATTTGTCACCCCAGTGCATGAGCGCGACCAGCAGCGGATAGAGGTCGCGGCCCTTGTCGGTGAGCCGGTATTCGTCGCGCTGGCGCTGGCCGGGCTCGCGGTAGGGCTCCTTGCGCAGCAGGCCCTCGTCGACCAGCCGGGCCAGACGGGCGCTGAGCACCTGGCGGGGGGCGCCGGTGATCGCCTGCATGTCGGCGAACCGCCGTACGCCGCTGAACGCCTCGCGCAGCACCAGGAATGTCCACTTCTCGCCGACGATGTCCAGGGTGCGCTCGATCGAGCAGTTGTCCACCCGGAAGCCCAATCGGAACGGCACGTTCATCTCCCCATCATATCTGAGTTCAATTGACAGACCCAGCTCTGAAAGGCAGGCTGAGTCTATGCACGGAACTCAGATCCGCCCGGTCCGCCCGGACGACGAGGAACGGATCAGACGCTTCCTGACCGGGTTGTCTCTGCACACGCAGACGTTGCGGTTCTTCACCGGCCTGACCGTCCCGGCCGCCCACCTCGTACGCGCCCTGCTGACCCTGGACGAACGCCGCGACGCGCTCGTCGTCACCGCCGGGGACGAGATCGTCGGGCACGCCATGAGCTACCGGGGCGGCTGCGCCGACGTCGAGATCGCCGTCGTCGTGGCCGACCGCTGGCAGGGGTGCGGGCTCGGCCCGTGGCTCGTCGACGCCTTGCTGCTCAGGGCCGCCGGGAGGGGCGCGCGTACCGTGGGGATGGACGTGCTGGGCGAGAACCGGCGGGTGCTCGGGCTCGTCCGCAGGCTGTGGCCGGACGCCAGGATGAAGGTCGCGTCCGGGACGGTCGAGGTGACCGCTATGATCGATCTGGCCGGAGTATTTGCGGAACAAGGTTCTGGTAGCACACCATTGACAGTGTGAAGAGTGTCAAGAACGGACGCGACGGCCGCACCCGCATCATCGAGGGTGCCCTCCGCCGCTTCAGCCAGGACGGTGTCTCGGCCACCACGCTGGCCAGTCTGCGCGAGGAGAGCGGTGTAAGCGTCGGCAGCTTCTACCACCACTTCGCCAGCAAGGAACATGTCTACGGCGTCCTGTACGCCGAGATCCTCGACGCCTACCAGCAGGCGTTCCTCGCCGAGCTGGTCGGTCACGACGACGCCCGCGCCGGCATCGAGGCCGTGGTCGCCTTCCACATGCGCTGGGCCGGCGAGCACCCCGAGCGGGCCAGGATCCTGGTCAGCGAGCGCCCGCCGCGCAAGCACGAGCCGGGCGGCGCGGAGGTCGCCGAGGCCAGGCGGGCGTTCTTCCGCCAGGTCTCCGACTGGTGGAAGCCGCACATGAAGAACGGCCGGCTCCAGCCCGTCCACGCCACCATGTGCTACGTCCTGTGGCTCGGTCCCGCGCAGGAGATGTGCCGTCTGTGGTTCGCCGGGGCGCACACCCCGACCGAGGAAGAGATCAAGGGCCTGGGCGAGGCGGCCTGGCAGAGTCTCCGCCAGCGCGGGGAGCAATGATCTGAGTACCGTCTGTGGTGTTATTGTCCAAATGTGAGAAGACCTCGGGCTCTGGTACTGCCCGACCTGCCGGAGAGCGCGCTCGCCCGCCTGGGCGAGGTCGCCGACGTGGCCGAGGCTCCTCCGCGGCCCAGCGTCGGCTTCACCGACGAGCAGCTCGCCGACCTGGTCATCGAGACCGGCGCGAACGTGCTCATCACCGACGGCGACCAGGTTCGCACCTCGGTACTCGGACTTCACATCGACATCGTGGCCAGCCTGGGCGCCCCCACGGGCGTGGACCTGCGCCTGGCCGCCGAACGCGGGGTCACCGTCCTGCACGCCCCCGACCGCGACCCGGAGGCGGTGGCCGAGCTGACGCTCGCGCTGCTGTTCGCGGTCAGCAGGAACATCGTCACCGCCGACCGTGAGGTGCGCAGGGGCCGGGCGCACCGCGGCAGGGTGCCCCCGGCCCAACGCCACCGCGGCAGACGGCTCACCGGCCGCACGCTGGGCATCGTGGGCCTCGGACGGATCGGCCGGGCCATGCGCTGGCGCTGCCAGGGGCTGGGCATGCGGGTGGTCACCTGCGACCCGTTCGTCCCCGAGGCCACGCACACCCTGCCCGCGCTGCTGGCGGAGGCCGACGTGGTGTCGCTGCACGTGCCGCTGACCCCGGACACGAGGGGCTTCTTCGGCTACAGCGAGTTCGGCGCGATGCGCCACGGCGCGATCTACCTCAACACCTCACGCGGAGCCCTGCACGACCTGACCGCCCTGGTGGACGCCTTGCGGCAGGGCCAGGTCGGCGGCGCCGGGCTCGACCACTTCGAGGGCGAATGGCTCGATCCGGCCCACCCGCTGACCAGGCTGCCGAACGTCGTGCTCACGCCCAGACTGGGCGAGGCCACCGGGGAGAGCCTGGAGGAGCTGGCGGAGGCGCTGGTGGAGGACATCGCGCGGCTGCTGCGGGGCGAGCCGCCCGCCTACGCGTGCGCGCCGGTCAGGCCGGTTGCCGGATCCGCGTCCTGACCTGCCAGCGGGAGCGGTCGAGGGAGATGTCCAGCCGCAGGTCGCCGCGCTGCCTGCGCAGGCCGGGCACGCGCACCCGGTCGTGGACGTCGAACCTGCCGCGCGAGGGATAGCCGAACCCCAGCTCGCCGGGCAGCACCCGCAGGTCGTCGCGGTTGCCGCAGCGCGGGCAGGTCCACGAGACGAGGTCCAGGCCACGGTTGTAGTCGGAGCAGGCGTTGAAGTACTCGTCGGGCCCGAATCGCGATTCGCAGGCCAGGCAGGGGATCAGCATGGTGGCGCGCTCCTCGGTGCGGCGTCTTGCACCCTTAGAGATACCGCCACCCACTTGTCCATGGCTTGCAGAACGCTTGGGGGTGTAAGTAACAGTATGAGCACTGTCGGTGGCTGGTGAAAGGATGGTGTCCGTGGAACGACTGCGCCATCACCTCCTCGAAACCGGCTACACGATCGACGGCGTCCGCGACCGGCTCGGCGCCATGGCGGCCTCGGCCCTGGCGCGGGAGGAGCTCGTCCCGGCTCTGCGGGCGACCGCCGACGGCGACCCCCTGGCCACCCTGATCAGGCTCTGGTGGCTCGGCGTGCCGGTCCCGGCCAGGGCCGTGCCGGCCGCCGTCCTGGAGTCGGGCCTGGTGTCGGCCGACGGCGACCTGATCAGGGCGACCGTGCACCTCCAGCCCTGGGAGACCGGCGGCTACGTGGTCTCCGACCGCAAGGTCCGGCCCGGCGACCCGGCGCTGCGGGCCGACCACGTCGTGGGGGCGGGCGGCGCCTCGGCCAACCTGGCCCAGCTCGTCACCAGGCGTGCCGTCCCGCGCGCGCTCGACCTCGGCACCGGCTGCGGTGTCCAGGTGCTGCACCTGGCCGGCCGCGCCGAGCAGGTGGTGGCGACCGACCTCAACCCGCGCGCCGTCGAGCTGGCCCGGCTGAGCTGGGAGCTGTCCGGCGTGCCGGGCGTCGACGCCCGGGTGGGGTCGATGTTCGAGCCGGTCGAGGACGAGCTGTTCGACCTGGTCGTCAGCAACCCGCCGTTCGTCATCGCCCCCGGGGCCGAGCGCACGCTGACCTACCGCGAGTCCGGCGGCGAGGCCGACGACTTCTGCCGCGACCTCGTCCGCCGCACCCCGCGCCACCTGGCGCCCGGCGGGCAGGCCCACTTCCTGGCCAACTGGCTGCACGTCGAGGGCGAGGACTGGCACGACCGGGTGGGCGGCTGGCTGCGCGAGACC
The DNA here is from genome assembly GCF_053596455.1 of Nonomuraea sp. NPDC001699. Lineage (NCBI taxonomy): Bacteria > Bacillati > Actinomycetota > Actinomycetes > Streptosporangiales > Streptosporangiaceae > Nonomuraea > Nonomuraea sp. NPDC001699. Next base: position 335,233 of record NZ_JBSFGF010000005.1, on the reverse strand, counting down.
GGCTGCGACGCCTGGGTCGTCCAGCGCGACGTCCAGGACCCGGCCGAATACGTCGAGCTGTGGCTCAAGGACGCCGCCGAGCAGGGCACCAAGGGCTACACCGACCACTACGACCGGTGGCTGGCCTGGTTCGACGAGCGCAAGGTCGAGGGCATCGGCTTCGGCTGGATCACCATGCGCAACTCGGGCACGCTCGACCCGGTCGTGCGCGTGGAGCACCTTCCCCACCAGGTGGCCCTCCCGGTCGGCGACTACGTCGACGACGTGCTCGACGCGATCGCCGCCGCCCACCGGGCCGCCGACCTCGACGCGGCGCTGCTGCGCACGGCCGAAGGGGTGCTCGACGAGCGCGTCGGCCTGCCCGGCGCCGAGGACCCGATCCGGATCGTGCTGCGCCAGACGCAGGGGCTGCGGCGCAGCAGGGAGGTCGGCACCGTCGAGGCCGCGCTGGCCGGCGTGTGCGACGGCGACCTGGCGCTCGGGCCGCTGCTCAACGTGATCGCCGAGCTGGTCGGCGACGGCGAGATCCCCAACGCCGACGCGATCCGGCCGCTCATCGCCGAGGGTTATTTCCTGCTTTGATTCACCGTTGATCCGACGTTGACCCCCCGGGTGGAAGCTCTTGACCGAGACGCGGGCCTGGGGGGTTCAAAGGTCCCGTGTCGAGTCCGGCCGGTCGTCTGATGTGAGGCGGCTAGCCGTCACGCGAAGCATCCGGATGACCGGGCCCCCTGGCGACGCGTGGCGGTCAGGATGACCGGCCGGGCTGCCATCGGCATTGACGAAGGACAGCTGTGATCAACCATGTGTGGATGACACGTCTGGACGACGAGCTGTACTCAGGACTCGACGACGGACCGTTCGACGGCGAAGCCGTCCAGCAGGAGTTTCAGGTCGCCGGCTTCGGGGGCGCCGAGCCTGGTGAAGACGTCGTAGGCCTGCCGGAGGCAGTCCAGGCTCCGCCCGGTGCTGCCAAGTCCGCGTAGCGCCCGGCCGAGCACGGTGAGCGAGAGCGCCTCGCCGTACGGGTGGCCGATCTCGCGCGAGACCACGAGGGCCTGCTCGGCGTGGCGTACGGCGTCGGGGTAGCGCCCGGCGGCGATGAACGTCTCGGCCAGCCGGGAGCACACGCGCTGCTCCCAGACGCGCTGCTTGCTGGAACGGAAGAAGGCCAGGCACTCGGCGTGGTGGTGCACCGCCTCGGTGAGCCGGCCGACCCGGCTGAGCACGATGCCCAGGTGGTAGCGGGCGCGGGCGGTGCCGGCGCCGCTGCCGATCTCGGTGAAGATGGCCAGGCCCTTCTCCGCCGCGGCGATGGCGTCGTCGGCGTGGCCGAGGCCGAGGTGGTCGCGGGCCGAGTAGCTGAGCACCAGGGCCTCGCCGGCGGGCACGCCGTTCTCGCGGTAGTAGCGGGAGGCGGCGTCGAACAGGGCCAGGGCCTCGGTGTGGCGGCGCTGCCGGCCGACGACGACGGCCAGCGCGTTGAGCACCTCGCCGGTGACGATCTTCTCGTGGCGGGCGTCGGAGAGCTCGTACACGCGGCGGAAGTGCGTCTCGGACTCCGAGAGCCGGTTGCTCGCGAACAGCACCCGGCCCAGCACGTAACGCGAGCGCAGCTCGCTCGCCTCGTCGTCCAGGCTCAGCGCGGCGGCGAGCACCGCGCGGGTGCCCTGGTCGAACTCGCGGGTGTGGGTACCGGCCTCCAGCAGCGGTTCCATGGCCACCAGCATGTCGGCGGCCGGCAGCAGCTGCTCGCCCGTGGGGGATGCGGTCGCGGCCTGGTTGATGGCCGCGAACAGCGAGTCGCCCTCGGAGATCAGCCAGGCCACGGCCTCGTCGACGGAGGTGAAGGTGAGCCCGCTGCCGACCACGGCCAGGTTGTCGGGGATCATGCTGCCCTCGTAGGCCAGCTGATGGGCGGACCGGGACGAGGCCAGGTAGAAGCCGAGCAGCCGGCGCAACGCCAGCGACTTGTCCTCGGGACGCTCGGTCTTGTCCAGGACGCGCCTGGCGAACAGCCTGAGCAGGTCGTGGAAGCGGTAGCGGCCGGGCGCGGTGGCCTCCAGGAGGCTCATGTCGACCAGCGACTCCAGCAGCTCCTCGGCCTCGTACATGGTCATCGCCAGCACGGCCGCGGCGGCGCCGATCGAGATGTCGGGGCCCTTCGGCAGGGACAGCAGGCGGAACGCGCGGGCCTGGGCGGGTTCGAGCTGGCCGTAACCGAGCGCGAACGTGGCCTCGACGGCCAGGTTGCCCACGCGCAGCTCGTCGAGGCGGCGCTGCTCGTCGGCCAGCCTGGGCACCAGCGAGGCGACCGTCCAGGAGGGGCGGGCGGCCAGCCGCGCGGCCACGATCCGGACGGCCAGCGGCAGGAATCCGCAGGCGGCGACCACGTCCATGGCGGCGCCGTGCTCGGCCGCCACCCGCTCGGGACCGGCCACGGTGGAGAACAGCGACAGCGCCTCGTCCGGCTCCATGACGTCGAGGTCGATCAGCCTGGCCGCGGGCAGGTCGGCCAGCTTGGCCCGGCTGGTGACGATCGTGGCGCAGCCCGGCGAGCCCGGCAGCAGCGGGCTGACCTGGTCGGCGTCGCGGGCGTTGTCCAGCAGCACGAGGATGCGCCGGTCGGACAGCAGCGAGCGGTAGAGCGCCGAACGTTCGGCCAGGCCGTCGGGGATGACGTCAGGGGGGACGCCGAGCGCGCGCAGGAAGCCGCCGAGCGCCGACTCCGGCGCGGTCACCTCGTCGCTGTGACCGCGCAGGTCGGCGTAGAGCTGGCCGTCGGGGAACAGGTCGTCGGCCGTGTGCGCCACGTGAACGGCCAGCGTGGTCTTGCCGACGCCGCCGATGCCGCACAGCGCCACCACCGGCACGCCCTCCGCCGACGACTGCGAGGACAGCAGGGTGTGGACGCGGACGGCCACCTCCTTGCGCCCGGTGAAGTCGTTGACCGCGGCGGGGAGCTGCGCGGGACGCGGCAGTTCGAGCGCGGGCGGCTCCTCCTCGGCCGCGTGTTCGTCGGCGGCCTGCTCGGCCGCGGACGGGGGAGGCGTGAGGGCGAGCGCCGGGTCGGCGGCCAGGATGCGCTGGTGGAGCGTGGTCAGCTCGCTGCCGGGCTCGATGCCCAGCTCGTCGATCAGCGCCTCGCGCGTCTCGGTGAACACGTTGAGCGCGTCGCCCTGCCGTCCGCACCGGTAGTAGGCCAGCATGAGCTGGGCGCGCAGCCGTTCGCGCAGCGGGTGCTCGGCGGTGAGCGCGATCAGCTCGGACACGACCGCGGCGTGGTCGCCCAGCTCCAGGTCGAGGTCCATGAGGGTCTCGATGACGCTGACGCGGCGTTCGGCCAGGCGGTCGCGCTGGTGCTCGGCGTACGGGCCGACGGCTCCGGCCAGCGGCTCGCCCTCGAACAGGGTCAGCGCGGCCCGCATGCCCTCGGCGGCGGCGGAGAGGCGGCCGGACTTGCGCGCGGACTCGGCCTCGGCGATGCCGCGTTCGAAGCGGGTCAGGTCGAGGGCGTCGTTGGGCAGGCGGAGCGCGTAGCCGCGGCCGATGGAGGTCAGCAGCTCGGGGCGGGAACGGGCGGGCCTGTCGGGTTCGAGGACCGTGCGCAGGCGGGAGACGTACGTGCGCAGCGCGCCCAGGGCGCGGGGCGGCGCGTCCTCGCCCCAGACGGCGTCGATCATCTCGGCGGGCGTGACCGCCCGGCCCTCCCGCAGGAGGAGCATGCCGAGGATGGAGCGTTGCAGCGGGGTGCCCAGGTCGAGTTCCTGCCCCTCGCGCCACGCGCGGACGGGACCGAGCACGGCGAACCGCAGCCCGCCCTCAACGCTCTGACCAGCCATGCCGTCTGTCTCCTGGGCAATGGAACGATTTGTGTCCAAATGATAGATCCAGCACTACTCACCACCTAGAGCTGGGCTGATCACCGAACGACCCGTTGATCCGCCTTTGATCCGGTGTTGACCGCGCCTCCGCATGCTGATGGTGGGCCGGACATGACACACCGACACGGGGGCGTGTCATGTAGAGCCGATGGGGACGCAGAAAAATACAGGCCCCGCCCGGAAAAGTATGGGCGGGGCCGTTGCCGATGTTCCTACGCTGCCTCTACCAGTCCGAGCCGCATGGCCAGCCGTTCTCGGACGAGCGGCCATTCGGAGTTCAGGATCGAGTAGAAGGCCGTATCTCGGACCGTGTTGTCGGCGCCTCGGCTATCCGCTCGCCGCACCCCGTCGAAGTGTGCGCCGAGGGCCTCGATGGCGGCCCGGGATCGGACGTTCCTGACATCTGCCTTGAGTGTGATGCGGTGGACGTTCCAGGTCTCGAAGGCGAGCGAGAGCATGAGGAACTTGCTCTCCCGGTTGACGCCCGTGCCCTGGGCGCAGGCGCCCAGCCAGGTGTAACCGATGTCCGCCACGGACGGGATGTCGCCCACCGCACCCCGTGTACCCGGAGGCCAGGGCATGGGCCCCTGCCAGTACTCCAGGTGCATGAGACGGGTGGCACCGACCACGCGGTCGGTGTTCAGCCACCGGATGGCGAAGGGCAGCGTGCGGCCCTCCGCCTGCTCAGCCATGGCGGCCTCCACATAGGAGACCATCTCGTCCCGGCCGTCCGGGACGCGAGTGAAGGCGTAAGTGGAGCGGTCTTCACTCGCCGCGGCGACGAGATCGTCGATCACCGCGTGGCTGAGAGGTTCCAGGCGCACGGAGCGCCCGGACAAGGTGACAAGAGCGGGCATGAGCACATGATGAGGCTCACGCGGGGCGCGTGTAACCAGGCTCTCGGCACCATCTTTCCCGGGTTTCTTGATGTGCGGTGTTTCCGCAGGTCAGAGGGCTGATTTGGTGGATGGTAAACCAGCTCTTGGGGAAAGATTCGCCTAACCGTGACATGGCGCCGGGACCAGCGCCGGATGCCGTTCACCGACGACGCCGTGACGGACCAGGGACAGCTCCTTCAACCCCATGGACAGATGGTTCAGATTTGCTGCGATCCACGGGAGTTGAAGGGGATCGGTGCTGGTCAGGGCGGTCATGCGCTCTTCGGGCGTGTCGCCGTAGAGCAGGCTCACCGCCACGCGTACGCGGGCGGCCGACGGGTCGTCGCCGAAGGCGTGTCCGGGAAGGACGCCGATGCCGTGCTCGTCCAGCAGGATCCTGGTGAGGTCGGCGGAGCCGCCCAGCCTGAGATGGCTCAGGTCGGGATAGAGGTAGAAGCCTCCCTGAGGTCGCGGCACCGAGGCGCCGATCTCCGTGAACCGCTCGTGGACGGCCCGCGCCACGATGCCGTGCAACCGGCGGCTGGCGGCGACGCGGTCGGTCAGCTCGCGCGGCTCCTCGAAGGCGTACGTCGCGGCCTCCTGGACGGGCGCGGCCGGCGCCGACCAGATCTCGCTGGCCACCGCCAGCAGCCGGGTACGCAGCGCGTGCGCGCCCTCGGGCAGCCGGGCCACGCCGATCCGCCACCCGCCGAGCGCCAGGCTCTTGCTGAGCCCGGTGGTGATGATCGTGCGCTCGGGCGCGAGGTCGGCCGGCGAGGTGTAGACCGCCGACTCGTCGTGGACGAGGTCGCGGTAGATCTCGTCGGAGATCACGATCAGGTCCAGCTCGCGCGCCACGGCCGCCAGGCGGGCGACGGTCTCCGGCGTCGCCAGCCGGCCGGTGGGGTTGTCGGGCAGCGTGACCAGCAGGGAGCTGACGGTCCTGCCCTCGGCCCGCGCCCGGCGGACCGCCGTGACGACCAGGTCCGGGTCGGGGACCCCGCCCTCTCCTGGCGGTGCGGGCACCAGGATGGGGCGGGAGCCCACCAGATCGGCCTGCGCGGCGTAGCTGACCCAGCTGGGCATGGGCAGGACGATGTCGCCGCCGATCGCCAGGAGCAGGCCGTACAGCAGCGATTTGCTGCCCGGTCCGCAGACGACCAGCTCGGGCTCGGTCAGGAGCCCCCGTCGTGTCCAGTAGCCCGCTGCCGCGGCCCGGAGCCCGGACGCCCCCGCGACCGGCCCGTAGCCGTTGCGCTCGGAGGCGGCGGCCAGCTTGTCGCGCAGCGCCGGGTGGACGGGCAGGCCGGCCTCGCCGAAGGCCAGGTGCAGCACGCGTTCCCCGGCGCGTCGTCTTCGTTCGATGTCTTCGTTCGCCGCCAAGGTGGCGGACAAGGTCACCGTCATGTTTGTCACGTTCCCAGGGTGGTTGTATGAAGGCATCAGGACAAGCGAGGCTTTTTGTGGGTAGGCATAAGGAAGTCTGATGCTCGAATTCCGGCGTTTGGCACTGATCTGCGAGTTCGCTCGCCGTGGCAGCATCGCGGCCGCCGCCGAGTCCCTGGGCTACAGCCCGTCGGCCGTCTCCCAGCAGCTCGCGGCGCTGGAACGGGAGACCGGCACCGCGCTCATCGACAGGACCGCGCGCAGCGCGGAGCTCACCGACGCGGGACGCCGGCTCGTCCAGCACGCCGAACGCATCCTGTCAATGGTCGAGGAGGCCGAGTCCGACCTCTCCGCCCATGCGGGCACCCCTTCGGGGCGCGTCGTCGTCACCGCCTTCCCCACAGCGGCCGTGGCATTCGCGCCGGCGCTCGCGCGTTCGCTGCGCCGCCACACCGAGCTGACGCTCCGACTGGGCCAGAGCCGGTCAGGCCGGGGGATGCGGGAGGTCCAGTCGGGCGAGGTGGACATCGCCCTGGTGGACGACTGGTACGGCGCGGTCCGCGAGAGCGAGAGCCTGCGGGTCTTCCCCCTGCTGCGCGACCCCATCGTGCTCGTCGTGCCGCGCAGGCACCGGCTGGCCGACCCCGACGTGCCGCTCGACCTGCGCGAACTGCGCGACGAACCGTGGATGGCCACCCCCGACGGCGAGCCCTCGCGCCTGGCGGTGGACCGGCTGTTCCAGGACGTCGGCGGCACCCGGCCGACGCCCTGGGAGTTCGAGGGGCTGGGGACGATCCTCTCGCTCGTCGCCAAGGGCATCGGCATCGCGGCGGTGCCCGCGCTCGCGCTGGCCGCCGGGGTGCGGGGGCTGTCGGTGCGGGAGTTCCCCGGCAGCCCGGTCGGCCGCGACGTGCACGCGGTGGCCCGCAGGTCCAGCGTGCACCGGCCGTCGGTGTCGGTGACGTTGCGGGCGATCCACGTGGCCGCCCGGTACATCGCGGGCGATCTGGAACCGGTGACCCCGGCCGAGCGGTAGCGTCTGCGCATGGCGCCGACGTACGAGATCGAGCAGCTCCTGCTGTCCATGCCGAGCACCCGCACGGTCGCGGGCGTCGACGAGGTGGGCAGGGGTGCGTGGGCGGGGCCGGTGACGGTCTGTGCCGTCGTGACCGACCTGTCCGAGCCGCCGCCCGGCCTGACCGACTCCAAGCAGGTCTCGGCCGCCAAGCGGGGGCCGCTCGCCGACGAGCTGACCGCGTGGGCGGCCGGCATCGGGTTCGGCGAGGCGAGCCACGCCGAGATCGACGCGCTCGGCATGACCGAGGCGCTGCGCAGGGCCGCCCGCCGGGCGCTCGAAGCCCTGCCGGTGCGCCCCGACGCCGTGATCCTCGACGGCAAGCACGACTACATCGGCGCTCCCTGGCCGGTCCGCCTGGAGATCAAGGGCGACGCGGCCAGCGTCTCGGTCGCGGCGGCCTCGGTCCTGGCCAAGGTGCGGCGCGACGCGTACATGGGGCTGATCGGGCATGAGGAGTACGGCTTCGCGGAGAACGCCGGATATCCCTCGCCCGCACACCAGGAGGCCCTGGCCCGGCTCGGCCCCACGCCGCACCACCGGCTCTCCTGGTCCTACCTGGACGACCTGCCGCAATGGCGGCATCTGAAGCAGGTCAGGGATCCGCTCGTGGGTGAAGGGCAGGCCGCGCTGTTCGGCTGAGCCGTAGGATCGGGGGAGTGCGGATCGGGATCTTCGTCATCGCGGCGTGCTTTCCCGGCCAGGATCCCGGGCGGGTCCTGCGGAACTCGGTGGAGCTGATCGAGGCCGCCGAGGCGGCCGGGTTCCACGACGCCTGGATCGCCGAGCATCACTTCATGTCCTACGGCGTGTGCCCGTCGGCCGTCACGCTGGCCGCCGTGGCCGCGGGGCGTACCAGCCGGATCGGGCTCGGCACGGCGGTGAGCGTGCTGTCCTCGCAGCATCCCGTCGCGCTGGCCGAGCAGGCGGCCATGCTGCACCACCTGTCGGGCGGGCGGTTCACGCCCGGCGTCGGCCGGGGCGGTCCGTGGGTCGACCTGGAGGTGTTCGGCACCGGGCTCGACCGGTTCGAGCGGGGGTTCGCCGAGTCGCTCGACCTGCTGGTCGAGGCCCTGTCCGAGGGGTCGGTGGCGGCCGAGGGGGAGTTCTTCCGGTTCAGGGAGGTCGCCCTGGTGCCGCGGGCCCGGCTGCGGCCCGTGGTGGCCTGCACGTCGGGCTCGACGGTGGCGCTGGCGGCCGAGCGCGGGCTGCCGATGCTGCTCGGCATGCACATCGGGGATCGGGAGAAGGCCCAGCTGGTCGCCGAGCACGTCGCGCGCGGCGGGAGCCCGGCGGGGCACCTGGCGGCGGGGGTGGCCCACGTGGCCGACTCCACCGAGGCGGCCGTCCGCGAGCTGAAGGAGTCGATGCCCGCGTGGCTCGGCCCCGGGCTGGCCGGCTACCTGCCGGTGGACGACCGGCCACGCCCCGCACGGGACGTCGCCGCCTACGTCGACCTGCTGACGCGCATCCACCCGGTGGGCTCGCCCGCCCACTGCGCCGAGGTGCTGCTGCGCACGGCCCAGAGCACCGGCATCGAGCACGTCATCCTGACCGTCGAGGGCATCGGCGACCACCGGCGGGCCCTGGAGGACGTGCGCCGCATCGGCGCGGAGGTCCTGCCCCTGCTGAGGGGCTGACGGGCGAGCCGGGACGGCCCGGCTCGCCCGTGGGTTCAGCAGTCGACCAGCTCCGGTTTCTGGTTGAGGATCTGGGCCCGCGGGGTCACGAACTCGTCGAGGGCCTTGGTGGCCGACGGGTCGAAGACGGCGACCCGGTGGCAGTTCTGGAAGGCCAGCCGTACGCCGAAGTGGCGTTCGAGCGCGCCGCGCATCGCGTCGCTCGCCAGACACCGCAGGAGCTGGCCACGGGCCTCCTCGGACGGCGGTGGCACCTGGTTGTCGGCGAACTCGGCTCCGCTGCGCGAGCGTTCGGTGACCAGCTCACTGATCATCGACCACGCGTAGGGGAGCGAGTCGCGGACGCAGGCGACGAACGCGGCGTCGTCCACGTCTCCGGCTCGGGCCTGGTCCAGCAGATCGTTCGGGACGGTCAGCGACATGCTGTCTCCTCTCGAAGGGGATCGAATCTGACGTTATGCGGGGGAAGAGGGTCGCTCCAGATGCCTGGAGGTGTGGTTTACGGGCCGTAGACGAAGTCAGGATCGATCTGCTCGGCCAGGTCGGCTCCCGTACGGGCGTTGGCCCACGCGCGGGCGTTGCGCAGGTGGAACTCCGCGGTCTGGCGGCCGAAGCGCGCCCAGTCCTTCTCCTGCCCGTCGAGCGTCTTGCACAGGACGGCGAGCGCGTCGAGGTTGGCCGGCTCCAGGTCGTCGAGGGTGAAGTGGCGGCCCTGCTCCATGGCGCGCACCGCCGAGGAGTGCTCCATCCACGTCAGCAGGTCGTCGCCGACGTGCTCGCGCAGGAACTCCACGTCGGACGGCCCGTGGACCTTGTTGCCGACCACGGCGAGCGCGACGTCGTACTTGGCGGCGTGGTCGCGGTACTGCTGGTAGACGCTCACGCCCTGCCTGGTGGGCTCGGCGACGAGGAAGGTCAGGTCGAAGCGGGTGAACAGCCCCGAGGCGAAGGAGTCGGACCCGGCGGTCATGTCGACCACGACGTATTCGCCCCGGCCGTCGACCAGGTGGTTGAGCAGCAGCTCGACCGCGCCGACCTTCGAGTGGTAGCAGGCCACGCCGAGGTCGTCGTCGTCGAACGGCCCCGTGGCCAGCAGGCGCAGGCCATGAGGGGTGGTCACGGCGTAGTCGAGCGCGGCCAGGTCGTCGAAGCGCAGCAGGCGCGAGCCGCGGCCCGGCGGGGTGGTCTTGACCATGGTCTCGGCCGAGGCGATGCGCGGGTTGTCGCCGCGCAGCAGGTCTTTGATCGCGGTGAGGTGGGCCCCGAGCGGCTCGGGCTGGGCGTCGAGGCCGAGCACCAGGGCCAGGTGCTGGTTGATGTCGGCGTCCATGACGACCACCGGGTCGCCCTGGCTCGCCAGGTGCCGTGCGAACAGCGCCGAGATCGTCGTCTTCCCGCTGCCGCCCTTGCCGACGAATGCCACTCTCACGTGCGCTCCCTGAAATGACGATGAAAATCGTTTCCGTTGGGCCCGGGCACCATCATGCCACACTCCGTGCACGGGTGATGGCTGTCGGGAAGGTGAGGGTTCAGCCGCAGGCGGCGTCGAGGCTGACCGGGTTCTCCGGGTCCTGGGTCGGCTCGGCGGAGTGGTGCGCGCTCGCCGACCGGTTGGCGGGGCGCTCGTCCAGGGACTCGGAGACCTTGCGCCTGATCAGGTACCAGTCGGGCGTGACGGTGCTGATCAGCGGCGGGACGAAGCTCAGGCTCCTGATCCTGGCGTCCTTCACCTTGTCCGACAGCTCGATCAGGGCCGGCAGCAGGTCCTGGGGCACGTCGCTGGAGATGGCCCGCTTGGTGGCCGCGGCCAGCTTCTCGAAGCTCTTGAGCACGGTCATCGGGTCGGCCTGCTTGGCGACCGCGTTGAGCAGGCACTTCTGGCGGCCCATGCGGACGTAGTCGTCGCTGTCGGTGCGCGACCGGCCGTACCAGAGGGCCTCCTCGCCCGAGAGTTTGCGGGTGCCCGCGGGGAGCAGGCCCTCGCGGTACTTGCCGTACACGATGGGGTACTTGACGGTGACCCGGACGCCGCCCATCGCGTCGATGATCTCGGCGAACCCCTTCATGTCGACCATGGCGTAGTAGGGGACCGGGATGCCGAGGATGTCGCTGACGGTGCGCTTGAGCAGCGACGGGCCGCGCTTGCCCTTGGGGACGCCGGGGACCATGTCCGGGTGGTCCTCGGCGTACTGGAAGATCTCGTTGAGCAGGCCGGGGGTGTTGGGGCCGTCGCCGGTGAAGCCGAAGGGGAAGCGGCTCCGGGCCGGGCCGTGCGGGAGCTGGACCTTCTGCAGGTTGCGCGGCAGGCCGAACAGGGTGGTGGCGCCGGTCTCGGTGTCCACGCTGGCCACGGTCATGCTGTCGGTGCGCACGCCGGGACGGCCGGGGGCGGCGTCCGCGCCGATGAGGAGGAAGTTGACGCGCTTCGCGCCGTTCCACGGGTCCTGGGCGACGATGGGGGCGCTGTCGTCGGTGGGGGTGGAGAAGACGCTGCGGACGACGTCGCGGGACAGGTAGGCCAGGCGGGCCGCGTACGCGGTGGGGGCCAGGACGAGCGCGCAGAGGGCGGCTGCGAGCGTGGTGGTCAGGAAGCGTCCGGCGATGTCGGAGGAGTCGGGGCGGACGAGCAGGAACGAACGGATGATCACCGCGGTCCAGGCGAGCGCGATCACGACCAGCGCCACGGTGAGCAGGGTGAGCCAGCCGGGCTGGACCGCCAGCGACAGCAGACGCGTGCTGAACGCCGTGAACACCGTGAGGATGCCGGCGAGCATCAGGACGTAGGCTGCCATCAGAGCGATGCCCATCCGATGGCGGTGGGTGGCCAGGTGCGCCACCCCCCAGAGGGCGGCCGACGCCACCGTCAGCGCAATGCTCGCACCTAGGCCGAATTCGCGATGTTTCCCTGTCATGCCTGGTCAAACCCCCAATGCCAGCCCATCCAAGTCACCATAGTTATTGCGTTGCGGCTCAATTGAGGGTGAAGGGGCAGTGTTTGCTCAATTCCCGGTCAAGACCATCTTGAGATATAACGTGAGAGTGAGCACTCGACACGGTAGCTACGGATTCGACGCACCGTGGGCCCTCGGCGGACTGTTCTTCGGAGCGATCGTCCTGCTGGCTCTCGCGGTGGTCTCCTTCATGCTGGACATCCCCGCCGCCGGGATCGCCTTCGCCTTCGGCGGGCTCTACACGCTGGCCAGCGCGGCCAGCTACCTCTACACCACCCGCCGCGGCAAGTTCGCCGTCTGGGCCGAGCTGCTGGAGCCGCTCGAAGGCGGTGAGCGGGTGCTCGACCTCGGCTGCGGGCGCGGCGCGGTGCTGCTGACGGCCGCCGCCCGGCTCACGTCCGGACGGGCCACCGGGGTCGACCTGTGGAGCACGAAGGACCAGTCGGGCAACGCCGCGGCCGTCACCCTGGCCAACGCCGCGGCGGAAGGCGTCGCCGACCGGGTCGACCTGGTCACGGGCGACATGCGCGCCCTGCCGTTCGAGGACGGCGCCTTCGACGTCGTCGTGTCGAGCCTGGCGATCCACAACATCCCCTCCGCCGAAGGTCGCGAGCAGGCCGTCCGCGAGGCCCATCGGGTGCTGCGGCCCGGCGGGCTCATGCTGGTCGCGGACTTCCGGTACGTGCCCGCCTACGAGGACGTCCTGCGCGGACTGGGCGTGATCGACATCCGCGTGCGCGACCTCGGCGCACGCCTGTGGTACGGCGGCCCCTGGTTCGGCACCACCCTGGTCGAGGCCAGAAAAGCCGCCTTGTAGGGAACGTTTGCCGTTCGTTTACCGGGTACCCAAGTGCCCTTATGAGCGACGTGGAAACCGGCACGGTAACTACCAAAGTGCCCGCACGGCTGGACCGGCTGCCGTGGTCCCGCTGGCACTGGATGATCGTCATCGGTCTCGGGACCGTATGGGTCCTCGACGGGTTAGAGGTCACCATCGTCGGCAACCTGTCCGGGCAGCTCGCCAAGCCCGGCAGCGGCCTGGACATCACCCAGGCGCAGGTCGCCGGCTTGGCCGCGGCCCTTTATGTCGCCGGGGCCTGCGTGGGGGCCCTGTTCTTCGGCTGGCTGACCGACAGGTTCGGCAGGAAGAAGCTGTTCCTGCTGACGCTCGTGGTCTACCTCGCGGCCACGCTGATGACCGCCCTGTCCTTCGACGCCTGGTGGTTCTTCCTGTTCCGGTTCATGACCGGTTTCGGCATCGGCGGCGAGTACGCGGCCATCAACTCCGCGATCGACGAGCTGATCCCGAGCCACCACCGGGGACGCATCGACATCATCATCAACGGCAGCTACTGGCTCGGCGCGGCGGGCGGCGCGCTGCTGACCGTGCCGCTGCTGAACGACCTGCCGATCAACATCGGCTGGCGGGTGGCGTTCGGGCTCGGCGTCGTGCTTGGCCTGGCCATCCTGCTGGTACGCAGGAACGTCCCGGAAAGCCCCCGATGGCTGTTCATCCACGGACGCGACCGCGAGGCCGAGCAGCTCGTGGACGACATCGAACGCCGGATCGGCGGCGACCTGCCAGAGCCGCGGGAGTCGATGACCATCCACCAGCGCAGGTCGATCGGTTTCCTCAGGATCGCGCACACGATGGTCGCGCTCTACCCCAAGCGCACGGTGCTCGGCCTGTCGCTCTTCATCGGCCAGGCGTTCCTGTACAACGCGATCACCTTCGGGTACGCCCAGATCCTGACCACGTTCTTCAAGATCGACTCGCACACCGGCTACTACTTCGCCATCATCGCGGTCGGCAACTTCCTCGGCCCGCTGCTGCTCGGCAGGCTCTTCGACACCGTCGGCCGGGTCCCGATGATCACGGCGACCTACATCGGCTCCGGAGTGCTGCTGCTCGGCACCGCCTGGCTGTTCGGCCAGGGCGCGCTGACCGCGATGACGCTGACCCTCTGCTGGTCGGCGGTGCTCTTCGTGGCCTCGGCGGGGGCGAGCGCGGCGTACCTGACGGTCAGCGAGATCTTCCCGATGGAGACCAGGGCGATGGCGATCGCGTTCTTCTTCGCGATCGGCACGGCCGCCGGGGGCATCGCGGGCCCGCTCGTGTTCGCCTCGCTGGTCGAGAGCGGCGAGCCGGGCGACACGGCGCTGGCGTTCTCCATCGGCGCGATCGTGATGATCGTCGCGGGGCTGGTCGAGCTGGTCTTCGGGGTCAAGGCCGAGCGCAAGGGCCTGGAGGAGATCGCCGCGCCGCTCACCGCCGCGCGGGCCGCATGACGCGCAGCACCTGGGTGCTGTCGGCCAGGTACAGGTGCGGAACGTCCACGAACACCCGCATCGGGCCCCGGTCCAGCTCCAGGCCGCGGGCCATGGTCGCGTGCACCTCGGCGAGCGGCAGGTAGTTGAGGTAGCTGGTGAAGGCGTTCTGGGAGCGGAAGGTGGCGGTCATGACAAGCGCGCCGTCCCGGATCCGGAACGCCACGCCGATCAGGCACGGCACCGCGTCGTACGGCTCGCCCGGGGTGGTCAGCGAGATCCACGCGCTCTTGCTGTACGGCTTGACCCGCAGCAGGTCGGCGGCCCAGGCGAGCTGCCCCCTGATCCGCGCGCCGTAGCTGTACTTGAACGGCGGCACGACCACGTCCTCGCTGAACTTCCTGCTGTACAGGGCCAGCCTCTCGGCGTCGCCGTATCGCGCGATGATCGGGTCGTCGCCCCTCACCTCGGCGATCTCGAACAGCACGGACGGCGCCTCGATCACGGGGCCGCGGTCGTCGTCGGCGAGGGTGCCCGCCGTCCAGACATGTCGCATCATCCACATCCACGCCTCCCCACATGACGCCCATGACGCAGGGCCGGGCATTCAGGTCTCCTGATTCGGGAACTCGTAGGGGTTGTGCGGGAGCCGGCGTCGCCTGGTCACGTTGCAGCGCACGTAGTAGACGGCGTAGTGGACCAGCGCGACCAGGAGGACGCCGAAGGTGAGCATGAGCAGGTTGGGCGCCTGCCCGCAGAGGCCCGTGAGGCCCACCGTCAGGTAGGTCGAGTTCGCCAGCGCCAGGGTCATCACGTTGATCCCGGGCCAGGCCAGCGGCGCGTACGTCTCCGGGAAGCGCGGGTCGGTCGGCAGGTTCGGGCTCCAGCCGAGCCGGTCCTTGAGCCTGGAGGCGTAAAGCAGGCGGAAGTTGTTGATCGCGCGGGCCGTCCTGGCGTGCGCGTCGACCGCCTCGATCAGCCGCAGGAACGGCAGCACGCTGAGCACCCCGAACGCCGTGACCAGGGCGAACAGGTACCACGGCACGCGCTGCCAGTCCGTGAGGCTCTGCGGGTCCACCACCTTGGCGCTGGTCAGGGCGATGGCCGCCAGGAACGGCCCCGACAACAGGCTCAACGCGAGCCTGGTCATCTTCAGCCGTTCTTCCTTCGCGGCCAGGTGGACCGCGTAGATGCCGGTGAAGTCCACGGCGGCGAGCTGGAGGAAGTGACTGGACTCAAGCCCGTCGTCCCGGATCATCATGCGAGGGGGGATCTTTCGCATGTGCGCTCCTGTAGTGCGTGACTCCAGTATTAGCGCGATTCACCGGGTTGTGGAGGCGATTCCTACCAATTGTTCCAACAAATCTCAACCGACGCCCGTCAACTGCGACGACATCCTCGCGACGTGGTCGATGTAGGCCGTCGGGAGGCCGTACAGGAGGGTCGCGATCTCCTTGTCGTGGATCACCGGCAGGGCGGCCAGCGCGTCGGAGGCCAGGCCGCGGCAGAACTCCAGCGTGTTGGGCACCAGGTCGCCCGCGCGCAGCCTGCGCAGCGCCTCGGCCACCTGCTCGTCGGTCATGTCACGGCCGAGCAGGTCGCCCAGGTCGGTGCCCGACAGCAGCAGCGGCAGGCTGTAGACGCCCTGCCGCAGGTCGTTGCCGGCCGGCTTGCCGAGCTGGGCGCTGGAGGCGGTCAGGTCGAGCAGGTCGTCCAGCACCTGGAAGAGCAGCCCGAACTTCTCGCCGTACGCCGCCACGCGGGCCCGGTCCTCGGCGGAGGCCCGCGCGCAGACGGCCGCCACCAGGCAGCCGGCCCGGAACAGCGCGGCGGTCTTGCCGGTGATCGAGCGCAATGCGCTCTCCCGGGTCCTGGCCGGGTTGAACAGCTCGCTCGTCTCCAGGTACTGGCCCTCGGCCAGCTCGACCACGGTGGCCGCGAGCACCTCGGCGACCGGCCTGGAGACCGCGGTGATGGCCGCCAGGCCCGCCCTGGCCAGCATGAAGTCGCCGATCACCAGCGCCTTGCCCTCGCCCAGCTCGGCGTTGAGCGTACGGGTGCCGCGCCGCTCGGTCGCCCGGTCCATGAGGTCGTCGTGCACGAGCGAGCCGGCGTGGATGAGCTCGACGCACGCGGCGGCCGTGATCACCCGGCGGTCGGGGGCCCTGCCGAGGGCGAGCGAGGTCGCCAGCGTCAGCGCCGGACGCAACCGCTTGCCTCCGGCGCCGACGATCCGCCCGGCGCCCGCGTTGATCCCCGGCAGCGCGGACGAACCGCTGAGCCGCCTGATCCTGGCCTCGACCTTGAGCAGACCTTCGGCGACGGCGGGGCTGTTCACGAGTTGCTCCATGGGATCAAGCCTGCTCCTGAGCCGCTGTGCCGCGCCTGAGAGACGCTGAGGACGCTCTCAGCCCGAGGGTTGACCCTGACATCGTGTGAGCCGGTACGACAGGATGTCCCCCGGGCTTAGGAGGACATCATGGGAATGGCGGAGCGGGTCGAGGCGGTCCTGAACGCCGGCACGGCGCCCAACCTGCACGCGGTCGTGGTCATGCGGGGCGGCGAGGTCGTCGTCGAGCACTACGGCGCGGGCGTCGACCAGCGGATCACGGAGGAGCCCCGGCACGTCGTGTTCGACCGGGACACGCCGCACGACGTGCGGTCGGTCACCAAGAGCGTGGTCGCCCTGCTGTACGGCATCGCCCTGCGCGACGGGCTGGTGCCGCCGCCGGACGCCCGACTGGTGGAACAGTTCCCCGAATATCCGGATCTGGTGGCTGATTCCGAGCGGGCTCACCTCACCGTCGAGCACGCGTTCACCATGACGCTCGGGCTCGACTGGAACGAGGACCTGCCGTACACGAGCCCGGCCAACAGTGAGCTCGCGATGGAGCTCGCCCCCGACCGGTACCGGTTCGTCCTGGAACGCCCTGTGGTCGAGGAAGCCGGGAGGCGGTGGCGGTACTGCGGCGGCGCCTCGGCGCTGATCGGCGGGCTCATCGCGCGGGGCGCGGGCGAACCGCTGGAGGAGTACGCCACGAAGGTGCTGTTCGAGCCGCTCGGGATCACCCGGTCCGAGTGGACCAAGGGCGCGGACGGGGTGGCCATGGCCGCGTCCGGGTTGCGGCTGCGGCCCCTCGACCTGGCCGCACTCGGACGGCTCGTGCTCGGCGGCGGGCTCGGCATCGTCCCCGAGCAGTGGGTGCGCGAGATGACGCGGCCCCGCGTCGTCATTGACGGCACCTTCCGCTACGGCTACCAGTGGTACGTCAGCACCGGCGACCGGCCGTGGACCGAGGCCATCGGGAACGGCGGCCAGCGGCTGCTCGTGCTGCCCGGCGAGGAGCTGGTGGTGGCGGTGACGGCCGGCGACTACAACGGGGAGCAGGTGAGCGCCACGGCCGTGCTGGACGCCGTCCTCGACCGGTGAGCCGGTCACGGGACCAGCAGGACGCGGCCCGTGGCCGCCCGCGACTCCAGGAGGCGATGGGCCTCGGCCGCCTCGGCCAGCGGCAGGGTCCCGTGGACGGCGGCCCGGCTGCGTCCTGAGCCGAGCCGGGCGAGCATCTCGGGGTAGTGCGTGCCGAACACCTGGCCCGCCCAGCCGGGGCCGCTGCAGCCCACGACGGTCAGGCCGCGCTCCATCAGGTCGGCGGCCGTGACGGCGGCGGGCTCGCCGCTGAGCATGCCGTAGAACAACATCCGTCCGGTGCCGGGGACGAGCCGGTCGAGCACCCGCCGGGCCGACGCGCCGCCGATCGACTCGAAGACCACGTCGATGTCCGGCAGCGCGTCCGGCCAGGCCGGGTCGCCGTGGTCGACGGCCTGGTCGGCGCCGAGGTCGAGGGCCCGCCGCAGCTTGGCCGGCGAACCGGCGGTGGCGATCACCCGAGCCGCCCCGAACTCCTTGGCGTGCGCCACCACGTGCCCGCCGACCGCGCTCGTGCCCGCCTCGACCAGCACGGTCTCCCCGCCGCCGAGCCGGGCCCGGTGCAGCAGGGCGAGGGCGATCGCGCCGGGCGCGGCCCCGGCCAGGGCCTCCAGGGGCGTCACGTCTTCCGGGACGGGGCAGGTCATGGCGGCGGGCATGGCCACGTACTCGGCGTAGGCGCCGAGGCCGCCGGTCACTCCCACGCGGACGGTGCCGAGCAGGCCGCCGTCCACGCCCTCGCCCACCTCGACGACCTCGCCGACCGCCTCCGCGCCGAGCACGGCGGGCAGCGGCAGCGGGAACGGCAGCGCGCCCGAGCGGATCTGCGTCTCGGCATGGCTGACGCCGATCGCCTGCGCGCGGACGACGACCTGGCCCGCGGCGGCGCGTGGGCGGGGCAGATCCACGGGTCGCAGGGCCTCGGGGCCGCCGGTCGCGTCGAGCTGGATGGCGAGCATGGTTGTTCCTCCCATATCTGAACCGCTGGTCCAGTTAATATATGGACCGCTGGTCAACTTTGTCCATGGGAAACAATGACCGGATGGAACGTCGAGAGCGGGCCGACGCCGCGCGCAACAGGCGGGCGATCCTGCGGGCGGCCGAGGAGCTGCTGCGGCTGCACCCGCCCGAGCAGGTCTCCGTCGAGCGGGTCGCGGTGGCCGCGGGCGTGGGCAAGGGAACGGTGTTCCACCGCTTCGGCAGCCGTACGGGGCTGATGCGGGAGCTGATGAGCGAGCGGGCCCACGAGCTGGACCAGGCGGTGGCCGAGGGGCCGCCGCCGCTCGGCCCCGGAGCGCCGCCCGTCGAACGGCTGGTCGCCTTCCTCGGAGCGGTGGCCGAGCTGGCGGCGCGCAACGGCAACCTGGTCGCCGCGCACGAGCACGCGGTGGCGACGAGCAGGTCCGAGCCTCGCGAGGCCAACCCGATCTACGTCGGCTGGCACCGGCACGTCACCGCGCTGATCACCGAAGGACGGCCGGACGTGGACGCGGACGAGATCGCCCACCTGCTGCTCGGGTCCCTGCACATGGAGCCGATCGCGAGCCGGCTGCGCGCCGGGGACAGCGCGCGGCTCGCCCGCAGCTTCGCCGCCCTCGCCGAAGGGCTGCTCGGCAGGCCCGCCTCCTGAGCGGATTTACCGATCGCTGGGTTGAAATTTGATCATGTGGGCGTCTGTGGCGCCCCGGGTCGCGGGTATCTGGGCTCCGAACCCACGAGGAGTGCCATGATCTTCCGTATTCGATCCGTCCCCGCCTGTTCGGTGCTGGCGGCGGGCGCCTTGCTGCTCGGCGGAGCCGGGGCCGTCTCGGTTCAGAGCGCTGCCGCCGCCCGGACGGGGGCGACGGTGCCCGGGGCCACCGATCCGCCGAGCTGCTGCGGCCACCACTGCGAGCACTGCCCGCCCGGCCGCCCCGGCCCGCCCGGTCCGCCGGGCGAGCCCGGCCGGGACGGTGTCCTCGGCTGGGAGCTCGTGCAGGAGGAGTTCACGAATCCGCCGTTCTCGTCCACGCCCCGGAGCGTCACGTGCAGCGCGGGCAAGCGGGTGGTGAGCGGCGGGTACACCCTGCCCGACACGATCTCGCCCAACGCCTCCCGCCCGGCGGGGACCAACGGCTGGGAGGTGGCCCCGCCCAGCAACTACGGCTTCGCGTACAACTTCACCGTCTACGCGATCTGCGCCCTTGCGGACCCGGGGGTCTAGCTCGCGGGGGGCGGTGTCAGAGGGGGAGGGTGGTGGCGGCGGCGTGGAAGGCGGCGACGGCCGCGCGGACCGCCGGATGGTCGCCGTAGCCGCGGCGGAAGGCGGCCCGCGTGCGGCGGCTCAGGGGAAGGCGGGTCAGCGAGACGCCGCCGGGCGGGGTGAGCGCCGCCAGCCGGGGCACGAGCGCGACGCCCTGACCCGCGGCGGCGAAGGCGAGCACGGTGTCGAAGTCGTCGATGTGGTGCCGGACCCGCGGCTCGAAGCCGGCCGCCTGGCAGGCCCTGATCGCCATGGTGTGGCAGAGCGTGCCCGGCTTGCTCAGGATCCACGGATCGTCGCGGGCGTCGGGGACGCAGGCGCGGTCGGTCAGGTACATCGGCTCGGTGAACAGCGGTTCGGTCTCGATGGAGGCGTCGGTGACCGGGGGCACGAAGTCGTACTCGTGCACGAGGGCTACGTCGAGCTCGCCCGCCCGCAGCGCCGCCGAGACGTCGGCGGGGTCGATCTCGGCGACCATCGGCTCAAGGCCCGGGTACGCGCCGGTCAGGCGCGCCAGCGCGGGCGGCAGCAGCACGCGGGTGGCCGTCGGGAACGCGCCGATCCGCAGCGGGCCCGACGGCCCGCCCCGGGCGGCGGCGAGCGCGGCCGAGGCGCGTTCGAGCTGTTCGAGCACGGCCTGCGCGTGCTCGACGAGCAGCAGCCCGGCCGGGGTGAGGGTGACCGTGCGGCCGGTGCGTTCCAGCAGCGGCACGCCCGCCTCCCGCTCCAGCGCGCTGAGCTGCTGCGAGACCGCCGAAGGCGTGAACGTGACCGCCTCGGCCACGGCGCTGATCGTGCCGCGCCTGGCCAGCTCGCGGAGCAGGTGGAGCTTGCGAGGATCGAGCATAAGTTCATCTTAAGCTCGAACGAAGAAATCCGAACTGGACCTAACAGGTCGTCGGGCGGCAGGCTCGGAGCATGCTGAGAGGAATCCACGTACCGCTGGTCACGCCGTTCACGTCGTCGGGCGAGGTGGCCGCCGACGCGGTCGAGAAGCTGGCCGGGCAGATGCTCGACGAGGGCGCGGCCGGGCTGGTGGCGCTGGGGACGACGGCCGAGGTGGCCGCCCTCGACCCCGCCGAGCGGGCGCTGGTGGTCGAGACCTGCGTCCGCGTGTGCGCCGGACGCCGGGCGGTGCTGACCGTGGGCGTGACCGGGAACGACACCCGGACGACGGCCGCGGCGCTGCGCGAGCTGCCCGCCGGGGTGGACGCGGCCCTGGTGACCGTGCCGTACTTCCTGCGGCCCGGCGAGCGCGGTGTGATCGCGCACTTCGAGGCGCTGGCCGAGGCGTCACCCGTGCCGCTGGTGGTCTACCACATCCCCTACCGGACGGGACAGGCCGTGGGAGCCGAGACCCTGCGGCGCATCGGGGCCCATCCGAACGTCGCGGGCGTCAAGTACGCCGCGGGCGGCATCGACCAGGACACGATCGACCTGCTCGCGGATCTGCCCGACAAGTTCGAGGTGCTCGGCGGCGACGACGCGTTCGTCTCGCCGCTGCTCGCCCTCGGCGCCTCCGGCGGCATCCTGGCCTCGGCGCACCTGCTGACCAGGAGCTTCGTCGAGCTGGTGGACGCCTGGCAGGCCGGTGACGTGGCCACCGCGCGTCCGCTCGGGCACCGGCTGGCGCAGGTCTCCCGCGCGCTCTTCGCCGAGCCCAACCCGACCGTGATCAAGGGCGTCCTGCACGCCAGGGGCCTGATCCCCACGCCGGACGTGCGGCTGCCGCTGCTGCCCGCCTCGGCCGCCGCGGTGTCACAGGCCGACCTGGTGGCGGTACATCCAGGCCAGTGACTCCTGGCTCGCGCTCCGCTTCAGGAACATCGGCAGCATCAGGTCGCGGAAGACCCGGGCGACCGGGCCCGCGGCCTTGCTGTTGCTGATCGTCCTGGAGTAGGCCACCACCCGCTCGACCCTGGGCCGCCGCTCGGCCTCGAAGCGCTCGAACGCCTCGCGGTGGCCCTTCGCCTCCCGCAGGCACCTGGCCAGCACGACCGCGTCCTCGACGGCCAGCGAGGCGCCCTGGCCGGAGCTGGGCGAGGTGGCGTGGGCGGCGTCCCCGGTGAGCAGGACGCGGCCCTTGTGCCAGACGGGCACCGGCGGCAGGTCGTACACCGGCAGCGCCAGGTCGACCGGGCCGCGGCGGACGACGTCGGCCGAGACGTTCGCGTCGCCCTCGAACGCCTCCTCCAGGACCGGCTTCCAGTCCGCCGGCACGTCGCCGAGCCGCCTGGGCAGGTTCGCGAACCACCACGTGTCGCCCGACTCGGCCACCGTGTAGCCGAAGAAGGCCCGCTTGCCGAAGATCATGTTGTAGACGCCGGGCTCGCCGCCGACCCCGGCGTCCCGGACGATGCCGCCGAAGCTGTACAGACCGCTGTAGCGCGGGCCGGGCGCGCCGGGGTCGAGGAGCGAACGGGTGCGTGAGTGCACGCCGTCGCAGGCGATCAGCAGGTCGCCGGTGGCCGAGGTGCCGTCCTCGAAGGTGGCCACGACCTCGTCGCCGGTGTCCTCGTAGGAGACCAGGCGTTTGCCGTACGTGATGGGGATGCCGCGCCGGGCGGCCTCGTCACGCAGGGAGCCGTAGAGGTCGGAGCGGAGCACGGTGTGGCTGACCGTGCCGTCGTCGAGCCGCAGGCCGTTGGCCACCTCGCCGAGGCGCTTGCCGGTGCCGCTCCACATGACCATGCGCGGGGTGGGGATGGCCGACGACAGCGCCTCGCGGTGGACGCCGAGCACGCGCAGGGCGGCCAGGCCGTTGGAGGCCAGGTTGAGGAACGAGCCGACGTTCTCGGCGCCCCGCCCGTACGCCTCGTGGATCGCGGCGTCGATGCCGACCGCCTGGAGGGCCATCGCCGTGACCGGACCGCCGATCCCGCAGCCTATGACCAGAGCCTTCATGGTGATATCCTTTCGTTCGACCGAACGAAATATATGAGAGCAGGCGGCGGGATGTCCAGAGATATTTCGGTGCATCGAAAGAAATTGTTGGACGAACTGGTCGAGGCGGGTCGCGAGAGCAGCAACGCCGCGGTCATGTACCACAGCGCCATGGGCGAGCGGCTGGGCCTGGGGATGACCGAGGAGAAGACGCTCGACCTGCTCCAGCGCCTCGGCCCGCTGACCGCGGGGGAGCTGTCCCAGCACACCGGCCTGGCCCCGGCCTCGGTCAGCGGGCTGATCGACCGGCTGGAGGCCAAATGGCTGGTCCGCCGGGTGCGCGACACCAAGGACCGGCGCCGGGTCATCGTGGAGATCAACTGGGAGCGGCTGGCCGGCTTCGGCGAGCTGTTCGAGCCGTTCGTGGCCGCGATGTCCGGCCTGTACGACCGCTACACCGACGAGGAACTGGCCCTGATCGTCGACTTCCTCCGGCGGTCCACGGCCCTGCAACGGGAGGCCACCACGGAACTGCGGGCCGAATAAAGGGCTGTACAAAGATCCCATTACGGGCTACCGTGTCCGGCGATATGGGTTACTGCTTCCTGTGATTCTCACGCCCGAGGCGCATCCGCGTTGAGCCGACAGCTCCGCCGCGCCTCGTACCGGTCATATCCGCGTTGAGACAAGGAGGTGGGGCCTCTATGCGTACTGCTGCCCAATTGGCGCTGACCGAGATCACCAAGCGTTACGACACCCGGGCCGTCCTGGACCGTGTGTCGCTCACCGTCAGGCCCGGCGAGCGGGCCGGCGTGATCGGCGACAACGGCTCGGGCAAGTCCACGCTGCTCAAGCTCATGGCAGGCGTCGAACGTCCGGACAACGGCGAGCTGACCGTGGTCGCGCCCGGCGGCGTGGGGTACCTCCCGCAGTCGCTGGAGCTGCCGCCGCACGCCACCGTGGCCGACGTCGTGGACCTGGCCCTGGCCGAGCTGCGCGAGATCGAGGCGCGGATGCGCGCGCTCGCCGCCACCGACCTGGACGCCTACGCCAAGGCCGTCGCCGAGTTCGAGGCGCGCGGCGGCTACGAGGCCGACACCCGCGTGGACGTCGCGCTGCACGGCCTCGGCCTGCCCGGCCTGGACCGGGACCGCCCGGTCTCCACGATGTCGGGCGGCGAGCGGTCGAGGCTGGCCCTGGCCGCGACGCTGGCCGCCGCGCCGGAGCTGCTGCTGCTCGACGAGCCGACCAACGACCTGGACGACCAGGCCGTCGCCTGGCTCGAAGAGCGTCTGCGCGAGCACCGCGGCACGGTCGTGGCGATCAGTCACGACCGGGAGTTCCTCGACCGGGTCACCACGGTGATCCTGGAGGTCTCCGCCGGACGGGTGCGCCGCTACGGCGACGGCTACTCCGGCTACCTCACGGCCAAGGCCGCCGAACGGGCCGCGCACGTGCGGGCCCACGAGGAGTGGCGGTCCGAGCTGGCCCGGCACGCCGGTCTGGTGACGGCCAACGCCGGGCGGATGGCGGCCGTCCCGCGGGCGATGGCGAAGGCCGGGATGGGCACCGGCGCGTGGCGGGCGCGGTCGCGTACGCACGGTGCGGCCGGGCGCGTCCGGCAGTCGCAGCAGCGGATGCGGTGGCTCAGGGAGCACCCGGTGCCACCGCCGCCCGTCCCGCTGCGGTTCACCGCCTCCATCGCCACCTCCATCGCCACCTCCGTCCCGTCCCTCACCGACGTGCCGGACGGGCCACCGACGGCGGTCGTGCTCGACGGGGTGCGGGTGGCGGGGCGGCTGCGGCTCGACGGGCTCACCGTGCGGCGGGGGGAGCGGCTGCTGGTCACCGGGCCGAACGGCGCGGGCAAGACCACGCTCATGCGGGTGCTCGCCGGCGAACTGCGTCCCGACGCGGGCACCGTACGCCGGGCCGGGCGGGCCGGGCTGCTCCGCCAGGAGGAACAGGCGGCGCGGCTGGACCGTACCGTGCTCGCGGCCTTCGCCGAGGGGCGGCCGGGCAGCCCCGGCGAGCACGCCGACCGGCTGCTCGGCCTGGGCCTGTTCCGGCCGGACGACCTGCGGCGGCGGCTCGCCGACCTCTCGTACGGGCAGCGCCGCAGGGTCGAGCTGGCCCGCCTGGTCAGCGACCCGGTGGACCTGCTCCTGCTCGACGAGCCGACCAACCACCTGTCGCCGATGCTGGTGGAGCAGCTTGAGGAGGCGCTGGCCGACTACGAGGGCGCGCTGGTGGTCGTCACCCACGACCGCCGCCTGCGCGCCGCCTTCACCGGCGCCCACCTGGAGCTCGCCCCAGCCCCCCGCAACGGCCGCACCCCCTGACGGCCGTGCCCGCCCGGCTCAGGGGCGGGCCGACCGACGGATGGCCGTGCCTCCCTCGGCCACCGGCCGCACTCCCCGACGGCCGGTGGCCGCCTCGCTCAGCGGTCGGATTCCCTGATGGCCGTGCCCACCTCGCCGACCCGGTCGGCGAGGAGGCCGAGGGCGCCCACGGCTCGGGTCATCGGGTCGTCGCCGTCGCCGCCCAGCGCCCTGGCCCGGAGGAAGGCCGCCTTGATCTCCGCCCAGCGCGCCGCCTGGGCGGGGGTCAGGCGGCCGCGCAGCTCGGCCAGTTTGAGCAGGTTGGCCTCGGCGTCCTGGGTGAGGGTCTGCGCCTCGCCCAGGTAGTGGTCGTCGATCACCGCCTCCAGCTCGTCGTCGTTCATGGCGGGCACGATGCGCTCGGCCAGCTTGTTCATGTTCCGGTACGACCCCTGCAACCGGTACGGCGGCTCGGTCCTGGACGCCTCCGCCTGCGACGCCGACGCGATGTACGCCGCGTTGTTGGCCAGCACCACCTCCTGGACGCGCACCAGCTTGCCCAGCACGCCGAGCACCTGGTCCAGCTCGGCCTTCCCGTACGGGTGCCGGAGCTGGTCCGGGCGGACGGCCGGGTCGCCCTTGGCCAGGCGTACCAGCAGCTCGACGTCGCCCCCGTCGCGGCCCGAGAGGGGGGCCAGCACCGGGTTGGAGGTCAGCGCGTTGTCGACGTAGCTCAGCGCGAACAGCTCGTCCTTGCCGGAGAGCACGTCGCCCAGGTTCCACACGTCGGCGCGGTTGGCCAGCATGTCCGGGATGCGGAAGCGCTGCCCGGACTCGGTGTACGGGTTGCCCGCCATGCACACCGCGAACCGCTTGCCGCGCAGGTCGTACGTGCGGGTCCGGCCGTTCCAGACGCCTTCGATGCGGCGCTGGGCGTCGCACAGCGAGATGAACTTCTGCAGCAGCTCCGGCGAGGTGTGCTGGATGTCGTCCAGGTAGAGCAGGGTGTTGTTGCCGGTCTCCAGCGCGAAGGAGATCTTCTCGACCTCCTGCCTGGCCGTGGCGTCGGGCGCGTCGGCCGGGTCGAGCGAGGTGACGCCGTGGCCGAGCGCCGGGCCGTTCACCTTGACGAAGACCAGGCCGAGGCGGCTGGCGACGTACTCCATCAGCGTGGTCTTGCCGTAGCCGGGCGGGGAGATGAGCAGCAGCAGGCCCATCTGGTCGGTGCGCTTGCCCGCGCCCGCCGCGCCGAGCTGCTTGGCCAGGTTGTCGCCGATCAGCGGCAGGTAGACCTCGTCCAGCAGCCGGTTGCGGACGAACGCGCTCATGACCTTGGGCCGGTACTCCTCCAGGCGCAGCCGGCGGCGTTCCTGCTCGACCAGCTCGTTGCGGCGGCGCTGGTAGGCCCGGAAGGCCGGAACCCGTTCCCGCCTGAAGGCGCGTGCCCTGGCCAGCAGCTCGTCGAGCCTGACCCGCAGCCTGCGGTCCTGGACGCGCGGATGCGCGCCGAGCAGGCCCTCGACGGTCTCCTCGACGGCGGCGTCGGAGTCGTGGCGGGGCAGGTCGCACAGGTGCACGGCGACGGCCTCGGCCACCTCGGGGCCCTGGCGGTAGGCGCCGATCCAGGCGTGGGCGAGCTGGAGCCGCTCGGGCAGGGGGAGCGCGGCCAGCTCCTCCTCGAACTCGCGCGTCCTGGCCGGGCCGAGTGTCTGCCTGAAGCCGTCGAGCAGGTCGCGGGCCGCCTTGCCGGTCACGAAGCCGAACGGCGTCGCGCCCAGCTCCTCGACCAGGTACTCACCGGCCAGCTCGGCGGCGCCCTCTGCACTGGGGGAGAAAGCGGCGATCCGGGCACTGAGCTCGACGGCCAGGGCCTCCAGCGCGGGGGTGTGGCCGAAGACCGAGCGGGCGCGGACCAGGGAGGCGGCTCTGGTGGTCAATGTTTTACGTGAAACCTCGTCCGTGCCGAAGGCCCAGAAGAGCTGGGCCGCCGCGCGGGCCTCGGGCGGGTAGCGCAGGAGTCCGGCGCCCTCGCTCAGGCGGACCAGGCTCTCCAGGACGAGGATCGCGTCGTGGTCGTGGACGCCGCGCTCGTAACCCTCGTCGTATCGCTGCTCGGCGGCCTGACGTACCAGGTCGGCCAGGGGAGCCCCGGGCCGTACGGACTCCAGGAGGGAGGCGGCCAGGTGCTCGGCCCGGTACATGTCCGGCGTCTCCGACACCAGGAGCTGGTCCCAGAACGGCCGCGTGTCGGCGAACGAGGCCGGTACGGGCGCGCGGTAGTCCGTTCCCGTGATCGCGAAGTGCAGGTCGCCGTCGTGCGGGACCAGCGTCAGGTCGATCGGCTGGGTGTTGACGGCGAAGCGGTGACGGCCGAGGCGCAGCGTCTCGCCGCCGTCGGTGAACAGGTCCAGCCGGTCCCGCAGGGCGCGGCCGGCCTCCTGCTGGGCCGCCTTGACCCGGCCGTCCAGCTCCTCGGCCCGTACGGCGTCGCCCAGGGAACGCAGCTCGGCCGCCGCCGTACGGATCCTGCCGACCATCGGATCGGTGGCGAAGTACGTGTTGACCTCGTCCATCGACCCCAGGGACGCCAGCCGCCCGGTCACACTGGCCAAAATGCGCCCGGCCGAGGCGAAGACCCGGTCGGCCCGTCGCGCCAGGCCGTCGAGCTGGGTCTGCTTCCTGGCCGAGAACGCCTCGTAGACCTCGTCCCGCCGGCCCGCGAGCTGGGCGGCGAAGTCGTCGAACTCGCCGAACCGGGCCTCCAGGTTCTCCACCTGAAGCATCAGGCGGCCGAGCTGCTCGTCGCACTTGTCCGGTGTGTCGGCCATCGCCAGCGCGCCCGTGACGGCCTGGCCGAACAGGGCGAACTCGGCGGCGAAGGCCGCGCGGCCCTCCGAGCCCAGCAGCTCGCGCCGCCGCCCGTCGAGCAGGGCCCGCGCCCGGTTCACCCCGCCCAGCACCTCGGCGATCCGGCCCAGGATCGACGTGCGGACCGTGGCGTCGGCGATCTCCAGCGAACCGACGACCTCCGTCACCACCTCCAGGCCCTCCGCCTGCTCGGCCAGCCGGTCCGCGACGGGCGCGGCCTCGGCCACGGTCGCGATCGCGGCGGCGTCGGCGGCCAGCCCTTCGACCGCCGCGTGGTAGGCGGTGAACGCCTCCGCGCCCTCCAGGAAGGCGACCGCGCGCCTGCCGGTCGCGGCCAGCTCCGCGGTCACGGCGGCGGACAGCTCGTCCAGGCGGGCGAGGTCCAGGTGGCGGACGTCGCGCAGGGTCACCAGGCGGCCCTGCTGCCTGCGCAGGCCGGCCAGCGTGGTGACCCAGGCGTCGGCGGTGGCGGGGGTGTCGGCGGCGGCCTGGCGTACCAGGTGGGTGGTCTCCTCGGCCGCCGCCGTCAGCGTGTCGGCGGCCTGGCGGGTGAGCTGCTCGACGTTCTCGTACTCGTCGAGCACCTGCTCGGCGGTGGCGCGCACGTCGGCGAGCGGCCCGGCGAGCGGCGCGGCGAGCCCGTGCTCGCCGAGCCAGTGGTAGGAGTCCGCCGCGCGGGTGCAGGCGGCGATCAGCGCCTCGAACGTGGCCTCCGACGCCGCCATCTCCTCGACCATGCGGGCCACGGACAGGCAGTCGGAGATCCCGCGCACCAGCTCGGCGTTGCCGATGCGCTCCAGGGGCCCGGTCCCGGTGGGCTGCGCGGCGGCGTAGGTGTCGGACACGTACGGCGTCTGCCACACCTGCATCGGGTGGACCCGGGTCGGCTCCTCGGAGAGGGCGCGGAAGACCACCATCGTGCCGTCGTCGAACAGGGAGTACCCGTGGCAGACAATGGGGTTGGCCACCTCCTTCCTGATCACGTTGTACGGCAGCAGCAGCGAGCGGCCGTCGCCCCGGGCGTGGAAGACGTACAGGACGTCCTCGCCGTTGGGCGAGCGCACGACCCGCTCGAACTCCAGGTCCGTCACGTCCGTGTCGAACGTCTTGCTGACCCCGGTCGCCAGGTAGTAGCCGCCCGGGAAGATCAGCCCCTGGTCCTCGGGCAGCCGCTGGCAGGACTGGCCGATGCCGTCGAGCCTGGTCACCGCCTTGGTACGGGTGTTGAAGACCAGATGCCGCCAGTCCTGCTCCTTGTACGGCCTGATCCGCATGAGGACGAGCGGCCCGATTCTGGCGTACTCGACGTCGGCGTCGGCCAGCGACTGGAGGCGTTCGGTGACCGGCTCGGAGTAGACGCCCGCGCCGGTCTCCGTGTTGTTCTCGACCTTGATGGTCAGGTCGCCGCCGATCGTCTCGACGAAGACCTCGCCCTCGATCGAGATGTGCGGATGGCGGCCGAGCACGTGGTCGTCGCGGGTGGTCGGCGTCCACTCGAAGTCGTGGGACGGCGGGAAGACGTGGTCCCGCTCTCCCCGGTTGTCCAGATATCTCGGGACACCGCCGTTGCTGACCGCCCACCTGAGCACCCGCGTGTCCGCCGGGCCCGTCCGGAACACCGCCAGCAGCTTGCCCTCGACCCGCCTGAGCTGCTGGAGGCTGGTCTCCTTGTAGTACCGGTACAGCTCGGCGAAGTCCTTCCTGAACGCCGGCTCCTCCAGCGTCTCCAGCTTGCCGGTCTCGAACGTGAACGTGTCCCCGTCCCTGGTGAAGCGGTGGACGGCGAACACGTCGGCCACGGTCGTCTCCGGCTTGAGCCCGATGAAGACGTTGTAGCCGAACAACATCACCTCGCCCAGCGAGACGATGTCCCTCGGGACGCAGTTGTTCTCCGTCCTGATGCGCTCGGTGCCGAGCAGGCGCAGCTCCGCGCCGCCGAAGACGCGCAGCCGCTGCCCGTTGACCTCCTCCGCCGCGACCGCCAGGGCCTTGGCCTGCGCCTGGAGACGGTTCCTGAGAACCTCGTAGGTCCCGGCTTCCAGCTCGGTGGTGCTCACGTCAGCCCTTCGCCGCCGCCAGCGCGGCCACCGGGGAGTCGGCCAACCCGAGCCGCCGCGCGGTCTCCAGCAGCTCGCCGAGCGCCGACGACTGCGGGCCGCCGTCCTGGATGAGCCGCATGAGCAGCGCCGAGACGGTCAGGTTCTTGATGTCCTCGGTGCGCACCCCGCCGACCACGCTCGCGATGTCGGCCGCCAGGCTGGCCGTCCCGTTGAGGTACGGCTGCACCAGGGCCCCGGCCACCTCCGAGTGGCCGACGAAGCCGTCCACCGCCTTGCCCGTGGTGATCGAGCCGACGACCTTGTCGAAGAACATCGTGTCGCCGCCGACGATGTCGATGTTGGCCTTGGACAGGCCCGCCGCCAGCACGCTGGCCTGCGACTCGGCCACCTGGCGGGTGACGTCGATGTGCTTGAGCCTGATTTCCTTGTCGGCCTCCAGGCGCAGGCGGTACTCCTCGTGGCCCCGGCTGGCCTCGTCCAGGGCGGCCATCGCGGCGGCCTTCTGGGTCAGGCCCTCGGCCTCGGCCTTCAGCTTCTCGCCGATCGCGGTGGCGCCGGCCAGCGCCATGGCCTGCTCGCCCTCGGCCTGCGCCTTGAGCCGGTCGCCCTCGATCAGCGCCATGGCCCGCGCGCCCTCGGCCTCGGCCCGCAGCTTCTCGCCCAGGGACGCCGCCTCCGCGCGGCCGACCTTCTCGATGGCGTCCGCGTCGCGCTCCTTGACCTGCACCTGCGCCAGCCCGGCCGCCGCGGACTCGGCCTGGACGCCCTCCGCGAGCCGGATCTTGGCCCGCGCGTCCAGCTCGGCGGCCTGCTGCCGGGCCTCGGCCAGCACCAGCTCCTCACGGGCCCTGAACTTCGACGCCGCCTCCGCCGCCTCGGCCGCCTTGATGTCCTTGACCAGGTTCTCCTGCGCCTCGGCCTCGGCGGCGATGATCACCTGCTGGCGGGTGCGCTCGGCCTCCTCGACCACGCGCAGCCGCTTGATGCTCTCCTCCTGCTCGGCCACCGTCTTGTCGACCGCGATGCGCTCCCTGATGACCTCGGCGATCGACCGCTTCTCGGTCTCGACCTCCTTGTCCTTGGCGATGCGCGACAGCTCGGTCTCCCGCTCCCGGGCGATGACCTCCAGCAGGCGGTCCTTCTCGATGCGCTCGCTCTCGATCGCGATCACCCGTTCGCGGTTCTTCTCGGCGACCGCCACCTCGCGGGCCTGGTTCTCGCGCTGCACGCCGAGCTGCTCGTCGGTCCTGATGTCCGCCGTCTGCGCGCGCAGCCGTTCCTCGGCCTGCACGCGGGCGATCTCCGCCTCCTCGCGGGCCTTGACCGTCTCGATCTCGCGGCGCTGCTTGAGCTCGGCGTCGGCCTGGCGGCGCTGGAGTTCCAGGATGGCCTCGCGGGCGTCCACGTTCTGGCGGGTGATCTCCTTCTCCTCGGCCCGCTGGAACTCGTTGGTCCGTACGTGTTCCAGCGCGGTCAGCTCGGTGATCTTCCTGATGCCCTGGGCGTCCAGGATGTTGCTGGAGTCGAGCTGGGTGAGCGCGGTCTGCTCCAGGTAGTCGATGGCGGCGTCTTCGAGGCTGTAGCCGTTCAGGTCGGTGCCGATGAGCCGGATGATCTCGTCGCGGAACTCGTCCCGCTTGGTGTAGAGGTCGACGAAGTCGAGGTGCTTGCCGGCCGTCTTCAGCGCCTCGGAGAACTTGGCGCTGAACAGCTCCTGGAGCGTGTTCTCGTCACTGGCCCTGGCGGTGCCGATGGCCTGGGCGACCTTGATGACGTCCTCGGCGGTCTTGTTCACCCGGACGAAGAACGTGATCTTGATGTCGGCCCTGATGTTGTCCCGGCAGATCAGCCCCTCGCGGCCGGTACGCGTGATCTCGATGGTCTTCACCGAGATGTCCATGGTCTCGGCCTTGTGGACGACGGGCAGCACGATGGCGCCGGTGAACGTCACGTCCACCTTGTTGACCTTCGACACGATCAGCGCCTTGCCCTGTTCCACCTTGCGGAAAAGGCGGCCGATGATGACGAGCAGGCCAATCACGATGACCAGGACGACGGCGAGAAATACGCCGAAGCCCGTGGAGATGACGTCCATCAGATCTCGCTTTCGTAGGGCATGACCCAGAAGAATTCGCCGTCTTTGTCGTATTGGAAGATGAGTGCTTTGTCGCCGCGGGCCAGGCGGTCCCCGCCGGTCGTGCGGACCTGGACGACGGCGGTCGAGCCGTCCTCGGCGGCGACCTCGGCCTGGCCGAAGTCGGGGGTGGCGGCCCCGGTGCGGATGACGCACGGGCGGCCCACGAGGTCGTCGCGCGAGTGGCGTCCGCCGTCCGGGAAGGCCCTGCGCAGCGGCCTGATCAGGGCGCGCGTGGCGAGCCAGGCGCCCGCCGCCGCGGCGAAGGGCGCGGCGGCCAGCGCGGCGTCCGGCAGCACCTGGCCGCCGATCAGGGCCAGCAGCCAGGCGATCGCGACCAACAGGGAGATCGCGATCCCGGCGGGCACGCCCCCGAACCCCAGCCACGGCGCGTCGTGGTCGAGGTCGAGCAGGCCGGCGATGACGGCCAGCCAATAAGCCACGACGGCCACGAGGAGGAAAGTGAAAATAACTGTCGGAAAGCTCAGAGCGGCGTGGAAGAACTCGGTCATCAGCCCTCGGTTTGC
This sequence comes from Nonomuraea sp. NPDC001699, assembly GCF_053596455.1. Classification (NCBI taxonomy): domain Bacteria; kingdom Bacillati; phylum Actinomycetota; class Actinomycetes; order Streptosporangiales; family Streptosporangiaceae; genus Nonomuraea; species Nonomuraea sp. NPDC001699. Next base: position 302,686 of record NZ_JBSFGF010000005.1, on the reverse strand, counting down.
CCATCCCCCGGTGTGTCCTGACGGACTATATACATATAAAGCGCGACTAAAGCGGAAAGTTCCCGACTTCATATCGAAAGTTGTCCGACTTGACCTCAAGCAGGGTTGAGGTAGCACGCTCATCGGCATGAGCGATGTGATGAGGGCGGCGGCGTTCGCCGAGCCGGGCGGACCCGAAGTGCTGAAGGTGATGGAGGTGCCCGCGCCGCAGGCGGGCCCGGGAGAGGTGCGCGTACGCGTGCGGGCGGCCGGTGTGCAACCCTTCGACACGGCCGTACGGGCGGGGTGGCTGCCGCCGTACCTGGGGGACGTGCCCTGGCCGCGCATCCCTGGCAACGAGTTCGCCGGCGTGGTCGACCAGGTGGGCGACGGGGTCACCGGGGTGTCGGCCGGGGACGAGGTGCTGGGCTTCTCGCGGCTGTACGCCTACGCCGAGTACATCGTGGTCCCGGCCGCCGACGTGGCGCCCAAGCCCGCCGGGACGCCCTGGGAGGTGGCCGGCGGGCTGACGTCCGGCGTCCAGACGGCCGAGCTGGCCCTCGACAGCCTGGGCGTCGCCGCCGGCGAGACGCTGCTCGTGCACGGCGCGGCCGGGTCCGTGGGCACGGCGGCCGTGCAGATCGCCCGCATGCGCGGCGCCACGGTGATCGGCACCGCCAGTGAGGTCAACCACGACCACCTGCGCGACCTCGGCGCGATCCCGGTGGCCTACGGCGACGGGCTCGCCGACCGGGTGCGCGCGCTGGCCCCCGGCGGCGTGGACGCGGCCCTCGACGGCGCCGGCGGCCACGCCCTGGAGGTCTCGCTCGACCTGGTCGCCGACCGGGCGCGCATCGTCACGCTGGTCGAGCACGGCAAGGCGGCCGAGCTGGGCGTCAGGACCGTGATGGGCGAGCGCACCGCCGAACGCCTCGGCCGGTACGCCGCCCTGTACGCCGAGGGCCGGTTCGCCTTCCCGGTGCGGCGGACGTACCGGCTGGAGGAGGCCGCCGACGCCCACAGGGAGGTCGAGACCGGCCACGGCCGGGGCAAGGTCGTCCTGGTGACGGACTGAGGTCCCTGGGCGGGCCGGTTCAGTCGGCGTTCTTGTGACGCTGGTTGAACCGGCCCGCCTTCGCGCGGTTGCCGCACACCTCCATCGAGCACCACCTGCGGCTGCCGTTCTTGCTCACGTCCAGGAACCACAGGACGCAGGCCGGGTTCGCGCACTTGCGCAGCCGTTCGGGACGCCCGCGCAGCAGCGGGACGACGGCGGCGGCCGCCGTCCAGGCCGCCTCCCAGGCCGGATCGCTCACCACGACCGTGTCACGCGGCCCGTCGTCGCCCACCTGCGGCCTGGTCGCGCCCTCGTCGAGCACCGCGTTGAGCCGGTCGTGCCCGCGTCCTTCGAGCAGCCCGCGCAGCGCGTCACGTGCCAGGACGAGGCGGTCGCGCACGCGTTCCAGATCGTCCTCGCCCGGCAGGCCGTGGTCGCCGAGCCAGGCGCGCACGCCTTCCAGGTCGTCGAACTGGTCCACGAGGGCGCCCTGGTCCACCCACACGGTGTCCACCAGGTCCAGAGCCAAGGGCTCATCGCGGAGCGGCCGTATCCTCACTGCCTCTAACCCCTCAAAGCGATTTGACTGGTTAACTTTCACCATGCTATCACTTAACCAGCAAAACGGATTTAGCCGGTTAGAGGAGTGTTGACATGACTGTTCAGTACCGCACCGCTGTGATCGACGGACTCGACGTGTTCTACCGGGAGGCGGGCGACCCCTCGGCGCCCACGCTGGTGCTGCTGCACGGGTTCCCGACCTCGTCGGTGGCCTACCAGGAGCTGATCGCCGAGCTGGCCGACGAGTTCCACCTGATCGCGCCCGACTACCCCGGATTCGGCCACAGCTCGGCCCCTGCCGCCGACGAGTGGGAGTACACCTTCGACCACCTGGCCGACGTCGTCGACCAGCTGCTCGACACCCTCGGCCTCACCAAGTACGCCCTCTACGTGCACGACTACGGCGCCCCGGTCGGCTTCCGCCTCGCCACGCGGCACCCCGAGCGCATCACCGGCATCGTCACCCAGAACGGCAACGCGTACGAGGAGGGCCTGACGCCCTTCTGGGAGCCGCTGCGCAAGGCGTGGGCCGACCCGTCCGAGGAGAACACCTCCGCGCTGCTCGGCCTGCTCACGCCCGAGGCCACCCACTGGCAGTACACGCACGGCGTCCGTGACACCGGCCTGGTCAACCCGGACAAGGCGGTCCTCGACCAGGCCCGGCTCGACCGGCCCGGCAACCACGCCGTCCAGCTCGCCCTCTTCGTGGACTACGGCCGCAACCCGGGCCTCTACCCGGAGTGGCAGGAGTACCTGCGCACCAACCAGACGCCGGTGCTGGCCGTCTGGGGGCGGCACGACGAGATCTTCGGCCCCGACGGCGCCCTCGCCTTCGACCGGGACACCAAGCGCGTGCAGATCCAGCTCCTGGACGCGGGCCACTTCGCCCTGGAGACGCGCGGCCCGCAGATCGCCGCCCTGGTCCGCGACTTCCTCCGCCGCCTCTCCGACTGACGGGAGCCCCCCCGATGTCCCACCGCCGCCGCCGGAGCGTCGCCGCCGGCACCGGCTCGGCCGCCCCGGTGACCGCCCGTCCGCATGACTCCGCCGCGCTCCCGTCCCCGGCCGTCCACCGCGTACCCCCGCCACGGGGGCTCGCGGTGGGCCGGGCGGCGGTGACGCCCGAGCCGCCGCCCTCGCCGGCGGCGGCGACCCTGAAGAGGTACGTGCGGGCCGCTGCGTCGGGGGCGCCCGCACGACCGCCCGGAAGGGTGGTGGCCCTGGCCACCGTGGCAGCGCTGGCCGGGCTGTCCCTGCTGGCCCTGGTCACCACCCTCACCGGCCTGGAGCTGTTCGCGCTGCCGTTCGCGGCCTCCGCCATGATCGTGGCCCTGGCCCCCGCCGCGCCGTTCGCCCAGCCGCGCAGCATCCTCCTCGGCCATCTGAGCGCCTCGGCGCTCGCCCTGGCCCTCACCGCCCTCACCGGCCCCTCGGTGTGGGCGGCGGTCGCCGCGGCGGCGCTCTCCACGGCCCCGATGATGCTGCTGCGCGCCCCGCACCCCCCGGCGGGCGCCACTGCGGCGCTGATCGGGCTCACCGCCCCCGACCCCGTGTACCTGCTCGACCCGGTACTGGTGGCCGGCATCGTGGTGATCGCCGGCGGTGTGGCGCTCGGCAGGGCGCTGCCGGGCCACAAGTACCCCGCCTACTGGCGTTGACCGCGGGCCACGCGTCACTGCCGGTGGCGCATGGCCTCGGCGATCACCAGGCCGACCTCGTTCAGCTCGCTCTCGCCGTCCTCGACGTCCCAGAGGGCGTTCTGCAGGAGGCGGCCGAGGGTCCAGCCGGCCGCCCTGGCCGGGTCGAGGCCCAGTCCGTCCACCATCAGGTCGAACCGCCGCAGCACGCCCTTGATCGGGTCGCCGGTGGCGACGACGGCCTCCCACCGGTTGTCCAGGGCGGGCCACAGGTCGAAGCCGGGGTCGCCGGCCAGCGGCTTGGGGTCGATGGCCAGCCACGGCTCCCGCTCGGCGGCCAGCACGTTGTCGTAGTGCAGGTCCCAGTGCAGCAGCCGGTCGCCGGGTTCGGAGACGAGCTCGGCGACCGCGTCCGCGGCCCACCGCAGCCAGAACCTGTCCTGCTCGCGGGGCAGCGCGGCCGCCGCCCGGTCGACGTCGGCCAGCATCTCCGCGGCGATGTCGCCCAACCGGCGCAGGCCCGGCGGGGCGGGGAAGGCGGTCAACCGGCCCAGCAACTCGGTCAGGATCTTCAGCGCCTCGACGTCGTCCGGCACGGCCGACAGCGGGCGGTCGGAGTCGAGGCGTTCCAGCAGCAGGGTGCCGGTCTCGGGGGCCTCGTCCAGCAGCAGCACCGAGCCCTTGCCGGCCCACGTGCGCAGGCCGGGCGCCTCGGTGGCGTTCTCGTCGGTGACGGGCTGGAGCTTGAGCGCCGCTCTGGTGCCGTCGTCCCGTACGACGGGCAGCACGAGGGAGACCACGCCGTGCATGGGCGGCCCCTCGTCCAGGCGCAGCCCCCACTCCTCCAGGTAGCGCTCGGCCAGTGCCGGCAGGCCGGCCGACCACACCCGCCCCCGCTCCCCGTCGATCTTCACATGTGATTCGGTCAGTGCCTCGGGAACCTTGATCCGCATCACCCCAGTCTGCCTCCGACCGGGGAGCCCGTGGCTAGAAGTGCCAGGGGTAGGGCGACCAGTCGGGCGCCCGCTTCTCCAGGAAGGAGTCGCGCCCCTCGGCCGCCTCGTCCGTCATGTACGCCAGCCGCGTCGCCTCGCCCGCGAACACCTGCTGCCCGACGAGCCCGTCGTCGATCATGTTGAAGGCGAACTTCAGCATGCGCTGGGCGGTCGGCGACTTGCCGTTGACCTTGCGCGCCCACTCCAGCGCCGTGGCCTCCAGCTCCGCGTGCGGGACGACGGCGTTGACCATGCCCATGCGGTGGGCGTCGGCCGCGCTGTAGGTGTCGCCGAGGAAGAAGATCTCGCGGGCGAACTTCTGCCCGACCTGCCGCGCGAGGTAGGCCGAGCCGAAGCCGCCGTCGAAGCTGGCCACGTCGGCGTCGGTCTGCTTGAAGCGGGCGTGCTCGGCGCTGGCGAGTGTGAGATCGGCCACGACGTGGAGGCTGTGGCCGCCGCCCGCGGCCCAGCCGGGCACCACGCAGATCACGATCTTGGGCATGAAGCGGATCAGCCGCTGCACCTCCAGGATGTGCAGGCGCCCGGTGGCGGGGGTGCCGTCGGCGTACTGGTAGCCGTCTTTGCCCCTGATGCGCTGGTCGCCGCCGGAGCAGAAGGCCCACCCGCCGTCCTTGGGCGAGGGGCCGTTGCCGGTGAGCAGCACGCAGCCGACGTCGGTGGTCTGCCTGGCGTGGTCGAGCGCCCGGTAGAGCTCGTCGACCGTCTGCGGCCTGAAGGCGTTGCGCACTTCGGGCCGGTTGAACGCGACCCGCACCGTGCCCTGGTCGAGGGCCCGGTGGTAGGTGATGTCGGTGAAGTCGAAGCCCTCGACTACCTGCCACATCTTCGGATCGAACAGCTCGGAGACCATGGGGGCGAGCCTAACGGATCTGCCCCTCGGCCCACTCGGCCCACTCCTTCTGGACGGCGCCCAGCCGCAGGCCGTACTCCAGGGCCAGCCGGCCGTAGACCGACAGGTTGTCCTGGCCGCTCTCGACGAAGCCCTTGATGGCCTCCATGTGCTCCAGGTGCTTGCCCACCACCTCGGCCTGGCGGCGCAGGTACGCGCGGGCCTGCTCGGGATCGACCTGCCCGAGGAAGAACACGCGCAGCAGCATGTCGCTGCGCCCGACCCTGACCGGCTCGACCTCGGTGATCCAGCGGCGCAACTCGGCGCGGCCCTCCTGGGTGATCGCGTACTCCTTGCGCCCCCGGGGGCCCTCGGCCGCCACGCTCACGAGACCGGCGTCGGCCAGCTTGCCGAGCTCGGCGTAGAGCTGGCTCTGCGTCGCGGGCCAGACGTTGGACAATGAGACGTCGAAGGTCTTCAGCAGGTCGTAGCCGCTGGCCGGCCCCTCGGCGAGCAGACCCAGCACGGCGTGTCTCAAGCTCATATTCCTATATTGACATATCTCCACAGGAGGTTCTACCTTCGACATGTCTACTTAGGAACGTCAAAGGAGTTGCGCGATGCGCGGTCTGCTCGGTTTCCTCCCCTGGGTCGTCTACGCGGTCATCGCCACCGGCGACGAATGGCGCTGGGGCGCCATCACCGGCCTCGTGATCGCCGTTGCTCTCGTGGTCGTCGACCGCCGCTCCGGGCGGGCCTGGGACGAGATCGTGATCGAGACGAGCGCCGCCGTCTTCTTCGCCCTGCTCACCGTGCTCTCCCTGGTGGCCCCGCACTCGCCGCTCACGCCGTACGGGCCCGCGCTGGTCAACGTGTGGCTGGCGGGCACCGCCTGGGGTTCGATGGCCATCCGCAAGCCGTTCACGCTGGGCATCGCGCGCACGATGGCGCCCAAGGAGATCTGGGAGACCCCCGCCTTCCACCGCGTCAACGTGGTGATCACGGCGGTGTGGGCGGTGGCGTTCACGCTCGCCGCCGTCTCGCTGACGTTCGTGCTGGCCGCGGCCCCCCACGCCACCACGGTCGTCATCGCGATCAAGGTGCTCTCGTTCGTCGTCCCCGCCGCCTTCACCGCCCGTTACCCGAAGGTCGTCAGGCGTCGCGCCGAGGCCGCCGCTAAGTGACCTCCGCCCGCAGCTCGGCCAGGAGCTCCCCCTGGTCGGCCAGCATGTCGGTGAGGATGCGGCGGGCGGCTCCGAGCAGGTCGGCCAGCTCGGGAGTGGCCAGCGTGTAGACCACTGTGCTGCCTTCGCGGATTGCGCTCACGATCCCGGCCCTGCGCAGGACCGCCAGCTGTTGTGAGAGGCTCGACGCCTCGATGTCGATCTGGGCCAGCAGGTCTCTGACGGGCAGTGGACCTTCCTGGAGTAGCTCCAACACTCTGATGCGAGCGGGGTGGCCGAGCGTCCTGAAGAAGTCGGCCTTGGCCTGGTGGACCTCCACGTGCATATTGCAAGACTAATCGAGCGCAGTTGCATAATTCTTCAAGTCGTAACGTTGTTGGATAGCATGACAGCGGGGACTAGGGAGTAGCCATGGGCCGAGGAAGAGCCAAGGCGAAGCAGACGAAGGTCGCTCGCCAGCTGAAGTACACCAACCACAACATCGACTACGACCGGCTGCGCGAGGAGCTGGGTGCGGACACGCCGCGCGAGGAGATGTACCCGTCTACGGCGTCCGAGCAGGAGTCCGAGCGCGCGCATTGACGCGCGCCGGCTTCGCGGGGGCGTCCGCGACGTTCTTGGGCCGCCTGGCCTTCGGCGCCTGACCGGTCGCCGCGAGTTCCAGGCGGTGCTTCTGTGCCCGCCCGGTGGCGTGCCGCGGTGTGCGGTCACGCCGCCGTGGTGCGGAGGGGTCAGCCCGTCACCGCTTCGAGCAGGCGGCGCGCGTCGGCGAGCAGGCGGCCGGTGGCCGCCTCCGACACCGGGTCGGCGTTCTGCTGGAAGCCGTGCGCGAGGCCGGGTTCCCTGCGGCACGTGACCGGCACGCCCGCCTCGGCCAGCCGCCGGGCGTACGCCTCGCCCTCGTCCCTGAGGGCGTCGTGCTCGGCGGTGACGATCAGCGTGGCGGGCAGCCCGCGCAGGTCGGGCACGAGCAGTGGGCTCAGCCCCGGGTCGGCGCGCCGCGCCGGATCGGGCGCCCACTGCCGGACGGCCCAGGCGAGGAAGCTCTCGTCGAGGCCGTGACCGGTGCCCTTCTCCCGCACGCTGGGCTGCGAGAGCGTGAGGTCGGTGTTGGGGCAGATCAGGATCTGGGCGGCGGGCGACGGGTCGTCCGCGTCGCGCAGCTCCAGGCAGGCCATCGTGGCGAGGTAGGCGCCCGCGCTGTCCCCGGCCACCGCGACCGGACGGGCCGTGCGCAGCACCTCCACGACGTCCTCGACCGCCGCCGGGTACGGGTGCTCAGGCGCCAGCCGGTAGTCCACGGCCATCACCTCGACGCCGCACCCGTCGGCCAGCAGGCGGCAGATCCGGTCGTGCGTGTCCAGGCCGCAGAACACCCATGCGCCCCCGTGCACGTACACCACGAGCGGCCGCCGCTCCTCCGCCGGCCGGTAGTGCCGCAGCCGCAGCCCGCGCGGCCCGGTCAGCTCGGTCACGTGCGGCAGCTCGGGCCCCCGCGCACGCAGGTGCGCCCGCTCGGCGCTGCCCCTGCGCAGCTCATGGACGTCGGGATCGCTCATGGACGACGAGTGTAGGGATCACCCGACGGCAAAGGTCTCCCAGCTCCGGCGCAAAGACAGGCATGCCGGGAAGGCCGATGGGCAGGTGCCGATCGGGCCCGACAAGGAGATCGAGACATGCGCATAGGAATCGTGGGTGCGGGCAGGCTCGGCGCGCCGCTCGGCCGGCTGCTCGCGGCGGCCGGTCACGACGTGCTCTTCAGCGACGCCCGGCTGACCCTGGCCGAGGAGGCCGCGGTCGCCGCCGAGGGGCAGGCGGGCGGCGGCTCGCCGATCGAGGCGGCGCGCTTCGGCGAGGTCGTCGTCATGGCGGTGTGGTGGGAGGCCTTCCCCACGGTGGTCGAGGAGCTGGGCGCGGCGCTGGCAGGCAAGATCGTCATCGACCCCAGCAACCCGATCACCGAACGCGACGGCGCCGAGGCGGTGGTGGCCGTCCCGGACGGGCTCACCAGCCCGCAGTACCAGCAGCACGTGCTCGGCCCCGAGGTGCGGGTGGTGCGCACGTTCAACACCAAGTACCCCAACGAGCTGCTGGAGCTGGGCACGGCCGGGCAGCGCGGCGGCCCGCGGGCCGACATGCCCTACTGGGGCGACGACGACGCCGCCAAGAAGGTCGTGGTGCCGCTCATCGAGGACGCCGGGTTCACCGCCATCGACGGCGGCGGGCTGGCCGACTCCCTGTGAGCCCCCTTGAGGTCCCTGTGAGGGGCGTCAGGCCGCGCAGGTGTCGTGGGTGGCGTCGAAGCCCTTGATCGCCTCGGTGTCGTCGGCGCGCAGCGGCTTGAGCCCCTTCCAGTCGTCGCCGATCACCAGCACCAGGTGGTTCGTCCGGGCGCCCGGGACCAGCCTCGGCGTGGCGGCCAGGAGGTCGTTGGTGAGGGTGGGCACCCGCGTCTCGGCGTTGGGGCCGTACAGCAGCGTGGTCTTCGGCTGGGGCTTCTTCGCCGAGTCGCCGATCTTGCTGATGTGGTAGCCGCGCTGTTCGAGGAAGGCGGCCACCTGCGTGCCGAGGCCGCCGCGGTAGGTGCCGTTGCGCAGCTCGATCTGGATCTTCGACCGCCCCACCTTGGCCTGTCCGCCCTTGACGCCCTGGACGCTCTGGTCCCTGGCCGCGATCTGGAACAGCCGGCCCGCCTGCGGCTGCACCCACTCGACGCGGCCCGGCTGGGTCAGCGAGTAGTGCCAGGGGGTGGTGATGAAGCGGATCTGCCCGGCGTTGAGGCCCTGGAGGCTGGTGGCGAGGTCCTTCATGACGCCGACCGACAGGTCGTCGTCGACGGTCACCGACTTGGTGCCGGCGTCGAGGAAGCCGAACAGTTTGGACGGGTCGGTGAGCGTTTCGCCGCTCATCACCTTCTTGAGCATGGAGGCGATGAACATCTGCTGCCGCTGGATGCGCCCGATGTCGGAGCCGTCGCCGAGGCTGTAGCGGGCGCGGACGTAACCGAGCGCCTGCTCGCCGTTGAGCGTCTGCCGCCCGGCGGGCAGGTGGAGCAGGGCCTTCTTGTCGTTCACCGGCGAGGGCAGGCAGACCTCGACGCCGCCCACGGCGTTGACCATGCTCTTGAAGCCGGTGAAGTCGACCTTCACGAAGTGGTCGATGTGGATGCGGGTGAGCGACTCGATCGTCTTCCAGGTGCAGGCGATGCCCCCGGAGTTGAACGACTCGTTGATCATGCCCAGGTGTGGCTGCTGGCCGGGCAGGCCGCCCGTGGCCCGGCAGGCGGGGAGCTGGACCAGCGAGTCGCGCGGGAAGCTGATCACCATGGCGTTGTCCCGCTTGGACGACACGTGCGCCAGCATGATCGTGTCGGTGCGCTCGCCCGCGATGCGGTGGCCGTACCTGGCGTTCTTGCCGTCGCGCTGGTCGGAGCCCACGATCAGGACGTTCATCGCCGAGGTGGCGACCTTGGGGGGCCGCGTCTCGCCGAGGTCCTCCTTGGTGACCGTCGAGCGCTTGAGGTTGCCGCTGAGTTTGGCGGTGACGCCGACGGCCACACCGCCGACCAGGAGGACGACGGCGACCGCGATCGCGATCACCCAGCGCAGCCAGCGCCGGCGGCGCCGCCTGGGGGCGCCGGGGTCGCTGGAGGGCGGAGCGTCGACAAGCCCGCTGCTCACGTGACTCCAGAGGGACGGGGGCCAAGGGGCCACCGCCCCGGGCCAAGAGCCTCGCCGTACAAGTCTCGGCCGTTGAACGAGCCCGAGTGTACTCAGTCCGGGACGGGTATGAGGAGGGACCGCGTTCCTTGACGGTCAAGCCTCGGGTCAGCGCTCGCGCGGGGTCACCAGGCCGGACTCGTAGGCGAAGACCACGAGCTGGGCGCGGTCGCGGGCGTGCAGCTTGGTCATCGCCCGGCTCACGTGCGTCTTGGCGGTGGTCGGGCTGATCACCATCTGGGCGGCGATCTCGTCGTTGGACATGCCGCGGGCGACCAGGGCGGTCACCTCGCGTTCGCGGTTGGTGAGCACGTCCAGGCCCTGGGGGTCGGGTTCGGGGCGGCGGGCGACGTACTCGCCGATCAGGCGGCGGGTGATGGCGGGGGAGAGCAGGGCGTCGCCGCGGGCGGCCACCCTGACGCCCTGGAGCAGGTCGGCGGGCTCGGTGTCCTTGACCAGGAAGCCGCTCGCGCCGGCGCGCAGGGCGTGGAAGACGTACTCGTCCAGGCCGTAGTTCGTCAGGATGACCACGTGGACCTCGGACAGGCGTGCGTCCGCGGCGATCCGCCTGGTGGCCTCGATGCCGTCCATGACGGGCATCTGCACGTCGACGAGCGCGACGTCCGGACGGTGTTCCAGGGCGAGGGCGACGGCCTGCTCCCCGTTGGCCGCCTCGGCGACGACCTCGATGTCGTCCTCGGCCTCCAGCAGGGCGCGGAAGCCGCCGCGGATGAGGGCCTGGTCGTCCACCAGCAGCACGCGGATCATCGGGCCTCCTGCAACGGCAGCTCGGCGCGTACGGTGAACCCGCCCTCGGGACGCGGCCCGGTGCACAGCCGTCCGCCGAGCGCCGTGACCCGCTCCCGCATGCCCAGCAGGCCCACGCCGGGGTCGCAGGGGGCGCCGTTCGCGCGGCCGTCGTCGTCCACCTGCACGGTTAGCTCCTCCTTGCCGTAGTCGACGCGTACCGAGGCGGTGGCGGGCCCGGCGTGCTTGGAGACGTTGGTCAGCGCCTCCTGGACGATCCTGTAGGCCGCGCGGTCGACCTCGGCGGGCAGGTCACGGCGGTCGCCGGTGACCGTCACCGTGGCCGGGACGCCGGTCGAGCGGGCCCGTTCGACCAGGTGGGTGAGCCGGTCGAGGCCGCTGGCCGGAGGGTCGCCGTCCGGCTCGCGCAGCACCTCCAGCGTGGCGCGCAGCTCGCGCATGGCCTCGCCGCTGGCCTCCTGGATGGCCAGCAGCGCCGCCGGCACCTCCTCGCCGCGCTTGCGCGCGAGGTGCACGGCCACGCCCGCCTGCACCTTGATGACCGAGATGGTGTGGGTGAGTGAGTCGTGCAGCTCCCTGGCGATGCGCAGCCGCTCCTCGCCCGCGCGGCGCAGCGCCGCCTCCTCGCGGGTCCGCTCGGCCTCGGCGGCCCGCCGCTCGACCTGCACGAGGTACGCCTGCCGGTGCCGGGTCACGGTCGCGGTCACCCCGGCCGCCAGGAACCAGCCGAGCAGCAGCGTCGTCTTCTGCACGATCTCCTGCGGGGGCTGCCCGGCGGCCGCGGCCAGGTTGACCGCCAGGGTGCCGCCCAGGAACACCGCGCCGGCGACCGCCGCGACCGCCCGGTGCCCGGCCCTGACCGTGGCGAACACCGTCACCATGACGGGGAAGGAGGCCGGCGGGCCGGGCTGCGCGTGCGCGGAGTAGACCAGCATGCACAGCGTGGTGACCAGCAGCGCCGGCACCGGCGCCCGCCGCCAGACGACGAGGGTGAGCGCTCCGGCGAGCACGGCGACGTAGTCCACCGGGCCCGCGCCCGGCGTGGTCACCGCGGTCGCCGTCAGCAGCACGGCCACCACCGCCGCGAGCGCCACGTCCATGGCGGCGGGACGCCATCGGTGCTGCAAGCTCATGCCAAGCACAGTAGATCGTGATGTGTCGATGTTCGTCCTCATTCGGGCGGAAATGGGCACTACTCCCGCCGTCGTACGCCGCCCGCACCTGCGCCCTGTGCCGTAGCCGCGGAAGTCATCCCGGGCGGGACGACTCCGCGCCTTCTCCCGGCCCACCATGGCGGGCATGAACACGACGCCGATGGCCGGAGGCCAGTTCCGCTACGTCACGCCCGTCCGGCCCCAGGACGCCACGGGCCGGGTGGCCCGGGTGTACGCGCGCCTGGCCGACGACTTCGGCATGGCCCGCATGGCGGTCTTCCTCACGCTGTCGCCCGCCCCCGCCGTGCTGGCCGGGACCTGGGCGCTGCTGCGGGAGTCGCTGCTGGCCGGGCCGGGGTCCAGGACCGGCAGGGAGGTGGTGGCGCTGGGGGTGTCGCTGGCCAACCGATGCCCGTTCTGCGTGGCAGCGCACACGACGCTGCTGCACGCCACCGGCGACCACAGGCTGGCCGAGACCGTCGCGGCCGGGGGCGTGCCGGAGGACCCCGGGCACGCCGCGCTGCTGCGGTGGGCCAAGGACCGGCGCGCGCCCGCGCCCTTCCCGGCCGACCAGGCGCCCGGGTACGTCGGGACCGCGCTGACCTTTCACTTCGTCAACCGGATCGCCTCGGCCCTGCTCACCGAGAACCTGCTGCCCGGCAACCTGCAGAAGTCGCGCCTGGTGCGCAGCGTGGGCGGCCGGGCGATGTCCCGCACGGTACGCCGCGAGCTGCCGCCCGGCGCGGGCCTGGACGTGCTGGACGGCCTGCCCGCGTCGGCCGGGCCCGCCTGGGCGGCCGGTTCGCCGGTCGGCACGGCGTACGCCACGCTCATGGCCGTCGCGGAGGCGGGCGGGGAGCTGCTGGGGGAGGCGGCGCGGACGGCCGTCACCGAGGCGGTCGCGGCCTGGGACGGCGAGCACCCGCCGATGGGCGGCGACCTGTCGGCGGGCCCGCTGACCGGCGTGCCCGCAGCGGAACGGCCGGGAGCCAGGCTCGCCCTGCTCACCGCCCTGGCGCCCTACCGGATCACCGACCCGGACGTCGCCGCCTGGCACGCGACCGCGCCGACGGCCGGATACGCGGCCGGATACACGGACGGCGACCTGGTGCGGCTCATCGCCTTCGGCGCCGCTACGGCGACCCGCCACCAGGAGGCCCGCCTCACGGGAGCCCACGCCGAGCCGGGCGGAGCGGCACTCGGGTAGGGCCTGGTCGGCTCGGGGCGGCGGGTTCGGGGTCGGGGCGGGGCGGGTCAGGTCTGGGGGCCGGTCGGCAGGCAGGCCGGGGGGCGGCCGGAGGTGGGCCAGACGTATTCGAGGTCGTCCGGTTCGTCGCCGAAGAGCGGGCGGTAGTGGCCGGGGTCCTTGCGCAGGAGGGCGGAGCGGTGGCTGAGGTGGAAGGCGTCGTCGCCGAGCCAGGGCGGCAGCTCGTCGGCCGCCGCCAGCTCGTGCTGGGTGCGGACGACGGGGGTGCCGCAGGCGCGGCCCAGCTCGACGGACATCGAGGCCGCGCAGGTGTCGGCCCGGCCGGTCGAGCACCAGCGGTCGCACACGTCGAGCCCGTAACGGACCAGGGCCTCCTCGTAGCCGGCCCACATCTTGACGGCGGGGTGGTGGCGCCAGCCGTAGCCGGGGACGATCAGGGCGCGCAACACCTGGAGGGCCTCCACCCGCTGCTTGCCCAGCCGCAGGGCATCCAGAACCCCGGCACTTGCCGTGAAATCCGGATATGGAAGAAAAGTCTGCATCAATACCCTCGCTGACCTGGTCTTTCGCGCCTGCCGTCCCGCGCGATCGTATAGACCACACGCCTTCCGGCGCGCACAATCGGCCCATGGGCTATGTCGGCGCGCGGACGCCTCGCAGGGAAGACGCCAGACTGCTGACCGGAAGGGGAAGGTACGTCGGCAACGTACGCCTGCCGGGCATGGCGTACGCGGTGGTGGTGCGCAGCCCCGTCGCCCACGGACGGCTCCTGGGCTGCGACGCCAAGGCGACCTGGACGGTCGAGGGGGTGCTCGACGTCGTCACCCCCGCCGACGCGGCCGGGGTCCTGCTGCCCTGCGTCACCCTCGCCCCCGGCCAGCCGCTCGCCTCCTACCGGGCGCTCGACGACACGATCAGGTACGCCGGCCAGCCGCTCGCCGTGGTCGTGGCCGAGACCCCGGCCGCCGCGCGCGACGCCGCCGACCTGCTGGACCTGGAGCTGGACCAGTTCCCTGCGGTCGTCGGCGCGGAACGCGCCCTGGAGGAGGACGCGCCGCTGCTCCACCCCGACTGGGGCACGAATTTGGTCACCGACTTCCCGATCGGCGACGCCGACTGCGCGGAGTTCGTCGAGTCGGCCGAGCACGTCGTCGAGATGACGTTCAGGATGGGCCGGATCTCGCCGCATCCCCTGGAGCCGCGCGGCGTCGTGGCCTCCTACGCCGACGACGAGCTGACCGTGCACATCTCCTCCCAGGCCCCCCACCACGTGCGCGAGCACCTGGCGGAGGCGTTCGGGCTCACCCACGACCGGGTGCGCGTGATCAGCCGGGACACCGGCGGCGGGTTCGGCGGCAAGGAGCACGTCTACCCCGACGAGGCGGCCGTCTGCCTGGCCGCGATGCGCCTGGGCCGTCCGGTGAGCTGGACCGAGTCGCCCGGCGACCGGCTGTCGGCGACGCTGCCCGCGCGGGCCGCCGTCCACCGGGCCAGGCTGGCGCTCGACGGCGAGGGCCGGTTCGTCGCCCTGCACGCCGACATCCTCGGCGACCTCGGCGCCCATCCGTCGAACGTCGGCATCTCGCCCTTCGCGGTCTCGGCCACGCTGTTGCCGGGGCCGTACCGGTTCGAGCGGGTCGGCGTACGCGTGCGCGGGGTCGTCACGAACACCACCCCGACCGGCTCCTACCGCGGTTTCGGGCAGCCCGAGTGCACCTGGACCAGGGAGCGCCTGATCGACGAGGCGGCCCGGCGGCTCGGCCTCGACCCGGTCGAGCTGCGGCTGCGTAACATGCTGGAGCCGGACGAGCTGCCGGTCACGAGCCGGGTGTACCAGACGTACGACTCCGGCGACTATCCGCTGGCCCTGCGCACCCTGCGCGACCTGGTCACCCCGGTGACCGATGTGGACGACGGGCGCCGGCGCGGCATCGGCTACTCCTGCCACGTCGAGACCACCGGCCTGGGCCCGTCGATGGAGATGAAGGCGACGGGCATCCAGGCGGGCGGCTACGAGACGGCGGTGCTGCGGATGGAGCAGGACGCGTCAGTGGTGGTGTCGTCCGGGGTGGTCTCGATCGGGCAGGGCATCGAGACCGCGCTGGCCCAGCTCGCGGCCGACCGGGTGGGGGTGCCGATCGAGCGGGTGCGGGTGGTGCTGGGGGACACCGCGGCGACGCCGTACTCGTCGGTCGGGTCGATCGCCAGCCGCTCGCTCGCGGTCGGCGGCGGGGCGCTCGTCCAGGCCGCCGCCCGGTTGCGTGACAAGCTGCTGGCCATCGCCGCTCACCGGCTGGAGGCGGCGCCCGGCGACCTGGAGATCGTCGACGGGTCCGTGCGGGTGAAGGGCGACCCGCGGGCGTCGGTGTCGTTCCGGGAGCTGGCCACGTCCGCCTGGCGGGCCTGGGACCTGCCGGAAGGCGTCACGCCGGGCCTGGAGGAGCGGGTCAGCTACGACCCGTCCGCCTACACCTTCGCCTACGGCGCGCACGCCGCCGCCGTCGCGGTGGACCCCGAGACCGGCGCGGTCGAGGTGGAGCGTTACTGGGTGGTCAACGACGCCGGGACGCTGGTCAACCCGTCCCTGGTCGAGGGCCAGATCCGGGGCGGGGTCGCGCAGAGCATCGGCATGGCGCTGACCGAGGAGATCGTCCACACCGAGGACGGGCAGCCGCTCGCCGAGTACCTGCTGCCGACCACCCGCGAGGTGCCCGACATCGAGGTCGTGCTGCTGGAGACCCCGTCGCCGCGCACCCCCGGCGGCATGAAGGGAGCAGGCGAGGCGGGCACGATCGGCCCGCCCGCCGCCATCGGCAACGCGGTCGCCGCCGCCATGCCCGAGCTGGCCGGACGCGTCACCGACGTGCCCCTCACCCCGCAGGTCGTGTGGAGGTGTCGACACCTCTGACCTGGGCACGAGGAGCCTGAAGGATCGGGGGACGAATCATGGAATATCGTGCACTTTTGGCCTCCATCGGCCGCATGACGGGCCTGGGGGCGGGCCCGGCCAGAGCGGCGGCGGAGGCCACGCTGACCACGCTGGCCCGTACGCTCGACGACGACGACCGCCGCGAGCTCATCGAGGCCCTGCCGCCCGAGCTGACCGACGACTTCCCCATGGACCATCCGCGCAACGACGGCACCGAGGAGGGCTTCGTCCGCCAGGCCGCGCTGCTCGGCCGCCGTCCGCCCGAACAGGCCAGGCTCAGGGCCCAGGCCGTGCTGGCCGCCGTCGCCGAGCAGGACCCCGAGCTGATCGCCCGGCTGCACATCCCGGAGCAGGTACGCCCCCTGTTCGAGCCGCCGGGCAGCGGCGGCGGCATCACCGGCCCCAAGGGGCACACCGCCACGCTCACCGACGACGAGATCGCCTCGGCGCTGGCCGGGCTGCCCCTGTGGACCGGCGACCGCTCGGCGCTGCGCCGCGAGATCTCCCTGCCGCGGGAGAACCTGCGGGCCGTCCGCCGCGCGCTCGACCACCTCAAGGTCACCTACGGCCGCCAGCCCCAGCTCCACGACACCGCCGACGGCCTGGCCATCGTGGTCAGGACCGTCTCCGTGGGCGCGGTCACGGCCCTCGACGTGGACCTGGCCAGGCGGGTGGACGACGTCATCGAGGAGGTGGGCGCCGGTATCGGCCGCCCCTAGCCGCGGGCCCCGCCGGTCGTTTCGCCGGTGAGGTCCTCCAGGTCCTTGCCCGCCTGTGACAGGGCCTGTTCCAGGGCCGCCTGCCCGGCGGTCCGGTGCCCCGACGGCGTCCCGCCCTCCTCGGCCGGGCGCCTGGCCGCGTCGAGGAGGGGCTTGGTGTCGGTCTTGGGGCTGCTCTCGTCAGGACTGCTCATGGCCCTGTCCGTACCCGCTGACCTGGGAAGACATGTCGGGCGCGAAGAAAGTCGGGATTTCTCGGAAAACGTTCGACCCGTTCGGCCCTTGCGTGCGTACAGGTTTGGACAGCCGCATGTCCGTCAACTCGGAGGCAGGTCTCGTGTTGAGTGAAACGAGCGTTCTTCGCCGCCCTTCCCAGGATGGAGAGGCCATGTCCAGGCTGCGGTCGGCCCGGCGGATCAGGAACCAGTACGTATGGCCGTTGCGCGCGGACGCCCGGACCGTCGGCCACGCCCGGTCGATCATCCGTACGGAGCTGTCCGGGCTCGACCTGCACGACGACGTCGTGGACGACGCCGTCCTCATGGTGAGCGAACTGGTCACCAACGCGTTCATGTACGGCGAGGGCCCGTACGAGCTGCTCCTCCACGTGGACGCCAAGGAGATCATGTGCGTCGTCGTGGACGCCGGCCCGCCCCTGCCCGCCCCGTCCGTCCCCGATCCGGCCGCCGAGCACGGAAGGGGGCTGCGCATCGTCGCCCGGCTCTCCGACGGCTTCTACGGCTGCCATCCCCAGCGCTATCTGACCCACCCCGATCTGGTCGGCAAGGCCACCTGGTTCGCGCTGCCACGCCGCGGCGGGCCCGGCAACGTCGTGCCGATCAGAGCGGGCACGTGACGGGTTCCAGTCTCCTTCAAGTCGGCTCGACCATACTGTCATCGATCAGGATGAAGCCGATGAGTGGGACAACGTGGAATTCCGAGTTCTGGGGCCGCTGGAGGTCCGCGACGCCGACGGGGCCGCGGTCGGCCTCGGCGGCCCCCGCCCGCGGGCCGTGCTGGCCCGGCTGCTGGTCGCGCAGGGGGCCGTGGTCCCCGCCGAGACGCTGATCGACGACCTGTACGCCGGCGCCGCCCCGCCCAGCGCCCTGCCCACCCTGCACTCCTACGTCTCCAACCTGCGCCGCGCGGTCGAGCCGGACCGCGGGCCGCGCGTCCGGCCGAGGACGCTGATCGCCCGCGCGCCCGGTTACCTGCTGGCCGCCGACCATGTGGACGCGCGCCGGTTCGCCGAGCTGGTGAACCGGGCGGAGTTCCGGTCGGCCGAGGAGGCGCTGGCCTGCCTGGACGAGGCGCTGGGATTGTGGCGCGGCTCGCCGTACGAGGAGTTCCAGGACGAGCCGTGGGCGCTCACCGAGGTGAGCCGCCTGCGCGAGCTGCGCCTGGTCGCGGTCGAGCGGCGGGCCCGCGCGCTGCTCGACCTGGGCCGCCCCCAGCCGCTGATCACCGAGCTGGAGGCCGAGACCGTCGCCAACCCGCTGCGCGAACGCCTGTGGAGCCTGCTCGCCCTGTCCCTCTATCGCACCGGGCGCCAGGCCGAGGCGCTGGCCGTGCTGCGCACGGCGGCCAGGCGGCTGTCCGACGAGCTCGGCCTCGACCCGGGGCCCGAGCTGCGCTCCCTGGAATCGGACATCCTGCGCCAGGTCGACTCGCTCGCGCCGGTGAACGAGACCCCGGCGCTGGTGGCCGCCGCGCCGCGCTCACCGAACACCCTGCACGGGCGTGAGGCCCAGCTCGCCGAGCTGATGGCGCTGGCCGAGCCGGCCGCGCCCGCCGGGCTCGCGGTCGCCGAGGTCAGCGGCGAGCCCGGGATCGGGAAGACCAGGCTGCTGGAGGCGTTCGGCGAGCGCTGCGAGCGGCTCGGCCGGCTCGTGCTCCGGGGACGCTGCCACGACGCCGAGGGCACCCCCGCGCTGTGGCCGTGGACGCAGGTGTTCGAGGCGCTGGAGCCGCACTGCCCGCCGCCGGACCGCGAGGCCCTGTCCGGCCTCCTCGACGTCCCGGCCGCCGTGGCGCCGGTGGCCGGAGGGCCGGCCGAGGCGTTGGTGTCGCGCCGGAACCAGGCCGTCGCCCGGTGGCTCGTCACGGCCTCGCGCGGCCAGCCGCTGGTGATCGTCCTGGACGACCTCCAGTGGGCCGACCCCGCCTCGCTCGACCTGCTCAGGCATCTGGTGATGCTGCTGCGGGGCGGCGCGGTCACGCTGGTCGCCGCCTTCCGCACCGGCACCGGTGACGTGCTCGGGCGGCTGGTCCGCTACGACCTGCTGCGGCTGCGCCTGACCGGCGTCGGCCCCGAGGCGGTCCGCGCCATCGCGGCCGACCTCGGCGTCGAGCTGGACGACGAGTCGTGCGCCAGGATGGCCGACTGCACCGGCGGCAACCCGTTCTTCCTGCGCGAGAGCATCAGGCTGATGGCCCAGGACCCGGACGTGGACCCGGACGCGTACGAGGTGCCCGCCGCGGTGACCGAGCTGGTCCGCCTGCGCCTGGACGCGCTCGCCGAGGTCACGGACGTGCTGGCGGTCGCGGCGCTGATCGGCAGGGAGTTCGACCCGGCCGTGGTGGCCCGGGTCGCGGGGGAGGAGGCGTACGGGCCGCTCGACCGGGCCGTGCGCGGCGGCCTGCTGGCGGCGCGTACGGGCGGCCGGCTGGCGTTCGTGCACGACCTGGTGCGCGAGGCGCTGGTCAGGGACCTGCCGCCGTTGCGCAAGGCCGCGCTGCACCGCGACCTCGCCGCCGCCCTGTCCGCCCGCCCGGCGACCGACGTCGCGGTGATCGCCCACCACGCGGTGCAGGCGGGGCCGGTGGCGTACGAGGAGGCGGTGCGGTGGGCGCGGGCCGCCGCCGAGCAGGCCGAGCTGCGCCTGGGGTACGCCGAGTCCGCGTCCTGGCTGGGACACGCGGTGACCGCGCACGACGCCTGCGGCGGCGATCCGGCCGAGCACGTGGAGCTGCTGCTGCGGCAGGTGGGCGCGCTGCTGGCGGCGGGCGAGCCGGCCAGGGCCCGCCGGGTCAGGGACGAGGCCGTGCGGGCGTCCGGTCGCATCGCGCAGGGCGGCTCGCAGGTGCGGGTCCGGGCGCTGACCTCGTTCGACACGCCGTCCATCTGGACGCTGCGCGACCCGTACGGCGCCGCCGACCCGCTGCTCGTCCGCCGCTTCGAGGACGCGCTGCGCGAGCTGCCCGAGGCGGACGGCCCCGACCGGGCGATGCTGCTGGCCGGGCTGGCCCAGGAGCTCTACGACGCCTCCGGCGACCCGCGGGCCGAGGGGCTGTCCGCGCAGGCCGTGGCCATGGCAAGGCGGCTGGGCGACCGGCGGCTGCTGATGCGCGCGCTCAACGCCAGGCACCTGTCGCTGCCCCGGCCCCTGCACGTGCACGAGCTGGTGGACCTCGCCGCCGAGCTGCACGAGCTGGCCGACGGCGAACCGGCGTACCAGCTCCTGGCCAGCATGATGGACACCCACAACCGGCTGGAACTGTTCGACGTCTCCGGCGCCGACCTGGCCGCGGCCCGCTGCGACGACCTGCTCGAACGCCTCCCGCTGCCCTGGCCGCGCTTCCAGCACACGCTGTGGCGGGCGGGCCGGCTGGTGCTCTGCGGCCACTTCGACGAGGCGGAGGACCTGTACGCCGACGCCGCCGACCAGGCGACCGGCCTCGGCATCTGGCACGCCGCCCGTGCCGTCACCGCCGGCCGCCTCGCCCTGGACTACCACCGGGGCACGATGGCCGCCGCGGGCCCGCTCATCGACGTCCTGCGCGGCGCGAACTACGCGCTCGACCAGGCCGCCGCCACCCTCCACCTGCACGCGCTCGGCCGCCTGGACGAGGCCCGCAAGCTGAACGGGCAGCCGCTGCTCGACCGGTCGCGCCCGTCCACCCTGTGCCTGCGGGCCGCCGCCGCGGTCGCGCTCGGCCGGGTGCACGAGTGCCGCGCGCTCTACGAGGCGCTGCTGCCCTTCAGCGGCCGGATCAGCGTCCTGTCCGCCTGCGCCTGGGTGGGCCCGGTGGACTGGCACCTCGCGCTGCTGGCCGAGGCGACCGGCCGGCACGAGAGCGCCGTCCGGCACCTGAGCGCGCTCGAACGGCTGGCCGCCCGCAACGGCCTGGCCTGGTGGCGCGAACGGGCGGCCGAGGCCCGGCGGCCCGGCCGCAAGCGCCTGCAACTGGCCACCAGCGGATGACAAGGGCCTCCTGGTCGACTGGTGCGCCGGTCGCCGGTGGATCGCCGGTCGATCGCCGTTGATCGCCAGTTGATCGCCAGGAGGGGAGAACGGGATGACGGGCGCGCAGGCTCTGGTGAGGGCGCTTGAACGGGTCGGCGTGGACATCGTGTTCGGCATCCCCGGCGGCGCCGTACTGCCCGCCTACGACCCGCTCTACCGCTCGACCTCGATCAGGCACGTGCTGGTCCGGCACGAGCAGGGCGCCGGGCACGCGGCCGAGGGGTACGCGCAGGCCACCGGCAAGGTCGGGGTCTGCATGGCGACCAGCGGCCCGGGGGCCACGAACCTGGTGACGCCCCTCGCCGACGCCTACATGGACTCGGTGCCGATCGTCGCGATCACCGGCCAGGTGCCCAGCTCGCAGATCGGCACGGACGCCTTCCAGGAGGCCGACATCACGGGCATCACCCTGTCGATCACCAAGCACAGCTTCCTGGTCACGGACGCGGCCGACATCCCCCGTACGATCATGGAGGCGTTCCACATCGCCTCCACGGGACGTCCGGGGCCGGTGCTGGTGGACATCACCAAGGACGCGCTCCAGGCCGAGACCGCCTTCGTCTGGCCGCCGGTCATGCGGCTGCCCGGCTACCGCCCGGTCGCCCGGCCGAGCGCCCGGCAGATCAGGGCCGCCGCCGAGCTGATCGCCGAGGCCCGGCGGCCCGTCCTGTACGTCGGCGGCGGCGTGCACAAGGCGGGCGCGTCCGCGGAGCTGCTGCGGTTCGCCGAGCTGACCGGCATCCCGGTCGTCACCACGCTCATGGCCCGCGGCACGTTCCCCGACAGCCACCCCCTGCACATGGGCATGCCCGGCATGCACGGCTCGGTCCCGGCCGTCGGGGCCCTCCAGCGGGCCGACCTGATCATCGCGCTCGGCACCCGGTTCGACGAGCGCGTCACCGGCGACCTGGCCACGTTCGCGCCGCACGCCAAGGTCGTGCACGCCGACGTCGACCCGGCCGAGATCTCCAAGAACCGGCGCGCCGACGTGCCCGTCGTGGGCGACTGCCAGGAGGTGCTGGCCGACCTGATCACCGCCCTCGACGGCCGGCCGGGTGAGCGTACGGCCTGGTTGCGCACGCTGGAGGGGTACCGGCGCACGTACCCGCTGGGCTACGAGACGTTCGAGGGCGCGCTCGCCCCGCAGTACGTCATGCAGCGGCTGAGCGCCCTGGTCGGGCCGGAGGCCGTCTACACCTCCGGCGTGGGGCAACACCAGATGTGGGCCGCCCAGTTCATCGGCCACGAGCGGCCGGGCTCGTTCATCAACTCCGGGGGCGCGGGCACGATGGGCTTCGCGGTCCCGGCGGCGATGGGCGCCAAGATCGGCTGCCCCGACCGCACGGTGTGGGCGATCGACGGCGACGGCTGCTTCCAGATGACCAACCAGGAGCTGGCCGTGTGCGCCCTGGAGGGCGTGCCGATCAAGGTGGCCGTCATCAACAACGGCAGCCTCGGGATGGTCCGCCAGTGGCAGACCCTCCTGTACGACGGCCGCTACTCCAACACCGACCTGCGTCCCGCCCGCCGCATCCCCGACTTCGTCGCCCTCGCCGAGGCGTACGGCTGCCACGGCCTGCGCTGCGAACGCCCCGAAGACGTGGACGCCGTCATCGAGAAGGCCATGGCCATGGACGACCTGCCGGTGGTGGTGGACTTCGTCGTGCACCGGGACGCCATGGTCTGGCCCATGGTCCCGGCCGGCACGAGCAACGACGACATCCGGATCGCCAGGAACCTGGCTCCGAACTGGGGAGATGACGAATAAGTCAAGTCATTACGAAGCGGCGATAACCGGTAAACCTCATTTAAGCTTCCTTGACCCGGGGCGGCCCGGGGCGCTGAACCGAGGTGGATAGTGGCGCTGCGCGTCAAGGTGCTGGGGCCGATCGTGGCCGAGATCGACGGGGTGGAGGTCGCGCTCGGCGGCCCGAGGCAGCGCGCGGTGCTCGCCGTGCTGGTCGCGGCGCGCGGCCAGGTCGTCTCGGCCGAACGCGTGCTCGACGCCGCCTGGGACGAGGGCGAGCCCGCCTCGATGCCCACCCTGCACTCCTACATCACCAGGCTGCGCAAGGCACTCGAACCCGGCCGGACCAACCGGTCCCCGGAGAGCGTGCTGGCCCGCGTCGGCAACGGCTACACGCTGCGCGTCGAGCCCGACGCCGTGGACGCCGAGCGGTTCGCCCGCAAGGTCGGCGAGGGACAGCTCCTGCTGGAGGCGGGCGACCACAGCGCGGCGCTGGCCGTGCTGGGCGAGGCCGTCGAGCTGTGGGGCGGCCAGCCGTACGGGGAGTTCGCGGGCGCGGCGTTCGCCGTGCCGGAGATCGCGCGGCTCCAGGGGCTGTTCCTGTCGGCGCGGGAGAGCCTGTACGCCGCGCAGCTCGCGCTCGGACGGCACACGGTCGCGGTGCCGGAGCTGGAGAAGCTCACCGCCGAGCAGCCCATGAGCGAGCGCGGCTGGGAGCTGCTGGTGCTGGCCCTGTACCGGTCGGGCCGCCAGGGCGACGCGCTGGCCGCGCTGCGGTCGGCGCGCCGCGTGCTGGCCGAGGAGCTGGGCATCGATCCGGGGCCGGGGCTGCGGGAGCTTGAGGCCGCGGTGCTGGCCCAGGACGACACGCTGCGGCCCGGGGGCGCCGCGCCGCTGCCGGAAAGCGGCGGCAACCTGCCCTTCCCCGTGACCGCTCTTGTCGGCAGGACGGCCGAGGTCGAGCAGGTGGCCGCGCTGCTCGCCGAGCACCGGCTGGTCACGCTCGGCGGGCCCGGGGGCATCGGGAAGACCCGGCTGGCGCTGGAGACCGCGCGGGCCAGGGACGACGCCGACGGGCCGTGGCTGGTCGAGCTGGCCGGGCTGGCCGACCCCTCGCTGGTGGCCGGGGCCATCGCCCAGGTGCTCGGGCTGACCGGGCCGGTCACCGCGCAGCGCCTGGCGTACGCGCTGCGCGGCCGGAGCCCGCTGATCGTGATCGACAACTGCGAGCACCTCGTGGCGGCCGTCCGCGACACGGTGGCCGAGCTGCTGGCCGGGGCGGGCGGCGTACGCGTGCTCGCCACCAGCCGCGAGACGCTCGGCGTGCCGGGCGAGGCCCTGTACGACGTGCCGCCGCTGTCCACGGCCGACGCCCGCGACCTGTTCCTGAGCCGGGCCAGGGCCGCCGCGCCCGGCTGGGAGCCGACCCCGGCGGAGCTGGCGAACGCCGAACGCCTCTGCCAGGGGCTCGACGGGCTGCCCCTGGCGGTCGAGCTGGCCGCCGGGCAGTGCCGCATGTTGTCGGTCGAGCAGATCCTCACCTCGATGGACGACAGGTTCAGCGTGCTCACCGACGGCGCCGGCCCCCGGCGGCACCGCACGCTCGCCCGTACCGTGGAGTGGAGCTACGACCTGCTCGAACCCGCCGAGCGCGAGCTGTTCCACCGGCTCGGCGCGTTCGCCTCGGGCTTCGACCTGGACGCGGCGGCCGCGGTGTGCGGGCGGCCGGTCCTGGGTGGCCTGGGCGCGCTGGTGCGCAAGTCGCTGGTCGCGGTCGAGCCCGGCACCTCGCCGCGCCGCTACCGGATGCTGGAGACGATCAAGGAGTTCGCCCGCGCCCGGCAGGACCCGGCCGAGCTGGCCGAGGCCCAGGCCGCGCACCGGGCCTGGGTGCTGGGCCGCGCCGAGGCCGCCGACGCCAGGATCCGCGGCGAGGGGGCGGCCGCCGCGATGGAGGTGCTCCTCGCCGACCAGGCCGAGCACCGGGCCGCGTTCACCTCGGCGATGCTGGCCGGCGACGGCGGGTACGCGCTGCGGCTCACCGGCCTGCTGTCGTGGTTCTGGTACCGCAGGGGGCACGTCGCCGAGGGGCTGGCCAGCCTGTCGGCCGCCATGGAGCTCTACCCCGACGCCGAGCCCGGCGTGCGCTCCCAGGCGCTGATCGGCATGGCCGGCCTCCACTACCTGGCCGGCGACTTCGTCGCCGCGAGCCGGCGGGCCAGGGAGGCGGCCGAGATGGCCCGGCTGGCCGACGACCTGGTCGCCGAGGGACGGGCCCTCACCTACCGGGCGCTGTTCGGCGGCCTGTGCGGGGCGCCCAACGCTCTGGCCGACGCCCGGGCGGCGCTCGACCTGGCCGAGGTCGCGGGCATGGAGTGGCTGCACGCCGAGGCGCTGATGGTGCTCGGCATGCTGCTGGTGTTCGCGCGGGAGACGGGCGAGGCGGCCGAGTGGCTGACCGACTCGATCGCGGTGGCCACCGGGACGGGACACCGCTTCGTCACCGCCTCCTCGACCTGGCTGCTGATGAAGATCGACCTGCTGACCGGCCGTACCGACCGGCCGCTGGCGTCCGGGCTGCCGATCCTGCGCATGCTCGACGAGGACAAGGACGTCACGTCCTGGCTGGTCATGGCCCACACCCTGGCCGGGGTGCTCGCCGCGGGCGGGCTGCCGCGCGACGGCGCCCGCCTGCTCGGCGCGGTCGAGGCGGTCGGGGCCCGGGTCGGCTTCTCGCCGCCGGAGCTGGACCCGGCCGACGGCGCCGAGCGGGAGCGGCTGATCCGCCACGCGCTTCCCGCCGACGAGCTGGCCGAGTGCCTGCGCGAGGGGGCCGGCCTGTCGCCCGCCCAGGTGCACGACCTGCTCGACACGCTGATCAGGAGCCGCGTCCACTGACCCGGGATTCCCGCCGGCCCGGACGGGTTGACCTCAAGTCGCCTTGAGGTAGCAACCTGGCAGGGAAGCTGTTCCGGATGAGGAGTGGGCATGAGAGTTGTGCGGGTGACGAGGTTCGGCGGGCCCGAGGTGCTGGAGACGCAGACCGTCCCCGACCCGGTGGCCGGGTCGGGCGAGGTCGTGGTGCGGGTCGCCTTCGCCGAGATCAATTTCATCGAGACGCAGCTCAGGCGGGGGTTCACGCCGGGGCCGCCGCTGCCCGAGCTCCCGTACGTGCCAGGCGGCGGCGTGGGCGGGCTCGTGGTCTCCGTGGGCGAGGGCGTCGATCCCGGGCTGGTGGGGCGGCGGGTGGTGACCCGTACGCCGGGCTTCGGCGGCGGGAACGCCGAACTGGTGGTAGCCAGGGCCGCCGACCTGGTCGAGGTGCCGGACGAGCTCGAACTGGCCGACGCGACGGCGCTGCTCGTGGACGGCAACACGGCCGTGGGCCTGTTCGTCAACGCCGCCATCCGGCCCGGCGAATGGGTGCTCGTCGAGGCCGCCGCCGGAGGGCTCGGCAGCCTGCTCGTGCAGCTCGCGCGGGGGGCCGGCGCGCGGGTCATCGGGGCGGCGGGCGGCGCGGCCAAGCTGGAGGTGGTGGCCGGGCTCGGCGCCGAGGTCACCGTCGACTACTCGCGTCCCGGCTGGACCGACGAGGTGCTCGACGCGACCGGCGGGCGCGGGGCCGACGTGGTCTTCGACGGCGTGGGCGGCGACCTCGGCCGCCAGGCGTTCGAGATGACCGCGCGCGGCGGGCGGTTCTCCGTGCACGGCGCGTCCAGCGGCAGCACCACGACGGTCGATCCCGAGGAGGCCGCCCGGCGGGGCGTCACCGTGATCGGCCTGGAGCAGCTGGCCGCCCTGAGCGGCGACGGGAACGAGCGGACCGGACGGGCGATCGCCGAGGCGGCGGCCGGGCGGCTCAGGGCGGTCGTGGGGCGTACGTTCCCGCTGGAGCGGGCGGCCGAGGCGCACGCGGCGATCGAGGCCCGCGCGGTGAACGGCAAGACCCTGCTGGAGGTCTGACCGCCGGCGGCCCGATCCAGGCGGGCCATGGGGTCATAATCGAGGCGTGCACCGGCCGTCCAGGCGACTTCTGCTCCAGGCGGGCGCGGTCGCCGTGGCCGGCGTGGCGGGGGCGCTCGCCCGGGTCGAGCCCGCCCACACGCCGGACGACTCCTTCGTCACGCTGCGCCGCCGGTGGCGGGAGGTGACGGCGGGGTCGGGGTTCGACGCGGGCGCGGAGCCGTACCGGACGCGGCTGGCCGAGGCGGGGCGGCGGGCGGCCCGCCACCGGGCGGCGATGGCGTACACGGGCACGTCGCTCTGGCCGGACCAGCCGTTCCCGTCGTTCGTCGCGACGCCGCGAAGGCTGCTGGCCATGGCCCGCGCGTACGCGTCGCCCGGGACCGGGCTGACCGGCGACGCGGGCCTGGCCGCCGCCGTCGCCGCCGGGATCGACCACTACCGCCGCCACGTGTACGCCGACGGCGCCGACCCGGCCGGCAACTGGTGGCACTGGGAGATCGGCGTGCCGAAGGCGCTGCTCGACGCCGCCGTGCTGGTCGGGCCGCACCTGGGCGAGCGGCGGAGCGCCGCGTTACGGGACGCCGTCGACCACTTCGTGCCCGAGAGCCGCCTGGGCGACTACAGCGGCACCAGCACCGCCGCCAACCGGGTGGACCTGTGCGTGGTGATGCTGCTGCGCGCCATGCTCAGGGCCGACCCGGGCAAGGCGGGGCTGGCGGTCTCGGCGCTCTCCCCGGTGTTCCGCACGGTCTCCGAGGGTGACGGCTTCTACCGGGACGGGTCGTTCGTCCAGCACTCGACCGTGCCCTACCAGGGGGCCTACGGGGTGACGCTGCTCGCCGGGCTGGCGACGTTGTTCGCGGTGCTGCGCGGCACGCCGTGGGAGGTCGCCGACCTGACCGTGTTCGCCATGGTGGAGCGGTCGTTCGCGCCGTTCGTCCGCGACGGGTTCTGCATGGACCTGGTGCGCGGCAGAGGGGTCGGCAGGAAGCCGTTCGGCGACCACGACAGGGGGCGCGAGCTGGCCGACGCGATCCTGCTGCTCGGCGAGGTGGCCCCGGCCGCCGACCGGGCCCGCTGGCAGGCGATGGTCAAGGGCTGGGCCGTACGCGAGACGTGCCGTCCCATGCTGGCGGAGGCCGAGCCGGGCTTCCACGCCCGCCTGGCCGCCGTCCTCGGCGACGACGCCGTGCCCGCCGCGCCGGAGCCCGTCGGCCACCGGCTGTTCCCGATGAGCGCGCGGGCCGTGCACCGCCGGCCGGGCTGGTGCGCCGCGCTCAGCATGGCCTCGTCCAGGATCGGCCACTACGAGCACGGCAACGGCGAGAACCTGCGGGGCTGGCACACCGGCTCGGGCATGCTCTACTGGTGGGCCGACGGCCACGCCGACCAGTACTCCGACTCGTTCTGGACCACCGTCGACCCCTACCGGCTGCCCGGCACGACGGTCTCGACCCGGCGGCTGCCCGACGGCGCCGGCCCGGCCTGGGGCGACACCTGCCCGCCCGGCCGCTGGGTCGGCGGCGCCACGGACGGCTTGTACGCCGTCGTCGGCCAGCACCTCAACGGCCTCGACAGCACGATGGAGGCGTTCAAGTCCTGGTTCTTCCTCGACGACGCGGTGGTCTGCCTCGGCGCGGGGATCAGCGGCGCGGACGGCGTGCCGGTCGAGACGATCGTGGACAACCGCAGGACCGCCGCCCCGCTGACCGTCGACATCCGGGCGGGCTGGGCGCACCTCGACGGCCACGGCGGCTACGTCGTCCCGGACGGCCTGCGCACCCTCCGGGAGCGGCGCGGGAACCGCGACTACCGCACGCTCTGGCTCGACCACGGCATCGACCCCGACCAGGCGGACTACGTCTACCTGCTCCTGCCCGGCGCGAGCCGCGAACGCACGATCGCCAGGGCCGCCGATCCCGGGTGGGCCCGCGTGCTGGCCAACACCGCGCGGCAGCAGGCCGTCCGGGTGGACGCGCTGGGCGTCACCGCGGCCGCCTTCTGGAACGACGGCGTCGCCGGCCCGCTGGCCGCGTCCGGGCCCTGCGCCGTGCTGGTCAGGGAGGACGCCGAAGGCACGGCCACGGTGACCGTGGCCGATCCCCGGCGCGACCTGGACGGGCTGACCGTGACCTGGGACCGGCCGGTCGCCGAGGTGCTGCGCGGCGACCCGCCGGTGGTGGGCGCGGCGACGGGCGACCGGCTGACGCTCACCTTCGGGCCGCTGGTCCGCCTGGAGGGCGCCTCCGTCACGCTGAGCGTGCGGCTCGCATGAACGTCAGGACATGACGGCCTGGGCGGCGACCAGTTCGGTGTACTTGCCGCCCACGGCCGTCAGCTCGTCGTGGGTGCCGCGTTCCACCACCCGGCCCGCGTCGATCACGAGGATCACGTCGGCGTCCCTGACCGTGCTCAGCCGGTGGGCGATCACGATCCTGGTCTGGACGAGCCGGCTCAGGTTCGCCTCGATGGCCGCCTCCGTGGCGCTGTCCAGGTTGCTGGTGGCCTCGTCGAGCAGCAGCACCTTCGGGCGCGACAGGACGGCACGGGCCAGGGCGAGCCGCTGCCGCTGCCCGCCGGACAGGCCGCCACCGTCGGTGAGCATCGTCTCGTACCCCATGGGCATGTCCATGATCTCGTCGTGCAGCGCGGCCAGGCGGGCCGCGGCGACCACCCGCTCCAGCGACGCGCCCGGCTCGTTCAGCGCGATGTTCTCCCTGATCGAGCCGCTGAACAGGGACGGGTCCTGGGTGACCACGCCGAACTGGCGGCGCAGCGTGCGCAGGTTCAGCTCGGCGGCCGGGACGCCGTCGTAACGGATCTCGCCCAGCACGGGGGTGTGCAGCGCGAGCAGCAGCCGGGCCAGCGTGCTCTTGCCCGAGCCGGACGAGCCCACCAGGGCGACCTTCTGCCCTGGCCGGATGGAGACCGAGACGTCGCGCACGGTCCAGGGGGCGCGCGGGTCGTGGCGGAAGCTCACCCCGCGCAGCTCGACCGAGCCCCGCAGCCGCAGCACCTCGATGCCGTTGCTCGGCTCCGGCTCCGAGGCCAGGATGTCGGAGAGCCGGTCGAAGTGCGCGCCCGCCTGCTGGAGGCTCTGCAACCCGGTCATCAGTGAGCCGAGCGGGGTCAGCGCGCCGAGCGCGATGGCGTTCAGCGCGACCAGCTCGCCCACCGTGAGCTGCCCGTCGAGCACCCGCCAGGCGCCCAGCCACAGCAGCCCGAGCGGCGCCGTCACCCGGATCGCGGCCAGCGCCGACTCCAGCAGCCCCCTGGTGAGCCCGGCGCGCACGTCCGCGTTGAGCTGTTTGGCGAAGTGGGACGACCACTGGTCCACGGCCCGCTTCTCGGCGCCCGACGCCTTCAGCGTCTCGATGCCGGTGATCGTCTGGATGAGGCTGGTCTGGGACGCCGCCAGCGCCGTCAGCTCCTGCCGGGTGAGCGTGGCGATCCGGCTCGTCGTGGCCAGCAGCAGGATCGTCTGCAGCACGGCCACGCCGGTCAGCGCGAGCCCGAACACCGGGTCCCAGAGGTAGACCAGCGCCAGGTAGCCCACGGCCAGCGGGCCGTCCAGCAGCGCCGCGACGACCTGCCCGGTGAGGATGTCGCCGAGCGTCGAGACGCTGCCCGCCCTGGTCACCAGGTCGCCCCTGCCGCGCTGCTGGAAGTACCGGTACGGCAGCGTCACCAGGTGGGTCACCAGACTTTCGGTGAGCTCCTGGTCGGCACGGGCCCGTACGGCGACCAGCAGGGCCGCCCGCAGGTACCCGATCACGAGCTGGGCCGCCCCCGCGAGCAGCACGGAGACGCCCAGCAGGGACAGCACCTCCACCGCCCGCCTGGGCACGATGGAGTCCAGGAGGAGCTGCGAGAACATCGGCAGGGCGAGCCCGAGCAGCTGCAGCAGCAACGAGGCCGCGATGAGCTGCGCGAGCAGGCCCCTGCGCCGCCGGAACAGGGTCCGGACGAACTCCTTGCGCCAGGCCCCCGCCGCCGAGGTCGTGCCGCGCCGGAAGCCCTCGCCCGGCTCGAACACCAGCAGCACGCCGGTGAACCCGGCGCCGAACTCCTCCGCGGTCAGCCTGCGGCGGCCGTACCCGGGGTCGACGACGTCCACGTGGTCGGGGGACCAGCGTTCGACCACGATGAAGTGGTTGAACTCCCAGTGCGCGACGGCGGGGAGCGGCACGCGGGCCAGGTCCTCGGGGGCCAGGGAGAAGGCGCGGGCCTTGAGGCCGTGCTCGCGGGCGCCGTCCACGATGGCCTTGGCGCTCAGGCCGTCCCGGCCGACCCGGAGCTGCTCGGCGATCTGGTGGAGGGTGGTGCGCTGCCCGTGGTGGCACAGCACCATGGCCAGGCAGGCGGCGCCGCACTCGGTGTCGGTGTTCTGGAGCAGTACGGGGACGCGGCGGAACATCAGGCGACCGCCTCGACCGCGACCATCGTCAGCAGGACGCCGATGACGAGGAGCACGGCCGCCAGC
This sequence comes from Nonomuraea sp. NPDC001699, assembly GCF_053596455.1. Lineage (NCBI taxonomy): Bacteria > Bacillati > Actinomycetota > Actinomycetes > Streptosporangiales > Streptosporangiaceae > Nonomuraea > Nonomuraea sp. NPDC001699. The sequence goes on along the minus strand of NZ_JBSFGF010000005.1, from coordinate 271,484 downwards.
AGCCACAACGCCAGGAACGACGGGGTGCTGATCACCAGTGGCAGCCGGGTGACCCGCGACATCGCCCGATGCCGCAACGCCTCCTCCCGGAAGAGCCCGTGCCCGTCCTGCCCGCTCTTGTCCTGCCCGCCCGGCTGCACCGGCTGTGTCGGCTGCACCGGCTGGGGTGGGTGGGGGGCCGCGTGGCGGGGGTGTGGTGCGGCGTGACGCGGGATCGGGCGCGTCGTGCCGTACGGATCGTTCAAGGCCGGCGCCCCCCGCCTCGGACCGTCGTCTGCCTGACCCGCCACCCCATGGCCCACCTGCCCCTCCACTCAAGTCACGACAAAGGCTAGGAACGCCTACTTGGAAGCCACTTGGGATCGACTGCTTGACGCGCACAAGGGCAAGGTTCGGGCCTGGGACGTCGTCAACGAGGTGATCGAGGAGGACGGCCCGCTCCGGAAGTCCATCTGGCTCACCCACCTCGGCCCCGACCGCCACTCGTGGGTGCCGGGCTGGTTCGACGGCGAAGGCGCCGCCTGCCTCCTGGACGACCGCCTGACCCCCAAACCCGCCTAACCACAAAGCCCTAACCCCCGGCCCCTACCCCCCGGGCCCCCGGCCACCGAAAGGGGCGGCGGAACGGTCAGCGGAAGAGGAGGTCGGGGAAGCTCTGGTCGGGCGCGTCGGTCGGGTCGTGGCCGGTCGGCGAGGGGAAGGAGGTGGGGGTGGGCTCCGAAGGGCCGGCGTCCGGCGTGGGCGCGGGGGACGGGACGGTGGTGTCCGTCCCGCCGGGCGTCGGCGTCGGCGTGACCGTGGCGGGCGCCGACGGGCTGGGCGTCGCGGACGGCCCTGTGGACGGCCCGGGTGACGGCGTCGGGCTCGGCTGCCGGGTGGCGGGACGTTCGTGCCGCGGCTCGCCGACCGCCCGTCCATCCCGGCGGTCCTTCCTGCCCGGCGCCCTGCCGGCCTCGCCCGAGGTGCGTCCGGCGACCTGATCGGCCACCGTGCGGTCCGCGACGAGCTCGTAGATCACGATGCTCCCCATGCTGACGGTGAACACCAGCGCCGCCGCCCCGCAGACCCTGGCCCACCGCGGCCTCTTGCCCCCCTTCCCCCTGACAGCCCGCGCCGCGGCGGGAGCGACGGGCGGGCCCGGCGGGTCAGGGGTGGCGGGCGGGTCGGGCAGGGCCGGGTGGCCGCGCAGGGCGACCGCCGTGCGCCGCTTCACCTTGTCGCCGGTGCGCTTGAGGTAATGCGTGTAGACGTCGGCGACGACGGTGCTGGCCACGCTCATCATCGCGGCCCCGATCACCGTCCCCGCCGTGCCCAGGTACGAGGCCGCGACCGCGGCGGTGACCGCGGCCAGGGCGCTTCCCACGATCTGCGGCCCGCTCAGCTCCAGCTTCCGCTGCTTGCCGCCCATAGCCAGGATCGTCCCCTCTTGTGCTGCGACGAAGGTGAACAAGCCACCTTGGCCCCCACAGAGCAGGACGCCCACGGCAACGCGCGGCACTTTGCCGCCTCCTGAGCCCGCCCTTGCCGAGGACGGGAACCGCCCGCGCCGCCATCACCCGGCCTGTGCGTTCCGCGGACGGCGGCTCACCGCACGAGCGGTAGCCGGCTCACCCCCGTCATGGTCGGCGTGGGGATGAAGAGCACCGGGTCGTCGGGGTCGGTGCGCAGGACCTCGACCCGGTCGAGCAGGATGTTCAGCGCCACCCGTCCCTCCAGCCGGGCCAGGGGGGCGCCCAGGCAGAAGTGGATGCCGCGGCCGAAGGCGAGATGCGGGTTGGGATCGCGGCCGGCGTCGAAGACCTCGGGGTCGTGGAACTGCCGGGGGTCCCGGTTGGCCGATCCGAGCCAGAGCATGACCATCTTGTCGGCCGGTATCGTCACCCCGCCCAGTTCGACCTCGCGGGTGGTCGACCGGCCCAGCGCGGAGAACGGGGTGAAGAGCCGCAGCGACTCCTCGATCACGGCCGGCACCGTGGAGCGGTCGGCCCGCACCTTGTCCTGCTGGTCGGGGAAGGCGTCCAGGCAGACCACGGTGTTGCCGAGCAGCATCGTCGTGGTGATGTGCCCGGCGAGCAGCAGGACCATCGCGAAGTTGACGACCTGGTCGTCGGGCAGGCGCTCGCCGTCCACCTCGGCCTCGACCAGCTTGGTGAGCAGGTCGGCGCGGGGCCGCGCCCGGCGCTCGGCGGAGTGCCCGGCGAGGTACTCGGTCATCTCCCGCCACGGTTTGAGGGTGCTCGCCACCTGCGCGCTCTGTTCCTCCGTGGGCTCGGCGAGCGAGACCTTGGCGTCGCGCTGGAACAGTCCGTCGGCCCACTTCCTGAACAGGGCCCGGTCGCTGCTCGGCACCCCCAGCAGCTCGGCGATGACGATGACGGGGAGCGGGTAGGCCAGGTCGGTCACCAGCTCCAGGCGGTCGCGGCCCTCGGTCGCGTCGAGCAGCTCGTGGGTGACGGCGGCGATGCGCGGTTCGAGGTCCGCGACGACCTTGCGGGTGAACGCGCTGCTGACCAGCTTGCGCAGCTTGCCGTGCTCCGGCGGGTCGATCTGGGTGATGAACCCCTCCAGCGAGATCTCGTCGCCCTGCGGCAGCAGCCCCTTGGGGACCAGCCGCATGGTGTCGGAGGAGAACGTGGTGGGGTCGCCGAGAACGTCGTGCACTTCCTGGTAGCCGTGGACGTTGTACATCCCGGCGGCGGCGTCGTACTCGACGGACGGGCCCGATCGGGGCCCGTGCAACCAGAAGTGCTGCTTGGAGATCTTGTACCGTTCGACGATGTCGGACATCGCCTCTCCTTAGTCGTAGATCCACTTGCGGTAGGGCGGGATCAGCTCCTCGAGAATCGCGACGTACTCCGCCGCCGCCGCCTCCAGCACCTCGGCGGACGGCTCCTCGGCGGGCTCGAAGGCGTGGCGCACGGTGAAGGCGAGCGCGTCCGCCCGCTCCTCGACGCTCAGCTCCGACCCCGTGGCGTCGACGCCGTTGATCAGGTAGAAGCCCGTGGACGCGGCGCTCAGCGTGTACCGGGGGTGCGGCATGTCCGCCCTGAGCAGCCCGTACCGGTCGGCCACCTGCTGGAACCGCTGGGAGGCGAGGAGGTCGTGGCTGCGCAGCGGATGCTTGGCCAGCTTGCCCAGCAGCTCGAAGTCGGTCGTGAACAGCGCCTGGAGCAGCGGCCTGCGGCTCATGGAGACGAAGGCCGCCCGCGAGAAGCGGTGGGGCAGCACCTGGGTGGGGTCGCGCCGCAACATCGCCGCGGACTCCTCCACGACCTCGATGGACTCCCGGAGGAGCAGCGCCTCGAACAGCTCGTTCTTGGTCCGCCAGTGCAGGTAGACGGTGCCCTTGCCCACTCCGGCGCGGCCCGCGATGTCTTCGACGGTGACCCTCCGGTACCCGTGACGCAGCAGCAGCTCGCCCGCGGCGTCGAGGATCCGGTCCGCCCTTTCGACCATCGCCACACCTCGTGACTAGATAAGAAATCTGGTCATCAGTCACGCTACGCCGCGCCGGTGCCGCGTACAAGGGGCACGTTCAGCCCAGGACGACGGGCCTGAGCTCGTCCTCGCACCACTGGCGGAAACCGGTGGGCGTGGTGGCCTCCGGGGTACGCGGCTCGGCGTTGTCCAGGCCCCGGTTCTTGGCCTCCATCATGTCGGCCATCCCCTGAGCCATCGCCTCCGACCTGCCCTGCTCGACCATCATGGCCCTGAACGCCGCCACCGGCACGTGCCGCAGCCGGATCGGCCGTCCCAGCACGTCGGACATGATCCGCGCCATGTCCTCGCCCGACAGATCCTCCGGCCCGAGCACGGGGACGTCGGCCCGCCCGGTCCAGCCACGGTCGAGCAGCAGCCCGGCGGCCACCGCCGCGATGTCGCGGGTGGCGCAGGCGGGGGCCTTGAGGTCGCCGTGCACCGGGGAGAAGAACACGCCCTGGTCCCTGATCACCGCCGCCTGGTCGAGCAGGTTGTCCATGAACGAAGGCAGCGTCAGGGCCCGGTAGTGCACGCCCGTGCCCGTGATCAGGTCGTCCATGGCCAGCGAGGCCGTCACGAGACCGGCGTCCAGGGGCAGGCCGCGGCCCAGGGCCGAGACCCCGACCACCCGGCCGACGCCACGGCTCACGAACGCCTCGCACGCCGGCCGGGTGAAGTCCAGGTAGGCGGCGTCGAGGCCGGCGGCCCGCGGATTCGGCGGGACGACCCAGAACACGGCGTCGGCGCCCGCGAACGCCTCCTCGACGACGCGCGCCTCGCCGTGCGACCCCGGCACGACCTCCACCCGCTCGCGGACGGGCGCCGGAAGGCGGGCGGGGTCCCGTACGACGACGCGGACCGGCTCGTCCGCGGCCAGGACGAGGTCGAGGACCTGCCGGCCGATCCGGCCGGTGGGCGTGGTGATGACGATCATGGAGGACTCCAGGGGGAAAACGACGGGGTCGTAGTGGGGGGCACGGCCAGTCAACCGAGCACGGCGGCGAACCTGAAGGACCGATCCGATCACCATTGATACCCTGCCGATATGAATGACCTGGAGGTCCGCGAGCTCCGCTACTTCGTGGCCGTGGCCGAGGAGCTGCACTTCGGGCGGGCCGCCGCGCGGCTCGGCATGGCTCAGCCCCCGCTGTCCCGCGCGATCCGCGAGCTGGAACGCCGGCTGGGCGTGCGCCTGCTGGAGCGCACCACGCGGCAGGTCACCCTCACCCAGCCGGGCGAGATCTTCCTGCGCGACGCCAGGATCGCCATCGACGCGGTCACCGCGGCGGCCCGCCGGGTCCGGCACGCGGCCCGTCCCGAGCCGGGGCTCCGGGTGGCGCTCAAGGCCGACTATGATGCCGGGCTGCTGCCCCGCATCCTCGCCGCCTACCGCGAGGAGGAGGCCGCGCTCCCGGCCGAGCTGCTGCTGGGCGGGCGCAACGAGCAGGCGCCGGCCCTGCGCGACGGCCGGGCCGACGTCGCGCTGCTGGTCACCCCCTTCGACGACCGCGACCTCGACACCGAGCCCCTGCTGACCGAGCCCCGCCTGGTCGCGCTGTCGGCCGCCGACCCGCTGGCCGCCCGTCCCCGCCTGTCCGTGGCCGACCTGGCCGGCCGGCCGCTGCCCGACGGCACCCTGGCCGAGTGGGATGGCGCCGAACCGCCCCCGGGCCGCCGCCCGCCGCGCACCGGCCTGGACCTGGCGCAGATCTGCAACCTGGTGGAGCTGGGCAGCGCCATCTGGTTCGTCCCGGTCTCGGTGGCGCGGCGGCACCCCCGGCCGGGCGTCGCCTACCGGGAGGTCGCCGACCTGTCGCCGTCGGTGCTCGCCGTGGGGTGGCCGCAGGGCTCCCGCTCACCGGCCGTGGCCGCGTTCGTCCGCGCCGCCGTCGCCGTCGCCTCGGGTGGGGCTGGACCCACGTCGTACGGGGCGTGGCGGGATACCGGGTGACCGGCGCACGATCGTACGTTCTCCGAGGTCGGGCGGAACCGCCCGGGAACCGGAGAAGACAGACGTGCCCACCACGGACGGTCGAGGAGGTGCCCGGACATCGCCAAAAAGGGCAGCCTGCCACAATTGGCGTCGTGCCGAAGGACGCTGGCAGGTGAGGTCGCCCACGAGGGGCGGACCCCTGCGCTGGGGCGCCGAGATCGTGCTCGGGCTCTGCCGTTCGGCCGTCCTGGTCCTGCTCACCTGCCTGATGCCGACCGTCGGCGTCGCCGTCGGCTACGGCGGCTCCAAGCTCGCCTACTCCTGGTCGGCGAACCTGACCGGCCCCCCGTTCGTCGTTGCCCTGGCGCTCCTGGGGGAGACGCTGGTGGTGATCCTGTGGATCGCCGTGGCCCTGTGGTGCGTGCACCCGCTGACCAGCCGCACCCTCAGCCAGGCCGCCCGCCGGCTCGCCGCGCGCTGGCTCGGCCTGCGCGTCGAGGTCGCCTACCGCGTCCCCGCGCCGGTCACCCGCATGGCCACCGGCCACTGGTGGGACGGCGAGGAGTACCACAAGTCCGAACGGGAGGCCCGCCGCCGCGCCCGGATGAACGCCCGCTTCCACGATCCCCAGCTGCACTGGGACGGGCTGTGGTGCCTGCTCGCCGGGGTGAGCGTGCTGCCGGTCGCGGCCCTGCCGCCGGCCGGGATCGCCGGCGGCGTCCTCCTGACGCTCACGCCGGGCTTCCTGGGTCACGGCGTCGCCCTGATCATCGCCGGCCTGGCCGCGGCGCCGTTCGCGTGGCGGGTCCTCGGTCTCCTGGGCCGCCGCTTCCTGGGCCCGATCCCGTACTCGCGGCTCGGGCGGCGGGTGGAGGAGCTGGAGGCCATCCGCGCCGACCTGACTCAGACCCAGGCCGCCGAGCTCGAACGCATCGAGCGCGGCCTGCACGACGGCGCCCAGGCGCGGGTGGTCGGCATGGGCATGTCCATGCAGGCCGCCGAACACCTCCTGGAGACCGACCCCGCCGCCGCCCGCGCGATCCTGGCCGACGCCCGCGCCTCGTCGATCGCGGCGCTGGCCGAGCTGCGGTCGCTGGTCCGCGGCATCAACCCGCCGGTGCTCACCGAGCGCGGCCTGGTCGACGCCGTACGGGCCCTGGCGCTCGACGCGCCCGTCGAGGTCGACGTACGCAGTTCCGTGCCCGCGCGGCCCGAGCGCCCGGTCGAGTCCGCGGTCTACTTCGCCGTCGCCGAGCTGCTGGCGAACGTGGCCAAACACGCCCGAGCCACCCACGTGACCGTCGAGCTCGACTACGAGCCGCGCACGCGGACCCTCACCGCGGCCGTCACCGACGACGGTTCCGGCGGGGCGACCGCGTCCTCCGGCTCCGGGCTGGACGGCATCAAGCGCCGGATGGCGGCCTTCGGCGGCCTTCTGGAGATCGACAGCCCCCTCGGGGGACCCACCCGCGTCTCAGTGGCGGTGCCGTGCGCGTTGTCATAGCCGAAGATCTCTTCCTGCTCCGCGACGGGCTCGTCCGGCTCGTCCAGGCGTACGGGCACACCGTGGTCGCGGCCGTCGACTCCGGCCCCGCCACGCTCGAAGCGCTGCTCGCCACCCGTCCGGACGTGGCCGTCGTGGACGTACGGCTGCCGCCGACGTTCTCCGACGAGGGGCTCCAGGCCGCGCTCGCCGCCCGCCGCGAGGTGCCCGGCCTGCCCGTGCTGATCCTCTCCCAGCACGTGGAGCAGCTCTACGCCCGCGAGCTCCTGGCCGACGGCCAGGGCGGCGTCGGCTACCAGCTCAAGGACCGCGTGCTGGACGCCGGCGAGTTCATGGACGCGCTCACCCGCGTCGCCGGCGGCGGCACGGCCCTCGACCCGACGGTGGTGGCGAAGCTGCTCGGCCGCCCCGCGCACGCCGACCCCCTCGCCACCCTCACCGAACGCGAGCGCTCGGTGCTCGAACTGATGGCCGAGGGCCTGTCCAACACGGCGATCGCGGCCCGGCTGTTCCTCAGCGAGGGCGCCATCAGCAAGTACACGACCACGATCTTCGCCAAGCTCGGCCTCGCCGCCGACGACGACACCAACCGCCGGGTGCGGGCCGTCCTCACCTACCTGGGCGCCACCGCCCCCTAGTGCTCGACGGCGCGTTCGGCCCGGGCCGGCAGGAGCAGCGCGGTGACCACCACCGCCACCGACAGGACCGCGCCCACGATGAACGCGAGCCGCATGCCGTCGAGGCTGGCCAGCGCCTGCGTGACGCCCTCGGCCCGCAGGGTGTCGGCCCGCGCGCTCATCACGGTGATCACGAGCGCGGTGCCGATGGCCGCGGCGACCTGCTGGAGCGTGCTCAGGATCGAGCTGCCGTGCGAGTACAGGTGCGGTGGGACCGCCCCGAGGCCGAGCGTGAAGACCGGGGTGAACGTCGCCGCCAGGCTCACCATGAGCAGCGCGTGCAGGCCGAGGAGCTGCCAGTAGGGCATCGTCATCGTGACCTGGGTGAACCCGGCCAGCGCGAGCGTGATCCCGATCGAGCCGGGGATGACCAGCACCCGGCCGCCGTGGTTGTCGAACAGCCGGCCGACCGCCGGACCGAGCAGGCCCATCGCCAGGCCGCCCGGCATCACCAGGAGCCCGGTCTCCAGCGGGCTGAGCGCCCGGACGTTCTGCAGGTAGAGCGGCAGCAGGATCATCGAGCCGAGCATCGCCATGAACGCCACCGACATCAGGACGAGCGCGACCGTGTACGTGCGATGGCGCAGCGTGCGCAGGTCCATCAGCGGCGTGCCGCGCTTCTGCAGCGCGAGCTGCCGGACGACGAAGACGGCGATGGTGACCAGCCCGGCCACCGTGATCGCGACGGCCACGCGCGAGTCCCCGCCCTCGAACCGGCTCAGCCCGTAGACCAGGCCGCCGAAGCCGGCCGCCGCCGTGGCCACGCTGAACCAGTCGATCGTGCTGATCTCGGGCTCGCCGGTGTTCCTGAGCTGCCTCAACCCGCTCCACGTGATCAGACCGGCGATCGGCAGCACCACCGCGAACAGCAGCCGCCACGACCCGAAGTGCAGGATCACGCCGGAGATCGCCGGGCCCATGGCCGGGGCGACGGAGATCGCCAGGGTGACGTTGCCCATCACCCGCCCCCGGTCCTTCTCGGGCACGACCTGCATCAGCGTGGTCATCAACAACGGCATCATCACGGCCGTGCCGGACGCCTGGATGATCCGGGCCCCCAGCAGCACCCCGAACACCGGCGCGACGGCGGCCAGCGCCGTGCCGAGCAGGAACAGCCCCATGGCGGTGGTGTACGCCGTGCGGGTGGTGACCCGTTGCAGGAACCAGCCGGTGATCGGGATGACCCCGGCCATGGTCAGCATGAAGGCCGTGGACAGCCACTGAGCGGTCTGCTCGGTGATGTGCATGGCGTCCATCAACCGCGGGATCGCGTTGATCATGATCGTCTCGTTGAGCACGACCACGAACGTCGCCAGCACCAGCAACCGGATCACGGCCGGCGTGCGGCGCGAGCCGGCGCTCACACCCGTGGTGGATGACTCAAGCTGTGGGCTGGACACGATACCTCTATCGGATTCGGGCCTGGCATCGTCACGGCCGGCCTGGCGGTTCCCGGTCTCATCAGCAGTCCTCGTCACCCCCATACTGACCAACCCCACCGACGAAACTCATCGCCCCGCCATCGCGACCCACCACCACGAACAGCACACACCGGACGAACCCGCAGCTCAACACCGGTATCTCCCAGCCGTGGAAAGGCATGGAAACTCCGCTTCCTCACCCCACCACCTGCCGATCGCCGGTCAGGGGCGGCTGAAGAAGAGCTGGAGGTTGTCGACCGAGTAGCCGGTGGGCGCCGCCGCGACCTGCGGCCCCGTCTCGTTGTGAAAGTCGATGGGGACGGCCGCCCGCTGGTATGTGTTCTGGTCGCGCCAGCCGAGCAGTCGGTCCTCGTCCCACCAGGAGATCACGTCCTTGGGGGCGATCCCGATCCGGGTGAGCAGTGCTCCGCCGGCGCTCTCCCAGACGCACGTCTGGTCCGTGCGCGACGGGCAGTGGGTCATGAACCGGTTCCCCGACGGTGACAGCCAGTTCACGCCGCCGAAGAGCTGCCCGACGTGTCGCAGTTTCCTTGAGATCTTGCCGTCGAGGGTGAACAAGGTGACGTCCAGGGCCGGTTGCCCGTCGTCCTCCGGCCTGTTCTGGACTGCCACCGTCGTGCCCCGGGCGTCTCCCCAGACGAAACGGCCGGTGTAACGGTCGGGATGGCCGACTCGGGTGAAACGCGCATGCATCGTCGCCATGTCGACGATGACGAACCCGTCAAGTGAGTTGTTGTCCTTGGAGGCGGTCATGAGCAACCGCCGCCCGTCCGGCGACCAGACCAGGAGCCACGTGCCCCTGGGCGCGGCGACCGTGGGAACGACGTGCGTGTCCCCGGTGGCGACGTCGGTGATCGTCACGTGGTCGCGATGGCCGGTCGTGGGCCACTGTTCCGTCCCGGTGGCCGTGTGCGCGAGGTCCGGCGAGAGCACGTCCACCTTGCCGCCCACACGCTCGCCGCCGACATAGGCGTTCTGGTTCATCACGTACGCGGGCAGCACGTCCCGCTCCACCGTGACCTGCGTGCCCGGCAGCCGGACGAGCGTGATCGGCCCGCTGCCTTCGGCCGGAACTCGGGGGACCGCCTGAGCGGCGGCGGGAACGCGCAGACGGGCGGCCATGGACCCGGCGAGCTCGGTCAGGCGTCCGCGCACGGCTGCGTGGTCCGACGTGACGCGCACGACGGCGGTGCCGACCCTGAACACGACCAGACCGGACGTCTTCGCCGCCCGATCCCCGACACCGGCCACGCCGGCCAGCGCGTCGGCCTCCGCCAGCGTCCGCAGGAGTTCGTCGGCCTCCTCGACACTCGGAGCCACCCACACGACCCGCGCGGACAGCGTGGTCCCGTCCGCCCCCGTGTACGTGCACGCCACAGGACGCGGCATCGACAGGTCCCCCAGCGTGCTCTGCGCCGAGGTGGCGGTGAAGGCGGGCCCCGGCGGCAACGCGCAGGCGTCCGGCCAGCGGTGCGGATCGACGCCGGACAGCGGCGAGGGCCCCGCCGGCGCGCGGACGCGCCGGAACGCGGTGAACCGGACGCGCATGGTCTGCCCGACCCCGTGCAACCGGGTCCACGTGTACAGCCGTCCGCCGGCCGCCCCCACGATCTGACCGGGCACGGAAAGCGTGTACGACCGGGACCGCCCGGTGTCCGGGGCGATGACGTCGATCATCCGAAGGCTTCCGGGCTCACGCGTCCGGGAGCCCACGAGATAGGGGCCGGCGTTGAGCAGCCCCGTGTATGCGGGTTTGGACCAGGCGGGGCCGCCCACCTCGGCCAGGGTGCTCGCGTTGCCGCTGCGATATAAGGCGTACAGTTCGCCGCCTCTGCCGACGACCGTGCAATCGGGCCAGCAGCCGGTCTGCCTGGAGACCGTCTCGCCCCGTGAGCCGAGCACCGTGATCGCATGATCCTGACGGACCACGACCGCGTCGCCGGCGAAATGGACGAACGGCGGCGGCGCGGCCGGGAAGGACACGCTCCAGCGCGTGGCACCGGTGAGCGCGTCCAGCAGCAGCACGTGAGCGGTCGCGCCGCAGGTGAGGACGAGCAGCGCAGAGCGGGCGCGGGCGGTCGTCGTGGTCGCCTTGCAGCCGTCGGGCACGAGGAAATGCCACAGATCCGCGCCGGTCTCGACGTCCACACCGCGCAGGCCCTTGCGATCTCCGGCCACGAAGGCCGCCGGGCGCGCCTCGCCCACGGACGTCGCGTACCAGCCAGGGGGAAAGGACAGACCATTCCTGCGCCACCGCTCCTTGCCGTCGGCCACCGAGATCCCGACCAGGAACTGGTCGGCGTCCTTCAGCCGCGGCCGGTCGTAGGCGACCGCGATCATCTCGGGTCCCGGCTGCCAGTTCACGGCCCGGGCGGTCAGCAGCCGGTACGCCCACGTGGTGCTCCCGTCGGCGGTGTCGTACGCGAGAACCCCCTGGTTGGTGCGGGCGAGGAAGGTGCCTGCCGTCACGTCGGCCTCGAACGTCCCGTTCGGTACGGTGACATCCACCTGCCAGGCGGTGGTGAAGCGATCGTTCCCGATCGCCCCCGGACCGACCGGCGACAGAGCCAAGGCGCACAGGAGCAGCGCGAGCACGACCGGTGCCCTCAGTCGCCGACGCCGCATATCCATGGCTCCTTGGAGGTGCGGTAGCCGCTCATGGCCTTGTCGCCGTAGGCCACCGCGTACTTCTTCGCCTGCCCGGTGACCCTGAAGGGTTCTCCGCTCGGTTCGCGGATGAAGGTGCTCTTCAGCTCCGTCCCGGTCCCGTCGTCGTAGACGACCTCGATGTCCCACTCGTACCAGCGGTCGTCGGCCTCTGCGGTGAAGTCGATGGTCATGCGCTCGTCCATCTCCAGATCCACGCTGTGCGGCAGGAACCGAGAGCTGTCCGCCTGCTCGGGCCGCTGCCTGTCGAGGTCGACCTTGAGCTTGAACTCCGAGCTGTCGCCCTGCGAGGGAATCCGGATGCAGGTGCCGGCCGGCTTCGCGCCCGAGGTGATGACATGGGGCCGTACGTCTATGATCCGCACGGGCCTGTTCCGGTTGCCCTGGAGGACGATGACGATGTTCATCGAGCCCACCCGGGCGGCGTGGTGGCGGTCGAGCATGTCCCGGAGCTGACGATCGTTCGGACCACGCTGGAGAAGCGCCAGGTCGCTGCCCGAGGTCAGGACGTCCCGCATGGCCACGACGTCACCCACGTTGATTCTTGAGGTGACCCTGCTGGACAGGACCGGGGCGCCCGTGAGGTCCTTGCCCGCGTCGGACAGGCTCTTCAGCACGCCACTCGCCGCCACCGCTCCGAGAAGCACCACGACCAGGACGACGAGCAGATACTTCCGTGGGACCCTGGTGCCGGTGGCGATCGAGACGTCACGGGCGGCCCCGATCTGGATGTTGTCGCCGCCGACCGACGAGTCCTGCAGCGACTGAGCGGCCGGGGGCGGGGGCGCCGGCGTCACGGCGGCAACTCCCGGAGGGATCGGGCGGCCAGGCGCGCGAGCCGTACGGTCAGGTCGCGGTCGCCCGCGCCGTCGATCCGCACCACCGCGCTCCCGACCCGCAGGGCGATCGTGTCCGTCAACTGCTCGTCGGTGAGGAGCTGGTCGGCCGGAGCGGGCGCGAGCTTCTTGGGACTGGCGTACGGCATGTTCGCCAGCAGCTCCTTCGCCTCGCCGGGCGTCGTGCCCACCCACACCACGTCGACGCTGATCGTCGGCCGCCCGCCCTGTACTTCGGGGAGCAGATCACAGCCGACGGGCGTGTTCAGGCCCAGTTCGGGCGCCGCCCGCCGGGGAACGGCGCGGAAGTGCACGCCCGGCAGCTCACGGGCCAGCACGGACGTCGGCAGGAGCGCACACGCGTCCGGCCACGCGGCGCGCGCCACCCCGCCTCGCGCCACGACGCCGGGTTCGGGTTCGGCGGGCAGGCCGAGCCCGTAGGCGTTCAGCTGAGGGCTGTCATCGCCGGTGACGACCAGGAACGCCTGGTCGTTCATGGCATGCGGATCCCCGTCCGGGAACGCGACCACGGGCGTCACGACGCCCTCGGGGCCCAGCGTCTGGATCAGCACGCCGCCATGGGCGCGATCTTCCCCCCAATACGGTCTACCGCCAGAGGTGCCGAACATCGTGTAGGAGCGCGCGTCCTTGCGGGTGAGGACGACGCGCCCCGAGGACCGGTCGAGGATTTCGAGCAGCGCGTCGGTGGTGGCGTCTTCAAAGCGGGCAAGTACGACGGTGTCTGAGGTCGCCACGAAGGAGCAGGAGCAGATGGTCTCCCCGATGTGCTGATACAGGCGCCGCCCCGACGTGTCGAAGAGGTCGAAGGCGTTGTCGCTCTCCAGCCCGACCGCCCCGCCGTCCACCTCCACCAGCGGATTGCCCAGCGGGAACACCGAATGCTCCCAGAGGGGCGCGCCGCTGCCCGAGTCGAGCGCGCGAAGCCGCCATCGCTTGCCGCACCGCATCAGCACCCCGGTCACCCGGTCGTCGGCATCCCCGGCCTCGAAGGCGCAGCCGGGGGTCAGGAGGGAGTCCCACCGCCGTGCGCCGTCCGCCGCGTCCAGCCCTCTGATCGCGCTGATCGCCGGAACGCTGATGACGATCCGTCCACCGCCGGCGCCGACCAGGGAGAAGAAGGGATGCGGCAGCCCCTCGCCGGGCGCCCCGGAGGCCAGTGCCCACAGCCCCCGTCCGACCCGTCCGTTGAAGGCGAACAGAACGTTGCCGTCGCCTTCCACGTCCTCGTCCTTGGACCCGAGCGGCGCCGAGACGGAGACGATGTCCCCGGTGGCGGCGATGGCCTCCTCGGGCGGCGTGAACTGGCCGACCGTGGAGGTGTCGAACGCCCACACGACCGTGCCCGTGACGGCGTTCCTGCCCTCCACCCGCTTGCCGTGCGTGATGACGAGAACGTCATCGAGCAGCAGAATGTTGGACAGACCATCCTTGAACGTGCTCTTCCACAGCAGCGAGCGCACTCCACTGGGGATCTTGACCGGAGCCGGGGACACCGCCTGCGCCGGGGACAGCAGCGCGAGGCAGCCGACGCACAGCAGTGCCAGCCAGAGCACGGACCGGCGATGACGCCCCTGAGCCGTCATGGTGTCTACGTCTCGGATCGCCGCCCGATGTGGACGTCACGTGCTTGTCCGATCTGGATGTTGTCGCCCCCGATCCTGCTTCCGGCCACGCTCTGGCTGACCGACGGCGTGGGGGCCGAACCGAGCAGTTGGACCACGTCCTCGGCCAGCACGGGGTCGACGGCGAGCGCCTTCTTGAGCTGTACGCGCAGAGCCGCCGGGAAGTCCTCGTCGTCGGGGACCTCGGCCACGTCCTGCACCGCGGCCTCGATCTGCGCCCGGCTCTCATCGCGCTTGGTGAAACGTTCGAGCAGCCGCTTGCCCAGATTCACGGACTCGTCGGCGGCCAGGTCCTGCGTCTTGGTCAGCACGGCGGTCCCGTAGGCCGCAATGGCCGACATCACGTACGGCATGACCTGGTTGGCCACGGCCACAACATCCATCGCACCTCCTGTACGAAAGGCTGCCGACGAGATGGGCTCCCCTTGATTATGCAGTCCCACATCAACGGTGTTACGGCCCTGGATCGGAGCTTTCGCTCGAAAGGCCTTCGCTTCGGGGACGAGGTTGCCGAGCGGGCGTAGCCGGAGCCGCCAGCATGGGGGCTTGCGGATGAACCACCACTCGCCGATCAGCTTGCGGTCCTGGAGGTGGTCCAAGCGCGGGCCGAGGTCGGTTGCGGCGGCCTGCTCGGCGGTGTTCCAGTCGGCGAACTGGGCGCGGATGCTGTATCAGGGTGCGGAGGCGTCATCTGGGCGGAGGCCTGTCGAGGTCGGCGCAGCAAAGGACGTGCGTCCCAGGTGGTAGTGGGTGGCGCGTCGTCGGCGAGGGCGCGGAGAGCGAGCCCGTAGCCGGCGCGTCCGGTCGGGAACCCCGGTGGTGTGCTGGTGGCGGAGGGGCCGTCCGGTAGCAGTTCGGTGGCGCGGAGATCGGTAGGTGGTGTGGTGCGATCGCGGCGCCCGCCACCACAGCTGGGCAAGCCTCTCGGTCATCGGCAACGCGTGCAAGATCAACGCAAGGGGCGCCGCCACGATCACGACCATGGTCAGCGCGATCCGGACGATATAGGTGAACAGTGAAGGCTGTCCCGGCTGCACAAGGCGTCACCGTCGCGGAGATCAGGTCGATGATCGAAGAAGTCGGGGATCTCGTGCGGCTGGTCTCCGAAGCGGACCCCGACGACAAGGCGGAACTCTACGTCCGGCTCGGCCTGAAGCTCATGTACTACCCGGAAAAAGCAATATGTGGAGGCCCGGATCCAGCCGGAGCCCCCACATGTGCGTGCGGTGTGTGTCCGAGGGGGGACTTGAACCCCCATGCCCATCACTGGGCACTAGCACCTCAAGCTAGCGCGTCTGCCTATTCCGCCACCCGGACTTGGTGCCTGCACGCGGGACCGTCATCTCGCGTCGGCTCCGTAAGGTTAGCAAACTCTGGGGGGTGAGTCATACCAAGTATCGGCACAGCGGCCGGCGACACCTGCCCGGCGCCCCCGGCCGCACCCCCGGGATGACCCTTCCAGGTGTCTCACGTGAAGCGGGCCCGCGTGTCCTTGGCCTTTTTCGGGGTCTCTGCTGAAAAACCCTTGCGGCAACTTTGGGTGCTGCTACGGTTACGGATCGTTGAGGGGTGAGTCCACGGACCGGCCTCACGATGTGAGGCCGGTTCCGGAAGCTGGGAGATCAGGTGGCACGCACGAAGGTCGGACAGTCGGGGGCGTCGTCCCTCGCTGTGCGCCGCGTGCCCATGACGTTCCCGGATCAGGACACGACGTTCCCGGAACAGGACATGACGTTCCAGGAACAGGGCACGACCGCCGAGCGGGCCGACCGGATGGCGCGGTTCGCGGCCGGCGCTCGCGGAGTTGTCGTGCGAGCGGTCACGATGGGCGCCCTCGTGGCGGCCGGGTGGCTGCTCGCCGTCGTGTTCGGCATGATGTCCGCCGCTCCGGCGGCCGCGGATGCCACCGCGGCCACCACAGGAGCCGCCGACGCGGCCCCGGCTCCTCTTTCGGTCCCCGTTCAGCTCTCGGCGTCGGACAACGCCGAGGCGATGGCGGGGCGCACCGTGGACGGTCTCAACAGCCAGCAGGATCCTGGTCTGCCACCACCATCCTCCGCCGGAAAGATCTTGGACACCAACGGATTGGTGCCCAACGGTGGTGGCAGTGGCCCGTTCGGGCCCGGTATGGGGGATGTCGCGAGGTCCGGTGTCGACCCGCGGCTGCAGTACCAGCCCGCCGTCATGGCGCGCGTGCTGCCCCCCGTCGTCCGCACAGCGGCGGACGACCCTTCCTTCTCACCTGACTGATCCCGCCATCCAGGCACGCCCCGGACGACCCGTCCGGAGAGCGGCGGCGGAGCGTGGTCATTTCCCCTCCGTCGGCGGGTGAGACGTCAGTCAACCTGTTCGCGAATCCGAGGTCACCGCTGTGCGCGACCTCGCACGTCCTCGCACGGCCTCGGCTGCCCGCGAACCGTTTCAGGTATCCCCCCAAGAACCACTAGGAGCATTCAGCATGCGTACGTGGGCTAGAGCATCCACCCCTGCGGCCCTTCTGGCGGTCGCGGTCATGTCGTTCGGCAGCAGCGCGGCCCTCGCCGACACCTCGGGAGACTCCTCCGTCGGCGGCGGCAACCAGGTCAACCTGCCGATCAACCTGCCCATCGACATCAGCGGCAACGCCGTCGGCGCGGCCGGCCACTCGACCGCCGGTTCCCAGGGCGGCGCCTCGGTCGAGAACGTCGGCCCGAGCGACATCCCCAACCGCACCTCCGGAAACTCCAGCGTGCTCGGCGGCAACCAGGTCAACGCGCCGATCACCGCGCCGCTGAACGCCTGCGGCAACGCGATCTCCCTGTTCGGCAGGTCGGACGCGGGCTGCCGGGGCGGCGCGACCGTCCACAACAAGGGCAAGGGCGGCGCCGGCGGCAACCAGACCTCGGGCGACTCCAGCCTCATCGGCGGCAACCAGCTCACGGCGCCGATCACGGCTCCGATCAACGCCTGCGGCAACGCGCTGGCCATCTTCGGCGACGCGACCGCGGGCTGCAAGGGCGGCGCCGCCGTGCACAACGGCGGCGTGGGCGTGGGGGGCAACCGTACGTCCGGGCGCTCCTCCGCGCTGGGCGGCAACCAGGTGGTCGCGCCGGTCAACGCGCCGGTCAACATCTGCGGCAACGCGGTGGCGGTGTTCGGACGGGCGTTCGCGGGCTGCCAGGGCGGCGCCAGTGTCACCAACTCGGGCGGCGGCTGGCTGCACCACATGGCCGCGCCGGGCTCCACGGGCAACGACACCGACGGGCGCTACGGCGCGGGCAGCGGCAACCAGGTGATCGCGCCGGTCAACCTGCCCATCACGGCCTGCGGCAACGCCGTCGGCAACGCGGTGGCCAACTGCCGGGGCGGCGCGACGGTGCTGAACACCCGCGCCGGTTCGGGAGCGGGCGGGAACACGACCTCCGGGCGTTCGGGCGTGCTGAGCGGCAACCAGGTGATCGCGCCGATCACCGCTCCGGTCAACGTCTGCGGGAACGCGGTGGCCGCGTTCGGCAAGGCGTTCGCCGGGTGCAGGGGTGTCGTGTCGGTCAAGAACGGCGGCCGCGGCGCCGGTGGCAACCACACCTCCGGGCAGTCGGGCGTCGGAGCGGGCAACCAGGTGATCGCGCCGATCACCGCGCCGCTCAACGTCTGCGGCAACGCGGCCGCGGTGCTCGGCGCCTCCAACGCCCACTGCAAGGGCAGCGCGACCGTCTGGCCGCACGACGGCGTGGGCGGCGGCGGCAACCACACCTCGGGGCGTTCGGGCGTGCTGAGCGGCAACCAGGTGGTCGCGCCGATCACGGCTCCGGTCAACGTCTGCGGCAACGCGGTGGCCGTGCTGGGCGACGCCGCGGCGGGCTGCCTCGGCGGTGCGCACGTCGGCAAGCCGGGCTACCCGGGCGGCGGCTACAACCAGTTCCTGCGCTCCACCGGCCACACGGCCGCGGCCAAGAGCGGGCTGCTGCCCGCGGTGCCCGCCGTCCCCGCGCTCAACAGCGTCGGCGGCGGGTCCGCGCTGCCCGACGTCGGCGGCGTGCCGAACGTGGGTGGCGTGCCCGACGTCGGCGGTGTGCCGAACGTGGGTGGCCTGCCGGTTCCCGGCAACGTGACGCAGCAGCTCCAGGGCTCGGGCCTGCCGGTCGGCGGCGGCCTCTCCTCGCTGCCGCTCGTGGACGACGCCTCCAAGACGCTGGGCCTGCCCGCCCTTCCCGAGCTGCCCGGCCTCCCCGGCCAGGCGCAGGCTCCGACGCAGGCCGCGCCCGGCAACGTGGAGGTGCCGGCCAAGCCGTCGCAGAACCGGGTGCCCACCCGGCCCGGCAAGCGTCACCTCGCCGACAGGGCCGACAACGTGCGCAAGGCGCCGCCGCGCCCCTCGTCGCCGCTCTCGCCGGCCACTGACCTGCTCACCTCCACCCCGGTCGGCGGCGCCGTGACCTCCGCCACCGGTGGCCTGCCCGTCGGCAACCTGGGCCTGATGAGCGCCGCCCAGCCCGCCGGTCTCACCGGGATGAACTCCAGCTCGCTGCTCGCGCTGCTGCTCGGCTCGATGTTCGCCGCTTCGGCCACGCTGTTCGCGACCGCTCGCCGGTTCCGGTTCGGCCGTAAGTAGATATACGGCATAGACAGGTAACCGCAGATACCGCTACCGCTCGCCGCCGTGAGTGGTAGGCGATAGATGCTTTGCCCGTTCCGGGGGCGCGGCCCGGGGCGGGCAAAGCCATGTCCAGGCTCAGAGCGTGCTGCGGACACGGATGACCTTGCGGCGCAGCCGTACGTGCCGGCTCCCGTCGGGGTGCACCCGCACCCGCGCGAGCTCCCACTGGCCGTACTCTGCATGTTCGGTCAGCAGTTGACGTGCGGCTTCGCGAGTGAGGTCGCGCGGAATGAAGATATCCATGTAGGAGTAGTCGAGCACAACGATTAGTCTCCAGGGTGAGTCAGGGCGCCATGCCGCTCGATGGGCCTTATTCTGCGTGCTTGTGGGTGGACCCGGAAGCTAGTGGGTAGCCCGGGGGAAGGAAATTTCCGCGAGTCGGGTTACCTTTCAGATCTATGCCGACTCCCGGTAGGGGGATTGCAAGCGAACAGTGAGGTAGGAAGCAGCGTGCCAGCCAAGAACGGCAGCTCCGGCGGAACACGCCTGGTGATCGTCGAGTCGCCCGCCAAGGCGAAGACGATCGAGAAATACCTCGGCGCCGGCTACACGGTGGAGTCCAGCATCGGCCACATCCGTGACCTGCCGGAGCGGGCCGACGACATCCCCGAGGCGTTCAAGAAGGAGCCTTGGGCGCGCCTCGGCGTGAACGTCGAGCACGGGTTCGAGCCGCTGTACGTCGTCAACCCCGACAAGAAGGCGCAGGTCAGCAAGCTGCGTCAGCTGTTGAAGGGCGCCGACGAACTCTACCTGGCCACTGACGAGGACCGTGAGGGCGAGGCGATCGCCTGGCACCTGCGCGAGGTACTCAAGCCGACCGTGCCCGTCCACCGCATGGTGTTCCACGAGATCACGCCGCAGGCGATCCGCGACGCCGTCGCGAACCCGCGCGATCTCAACCTCCGCCTGGTCGACGCCCAGGAGACCCGCCGCATCCTCGACCGCCTCTACGGCTACGAGGTCAGCCCGGTCCTGTGGAAGAAGGTCAAGCCGCGGCTGTCGGCCGGCCGGGTGCAGTCGGTGGCGACGCGGCTGGTGGTGGAGCGCGAGCGGGAGCGCATGGCGTTCACCTCGGCCCACTACTGGGACCTGCAGGCGCTGTTCGACTCCGGCAAGCCCGAGGAGCGGCCGCGTGACTTCACCGCGACGCTGAGCTCGGTCGACGGCAAGAGGGTGGCCCAGGGGCGCGACTTCGCCAGCACCGGGCAGCTCAAGACGGCCGACGTGCTCCACCTGTCCGAGGCCGCCGCCGGTGAGCTGGCCGGCAGGCTCCAGGGCACGTCGTTCTCGGTCAAGTCCGTCGAGCGCAAGCCGTACACGCGCAAGCCGTACGCGCCGTTCCGGACGACCACGTTGCAGCAGGAGGCCAGCCGGAAGCTGGGCTTCTCCGCCAAGTACACGATGCAGGTCGCCCAGCGGCTGTACGAGCAGGGGTTCATCACCTACATGCGTACCGACAGCATCACGCTGTCGGAGACCGCCATCGCGGCCGCCCGCTCGCAGGCCATCAAGCTCTACGGCGCCGCGTACGTGCCCGACAAGCCGCGCGTCTACACCAGCAAGGTCAAGAGCGCGCAGGAGGCCCACGAGGCGATCCGGCCCTCCGGCGAGGAGTTCCGCACGCCGGGCGAGACCGGGCTGTCCGGCGACATGTTCCGCCTCTACGAGCTGATCTGGCAGCGCACGGTCTCCTCGCAGATGAAGGACGCGGTCGGCGAGTCGATCAGCGTCAAGGTCAGCGGCCGTTCGGCCGCCGGCGAGAACGTCGAGTTCAGCGCCTCCGGCCGGACGATCACCTTCTACGGCTTCCTCAAGGCGTACGTGGAGGGGGCCGACGACCCCTCGACCGACCGCGACGACTCCGAGAAGCGGCTGCCCAACCTGGCCGAGGGCGACGCGCTGACCGTGTCGCGGCTCGACGTGGCCGGCCACTCGACCAAGCCGCCCGCCCGCTACACCGAGGCGTCGCTGGTCAAGGAGATGGAAGACCGGGAGATCGGGCGGCCCTCGACGTACGCGTCGATCATGGGCACGATCCTCGACCGCGGCTACGTGTTCAAGAAGGGCACCGCGCTGGTGCCGTCGTTCCTGGCCTTCGCCGTGGTCAACCTGCTTGAGCAGCATTTCGGCAACCTGGTCGACTACGACTTCACGGCCGAGATGGAGAAGGTGCTCGACGACATCGCCAACGACCGCGCCGAGCGGGTGCCCGAGCTGCAGCGGTTCTACTACGGCGCGGGCGACGGCGACGAGGGCCTGAAGGAGATGGTCACCGACCTCGGCGACATCGACGCCAAGGAGATCAGCTCGTTCCCGATCAGGGGCACGGACATCGTCCTGCGGGTCGGGCGTTACGGGCCGTACCTGGACAGGGACGGCGCGCGGGTCAACGTCCCGGAGGACACCACGCCCGACGAGCTGACGGCGGAGAAGGCCGAGGAGCTGTTCTCGCGGCCCACCGGCGACCGTGAGCTGGGGCGCGACCCGGTGAGCGGGCACACGATCGTGGCCAAGGACGGCCGTTACGGGCCGTACGTGACGGAGATCCTGCCCGAGCCGGCCGAGGACGAGGCGCCGAAGAAGCGGACGAAGAAGGCAGACGCCCCCAAGCCGCGCACCAGCTCCCTGTTCAAGACGATGTCGCTGGACACGATCACCCTCGACGACGCGCTCAAGCTGCTGGCGATCCCGCGGGTCGTGGGCGAGCTCGACGGCGAGGAGGTCGTGGCGCACAACGGGAAGTTCGGGCCGTACATCAAGAAGGGCACCGATTCCCGCTCGCTCACGTCCGAAGAGGACCTGCTGACGGTCACGATCGAGCAGGCCAAGGAGCTGTTCGCGCAGCCCAAGCAGCGTGGTCGGCGGGCCGCGGCGGCGGCGCCGCTGCGGGAGCTGGGCGACGATCCGGCGTCGAAGAAGCCCGTGGTGGTCAAGGAGGGGCGTTTCGGCCCCTACGTGACCGACGGCGAGACGAACGCCTCGCTGCGCAAGGGCGACACGGTCGAGGACATCACCATCGAGCGGGCCGCCGAGCTGCTGGCCGAGCGCCGCGAGCGGGCGCCCGCGCCGAAGAAGACCACGCGGAAGGCGCCGGCGAAGAAGACGACCGCGAAGAAGCCGGCGGCCAAATCGTGAGTGGCACCGCGAAGGAGCCGGCGGCCGGATCGTAGGCGGCACCGCGAAGGGGGCGGCGGCCGGGTCGTAGGCGGCACCGCGAAGGGGGCGGTGAATCGTCAGTGGCACCGCGGAGAAGCCGGCGACAAGTCGTCAGTAGCATCGACGTGTGATCGTGCTGGTCTTCGTCGCTCTGGTCCTGGTGGCGCACCTGTATCTGTGGCATCGCATGGTGCGCTCCGCGACCCGCCCCGGGCGTGCCCGCAAGGCGCTGACCTGGGGCCTGGTCGGGCTGGTCCTGCTCGTGGTGGCCACGTTCGTGGGGACGCGGATGGAGCTGGGCAACTGGCTGGCCTGGCCGGGCTACCTGTGGGTGGCGTTGATGTTCTACCTCGTGGTGTTCCTGCTCGTGCTGGAGGTGCCGCGGGCCGTCGCCTCGGTGCTCATCCGCAGGCGCGAGCGCAGGACGGTGGCGGCGGCGGAGCCGGTCCCGGTCATGGCGAGCCCGGTTCCCGCGGTGGCGGCCGTCCCCGCGCCGCCCGCGGCCGAGCCGCCCATGAGCAGGCGGCTTTTCCTGGGACGCACCACCGCGGTGGTGGCCGGGGTCGGCGCGCTGGGCACGGTCGGTTACGGCGTGAGCCGCGCCCTGGGCGACCCCGTCCTGGAGCCGGTGCGGGTCACACTGCCCAAGCTCGACCCGAGGCTGAACGGCCTGCGCTTCGCCGTGGTGAGCGACATCCACCTGGGCCCGCTCACGGGCATCGGCCACACCGAGCGCATCGTCAGGATGATCAACGGCCTGCGTCCCGACGTGGTGGCCATCGTCGGCGATCTGGTGGACGGGTCCGTCGCCCAACTGGGCGCCCTGGCCAGACCGCTGAAGAGCCTTGAGTCCCGCTACGGGGCATATTTCGTGACCGGCAACCACGAGTACTACACCCAGAACGGCCCCCAGGAATGGGTCGAGGAGCTCGACCAGCTCGGCGTCCGTTCGTTGCGCAACGAGCGCGTGGAGATCACGCACCAGGGCGCCGTACTGGACCTGGCCGGGGTGAACGACCTCAACGGCGAGGCCACGGGCGACGGGCCCGACTTCGGCAAGGCGCTCGGCGGACGTGAGCCGGGGCGGTCCACGGTGCTGCTCGCGCACCAGCCCGTACAGGTGGAGCAGGCCGCCGGGTTCGGCGTCGACCTGCAGCTCTCGGGGCACACGCACGGCGGGCAGATCATGCCGTTCAACCTGGTGGTCGGCCTGCAACAGCCCGTCGTGTCCGGCCTGGCCACGATCGACGGCGTGCAGGTGTACGTCACCAGGGGTGCCGGGTTCTGGGGGCCGCCCGTACGGGTCGGAGCGCCGCCGGAGATCACTATGCTGGAGCTGCGCTCCTGACTTTGCGCGACGCGGTGGCCACGTGGTGTCATCCTGGCGTAGTATCCGACCGGATACTCGCAGGAGGTGATCATGGTTTCCTCTCCCGCCGAAGGTGCCTTGCGCCAGGCGGCCGCGCTCGCGCCCGACGTCGCGTTCTGGGCCAGGCGCGGCGGGCTGCTGTTCCGGCAGGCCCGCCACGCGGCGAGCATGAACCAGAAGGCGCTGGCCAGCAGGAGTGGCACCTCGCGCACCACACTGTCCGCCTACGAGCACGGCAGGAAGTCGCCGACGCTGGAGACGGCCGGGCGCATCCTCGACGCGGCCGGGTTCCGGCTGGCGCTTGAGCCCAAGGTCGAGTTCGCCGTGGAGACGGCGGCCGGTCGTAGCTTCCACGTCCCGAGCCGGCTGCGGCGGCTGCCGGTGGCCGCGGCGCTGGGGGTCCTGCGGTTCGGCGGCCGGGTCTACGACCTGGCCGATCGCGGCCAACGCCGGGCGGCCTACTCGGCGCTGCTGTGCGAGGGCGGTCCCGCCGATCTGCTCGACCACGTCGACGGCGCGCTGCTCGTCGAGCTCTGGGGCGAGCTGGCCCTGCCGTCGGCCGTCCGTGCCGCCTGGTCCCCTCTGGTGGAGGAGATCAGACAAGAGGCCGGAGTAATGAATCGATGATGATTTCGGTGGGCTGTTCCGAGTGCGCGACCTGCGCGCAGACCCGACTCCGTAATACCCTCAGCCACGGACAAGCGGGTAATTCCGCGTTGTCTTCTTGTCTTCCCATGTCCGGCCGACACCTGGATACGCTGAAATCATGACTGCCCCTAGGCGCGCCGCGAATGTGCTGGCCCATGCGCCGTTCCGCCGGCTCTGGACGGCCATGTCGGTGTGCAGTCTCGGCGACTGGCTCAACATCCTGGCCCTGACCGCCCTCGCCGGAAACCTCAACCAGGGCGACTACCGCATGCAGTCGCTGGCCGTGGGCGGCGTGTTCATCGCCAAGATGTTGCCCGCGGTGCTGCTCGGGCCGCTGGCCGGGGTGTTCGCCGACCGGTTCGACCGGCGGCTGACCATGTTCACGGCAGACCTGGCCAGGTTCGCGGTCGTGCTGTCGATCCCCGTCATCGGCACGTACCAGTGGGTGATCGTCGCGACCGTCCTGGTCGAGTGCGTCAACCTGTTCTGGGTCCCCGCCAAGGACGCCACGGTGCCCAACCTGGTGCCCAAGGACCAGCTCGAATCCGCCAACCGGCTCAACCTGCTGGTCACCTACGGCAGCGCGCCGATCGCGGCCCTGCTGTTCGCCGCGCTGTCCCTGGTCGGCGACATGGGCCGCAGCGTCCTGCCGCTGCTCGGCGGCATGGACCCGACCGCCCCGGCACTTATCGTCAATGCCCTGGCCTACCTGGTGTCGGCCTTCCTGATCTTCACGCTGCGCGGCATCCCCAGGCGCGACGGCACGATCTCGACGCCCTCGGTGCTCAAGCAGATCGTCGAGGGCTGGCGGTTCGTGGGCGGCAACCGGCTCGTGCGCGGGCTGATCATCGGCATGCTGGGCGCGTTCGCCGCGGGTGGGGCCGTGGTCGGCGTGGCCAAGATCTACGTGGTGGCCCTCGGCGGCGGCGACGCGGCCTACGGCGTCGTGTTCGGCGCGGTCTTCGTCGGCATGGCGCTGGGCATGTTCGTCGGCCTCAGGCTGCTGCACGGGCTGTCGCGGCGGCGGCTGTTCGGCCTGGCCATCACCGTGGCCGGGCTGGTGCTCGTGGCCATCGCGCTGATCCACAACCTGCCCATCGTGGTCATGCTGACGGTGCTGCTCGGGGCGTGCGCGGGCATCGCGTGGATCATCGGCTACACCCTGATCGGGCTGGAGGTCGACGACACGCTGCGCGGGCGCACGTTCTCGTTCCTGCAGTCCACCGCGCGGGTGACGCTGCTGCTCGTGGTGGCGGTGGCCAACCCGCTGGCGGCGCTGTTCGGCGCCCACGAGTTCGGCCTGGGCGCGATCGCCTACCGGTTCGACGGCACCAACCTGGTGCTGGTCATCGGCGGCGTGCTCGCGGTGGCCGTCGGTATCCTGGCGCTGCGCCACATGGACGACAGGAAGGGCGTCTCGCTCTCGGCCGACCTGATCGCGGCGGTGCGCGGCGAGCGTTACCCCGCCGAGCCGGCCGAGCACGTGCCGGGGCTGTTCATGGCGTTCGAGGGCGGCGAGGGCTCGGGCAAGACGACGCAGTCGCGGCTGATCGCCATCTGGCTGCGCGACCAGGGCTACGACGTGGTCCAGACGCGGGAGCCCGGCTCGACCAAGATCGGCATGCGGCTGCGGGCCATCCTGCTCGACGCGGCCGAGCGTGGCCTGTCGGCCCGTTCGGAGGCCCTGCTCTACGCGGCCGACCGGGCCGAGCACGTCGAGAAGGTGATCCGCCCGGCGCTCTACCGGGGCTCGCTGGTGATCAGCGACCGCTACGTCGACTCGTCGCTGGCCTACCAGGGCGCCGGCCGGGCGCTCGATCCCGAAGACGTCTCCAAGATCAACGCGTGGGCGACGGGCGGGCTCGTACCGCATCTGACCGTGCTCATCGACACGCCGCCCGAGGTGGGGCTGACCCGGCTGGGCGGGGCGGCCGACCGGATCGAGTCCGAGCCGCTGGAGTTCCACCAGCGGGTGCGCAAGGAGTTCCGCGCGCTGGCCGCCGCCGATCCAGGCCGCTACCTCGTGGTCGACGGCACGATGGCGCCCGAGGTGCTGACCCGCCAGATCCAGGACCGCATTCGCGAGATCCTGCCCGACCCGGTTCCCCGGGAGTCCGAAGACGCCACGGGCACGATGCCCGCCATCCGCGACTAGCCTTACCCCGTGACGGTTTTCGATGACCTCGTCGGGCAGGACCAGGCGATCTCGGTGTTGTCGCGGGCCGCTGCGGCGGCCGGCGAGGCCGTCAGGGGCGGTCGCGGCGCCGGCATGACGCACGCCTGGCTGTTCACCGGCCCGCCGGGGTCGGGCCGGGAGGAGGCGGCGCGCGCCTTCGCCGCCGCGCTGCTGTGCCCCGACGGCGGTTGCGGCCACTGCGACCAGTGCCACCAGGTGCTGATCGGCTCCCACCCCGACCTGGAGTCCGTCCGTCCGGAGGGGCTGTCCTACAGCGTCAAGCAGACCCGCGAGCTCATCCTGCGGGCCGCGGGCGCCCCCACCCAGGGCCGCTGGCGGGTCATCCTGTTCGAGGACGCCGACCGCGCCACCGAGTCGGCGGCCAACGCCCTGCTCAAGGCCATCGAGGAGCCGCCGGCGCGCACGGTCTGGCTGCTGTGCGCGCCTGCCCCCGACGACCTCATGATCACCATCAGGTCGCGCTGCCGCCAGGTCACGCTGGCCACGCCGTCCACCGAGGCCGTCGCGCACGTGCTGGCCACGCGTGACAGCGTGCCGTGGGAGACCGCCGCGTTCGCCGCCCGGGCCGCGCAGGGGCACATCAGCAGGGCGCGGTCGCTGGCCCTCGACGAGGGCTCCCGTCGCCGGCGGGAGGCCGTGCTGGGCATCCCGCGCTCGCTGACCGGCGTGGGCGAGTGCATCTCCGCCGCCGAACGCCTGGTCAAGACGGCCGAGGAAGAGGCCGCGGCGGCCACGGCGGCGCTCAACGAGAACGAGACATCCGAGCTGCGCAAGCTCTACGGCGAGGGGTCCACGGGCAAGGGGCTCAACCGGGGGCTGGTGCGCGGCGGGGCCGGAGCCCTCAAGGAGCTGGAGGACCGGCAGAAGTCCCGGGCCACCCGCATCAAGCGGGACTCTCTCGACGCCGCGCTGCTGGAGCTGGTGTCGTTCTACCGTGACGTGCTGGCCATGCAGTTCGGGGCGGGGGTGGAGCTGGCCAACGACGACATCCGGTTCGACCTCGACCAGCTCGCCAAGTCGTCCACGCCGGAGGAGACGCTGCGGCGGATCGACGCGATCATGCGGTGCCGGGAACGGCTGGGCGCCAACGTCAACCCGCAGATGGCCGTGGAGGCGATGATGTTGTCGCTGCGTGCGGCGGCCTGACCTGGTCGCGGCCCCTGCCTGCGGCGGCTCGCCTTCGTGATCCGACGGCGGTGGTGACGGCGACCCCTCGATGCTCATGAACGCGGTGCGCCGCACGCCGGACTGCTCGATGTCCCGGTTCCGGGTCGTCTGAGGGTTCACCTGCCGGGAGATCTCGTGCGGGCGGAAAATATCCGGGTGACCGGAGCAGCAGACGAGCCCGTGAGGCGTCTCTGTAGCGTGGAAGTCGAACTGCTCTCCCAACAACAGGCCCTGGAGCGGCAGCGGGTCGATGTGGCGTCGATCTTCGCCGAACATCATGTGGGCCTCGTGCGGCTCGCCTTGATCATGGTCGGTGATCAGGCCACCGCCGAAGACGTCGTGCAGGAGGCGTTCGCACGTACGCACGCCGGCCGGGCCCGCCTGCGGGAGGCCGACAGGGCGCTGGCCTATGTGCGGTCCGCCGTGCTCAACGGGTGCCGGTCCGTCCTGCGCAGACGGGCGACGGTGTTCCGGCGGGCGGTGCCCTACGAGCCGCCGGTCTGGTCGGCCGAGAGCGCCGCGCTGCTGGGCGAGGAACGGCGCGAGGTGCTGCTCGCCCTGCGGGAGCTGCCGCGCAGGCAGCGCGAGGCGCTGACCCTGCGCTACTACTTCGATCTGTCCGACCAGGAGATCGCCGAGACCATGGGCGTCAACGCGAGCACGGCCAGGTCCACGATCGCGCGAGGGCTCGCCGCCCTCGGCCGGGCGCTTGGGGAGGAATCATGAACAGCCCGATGGAAGACAGACTGCGGGAGGCGCTCGTCGAGGCGGGCGCGACGGTCGACACGGGCGCGCTCAAGCCGCTGCGGGCGCCCGAGCGGCGCCGGAGCCGGATGGACCTGCGGCTGGTGAGCGCGGCCGTGGCGGTGGTGCTCGCGGGGGCGACGACCGCCGTCTGGCTGGGGGTTCGAGGAGACGAGCACGTGGTGACGCTGGCCGCTCCCACCGATGGGCGGTCCGATTCGTCGGAGTTGACGATCTATCTCTGTTCGAGGACGGCCAGTGGGAAGGCGCCGTCCTGCAAGGGGCAGGACGTCACACCCGAGCAGGCGAAGTCGATCGAGGTGGCGGCGAAGGAGGTGCCCGGCGTCGTCTCGGTGACGTTCTTCGACCGGGAGGCGGTCCTCGCTGCTTTCCGACAGGATTTCGCGCACAATCAGCAGGTGCTCGACGCGGTGACGGCCGACGACCTGCATGCGTCGTTCCGGCTGCGACTTGAGCCCGGCACGGATCCGGTGAAGGTGAAGCAGGCACTTGCCCGGCTCCCCGGGATCGAGGACATCGACCTGGTGCCCGCTGCTGTCTCCCTTCGGCCATCGGAGGCTCAGATCAGCGTCTTCCTCTGCAAGGACGGCACGGCGCTGCCCACCTGCGGTGCCGAACGAGCATCGGACGGCGAGCAGGTCATCAAGGAGGGAAAGGGGATCACGACGAGACAGAAGGACAAGGTCCTCGCGCTGCTGAAGGCGTCCAAGCAGGTGAAGTCCATCTTCTACGAGGACCAGACGTCGGCGTACGAGAACTTCAAGCGCGAGTACGAGGACAACAAGGCCCTGGTCGCCGCCACCAGGGTCGAGGACATGCCGGAGTCGTACCGGCTGCGCATGAGGTCGGAGCTCGACGACTGGAGCGGGCTGGTCAAGACCCTGAGGCATCAGCGGGGCGTCGCATCCGTCGTCGTGCAGCGTTGCCTGATCGAGAGGCTGACCCTGACCGGCTACCGGGTGAGTCTGCCGAAGGACAAGTGGTGCCGGGAGGGCGGCTGATTCAAGATCGGGCTCGGTGCCCCTCACGTTCGCCGGGTGGACCCACGTAGTGTGGCAACGGAAGGCCGTAACAACCCCCGAGGCCGTCAGGGAGGCGAGCTCTAGCCCATGGGAATGATCATGGCCGTGAGCTTCACGCGCTACGGGAGGCTCTACTACCTCGATCCGGGCGGGCACGCCCCCAAGGTCGGCGACAAGGTGCTGGTGCCGACCGACTCGGGTCCCGAGGTGGCGGAGTGTGTGTGGGCGCCGCAGTACACGAGCGAGGACATCGACGGTCTGCCCGTGTGCGCGGGGCCGGCGGAAGAGGAACACCTCTCGCGCGACGAGTCCAACAAACGCCGCAGGGCCGAGGCCCGCAGCGTGTCCAAGAAGCTGATCAAACGACATGGGCTGCCGATGAAGGTCGTCGGCATCGACTATCTCGACCAGGACAACGTCTACACCGTCTATTTCTCGGCCCCTCATCGGGTCGACTTCCGGGCCCTGGTCCGCGACCTGGCCCGTAACTTGCGGGCCAGGGTCGAGTTGCGGCAGATCGGCCCCCGGGACGAGGCGCGGTTGCAGGGCGGCATCGGTCCCTGCGGCCGTGACCTGTGCTGCGCCACCTTCCTGAAGGACTTCGAGCCGGTGTCCGTGCGCATGGCGAAGGACCAGGACCTTCCGGTCAATCCACTGCGCATCGCGGGAGCTTGCGGGCGGCTCATGTGCTGCCTGAAGTACGAGCACCCGCTGTACGTCGAGAGCCGGTACAGAATGCCTCGCGCGGGAAGCCGGGTGAGCACGCCTCAGGGCGACGGGGTCGTGACGGGGCACAACGTCCCGGGCGACACGGTGACGGTGCGCCTGGACGACGGCGGGAGGCGCTGCGCGTGCCCGTCCGCGTCGGTGTGTTCGCCTCGCATCCAGCACGACACGATGTACGGCACCCAGGAGGAACCAGCCGATCAGCAGTCTTCCGGCGAAGGGGAGGAAAGCTAGACAACTCATCCCGTTCTGGTCCAGGTGATGCTCGGCTCGGCTCGTCCGCGGACAAGCCGAGCAGGCGGTAGATGCCGGGCTGGAGCGGTCGGCCGTCGTACGTTGGGTGCGTCGCTTCCGTGTACGACGCAGCTCAAGCCACTGGCTGGACGCGCCGAGGGCCGCCGTCCGCGCGCAGTCACGGGAGGTGGGTTCCAGAGCCTGGAGAGCCAGCCATGAAGAAGCCGGTGGAGTCGAGCGGCGGCGTGCCCGCGGTGCAGGTGCTGCTGTCGCCTGCCAACGTCTGGCGGGCCGGGCTCGCCGTGGCGGCCGTCGTCGCGGTGGCCTTCTTCCTCCGGTTCGTGCTCACCGACGCGGGTCCGCTGATCGCCATGCTGGTGATGGCGTGGTTCCTCTCGCTGGCCATGGAGCCCGCCGTGCGCCGCATGTCGCGGCGCATGCCACGGGGCAGGGCGACACTGCTGGTGATGACGCTGTTCATCCTGGCCTTCGTGATCTTCCTCGTGCTGTTCGGCAGCATGTTCGTGCAACAGGTCGCGGTCTTGCTGAAGGCCCTGCCCGAGGTCATCACCGGCGTCGTCGACTGGGTCAACACCCGGTTCGGCACCCGTTACGAGATCTCCGACATCCTCCACTCCATCAACCTCACCCCGCAGCAGGCGGCCGAGTACGCGCAGGGTGCGCTCGGCGGGATCCTGGGTCTGCTGGGCACGGTAACCGGAACGGTGTTCAACCTGTTCACCCTGGCGCTGCTGACGTTCTACTTCTCGGCCGACGGGCCGAGGCTGCGCCGGTGGCTCGCGCAGCTGCTGCCCGGCCGGGTCCAGCAGGTCTTCATCAGCGTCTGGGACGTGTCCATGATCAAGACCGGCGGCTACGTCTCCTCCCGGCTCATTCTGGCCACCATCAACGGCACGGCCTCGGCCCTGGTGTTCCTGCTGCTCGGCATGCCCTCCTGGCTGGCGCTCGGGGCGTGGACGGGGCTGGTCGCCCAGCTCGTGCCCACCATCGGCACCTACATCTCCATCGCCCTGCCGGTGGTGGTGGGGCTGGTCTCGTCCCGGCCCTGGATCGGCGTGGCCGCGTTGGCCTGGGGCATCGTGTACCAGCAGGTGGAGAACCTGACGCTGGAGCCGAAGATCAGTTCGCGGGCGGTGGACATCCATCCCGGGGTGTCCTTCGCCGCCGTGATCCTGGGGGCGTCGCTGTTCGGCGCGATGGGTGCGCTGCTGGCCATCCCGGTGGTGGCCATGCTGCTGTCGCTGGTCGACACGTTCGCCACGCGTCAGGAGTTCCGGGAGGTCATGGCCGCCGAAGCGGCGCCGCCGAAGGGCGGACCCGGGGAAGCGCCGCCGCCGAAGGGCGGGCACGGTGCGCCGCCGCCGAAGTGACGTGCCCTCCGGCGGGTGGAGCGGGGGGCCGGTCAGCCCTGGGGATAGCCGGGGATCCGGCGACGCTGGGTCGCGGTGCCGACCCAGTGGACGAGGTCCAGCACGACCGCCACGGCGATCCAGAACCAGTCCACTCCTCTGAGTCCGACACCGGGGATGTAGAGGATCACGTACATCAACGTGGTGAACGGCAGGAAGATCAGGCCGAGCAGGGGCCAGATCCAGGTGTCGAAGGCGGCGCTCACCAGCGCGGGCCGCGCCACCCAGATGATGAAGACGGCGAGTCGTGGAAACAGCCCCGCAAAAACCGCGAACAAACAGCCCATGGCAGCCCCCGCCTCTCCATCACGCCTCACCAGAAAGAGGGCGAAGTGGATGGTCCCCGTGACCACGGCCGCTCACCCTCGACGACGGGCATGAAAAGGCCCTGCTTCCGTTTGCCTGGCCGATGCCTTCTCGGCGTGCTGGGGGCCGAATCCGAAAGGCTGCACAGATTTGCCCCATGGAAATCTTTTGCCTCCTCGCGGTGGCCGCCCGATCGGAAAGGGGGGATCAGAAGCAGGGAGGGCGGGTCTGGCAGAGGTTGCCCCCGTACGTGCCGTGATGTGGGGTGCTGCCCTCTGGACCACCTGTTCGTCGACGCAACCGATCAGAAGGAAACAGCCCCATGAGCCACCTCATCGCGATCTCCTACCCGGACGTCGCCACCGCCATCGCCGTACGTGATCGCCTCGCCGACCTGCAACGGCAGAACCTGATCACGATGGAGGACATGGCCATCGTCGAACGCCGGGCCGACGGCACGATCAAGCTGCTCCAGACCAAGGGGACGACCGGCATGGGGGCGGCCGGCGGAGCGGTGTGGGGTGGCCTGATCGGGCTGTTGTTCTTCATGCCGCTGTTCGGCATGGCGCTGGGCGCCGCCACCGGAGCGGCCGCTGGAGCGCTGACCGACGCCGGCGTCAACGACGAGTTCATGAGGGAGCTCGCCGACACGCTGGAACCCGGCACCGCCGCGCTGTTCGTCCTGGTCGTGCAGAGCACCCCGGACAAGGTGATCCCGCAGATCCAGTCGTACGGCGGGCATGTCATCCAGACCTCGCTCAACCGCGAGGAGGAAGCGCAGCTGCGCGAGATGATGGAGGGGACCGGCGCCCGGTGAACGGAACCGTCTCGCGCCACCACGGATCCGTGGCGCGCACGGCCGAGCCTCGCTGACCGCGCGGCCACCACCGAGAGAGGTCGCCATGGGGAAGGTGCCCGATCCGGCCGACGGTCATCGGTCGCCGGCCGGCGGCGCCCACAAGGACTACACCGGTGCCGTCTACGGATCACTGCTCGCCGCCTCGGTGGTGGCGGGCACCGCGTCGCTCGGCAGGTTCCCGCGCCTGGAGATGATCGTCTTGCTGCTGGGGACCAGCGTGGTGTTCTGGGCCGCTCATGTGCACGCCCGCCTGTTCGGCGCCCGTGCGGTCTTCCAGAGCATGAGCGTGGCCGACATCCGCCGGGCCTGCGCCGAGGAATGGCCGATCGTCACTGCGGCCGTGCCGCCGGCCGTCGCCGTGGCCGTCGGACCGCTGCTGGGTCTCGAACCGCAGGGCACGGCGTGGCTGGCCATCGCGGTCGCGGTGGCCGGGCAGGTCGGCTGGTCGGCTGCGGCGGCCGTGGGGATCGGTGCCTCGTCTCGGATGGTCCTGGTCACGAGCGTGGTCAATCTGCTGCTCGGGCTGGTCATCGTGGTGCTGAAGGCCGCGTTCCAGCATTGAGCCGGGGTGGCCGGTCCGCCGCGTGGTGTGCCGGGAGCTTCCCGGGGCGGAAGTCCCAGTGAGTTTCGGATCGAGGGAGGTGGACGATGTGCCGCGGCGATCCCGTCCGTGAGGGTTTCCGCGCCGGTCCGGGCGGTGGGCTGCACCGGCGGGGCGGAACGTGACCGGCACCGGCCCGGACGCCTTCGCGAAGAGCCCTCTGGCCCCTCTGGCGCTGGCCCAGTTCATCTGCAGCTTCGCCGGCTCGAACATGAACGTGATGATCAACGACATCGGCCGGGACCTGGACACCACGGTGGAGGGCGTGCAGAGCACGATCACGCTGTTCCTGCTGATCATGGCCGTGCTGATGATCCCGTGCAGCAAGCTGACCGACCGCTGGGGACGCAAGAGGTGTTTCCTCGCAGGGCTCACCCTGTACGGGATCGGCGCTCTGACCAGCGCCTTTTCACCCAGCCTGGCAGTGCTGATCGTCGGCAACTCGGTCCTTGAGGGCGTCGGGACCGCATTGCTGATCCCGCCCGTCTACATCCTCGCGACGATGGCGTTCGACGATCTGCGGTCGCGGGCCAGGGCCTTCGGCCTGATCAGCGGACTGGGCGGGGTGGGAGCGGCGGCGGGCCCGCTGATCGGCGGATTCATCGCGACGGCGATCACCTGGCGGGCCGCGTTCGTCTTCCAGGCGGTGGTCGTCGCGGTGATCGTCTTCCTCAGCCGCCGGATCGCCGACCCGGTGGCGCCGGATCCGACCCGTCCCTTCGACGGCGCCGGGGCGGTCCTGTCGGCCGTCGGCATGTTCTTCGTGGTGTTCGGGATCCTCCAGGCGAGCAAGAACGCCGTGCTGATGGTGGCGTTCCTCGTCGTCGGGGCCGGGTTCCTGGTCTGGTTCCTCCTGCACATCCGCGCTCGGGAACGCGCGGGGAAGGAGCCGCTGCTCTCGACCCGGCTCTTCCGGAACCGCACGTCCAATCTCGGCCTCGTCACCCAGAACATGCAGTGGCTGGTGCTCATGGGGACGTCCTTCGTCGTCGCGGTCTTCCTGCAGAAGGTCCGCGGGTACAACGCGATCCAGACGGGCGTCATCTTCACGTCGGCGACCGTGGGGGTCCTGCTGACGTCGCTGGCGGCGGAGCGGCTCACCAGGAAGCACTCCCAGAAGAACCTGATCTCGGCGGGTTTCGCCATGACCGTGACCGGGATCGCGGTCCTGCTCGCCCTGGTCGGGGCGTCGTCGAGGGTCGTCGCCTTCGTGCCGGGGCTGCTGCTCATCGGGCTGGGCGTGGGCGTGATGCTGACCCCGTCGGTCAACGTCGTGCAGTCCAGCTTTCCCGAGGAGCAACAGGGCGAGATCTCCGGGCTGTCGCGCAGCGTGTCCAACCTCGGCTCGTCGTTCGGCACGGCGATCGCGGGCACGATCCTCATCTCCGGGCTGGCCGAGGGGAACCGGTCCTATGCGCTCGCCATGATCGCTCTTGCGATCTTCGCCCTGGTGGGGCTGGGCGCCGCGATCCGGCTGCCCGCTCGGTAGGCCATGAGGTTCACCGCCCGTCCGGGGCGGCGCCCTCAAGTTGTTCGTCGAGGGCGATGGCCGCCGCGATGAGCGCCAGATGGGTGAACGCCTGCGGGAAGTTGCCGAGCTGCTCGCCCGACGGGCCGATCTCCTCGGCGAACAGGCCGACGTGGTTGGCG
Organism: Nonomuraea sp. NPDC001699; assembly: GCF_053596455.1. Classification (NCBI taxonomy): domain Bacteria; kingdom Bacillati; phylum Actinomycetota; class Actinomycetes; order Streptosporangiales; family Streptosporangiaceae; genus Nonomuraea; species Nonomuraea sp. NPDC001699. The sequence goes on along the minus strand of NZ_JBSFGF010000005.1, from coordinate 236,536 downwards.
TAGGTGAGCATCTTGTCGAAGGCGTACCGGGCCTGCTGGAGCCGTCCGGCGCGGGCCAGGGCCTCGACGTAGAGGAAGCTGCACAGGTTGAAGGTGCCTTCCGATCCGCGCAGGCCGTCGGGGGACGCGGCCGGGTCGTAGCGATAGACGAGGCTGTCGCTGACCAGTTCCTTGTCGATGGCGTCCAGGGTGCTCAGCCAGGCCGGGTCGCGGGGGGAGATGAACCCGACCCGGGGCATGAGCAGCAGCGACGCGTCCAGCACGTCGGTGCCGTAGTGCTGGACGAACGCCTGCCGCTCGGAGTTCCACCCACGGTCGACGATCTGGTCGAAGACGGCGTCCCGGACACTCCTCCAGCGGACGAGGTCGGCGGGACGGGAGTAGGCGGTGGCCATCCGGATGCCGCGGTCGAAGGCGACCCAGGTCATCAGGCGGCTGTAGGTGAACTCCTGGCGCCCGCCACGGGTCTCCCAGATGCCTTCGTCGGGACGGTCCCAGGTGTCGGCCAGCCAGTCGAGCAGCTTGGCGAAGGACCGCCAGCCGCGGATGCCGCCGACCTCCTGGGCCTGGGCCAGGGCGTCGGCGGCCTCACCGTAGATGTCGAGCTGGAGCTGGTCGGCGGCGGCGTTCCCGGCCCGTACCGGCCGGGACTGCCGGTATCCCTCCAGGTGGCCGAGCACTTCCTCGGTCAACAGGGGATCTCCGTCGATCCGGTACATGATCTGCAGCGGCTCACCCGAGGCGCGGCCGACGATCAGGCGTTCACGCAGCCACGTACGGAAAGCCTGGGCCTCCTCGACGAAACCGAGGTCGATCAGGGCGCGGACGGACAGGGAGGCGTCGCGGACCCAGGTGTAGCGGTAGTCCCAGTTGCGCTCGCCGCCGATCTGCTCCGGCAGTCCCATCGTGGCGGCGGCGATCGGGGCGCCGGTGGGCGCGTACGTCAGGAGCTTGAGCGTGATCGCCGAACGGTTCACCATGTCACGCCAGCGACCCCGGTACCGGGACGCGCGCAGCCAGTCGTGCCAGAAGTCACGGCAGGTCTCGAAGCTGTCGCGCGCGCTGTCGGGGGTAACGGGCGGCACGGGCTGGTCGCCGTCGCTGTCGCTGGTCAGGACGATCGCGGCCGTCTGGCCGGCCTGGAGGGTGAAGTCCGCCACGACGTCCTCGCCGTCGGGGCGCAGGGTGATGGGGCCGGCGGCCTGCAGGTGCAGGTTCGTGCCAGGGCCCTGGAAGACCGCTGATCGCTCGTCGTGGAGGGCGAGCGTGTGCGGTGCCCGCCCGTAGTCGAAGCGGGGACGGCAGGTGAACGTGAAGGGCAGGCTCCCGCGGACCACCCGGGCGAGCCGCACCAGGCGGTGCCGGCCGGAAGGCGTGGCGGAGGTGTTCGGTTCCATGTAGTCGGCGACCTCGCCGACGCCGCCGGGGCCCATGAAACGGGTGACGAGGATGGCGGTGTCCGGCAGGTAGAGCTGCCGGACGGTCGTCTCGTCGGCCCGGTCCACGTCGGCGGCCAGCCGGCAGTGCCCACCGCGCCCGCTGTCGAGGATGGACGCGAAGAGGCTCGGGGAGTCGAACCGGGGCGTGCACCACCAGTCGATGGTGCCGTCGCCGGAGACGAGCGCGGCGGTCTGCAGGTCTCCGATCATGCCGTGGTCCGCGATCTGCGGGTAGCCGTTCATGGATGCCTCCGTTGTTCGCCGGACATACCGGACGACTGCCTCCGGACGTGTCGCCTGAGCGACCGTGCCCGGGGGGAACGGAGCAGTCTTTTCAGGCTAACTCCTGACTTGACGTGAAGTCATCCGGGGGAGGGCCGTTCCTTCTCGTCCTGGTGAGCGCCGGGGGTTCCGCGGCGTGTCCCGTGCCGGCGGTGGTTGGGTGGTGGGGTGCGTGACTACCGCTCGTGGCGGGCCTCCGCCCTGCTGCCTATGTCCGGTTCGTGGTGGGCGCCGGTGTCGCGTGGTGTCGCGGCCGGGGTCACGGTGTCGGCGGTGCTCCTCGCCGGCGGGTGCGGCAGGGAGGAGCGGGCGGTGCGAGGGCTCCGCTGGTCCGATTGCGGTGACGGGTTCGAGTGCGCGGCGTTGCGGGTGCCGCTCGATCACGGGGAGCCCGACGGTGAGCAGCTTGAGCTCGCGGTCGTCCGGCTGCCCGCGAGCGGGCCGCGGCTCGGCTCCCTGGTGGTGAACCCCGGCGGGCCGGGGGCCTCCGGGGTCGAGTACGCCAGGGCCGCCCGGCTCGCGGTGAGCGCGAAGGTGCGGGAGCGGTTCGACGTCGTGGGGTTCGATCCCCGCGGGGTGGGACGGTCGGCGCCGGTCGAATGCCTCGACGACGAGCGGCTCGACGCGTTCGTGGCCATGGAGACCACGCCCGACACCGCCGCGGAGCAAGGGGAACTGGAGGCCGCGGCGCGGAGGTTCGCGGCAGGCTGCCGGCAGCACGCCGCCCGGCTGCTGCCCCACCTCGGGACCGTGGACGTCGCCCGCGACCTGGACCGGCTGCGTCAGGCCCTGGGCGACCGGAAGCTCACCTATCTCGGCAAGTCGTACGGGACCTTCCTCGGGGCTGTCTATGCCGATCTGTTCCCTGACAAGGTGCGGGCGCTCGTGCTGGACGGCGCCCTCGATCCGGTTGGCTCGCGGGTGCGGATGAACGCGGAGCAGGCGGTGGGGTTCGAGAAGGCGCTGCGCGCATACGTCGAGGACTGCCTGAGCGGCCGGGACTGCCCGTTCGCCGGACGCGATGTCGAAGCAGCGATGGACGAGGTCGGGGCCCTGCTCCGCCGTGCCGACGCCCGGCCCTTGGAAGGGGGTGGGCGGCCGGTCAGCGAGGCGCTGGTCACCCTCGGAGCGCTGACGCCGCTCTACGACCGCGCCTCCTGGCCGGAGCTCACCGAGGCGCTGCGCCGGGCGCTGAAGGGCGACGGCTCTCTCCTGCTGCGGAACGCCGACCAGCTCGCGGGCAGGCAGGACGACGGCACCTACTCCAACCAGCTGGAGGCCGGCCTGGCGGTCAACTGCGTCGACGGCCCGTATCCGACGACGGCCGCGGCCTTCGCGACGGACGCGGCGGAGACGTCCAGGGAGGCGCCCCGGTTCGGGCCGTACATCGTGTGGTCGTCGCTGCCGTGCGCCTTCTGGCCGGCTCGGCCGACCTTCTCGCCACATCCGCTGACCGCCGAGGGCGCTCCTCCGATCCTGGTCGTCGGCACGAAACGCGACCCGGCGACGCCGTACGGGTGGGCTCGGGCATTGGCGGGGGAACTCCGGTCCGGCGTGCTGCTCGGTTACGACGGCGACGGGCACACGGCGTACGGGGGCGGCTCGCCGTGCGTGGACGACGCCGTCGATCGGTATCTGGTGGAGGGGGTGCCGCCGGGAGATGGCGTGATCTGTCCCGGCATCCAGTGATCAGGAGGAGCAAGAACCCCTCGATCTCCTGTAGACTCCTTCAAGCCGTACGGCACGCCGCCTTAGCTCAGTCGGCCAGAGCACTTCACTCGTAATGAAGGGGTCTGGGGTTCGAATCCCCAAGGCGGCTCCCAGTTCTGAAGGCCCTCTCGGATGTTCCGGGAGGGCCTTTTGCGTGGCCGTACAGCAGTGCCGTTGCGAGGCAGCGGGCAAGGCCCGTCGATGGCATCGCCCGGCGCTGGGCGGCTCCCTGGTTGAGCGGGGATAGGAGACTGTCAACGGAAGGTGATTGATCCAACACGGTGAGTTGCGGCATGGTGCTCTAGCCCTGTTCAACGCACCCTCGGAGGGACAATCATGCTGCTTGTTCGCCGTCTTCTGTCCGGAGCCGTTCTCGTCACCACCGTCAGTGCGGGTCTCGTCCTGCCTGCCGCGGCCTCCGCTCCGAACCCCTTGTGCATCGACGTCACCAACGATCGCGGCAACGGGGTCCGGATCTACCAATGGGAATGTCAGTCCGGCAACAACAACCAGAAGTTCGTGATCGACGGAGGCCAGATCAAGATCAAGGACACGCTGGGGACGTCGCGGCCGATGTGTGTGGACGCCACCAACCACCGCGGCAACGGGGTCCGGATCTACCAGTGGGAGTGCCAGGCCAACAACGACAACCAGAGGTTCGTGATCGACGGGGGCCAGATCAAGATCAAGGACACGCTGGGGACGTCGCGGCCGAAGTGCATCGACGTCACCAACGACCGCGGCAACGGGGTCCGGATCTACCAGTGGGAGTGTCAGGCCGGCAACGACAACCAGAGGTTCGTGATCGACGGCGGTCAGATCAAGATCAAGGACACGCTGGCCTGAGCGAACGGGTCGGCGGCGGGGGCTGGGTCTGCGCGTGCGGACCGGCCCCCGCTGTCTTCGTCGGGGGAACCGGGTCAGGCGGTGAAGTCGCGGACGAGCTTGACGAAGTCGTCGAGGCGTTCGGCGCTGGAGACGTGGCCGGTGTCGAGTTCGAGGTAGGAGCTGCCGGGGATGGCGGCGTGGAGCTCGCGGGAGTTCTCCACCGGGATCAGGCCGTCATGGGCGGCGCCGACGACCAGCGTGGGGGCCTGGATGCGGGGGAGCAGGTGGCGCAGGTCCACGCGGCGGCCGAGGTCGATCTGGCGCAGGCGGCCGGGGTGCGGCTGGAAGTACGTCGCCCGGCTCTCCAGGTCCTCGGGGCTGAGGGAGTTGAGGTGGCGGCGGCTGAAGGCGGTCAGCATGGAGAAGCGGGCGAAGGCGTCCGGGGTGCCGGCCAGGCTCAGCCAGATCTGCAGGGCGGTGCGGAGGTAGGCGTCCTCGGTGTGGGCCCAGCCTGAGATCGGGATCAGGCGGCGGACCAGTTCGGGACGGGTGGCGGCGAGGGACAGCGCGACCACCGCGCCCAGGGAGAAGCCGAGCAGGTCCACGGGCGCCTTGCCGGAGTGCTCGATGACGGCTGCGAGCTGCCGGGTCAGGCCCTCGACGGTCAGGGGGGCGCCGTCGTCCTCGGCGAGGTCGCTGCCGCCGAGGTCCGGGAGGATCACGGTGTTGCGGTCGGTGAAGTGGCCGGCGACGCCGTCCCAGGTCACCGACCCCGGGCCGGTGCCGTGCAGGAGCACCAGGGCGGGGCCGTCGCCGAGGGTGCGGTAGGCGACGCGGGTTCCGGAGACGGTCAGGTGGTGGGTCATGGACGTCACCGTGCCAGCCGGCGTGCCGGATGAGGAGCGGACCGGACTCCCTAGGACAAGGAGTCCTAGACTGCGATATTTCGTGATGTTGCAGGATGGGGTGCATGGATCGCGAGGAGCTTGCCGATTTCCTTCGCCGCTCGCGGGAGCGGCTGCTGCCCGGCGAGGTGGGGCTGCCGTCGGGGCCGCGCCGCCGTACCCCTGGGCTGCGGCGGGAGGAGGTGGCTCAGCTCGCGGGCATGTCGGCCGACTACCTGATGCGGTTGGAGCAGGCACGCAGCCCGCAGCCGTCCACCCAGTTGCTGGGCGCGCTGGCGCGGGCGCTGCGGCTGACGGGCGACGAACGCGACCACCTCTACCTGCTGGCCGGGCACCGTCCACCGGCCGGGCCGCGGGCGGGCGAGCACGTCAAGCCGAGCCTGCTCTACCTGCTCGACCGCCTCGTCGGCACCCCGGCGCAGGTGCTGAGCGACCTCGGTGACGTGCTGGCGCAGAACGCCATGGCCGAGTCGTTGTTCGGGTGCAGTTGCACGGTCGAGCAGCCCGACCGCAACATCGTGTGGCGCTGGTTCAGCGATCCGCTCAGGCGCGAGGCGTATCCGGAGGAGGAGCACGCCGAGCGCTCCCGTGTGCACGTGGCCGACCTGCGCGCGGCGGTGGTCCGCCGTGGCAACGACGAGCCGGCCCGGGCGCTGGTCGAGCGTCTGCGCCGGGCCAGCCCGGAGTTCGTCTCGCTGTGGGAGCGTCACGAGGTCGCGGTACGCCGCAGCAGCCGCATGCGGATCCGGCATCCGGCCATCGGCGCGATGGAGTTCGACTACGAGGTGCTGCTGGCCCCGGACGAGGACCAGCGGCTGCTGATCTTCGCGCCGCCGCCGGGGTCGAAGACGTTCGAGGCGTTGGAGCTGCTGCGGGTGGTGGGTCCGGAGACCGCGCACCGGAGCCATCGCTAGCCGCCGCCCGGAAAATGCCATGTCAGCGCGCATGTCAGGGCGATGACGGTCCGGCGTCAGGGCGGTCCGGGATGGTTGGTTCATCACCGGTTCGGGGATTGCGGCCCGACAGCTCTGAAAGGCGTATAAATCATGACGAACGACGGCGTTTCCGTGAACAGCCAGGCCGAGCGCCCGGAGCTGCAGAAGATCATCCAGGAGATCGTGGACTCCGGCTTTGTCGGGATGCAGTTGCGCGTGAACGACGAGCGGGGTGAGTGGGTCGGCAGCGCGGGGGTGCGCGAGCTGGGCGATCTCGCCGAGCCGCCCACGAATGGTCGGTTCCGGGTCGGCAGCGTCACCAAGACCTTCACCGCCGCCCTCGCCCTGAGCCTCGTGGCCGACGGCACGATCGCGCTGGACGACCTCGTGGACGACCACCTGCCCGAGTACGGCCTGGACCGCCGGATCACCGTGCGGATGCTGCTCCAGCACACCAGCGGCGTGTTCAACTTCACCGGCGAGTACTACGAGGACGGGACCGTCGTGCCGGGCATCGTCTGGTCGGGCAAGGAGTGGGTGGACGACCGCTTCAGGACCTACCAGCCGGAGGAGCTGGTACGGCTCGCGCTGTCCAAGCCCGCCCGCTTCGAGCCGGGGACGGACTGGAGCTACTCCAACACCAACTACGTGCTGGTCAGGCTGCTGATCGAGAAGGTCACCGGCCGGCCGTTCGCCGAGGAGATGCGGCGGCGCGTCCTGGAGCCGCTCGGGCTGAAGGACACCGTCGTGCCGGGCACCGACACGGAGATCGCCGGGCCGCACGCCCACGCCTACTACCGGTACGAGGAGGACGGCCAGGAGAAGACGGTCGACGTCACCCGCCAGAACCCCTCCTGGATCTCCACCGGCGGCGACATGATCTCGACCACCAAGGACCTGCACGCCTTCATCTCCGGCCTGCTGGGCGGCAGGCTGCTGCCGTCCCACCTGCTGGCCGAGATGCGCGACGTCCACCCCAAGGTCGGCTACGGCCTGGGGCTGTTCGTCCAGGACACGGGGACCGGAGGCGGCACCGTCATCACCCACAACGGCGGCATCGCGGGCTCGGCGGCGCTGATGTACAGCACGCCCGACGGCGGCACGACCCTGACCGCCTCGGTGACCTACGTGGACGACGCCGCGATGTCCCAGGCGGCGGCGTTCCAGACGGCCGTGCAGCGGCTGGTCGAGGAGGTCTTCGGCGGGGGAGCGGCCGACTAGACCCCCGAGGACGCCCCCAAGCCCGGGTGGCAGGTGATCGACTGTCCGGTTCCGGACACGGAGGTGGACCTGCCGCCCGGCAGGCGTATTCCTGGAGGGTCGCGTGCCTCTGAGTCCGAGGACCGGCGGGAACACAGGAGCTCCTCAGAGGAGGACACGTGGCCAGGGGCGAATCCATACCGAACTACGAGCAGCTGTTCGACGTCGAACTCGACCACCGGCAGGAGGACGAGGCCCGTACGGTGTTCTCGCCGGGCGCCTACCTCGTGGACCTGCTGGGGCTCATCGAGAACGTCTTCCGGCAGCCGTCCCTGCTCGACCGGGAGCGCCGGCCGGATCTGCGGAAGATCCTGCTCGACGCCGAGAACACGTTCACGGAGTCGCCCTACCTCGACATCGTCGTGGAGGTGTTGGAGAAGCTCGTCGGGCAGGACCCGTACGAGGTGATGCGCGGGCTGGCCTTCCCGTTCTCGATGCCGTTCTCGCTGCGGGAGGAGCGGTTCAGGAACCACCTGGGCCGGTTGCGGCTGGGCCCGGACGAGCTCTACCGCCTCTTCGCCCCGGACGCCGACCCCGGCACGGTGGCCCGGCTGTATCTCGGCCTGTCCCCGGAGGACGTCACCAACGCGACGACGGCCGCGACGAGCGAGACGCAGGTCAAACGCCTCTACGGGCTGCCGGACCAGGACCGGCTGAACGTGCTGGAGAACGTCGGGCGCTTCCGCGAGGCCACCGGGCTGACCGCGCTGGAGCTGCGGGAACTGCTCGTGCAGGCGGAGGACCCGGACCGGCCGCCGGCGAAGTTCTTCGTCAACCTCGGCGGCGCACCGGTGACGATGTCCGAGGACGGCGCCAAGCTGGGCACCGTCGTGGACGGCAGGCCGGGGCCGGTCCCGCCGTACTGGTTCGACCGGGTGAGCAGGCTCGTCCGGCTGGCCCGCAGGACCGGCCTGAGCACCACCGACCTCGACCGCGTGCTCACCTCCTGCTGCGGCGGCGTCCTGGACGCGGCCGCGCTGCGGACCCTCGCGGTGGTGGTCCACCTGGCGCGCGGCCACGACCTCGCCGTCGACGACGTGTGCGGGCTCGTCGTGCCGATCCGCCCGGCCGGGCTGGAGGACCTGCCGCGCGTCTCGGGCGACATCATGGCCCCGCACAACAAGGAGTACCGGCGCAGGCTGGCACGTTCCATCGGCACGACGGAGAGCGACCTGGCCGAGGTCGTACGGCGCTACCGGGAACGTTACGACGCGCTGGAGCCGAGCCCGTTCGACCGGGGCGAGATCGGGCTGCCCGCGATCGTGCTGCTCCAGCGGGCCGGGCGGTTCGTCTCGACGCTCGGGATCTCGGCCGGCGAGCTGTTCGACCTGATGGAGGTCCTGGAGAGCGACCCGTCGGTGCTGCGCCACTCCACGTTCTCCGTGCTGGGCACGGTCGAGCCGGGCACCGGCGACTGCCACCGCATCCTGGAGGGTGCCGATCCGGGCTCCTGCCTGTGGCTGGCGCAGACGTTGCAGGCCCTGGCCCGCTGGACGCAGGCCGCCGGGTTCGGCAGCCGCGAGCTGGTCGAGATCCTGGGCGGCCGGTCGGCGGCGCGCGACGACGCGGACCAGGTCGGCGTCCTGGAGAGCCTCAACCAGCGGTTCGGGACGGTCGCCCGCGCGCCCGCCCTGTTCGCCGGCGACCGGTTCGGGGAGCGGGCGGCGCAGGCCGTCCACGACATCCTGGGCGGCCACGGGCGCGGGGTCGTCTCGGCCCGGGACGACCGGCTGCTCCGGCTCGACCCGGCCGAGGCCGAGGCGGCCGCGTACGACGCGGTGACCGGGCTGGGGGTGATCGTCGCCGACGACTTCACCGGGCTCGGGCTCGGCGAGCGGACGGCCGGGAAGATCTACGCCCAGCTCGTCTTCTGCGGACGGCTGCGCGCCGACGGACGGCTGGTCACCGAGGACATGCCGGTGAGCGACCACGGGCTGCGGCTGGAGCGGGACTTCGAGTCCTTCAGGGAGCCGCTGTTCAAGCTGATCAACAGCGTGTCGAACGGCACCTCGTCGTTCTACCCGTCGGACCTGGCCACGCTCGGCGGCCTGACGGAGGAGCAGCAGGCCGAGCTGTACGACAACCTGATCCACCACGGCTACATCGACGCCGACGGCGCGGTGTCCTCGCCCGGCTTCTTCGCCGACGAGGAGAACGTCGGCCGCCTCCTGCTGAACGCCGGCCTGACCGACGTCGCCCCGGCCGTGCTCGACGAGCTGCGCGCCCGGATCGAGCAGTTCGGCCGGGAGCCGCTGGCGCTCGACCCCGAGATCTTCGCCGGGCGCCGGCTGAACGCCGTCCGGCTGGCCGAGAGCCTGCGCTTCAACGGCTACCTGGACGCGGACGGGAACTACCTGGACAAAGTGGCGCTGGCCGGGCTCAGGATCGACGACTTCGCGCTCGCGCCGGAGTTCTACCCGCACCGGCGGTTCGTCCTGGACGCGATCAGGCAGCAGATCGCGGCGCTGGAGGAGGAGCTGTACACCTTCACCGCCGACGACTTCGCCGACGTCGCGGACGAGGCCGTCGCGCAGCGGGTGCTGGACGCGCTCGACGGCGCCTACCTCCGCGACGGCCGGGTGGCCGCCGACCTGGACGGCCTGACGCTGGGCGACGGGTTCACGGCGGCGGAGACGGCCGTCGTGGCGGCCCGGATCGAGGAGTGCGTACGGGACGAGAAGCCGTACAGGCTGGACATGGAGGCGCTCGGGGAGCTCGGGTTCGACGAGGAGGAGCAGGGGCGGGTGGCCGCGATGCTGGTCGCGGCCGGGCACCTCGACGGCGCGCACGCGGTGCGCCGCGAGGCCCTGGACCGCTTCCGCAACGTCGGGAACGCGCTGGAGTTCACGCTGCCGGGCCTGGAGGACTTCGCCAAGGACGTCTTCTTCCTGCTGCACCCGGTGGCGGTGCGGACCGCGGAGGCGGTCAGGGAGATCACCGCCGCGCTGGAGCGCGGGGCGCGGGCGCAGGAGACGGCGCTGACCTCCGTGCTCGCCGACGGGTTCGGCGTGCCGGAGGCGACGGTCGCGGCGATCTGCGCCGGGGTGGCCGGCAGCCTGCCCGAGGCGCTGGAGGTGCTGGTCCCGCCGGTCCTCGCGGCCGGGGACGAGAGCGGCGAGGTCACCGCCGTGCCCGCCGACCCGCACCTGCGGGCCGTCTACCGGCGAGTCCGGCGCTTCGCGGCGCTGGCCGGGAAGCTCGGCATGGACCCCACCGAGGTCGCCGTCGCCTTCCAGGACCAGGACCTGACCGGAAAGTACCCCGAGCCGCTGGCGCTGCCGCCGAACGTCGAGACCATCGACGCCGTGCTCAGGAGCGGCGACGGGAACATCTACCTGTTCGCGCCCGGCGGCTACTGGGTGTACTCGGGGACCACGTACGAACTGGCTGACCCCCGGCCGAAGCCGCTGATCGAGCTGGCGCCCAGATTCGCGGAGCTGACCGGCGTGGACGCCGCCTTCGCGCATCCCGGCGGCGCCGAGTGGATCATCGGCCGCGGCCTCGACGGCGCCTCCCACCTGTACGTCAAGGAGCCCGGCAGCATCCGCTGGGCCCCGCGCGACCAGGTGTGGGGCAAGGTCAGGAACAACTTCGACGCCCCGGGGCGGATCGACAGCGCCTTCGTGGACGAGGACGGCCGGACCTATTTGTTCTGCGGCGACCAGTACGTCCGCTACTCGGGCTCGGACTACTCGGCCGTGGACGAGGGCTACCCGCGCGGCCTCGCGGAGTGGTGGTCGGCGGAGGGCCACGACACCCCGCTGCCCGCGGACTTCCGGGCCTCGCTGGACGCGGCCTTCCAGGACGGGGACGGCCGCACGCACCTGTTCACCGGCGGCCGTCACCTCGACACCGAGCGTGGCGAGCAGCCCGTCTCCGCCCGCTGGGGACGCGTACGCAACGCCTTCGACGGCGCCGAGCGCGTGGACAGCGCGTTCGTCGGCGGCGACGGCCTGGTCCACCTGCTGCGCGGCAACCAGGTGGTCGCCTACTCCGACAGCCTGGAGAACGACGGCGTACGGGTGGACGACGGCTACCCGAGACGGATCGAGTCCCGCTTCCGCGGCCTGCCCGGCGAGTTCGAGACGGGGATCGAGGCGGCCTTCACCGACTCCGGCGGGCTCGTCCACCTGTTCAAGGACGGCCGGACGATCGCCGCCGGCGACTCCGGCGTGGGCGTGCCGGAACCGACGGCCGAGCGCTGGGGCAAGGTCGCCGACGCGCTGCCCGGCGGCGTGGTGGACTCGGGGCTGACCGGGCTCGACGGCCGGACCTACCTGTTCAGCGGCGAGCGGTACATCAGGTACTCCGGCGCGGACTACTCGGTCGTGGACCTCGGCTACCCGCGCCGCATCGCCGGCGACTGGGGCGGCCTGCGCCGGGTGAACGCCTCCTTCGTCATGGACGGCGGGACGTACCTGTTCGGCGTCGGCGGGCGGCTGTTCGACCTGCCCCTGGCCCAGGTGCCCGAGCTGGACGCCGGGCGGCTGTCGCCCGCGCTGCGCCGCCGGTTCCTGGAGCACGGCCTGTCCTTCGCCGAGGACGCGCGGGCGCGCGGCGCCGCCCCGGAGTGGCACGTGCGCACCGAGCAGGGCGTCGAGGTGACCCTCAGGAGCGACCCGCTGCACATCGAGGCGCACGCGGACGGCGGCGACTTCTACGTCCGCTACTCCACCAGGGACTACACCGTGCCCGACGCCGGCTACCCCAGGCCGGTGTCCGACAACTGGTGGAACCTGCCCGCCACGCTGGCGGCCGACCCGCGCTTCGCGGTGATCGACGCGGTGTTCACCGGGCCGGACGGGCGGACGTACCTGTTCTCCGGTGACCGGTTCGTCGTGTTCGACAGCAGGCACCGCTGGTGGTCGGAGCCGCGCACGCTGGCCGAGCACTGGGACAGCCTTCCGTTCGGCAGGGTGGACGCGGCCTTCGTCGGCAAGGACGGCAGGACGTACGTGTTCTCCGGCGGCCGGTACGTCCGCTATTCGACCGGCGACTACACCGAGATCGACGACCGTTACCCGGCGAACGTCCAGACGTTCTGGGGCAACGTGGTCAGCCGGATCGCCAGGACGGGACGTGTGGACGCCGCCCTGGTCATGGACGCGACCGAGCGCGTGGACGGCGCCGAGGTGACCAGCCGCTACACCTATCTGTTCTCCGGCGACCAGTACGTCCGCTACGCGGGCGACGACCTCACCCACGTCCAGGACGGTTACCCGCGGGCCCTGTCGGCCCTGTCGCGGGAGCCGCGGCTGGCCGGCCTCGACGTCACGCTGGACGGCGTGGACGCGGCCTTCGCCGACCGCCGCAACGTGTACCTGTTCCGCGGCACGAGCTGCCATGTCGTCTCCGACACCCTGTACCGCCGCTACGACGACCTGGCGATCGGCGGCGTCACCTGCGCCTTCGTCGAGGACGGCACGGTGCTCACGCAGGACGCGAACGGCTGGAGCAGGCGTCCGGCGCTGGAGGGGCCGCGGGCCGCCCCGGTGCGGGCCAGGCCGCGGCTGCTGCGGACGGTGCCGGAGGAGTTCAGGACGGGGCTCGACGCGGTGCTGAGCGGCGCGGACGGGCACGCGTACCTGTTCAAGGGGGCGTCCTGCTACAACACCCGGCTGAACAGGGAGTACCCGCTCGCGGAGGAGTGGGGACGACCACGTAACACGATTTATCAGGACAACACGGTGGATGCGGCCTTCGTTGGCCGGGACGGGAAGACGTACCTGTTCAGCGGCGACCAGTTCGTCGCCTACACCGACGTGAACTCCGCCATCGACGGCGAGCCGCGCCCGATCGCCGCCCACTGGGGCGGCCTGGAGAACGTCACGCTCGCCTACGTGCGGGCGGGCAGGACCTACCTGTTCGAACGCCCGGACGCCGACGGCGCCCTGCGGTACGTCGTCTACTCGGGCGCCGACTACACCCGGCCCGACGACGGCTACCCGGCGACCGCCGACGAGAGCTTCTGGGACGTCCCCGAGCCCTACCGCGTGCCCGGCCGTCCCGTGCCGGACGCGGTGCTGTTCGAGGGCGACACCATGCTCCTGCTGTTCGGCGAGCGGTTCGTGCAGTTCGACGAGAGGACCCGCGAATGGTCCTACCCGCGGCCCGCCGAGCGCGTCTGGCGCGGGTTCGGCCACGGCCTGGAGCCGGGCGACGCCCTGCGCACGGCCTTCACCGCGCCGGACGGCTCCACGTACTTCTTCTTCGCCGAGCGGTACGCCAGGTACGCCGACCGGGCCTTCGGGCCGCTGGAAGCCGTCCGCGAGCGGTGGGGCAGGTTGCCCAACCCGTTCGTCGCCGACGACGCCACCGCCCGGGTGGACGCCGCCTACGTGCACCGGGGCGAGACGACGTTCCTGTTCTCGGGCGACCACTACGTGCGTTACAGCGGCCCGGAGTACCGCTACGTCGATCCCGGCTACCCCAAGAAGATCATCGGCAACCTGCGGCACGAGGAGGCGTTCGCCAACCTGCCGGAGTCGTTCGACGACGCCATGCAGGACCGGGTGGGGACGCGGATGATCGACGCCGTCGTGGGCAACGACCGGACGGTGCACGTCCTGGCCGGCGGCATCTGCCACGTCGTCTCCCGGGCGGCGGCCGGGGTCGTGGAGCTGGCGGCGCTCGGCCTGGTCAGGAACACCGTCGCCGAGCGGGAGAAGGTGGACGCGACCCTGGTCAATGGCCCGTACACGTACCTGTTCTGCGGCGACCAGTACCTGCGTTACACCGGCACCGAGTACGAGTTCGCCGACGACGGCTACCCCCGCACGATCGACGGCACGCTGGCCGACGAGCTGGGCATCCGCAGGCCCCTGCCCGACGCGTTCGCCGACGGCCTCGACGCGGCCTTCCGCACGCCGGACGGCACGACGTACCTGTTCAAGGGCGCGGAGTACCTGCGCGCCGACGGCACGGCCGCCCCCCGGCCGATCACCGAGCAGTGGGGCAAGGTGCGCAACGCCTTCGCCGAGGGCAAGGTCGTGGACGCCGCCTTCGCCGCCCCCACCGGCGAGCTGTACGCCTTCAGGTCCGGCCAGTACGTCCGCTACCGCCCCGGCGAGCTGGAACACGTCGAGGAGGGCTACCCCCGTACGGTCAAGGACGACTGGGGCGACCTGCCGGCCCGCTTCGAGACCGGCCCCGACGGCGCCTTCGTCTTCGAGGGCCGCACCTACCTGTGCCAGGGCCCCGAGTACGCGCGCTACTCCGCCGGGTACGACGCCGTGGACCGCACCTTCCCGCAGCGCTTCGCCCACCGCTGGTCGGACACGGCCGAGTACCGGCTGAGCGACGTGCACACGATCACCAGGTTCGTGGACCTCGTCCGGTCGCGGCCCGACGGCCTGGCCGCGTTCCTGCTGGACGGCCCGGCCTCGGTGGAGGACCCGTACCGCCGCCTGGCCGAGCTGTTCGGCTGGGACCCCGACGAGATCAGGTGGGCCAGGCGCAACGCGGCGCTGCTCACGCCCGTCACCCCCGAGGAGGAGCGCTTCGAGGTCGAGTTCCTGCTCAGGCTGGTCGACCTGTTCGCGGTCACCGACCGGCTGGGCGGCGCGCCGTCCACGCTGTACGCCGACGTCTGGCGCAACGCGTTCGGCGGCGACCTGGACGCGGCCGCCACGGCCCTGTACGGCCTCGTCGAGCACCTGCACGGCCCGGAGGAGTGGACGGCGCTGTCGGCGGCGATCCACGACGAGCTCAACGTGCTCAAACGCGACGCCCTGGTCACGGTCGCGGCCGGGGCCGGAACCCCGCAGGACCTCTACGACCGTTTCCTGATCGACGTGGAGACGGGCGGCCAGGGCCGCACCTCCCGCGTGCGCGAGGCCATCGCGGCGGCCCAGCTCTACCTGCACCGCTACCTGCTCGGCCTGGAACAGGTCACCCCGCGCGACGGCGACGACCCGGACGGGCTCCGGCAACGGCTGAAGACCTGGTGGGCCTGGATGCGGAACTACCGCGTCTGGGAGGCCAACAGGAAGGTCTTCCTCTACCCCGAGAACTACCTGCGCCCCGAGCTGCGCACCGCGAAGACCCCCGCCTTCGAGGCCCTGGAGGACGACCTGCTCCAGGGCGAGATCACCCGGGACAAGGTCGAGCGCGCCTACAAGCGCTACCTCGACGAGTACACCGAGGTCTCCAGGCTGGCCGTCGCGGGCGGCTACGTCTACGCCGAGGACGGCGCGGACGCGGGCGTCCGGCGGCTGGTCCTGTTCGGCAGGACCAGGACCGAGCCGCGGCGCTACTACTGCCGAGAGGCCGAGTTCAGGGACGGCGCGAAGCTGTCGGCCACCTGGGAGCCGTGGCTCAAGGCGGACGTGCAGATCGAGTCCGAGCGGGTGTACCCGGTGCACGCGTTCGGCCGGGTGTTCGTGTTCTGGCCGGTCGTCGAGACGGTCACGCCGGAGGACCCGTCCGGGACCAAGATCACCGCCAAGCGGACGGGCGAGACGCAGGAGGTCACCGCGCCGCCGCCGGCGCATCGGGTACGGATCTCCTACTCCTTCCGCAACCTCAACCACGAGTGGGTGGCCGCCCAGGTGCTCCCGGTCGAGGAGCGGCGGGACGCGCCGATCACGGACGTGCGCCTCTACGTCCAGGCGTCCGCCACAGTGCCCACCACAGTGCCCGGCGAGAGCGCCGACGCGCACGACTCGATCGTGATCACCTGCTTCTCCAAGGTGGACGGCAAGGAGACCCACTCCTCCTTCGCGCTCACCCCCGAGCTGTACGCCGTCCGCGTGGAGGGCGTGCCCGAGCCGCTGCGGGCCTCCCGGCTGGACCGGATCTTCGACGAGCCGGTCGAGGAGTCCAAGGTCGTGCGGCTCACGATGCCGGCGCACGAAGAGCTCGAAAGCGGCGCCTGGCTGAGCGTGGACCACAAGGGCGGCAGCTTCCTGTGCCGTCCGGTCAGCCCGCCCGGCGGCGACGTCAGACCTCAGCCGCTCAGTGCGAACACCGACAGGCTGCCCACCGGCTGGAACCCGATCGACGCCGCGTTCGAGCTGCCCGACGGCACCCGCTACTTCTTCAACAACGCCAACCGCTTCTACGTCGAGGTCGGCCCCGACCGCCCGGACGCCACCCGGCTGAGCAGGCTGCCGGTCGCCGGCCGCTGGGGCCACGTGTCCACCCAGCTGTACGAGTCGGGCGTCGTGGACGCGGCCCTGGTGCGCGGCGGGCAGACGTACCTGTTCGCCGGGCCCGTCTACTACCGCTACTCGGGCCCGCCGTTCGGCCTGCCGGACGAGGGCTACCCGAAGCAAATCGCCACCAACGACGAGCGCCTGCCCGGCTGGCCGAAGGTGGACGCGGCCGGGACGCTGCCCGACGGCAAGGAGTACTTCTTCTCCCGCGACCTCGGCTACGTCGACTCGTCCTCGCTGGACACGCCGCGCAAGCTGCCCTGGACGCCGCCCGGCGGGGCCAGGGTGGACACGATCCTGCTGCGCGAGAAGGCGTTCGTCTTCTCCGGCGACCAGTACTTCCGCTTCTCCCCGGACGGCGACCTGGACAAGGGGTATCCGCGCCCGCTGGCCAAGAACACCGACGGCCTGCCGCAGTCCGGCCGGGTCGGGGCCGCCTTCGTGCTCGGCGAGGGCGCCTGGTTCTTCGACAACGCGGCCAGGACGTACGTCTCCATCACCTCCAAGGACCGCAAGGAGTACACGCAGAGCGGCCCGTACCCGACCAGGGACCTGGGCAAGGTCGGGACGCTGGTCACCCGGAAGGGCGTGGACGCGGCCTACGTGGCGGGCGGCCGGCTGTACCTGGCCAGGGGCCTGGAGTACGTCCGCTACACGCTGAACGGCGGCACGATCCCCGACGTGGCCGACCGCGGCTACCCCAAGCCCATGGACCAGGCGGTCCGGGCCGTCTTCACCCGCGCCGGCCGCCGGTACGTCCTGTCCGGCACCGACTACGCCGTCCTCGAGCCGGGGCGGGAGCTGGGCGACGACCTGGTCTTCTCCCCGGTCGCCGGCAACTGGGGCGGGCTGCCCGACGGCTGGCAGGCCCGGCTGACCGGCGTCCTGGACAGCCGGGACCTCTTCCTGTTCCTCGGCGCCGAGTACGTCAGGTACGCCCCCGAGCGCCCCTACGAGGTCGCCTCGCTGCCGCACGAGATCGTCCGGCTCACGTCGAGCACGGCGTACCGGCTGAACAAGGCGCTGCTGACCGGCGGGGTGGCCGAGCTGCTCGCGCCGCGCACCCAGGAGATCGACGAGCTGCCCGCCTTCAGCGAGACCGTCTCCGGGCCGACCACGATCAAGGTCGGCCCGCAGGTGGTCGCGCAGGGCTACCCGACCAGCTCGCACCTGGACTTCCAGAGCGGCAACGGCATCTACTACTGGGAGGTCTTCTTCCACGCCACCGTGCTCATCGCCCAGGCGCTCAACGGCGCCCAGCGCTTCGACGAGGCCCGCACCTGGTACGAGTACGTCTTCGACCCCACCCAGCCGCGGTACTGGCGGTTCCTGCCGTTCCTGTCGGCGGACGTCAAGGCGCTGGTCACCGGCTGCCGCGAGGACCTGCGGGAGATCGGCGCGGAGGCCGACAAGGTGGCCGGGGCGCTGAACCCGATCCTGCGCGCGCTGGAGGCGCTGGCCCCGGCGTACCAGGCGCACGACCTGTCCGCGGACGAGGAGGGCTACCTGACCGGACTCGCCTCGGACGGGCTGCGGGAGGTCGAGCGCGCGCTGGCCGCCACCGGTGTCCCGGCACGGGCCCGCCGCGCGCTGGACGGCCTCGGCGAGAAGGTCGCCATGATCGGCCGGCTGCGCCGCCAGTACGACCTGGCGGGCGACTGGGACACGATGATCCGGACGTACATGGACGACCCGTTCGACCCGCACGCCATCGCGGACCTGCGTCCGGCGGCCCACCGGCGGGCGGTCGTGATGGCCTACGTCGACAACCTGCTCGACTGGGGCGACATGCTCTTCCGCCAGTACACCGGTGAGAGCCTGGACGAGGCCAGGATGCTCTACATCTTCGCCCACGACCTGCTCGGTCCGCGGCCGGAGGACCTCGGGCCGCGGGCGGTCACGCCGGCGCGCAGCTACGAGGAGCTGACCGCCGCCGAGCCGTCCCTGCCTGCCGGGAACGGCGTCCTCGCCGAGCTGACGGCGGGCGGGGCGCTGCTGAAGGGGCCGGGCGAGGTGCACGGCGGCATCGGCAACCCCTACTTCCACGTCCCGGGCAACAGCGTGTTCCTGGACTACTGGACCCGGGTCGAGGACCGGCTGCGCAAGATCAGGGCCTCGCTCGACATCATGGGGATCAGCCGTCCCGTGCCGTTGTTCGAGCCGCCCGCCGACGTGATGGCGCTGGTCAGGGGCGTGGCCGGCGGGGCTTCGCCCGACCAGCTCGCCCTGGCCGCCGCCGTGCCGGTGCCGCACTACCGGTTCTCCTTCACCTTCCGCAGGGCGCAGGAGCTGGTGGACAAGCTGCGGCAGTTCGCCGGCGACCTGCTCAACGTGCTGGAGCGGCGCGACGCCGAGGAGCTGGCGCTGCTGCAGAACAGGCAGGAGGGCACGATCCTCGGGCTCACCCGCGCGATCAAGGAGGCGCAGGTCCAGATCGCCACCGAGGGCCTTCTCGAACTCCAGGTGGGCCGGAAGAGCGCCGAGGAGCGGGCGCGCTACTACGAGGGCCTGATCGCCGGCGGCATGTCCCCGCTCCAGGAGGCCCAGATCGACGTCATGACCAGGGCCGCGGTCGCGCACTTCGTGGGGGCGGGGCTCAAGGTCGGCGCGGCGGTCGCCGCCGCCCTGCCGCAGGTCCTGATCGGCCCGTTCATCATCGGTACCGAGGAGGGCGGCATCCAGGTCGCCGACGCGCTGAACACCGGCGCCGACGTCGCGACGACCACGGCGGAGGGGCTCAGCGTGCTCGGCGAGCTGTTCGGCGTCCGGGCCGAGCAGGAGCGCATGGCCCAGGACTGGGCCTTCCAGCTCGCGGTCGCGCGGGCGGACGTGGCGCAGCTCGACCACCAGGTGGCCGGCGCCGAGCTCCAGGTCAAGGTGGCCCAGCGGGAGCTGGAGGTGCTCAGGCAGGAGATCGCCGACACCGAGGCGGTCGGCGCGTTCATGACGAACAAGTTCGCCAACGCGCAGCTCTACCAGTGGATGTCGGGGCGGTTGTCCGGGATGTACTTCCAGACGTACAACCTGGCCTACGAGATGGCACGTGCCGCGCAGCGGGCCTTCCAGTACGAACGCGGCGTGCCGGAGGGCGAGGCCGACCACATCCGGCCGGCGTACTGGGAGAGCCGGCGCAACGGGCTGCTGGCGGGCGAGAGCCTGTCGGTCGACCTGGAACGGCTCGGCCAGGCGTACCTGGAGAGCGACGCACGCGGCCTGGAGATCACCAAGAAGGTGTCGCTGCTGGCCCTCGACCCGCTGGCCGCGCTGAACCTGCGCACGACCGGGCGGTGCGAGTTCGCGCTCACCGAGCCGCTGTTCGACCGCGACTTCCCGGGGCACTACCGGCGGCGCATCAGGACGTTGTCGGTCACCTTCGAGGGGGCACAGGCGCCGATCGGGCTCAACGCCACGCTCACGCAGCTCGACAGCAAGATCGTGCTCAGCCCCGACCCCAAGGCCGTCAAGTACCTGATCGACCCGAAGGGCCAGATGCCCGGCACGCTGCGGGCCAACTGGCGGGCCGGGCAGCAGATCGCGCTGTCGGACCTGGAGGAGTACAAGGACAACAACGGCCTGTTCGAGCTGCGCTTCGACGACGACCGCTACCTGCCCTTCGAGGGCACGGGCGCGGTGTCCCGGTGGCGGCTGGAGCTCCCGGCCGGCGGCGCGCCCGCCCTGCGGGACGTGACGATCACCGTCAAGTACGCCGCCGAGCAAGGGGGCGAGCTGTTCGCCAACGCGGTGAAGGGCATGCTCAAGCCGTACCCGGCGGCCCGGTTCGTGGACGTCGCCACCGAGTTCCCCGAGCGGTGGGCGGCGTTCACGGAGGGCTCCGAGGACGTCCTGACGCTGCCGTTCACGGCCGGCATGTTCCCGGGCATGATCGGGCGGCAGATCACCGGCGTCTACGCGGCGTACCCGCCGGGGACGTCCGCGCGGCTGCTGATCAACGGCGACCGGCGGCTGGCGCTCGACGACGGCAAGCTGCTGCCCACCCCCGGCCTGCTGGTGGGCGGGCCGGGGTGGCCGCTCGCCGCGGAGGGCGACCGGACGACCCTCGGCGGCGTCGGCCTGGTCCTGACCTACCGCGCCGGCGTCCGGTGACCGTCCGGGGTGAGCGTTGAGGAGGGGAGGCGGGACGTCCGCGCCGGGCGTCCCGCGTCCTTGACAGGGGCCCTTGCGCGCTCCGGGGAAATCGTCTAACTCTTAGGAAGGTTTCCTTTTTAATGGAAGGCGCGCAGAGTGGCCGCTACCCCCCGATCCGGCGCCCTGAAGCTCGTCCTGGCGGCCCTGGGCCTCCTGCTGGCCACCGCCTGCGGGGCTGCCGGGGCCCAGGCTCCTCCGGTGAACGCCCAGGACGTGATGTTCGTGCAGATGATGGTCCAGCACCACCGCCAGGGCATCGAGATTGCCAAGCTGGGCAGCGAACGGGCCACCACCGACCAGCTCCGCATCCTGGTGGCCGCCGTGGCCAGCACGCAACAGGACGAGGTCGAGATGATGCTGCGCTGGCTGTACGCCTGGGAGCAGCCGCTCACGGCCGCCACCGGCGCCCACGACCACCACGGCGGCATGCCGGAGACCGACCGCAGGCAGATCAGGGCGCTGAAGAAGTCGAAGTCCTTCGAGCACGACCTGATGACCCTGCTGATCGCGCACCAGGGCGCCGCGATCAAGATGGCGGACACCGAGGTGGCCTCCGGGGCTGATCCGGCGGTCAAGGAGTGGGCGGCGCAGGTCCAGGCGTCCCGCAAGGCGCAGATCGACCTGATGAAGGACCTGCTCAACCGCTGAGCCGGGGAAATCGCCGGTCAGCATAGACGCGCGTCGGATTAAGTGATTAGATCACTTGATATGTCCGAGGTTGCGCGGCCGACGCTTTCCGACGCTCTGACCGAGCGCATGCTGGAGCTCATCCGTAGTGGGGGGCACCGGCCGGGCGACAGGCTGCCCTCCACCAGGGAGCTCTCCCAGCGTTTCGCCGTCACCACCCCGACGTTGCGCGAAGCGCTGCGCAGGCTGGAGGCCACCGGGGCCATCGAGCTGCGGCACGGCTCGGGCATCTACGTCGGCGCCGACATCGAGCGGCTCGTGCTGCCCAACCCCAACATGCGCGACATGCACCTCGCCCAGCTCCTCGAACTGCTCGGCGCGCGGATCGTGATCGAGCCGCCGCTGGCCGCCATGGCCGCCGAGCAGGCCGAGGGCGCGGAGCTGGCCGCGCTCAAGCAGGTGCTCGACCAGGCGGGCCGGCACCTGCGCGGCGAGGACGCCGAGCTGCACGAGGCCAACATGTCCTTCCACCGGGCGACCGCGCGGATGGCGGGCAACAGCGTCCTGCACGAGGTGGTCGACTCGCTGCTCACCGTCCACGGGGCGGAGCAGCGGGAGATCCTGCAGATCTTCGACGACCGGCGCCGTGACTACGAGGAGCACCTGGCCATCCTGGAGGCCATCGAAGCGCGCGACGCCGCCGAGGCGCAGGCGCGCATGCGGGCCCATCTGGTCGACGTGCGGACCGTCGTCGAGCAGAGGTTGCCCTCTAGATAGAGCAAGTCCCCCCGAAAGAGCAAGGAGGCCGGCCATGTTCCGGTCACGTGTGGCCACGCTGGGCGTGGCGGCGCTGGTCCTGACCGCCTGCGGCGGAAACAGCGCCGAGGCGCCGAAGAAGAAGACCGAACTGTCGCTCTACAACGACAAGGGCGCCTGGACGAAATACTTCGACGAGATGGGCGCCCTGTCCAAGCAGCAGATCGGCCTGGGCATGAAGCCGACGGGGTACACCGACTCCGCCCAGTACCAGGCCTTCATCAAGGCGTCCTTCCGCACGAACGTGAAGCCCGACCTGTTCACCTGGCAGACCGGGGGGATGCTGGAGGAGATCGTCAAGCAGAAGCAGGTGGCCGACACCACGGCCGTCTGGCAGGAGGCGATCAAGGCAGGGGACCTGTCGCAGGACCTCGCGCCCTATTACACGATCGGCGGCAAGCAGTACTGCGTGCCGATGAACGTCGCCTACTGGGGCATGTTCTACAACAAGAAGATCTTCGACAAGTACGGCCTGAAGCCCCCGCAGACCTGGGACGAGCTGGTGCAGGGCGCCGAGACCCTGAAGAAGAACGGCGTCAAGGCCTTCTACCACACCAGCGTGCTGTTCTCCTTCGTCTGGTTCGAGCAGCTCATGGCCGGCTCCGACCCCGACCTGTACGACCGCCTGTCCACGGGCCAGGCCAAGTACACCGACCCGGGTGTGGTCCAGGTGATGGAGAAGTGGAAGTCGCTCATCGACGCCGGATATTTCATGAACCCGGGTGACAAGACCGACCCCGGGGATGTCCTGAAGAACGGCAAGGCGGCGATGGTCTCCTTCGGCACCTGGTTCAACACCAGCATGGCGCAGCGCGACCTGAAGTCCGGCACCGACTACGGATTCTTCGTCATCCCCAACGTCAACCCCGCGCTGCCGAAGACCTCGATGATCTTCGAGAGCGGGCCGCTGTGCTCGCTCGCCAAGGGGGACGACCCCGACTCCAACCTGAAGTACCTCAAGTGGTGGACCACCGCCGACGCCCAGAAGAAGTGGGCCTCCACCAGGGGCGACGTGAGCGCCAACCCGAAGGTCGAGATCGCCGACGAGGCGCTCGGCACGGTCACCAAGGACGCGGGCGGCGGCAAGTACCGCCTGGTCAACCGCTACTTCGAGGCCACGCCGCCCCCGGTGCTGACCGCCGCGCTCGACGGCTTCGGCAAGTTCGTCACCGAGCCCGGGACGTACAAGGAAGTGCTGGAGACCATCCAGAAGGCCGCCGACGAGTACTGGAGCACCCACCAGTGAGCGGGGGAACGCCGTCGCGCGGAGCGAGGCCATGAGCGCGCGGGCGCCGATGCTCGGCCGGTTCAGGCACGGCTACGTGGCGCCCGCGGCCGTGCTGGTCGCGGGGCTGCTCTACGCGCCCTTCCTGTGGACGGCCTACCTGAGCCTCACCCGGTACGACGGCCTGGAGTCCCCGGCGTGGATCGGCCTGAGCAACTTCGTCAAGCTGCTGGACGACCCCGCGCTGCTCACCTCGACCCGCAACACCCTCATCTGGGTGGCCGGCACGATGGTGCTCCCGGTCGGGCTCGGCCTGCTGGTCGCGGTGCTGTCCTACGACCTCAAGGGCGGCGCCTGGTACCGGGTGCCGTTCATGCTGCCGTACGCGCTGAGCGGCGCGGGCCTGGCCATGGTGTGGAGCCCGGTGCTGTCCCATGACGGCATCGCCAACCGGCTGCTCGGCGTGGACACCGCGTTCCTCCAGGTCGCGCCGCACAACACGCTGGCCATGCTGCTGGTGTGGACCTGGCAGCAGCTCGGCGTGAACACGCTGCTGTTCGTCGTCGGCCTCCAGTCCATCCCCAAGGAGCCGATCGAGGCCGCCCGCCTGGACGGCGCCTCCGGCTGGCGGCTGTTCCGGCACGTGATCTGGCCGCTGATGCGCCCGCTGACGGCGGTCGTGGTCGGGCTGGCGCTGGTGGCGAGCCTGAAGACGTTCGACATCGTGTGGGTGCTGACGCAGGGCGGCCCGGGACGCAACTCCGAGACGCTGGCGGTGACCATGTACCGCGACACGTTCGTGGCCAGTGACTACGGCTACGGCTCGGCCGTCGCGGTGATGCTCACCGTGGTCACCGGGCTGGCCTCCTACCTCTACCTGAGGAGGCAGGTGCGATGATCCGGCGGACTGTGCTCATCGTGCTCGGGCTGATCTGGCTCGGGCCGACCTACCTGCTCCTCGTCAACGCGTCCAGGCCGGCGGCCTCGTACGACCCGGGCAGCGCGTGGGTGCCGTCCGGCGACTTCGCGCTGCTGGACAACTTCGGCCGCGCCCTGGACAGCGCCGACCTGACCGCCAGCCTGGGCAGCACCGCCCTCTACGCGGTCGTCTCGCCGCTGCTCGGCGTGGTGATCGGGGCGCTGGCCGGCTACACGATCGTGGTGCTGCGGCTGCGCCACGGGTTCTGGTGGTTCCTGCTGATCTTCGGCGGCACGATCTTCCCGTCGCAGATGCTGCTCGTGCCGCTGTTCGTCGGCTACAGCGACGCCGGCCTGTACGACAGCAGGCTCGGCATGATCCTCATCTACACCGCCGTCAACGTGCCGCTGGCCGCGTTCGTGCTGCGCAACTTCTACACGGGCGTCGCGTTCTCGATCTTCGAGGCGGCCCGCATGGACGGCGCGTCCACGTGGCGCGTCTTCTGGCGCATCTACCTGCCGATCTCGCTCAGCGCGCTGACGGCGGTGTTCATCCTGGAGTTCACCTTCATCTGGAACGACCTGATCTTCGGCCTGACGCTGACGCAGACCGAGAGCGTCCGGCCGGTCATGACCGCGCTGGCCGGACTGATGACCGACGTCTACGCCGGCACGCCGGTCCCCGTCGGCCTGGCGGCGGGCCTGGTGGTCTCGCTGCCGACGGTCGTGTTGTTCCTGGCAACCCAGCGCCTCTTCGCACGGGGCCTGTCCCTAGGGAGTGTTTAGATGACGAGCCGGTTGCTGCAGCGGAGCCTGGGTAGCCCCGACTACGACGGGATCAGGCAGGCGCTGCGCAACGACACCTCGACCCCGGTGATCAGTGTGCGCGGGCTGGAGGTGCGGGTCGCGGTGCTGCCGCTGTTCACGCACGACGGCCGCCAGGCGGTCAGGGTGTCGAGCACGCAACCCCTGACCCACGTGCTGGTGGGCGTCGACAGCGCCTCGGGCACGGACGTGACGCTGCTGGTGCCCGAGGTGGACGCGCCGCGCACGCTCACCCTGGAGTGCCGCGACGACGCCGGCGTGGTCGGCAGCGCGCAGGTCACGGTCACCCCGCAGCGCAAGTGGAGCGTGTTCGTCGTGCACCACTCGCACCTGGACATCGGCTACACCGACCCGCAGGGCACGGTGCTCCGCCACCACCTCGACTACCTCGACGCGGCCGTGCGGCTGGCCGAGGAGACCGCCTCCTGGCCGGACGACGCCAAGTTCCGCTGGACGGTCGAGTCGTCGATGCCCGCGCTCAAATGGCTCGACGCCCGGCCCGCCGGGCAGGTCGAGTCGTTCGCCGCGCTGGCCAGGGCGGGCGTGATCGAGGTGACCGCGCTGCCGTTCCAGCTCCACACCGAGGCGTGCTCGACCGAGGAGCTCTACCGCCAGCTCCGCTTCACCGCACAGCTCCAGGACCGGTACGGCTTCGCCACCAGGTCGGCCATGCACACCGACGTGCCGGGCGCGGTCGTCGGCCTGGTGGACGCGCTCAACGCCTCCGGCGTGCGCTACCTGGCCGCCGCGCACAACTGGGCCGGGCGGTCGGTGCCGTACCTGCACGGGGGCGACAAGCTGACCAGGCCGTTCCGGTGGCGGGCGCCCAGCGGGAACGAGCTGCTCGTGTGGTTCACCGACACGCCGCACGGGATGGCGTACATGGAGGGCAACACGGTCGGGCTGACCGACTCCTACGAGCTGGCCGACGACCTGCTGCCGCGCTACCTGTCGGCGCTGGCCACGCGGGGCTACCCGTACGGGCCCGGCACGTTCGGCTGGCAGGGGCCGGACGCGCCGCGCGAGCCGTACGAGCTGGACGTGCTGCACCTGCGGGTCCAGGGCGCGCACGCC
This sequence comes from Nonomuraea sp. NPDC001699, assembly GCF_053596455.1. Classification (NCBI taxonomy): domain Bacteria; kingdom Bacillati; phylum Actinomycetota; class Actinomycetes; order Streptosporangiales; family Streptosporangiaceae; genus Nonomuraea; species Nonomuraea sp. NPDC001699. The sequence goes on along the minus strand of NZ_JBSFGF010000005.1, from coordinate 210,391 downwards.
GACAACGCCGGGCCGTCGATCGTGCCCGCCTCGATCGCCCGCAAGTGGAACGAGACGTGGGCCTGGCCGCGCCTGCGCTCGGCGGTCAACAGCGACTTCTTCGAGCACGTCGAGGAGCGCTACCACGACCGCCTGGCCGTGCACGAGGGCGACTGGACCGACTGGTGGGCCGACGGGCTCGGCTCGGGCGCCCGCCCGCTCGGCTACGTCCGCCGCGCGCAGTCGGCCCTGCGCGTCGCCGAGACCCTGCACACGATCGCCGGCGCGGACGCCACGGACCAGATCGACGAGGCGTACGACAAGGTCGCCCTGTTCAACGAGCACACCTGGGGTGCGGCCAACCCGTGGGAGGACGCCGAGGAGGCCGGCGACTCCGGCGGCCTGCAGTGGACCCGCAAGTCGTCGGGCGCCTACCAGGCCCAGGACGATGCCTCCGACCTGCTGCACGCCGCCACCCGCCGCTTCGCCGCCGCCCTCTCGACCCCGGACGCGGAAGGCGCCGCCCTGCCTGACGCGGACGCGGAAGGCGTGGCCCTGGCCGCCTTCGCCGTCTTCAACCCCGGCACCCGAGCGCGGACCGACGTGGTCCGCGCGTTCCTGCCGCGTGACGTGGTGGCCGTGGACGTGCCGATCGCGCTGGTCGACTCCCGGACCGGGCAGACCGTGCCGCACCACGAGGAGTACGTCGATCCCGACGACTGGCCGACCCGCCCGATCGGCCGGCACGTCCACGCGGTCGTGGCCGACGTACCCGGCTTCGGCTACGCGCGGCTCGACGTCGTGCGGGGCCGGAGCCAGGCCTCCGAGCCGGTCGAGCCGGACCTGGACGGCGTCATCGAAAACGAGTTCTACCGGGTCGCCTACGACGTCCGTGAGGGCCACATCAGCTCGATCTTCGACAAGTCCGCCGGCCGCGAGCTGGTCAACGGTGACGCCGCCGCCGGTTTCGGCCAGTACGTCTACGACCGCTACGCCACCGCCCCGCACTTCAACCACCTGTCGGGACACGTCGGGGCGCACGACAGGACGCTCCTCGGCGACCGGGCCGTCGCCCGCCACGCCACGATCGTCAAGGCCCAGCGCACGGCGGTCGGCGAGAGGCTGGTCGTCGAGCTCCAGGGCAAGGGCGTCGACTGGCTGCGCACCACGATCGAGCTGCACCGGGGCGTCCCGAGGCTCGACCTGACCTACCAGCTCGCCAAGCAGGGCACCCCGGCCAAGGAGGCGGTCTTCCTGGCCTTCCCGTTCGCCACGGGCCCGGCCACCGCCTGGGAGCTGACCGGCGGCGTCGGCGGCCCCGATGTGCCGCGCGTCCCGGGGTCGGCCGAGTACATGCTGCCGATCAGGCACTGGATCGCCTTCGAGGACCCCGAGCTGACCGTCGCCTGGGCCACCCTGGAAGCGCCGCTGGTGCAGCTCGGCACCATCCACATGCCGTACGCGCCGTTCCCGCCCACGCTCGACCAGGAGGACGGCACGGTCTACTCCTGGGCGCTCAACAACATCTGGGACACCAATTTCCCGGCCCAGCAGCAGGGCGAGACCACCTTCCGGTACGCCGTCACGTCGGCGGCCGGCGTCAAGGGCAGCAGGCTGGGCGCGGCGGCGGCCTCGGGGCTGACCGAGCCGTTCGTCGGCGCGCTGATCACCGGCGAACCCGGCGCCACCGAGACCTACGCCTCGGTGGACCACCCCGACGTGCTGATCACCTCGATCGGCCGGCTGGACGGGGAGCAAGTGGTCCGGCTGCAGTCGCTGGCCGCCGAGCCGGTGACGGCGACGGTCACGATGCCGGGACGGGACGCGGTCGAGGTCCGGCTGCCCGCCTGCGGGGTCGCCGTCGTCGGAGGGAAGCGCGCGTGAAGATCGTTGACATCCGGGCCACGACGGTCGCCGTCCCGCTGGAGGCGCCGCTGCGGCACAGCAACGGCGCCCACTGGGGGCGGTTCGTCCGCACGATCGTCGAGGTCGAGGCCGACAACGGGCTGGTCGGCCTGGGGGAGATGGGCGGCGGGGGCGAGAGCGCCGAGTCGGCCTTCCGCGCGCTCGTCCCGTATCTGAAGGGGCACAACCCCTTCGAGCTGGAGGCGCTCCGCTTCAAGATCGCCAACCCGACCGCCTCGCTCTACAACAACCGCACCCAGCTCCTGGCCGCCGTCGAGTTCGCTTGCCTCGACCTCGTCGGGCAGCACCTCGGCGTGCCCGCCCACGACCTGCTGGGCGGGCGGCTGCGGGACGCCGTCCCGTTCGCCTCCTACCTGTTCTTCCGGTACGCCGCCGAAGGCCACCCGGAGATCCGCACCCCCGGCCAGCTCGTCGAGCACGCCGCCCACCTCAAGGAGGCGCACGGGTTCACCGTGCACAAGCTCAAGGGCGGCGTGTTCCCGCCGGACCACGAGCTGGAGTGCTACCGGGCGCTGGCCGAGGCGTTCCCCGCCGACCGGCTCAGGTACGACCCCAACGCCGTGCTGTCGGTGGCTGAGGGGCTGCGCTTCGGCCGGGCCATCGAGGGGCTGAACAACGACTACCTGGAGGACCCCGTCTGGGGGCTGGAAGGGCTCAGGGCCGTTCGGGAGCAGGTCAGGGTGCCCCTCGCCACCAACACGGTGGTCGTCAACTTCGAGCAGCTCGCCTCCAACGTGCTGCGCAGGGCCGCCGACGTGGTGCTGCTGGACACGACGTTCTGGGGCGGGGTGCGGCCGTGCGTGAAGGCGGCGGGGGTGTGCGACACGTTCCAGGTCGGGGTGGCCGTGCACTCCTCGGGTGAGCTGGGCATCCAGCTCGCGACCATGCTGCACCTCGGCGCGGTGCTGCCGAACCTCACCTACGCCGCCGACGCCCACTACCACCAGCTGCGCGACGACGTGATCGAGGGCGGCAAGCTGCCGTACGCGGACGGCGCCATCGCCGTGCCCTCCGGCCCGGGGCTCGGAGTGCGCCTCGACCCCGATCGTATGGCCCGCTACGCCGAGTTCTACCGGGAGACCGGCGGCTACCCCTACGACCGCGACCCGGGCCGGCCGGGCTGGTACGCCACCGTCCCGAACGAACGTTTCGCCGACCCCGCGATCTCCGTGGACGTTGCCCCATAATTGGCCGCTATGTCCGACGAAGTACAGACAAAGACGCCCGCTGACAACCTCGTCACCACCCGGCACACCCTGCCGACCGGCCAGGGGTACACCGCCACCACCGGAACCATGGTGGTGCGCGAGGAGGTGTTCACGGACGGGACGTTCGACGGCCACCGCCCGAAGGCCGAGGTGTTCCTCACCTCCTACACGCTCGACGACGCCGACCCGCTGACCAGACCGGTCACGTTCGCCTTCAACGGCGGGCCCGGGTCGTCGAGCGTGTGGCTGCACCTCGGCATCCTCGGCCCGCGCCGGGTCGTGATGGGGGACGCGGGCGCGCTCCTGCCTCCCCCGTACGCGCTGGCCGACAACGACGAGACCCTGCTCAAGGTGAGCGACCTGGTCGTCATCGACCCGATGTCCACCGGCTACTCGCGGGCGGCCGAGGGCGAGAAGGCCGGCCCGTACCACGGGTTCAGCGGCGACCTGGAGTCGGTCGGCGAGGTGATCCGGCTCTGGACGACCAGGAACGCGCGGTGGATGTCGCCGAAGTTCCTGGCCGGCGAGTCGTACGGCACGGTCAGGGCGGCCGGCCTGGCCGACCACCTCCAGTCGCGGTACGGCATGTACCTCAACGGCGTGATGCTGATCTCCTCGGTGCTCGACTACGCGACCGTGGAGTTCAACGAGGGCAACGACACGGCCTACGCCCTCTATCTACCGACTTATGCCGCAATTGCGCACTATCACGGCCTGCACGGCGACCGCCCGCTGGCCGACGTGCTGCGCGAGGCCGAGGAGTACGCCGCCCGCGACTACCCGTGGGCCCTGGCCCGCGGCAGCCGCCTCACCGCCGACGAGCGCGCCGCCGCCGTCTCCAGGGTCGCCGCGCTATCCGGCCTCTCCGAGGACTACGTCGACCGCGTGGACCTGCGCATCGAGCACATCCGCTTCTTCACCGAGCTGCTGCGCGAGCGCCGGCTGACCGTCGGCAGGCTCGACGGACGCTTCACCGGCTGGGACCCCGACGGCGGGCGCGAGCACTTCGTCTCCGACCCGAGCATGAACGCCATCACCGGCCCCTACAGCGCCGCGCTCAACCACTACCTGCGGACCGAGCTGGAGTACGCCAACGACCTGCCCTACGAGATCCTCAGCTCGCGGGTGCACCCGTGGTCGTACAAGGAGTTCGAGGGCGTGCACGTCAACGTGATCGACCGGCTCGGCGCCGCCATGCGGACCAACCCGCACCTGCGCGTGCACGTGGCCTGCGGGTACCACGACGGCGCCACGCCCTACTACGCGGCCGAGCACGCCTTCGCCCACCTGCCCGTGCCCGCCGAGCTGGCCGCCAACGTGGAGTTCAAGTACTACGAGGCCGGCCACATGATGTACGCGCACGAGCCCAGCAGGCTCGCCCAGTCAGCCGACCTGGCGGCCTTCGTCCTCGGACAGCAGGCGTGAGGCCCGCTCCAGCCGCTGTCGCAGGTTCGCGGCCAGCGCGTCGAAGCGTTCCTTGTTGTCCCGGATGACCGCGCGCTGCACCTCGGCGTCGGCGTTGAACCAGGCGGCGACCAGGCCCGACGACCACTTGCAGGTCGTGTCGGCCACGGCCGTCTGCTTCTCCTCCTCGCTCACGTCGGGCTTGTCCAGGTTCCAGCGGGAGTCGGCGATGGCCGCCTCGGGCGCCGGGTAGGGATGTCCGGCCTGGGTCATGCACGACTGCCAGCGCCTGTTCGCCGCGGTCACGCCGCCGTACTTGGCGGCCTGTTCCAGGGCGAGCGAGTCCTGCAGGCCCAGCCACGGCCAGTCCGCCTTGCGGGTGCCGCTCTCCAGCGCCGCGGAGGCCCGGTCGAGGCAGCCGCGGTCGGCCGCGGTGCCGTACAGGCGGTGGCGGGTGCGCTTGGGCAGCTTGTTGACCCAGGAGGCCGTGGTGTCCGGGGACGGTGGCCTGGCCAGGTGGTAGCCGTACCGCTGGGCGGCCGCGGTGTCCACGACGCCGTAGCGGCGGGAGTTGCCGGGATCGACCACCGCCAGCTCGGCGGCGTCCTCGGCGGGTGGGGTGACGGTGAGGCCGCGGCGGCTCATGCACTGCGCGACCAGGTGGTTGTGGGCATTGCCCAGGACGGCCCGTTGCTCGGGAGTCGGCTTGTAGGCGTCGAACGGCAACACGAGCTGCGACACCGAGGTCACGCCCGCCGGAGGCCGCTCGCGTACGGGCTCGGCGGTGGCGCAGGCCGCGACGGACAGCAGCAGCGCGCCCGCGAGGAGGCCGCGACAGCCGGTTTCCGGCGGCCAAGCCCGGAAACCGGCACTCCCGTTATTTCTCAGCGGCACCAGATGTCGATCGAGCTGGTGCGGTTGTTGCCGATCGCGTTGTTCGACAGGTAACCGTCGTTGGAGTTGTGGGTGAAGGTGCTGTGGGCACCGGTGTAGTCGGCGTGCTGCCACAGGGTGGCGCTGCAGCCGATGCGGTTCCTGACGGAGCTGGTCTCGTTGTCCATGCTGTGCCAGGTGTTGCTGAAGTCCCAGTTCAGCCAGTTGTTGTCGGCCAGATCGGAATCGTCGGCCGTGAAGTCGCGCCAGTGGTCGCTCTGGCCGCGGTTGTAGTCGAAACCGGCGTACAGGCAGACGCGGCCGCCGTAGCACGTGGAACGTGGGCTGGCCTCTGCCGCGGCGGCCGGGACGACCACGGTGAACAGCGCGGCCGCGGCGGCGACGAAGCCGGCGGCCTTCTTGGTGAGCCTCACAGGTCTCTCCTAGATCGGTGAGTCGTTTCGGAACCCGTACCTACGTGCGTGAGGGGGCTCGGGACCCACCCTCGGATTACACGCAGAGACTCTGGTTACCAGGCTCACCACCTGGCACTTCGTCGCGTTGACGCAACGATTGCCAGGATTGGGAGGCGACTGGGGACTTACTCGACCTAGTCGGGGAGCGCCGCCGGGTTTCGGGCCAGCAGACCGCCGTCCACGCGGTGCTCGGCGCCGGTGATGAACGACGAGCGCGGCCCCGCCAGGAACGCCACCAGCTCGGCCACCTCCTCGGGGCGGCCGACGCGGCCCAGCGGATGGGCTTTGCCCCACTGCTGGACCTGCTCCTCCTGCGACAGCCCGCCCCGCCACAGGTCGGCCGCCCAGCGCAGCATGGGGGTGTCCACCGAGCCGGGGCAGACCACGTTGACCCTGATCCCATCGGGCGCGTGGTCGAGCGCCATGGCCCTGGTCAGGCCGTTCAGGGCGGCCTTGCTCGCGGTGTAGGCGGCCACCTGCGCCTGCGAGGAGAACGCCTGCACCGACGACATGACCACGATCGAGCCGCCGCCGCGCTCCCTGAGCCTCGGCACGGCGGCTTTGCAGGTGAGGTAGACGCCTTTGAGGTTGACGTCCATGACCTCGTCCCACACCTCCTCGGGGGTGTCCTCGACCGTGCCGTAGCGCTGGACGCCGGCGCAGGTGACGACGACGTCGAGGCCGCCGTACCTGGTCACGGCCAGGTCCACCAGGTCGCGCATGTCGCCGGCCCGGCGCACGTCGGCGACGACACCGGTGACGTGCTCGCTGTCGAGCACCGCGTCCTTGTCCACGCCGCAGAACACCACGTTCGCGCCGCCGTCGGCCAGCCGGTCGACCACCGCCCGTCCGATGCCCATCGAGCCGCCGGTGACCAGCGCCACCTTGCCGGAAAACTCACTCACGCCAGCACCTCCGCGCGCCACCTCAACACCTTGGTCTCCTGCGGTCCGAGCGGCAGGGCGCTCCCGTTGGCCACGGCGGCGGCCAGGCCGTCGGTCGGCATGCCGGCGAACGGTTCGAGCCCCAGTGTGTAGGCCCGTCCCCACCAGGGATAGCCGGTGGACGCGCCGAGCTCCTGCCACATCCACAGGTAGGGGAGGAGCGCCGCATCCCACTCCACCCGCATACCGATATCCCCCGAAATTTCGTACCAACCCTGAGGGAAGCCTGTGAGGTAGACGATGTCGCTCGGCCTGCCCCGCTCGGGCACCACGCTCAGATCCGTCTCCCCGCCCCCGTCGGCGGGCACCACCGGCCACCGCCACGGCCCGCCGGGACGCACCCGGCGCCCGGCCGGGTCGATCGGGCCGGCGTGCGGGATCACCCGCACTCCCTCGGGCAGCCGGATCCGCGCGCCCGCCCGCAGGAACGGCCTGCCGAAGACGATGTGCTGCCCCCACATCGCGTGCAGCGCGAGGTCCGACTCGTTGGTCACCCGGCCCTCGACCTCCAGCGCGGCCGTCCCCGCCCGGAGCCGGAACACCTTCTCCACCCGGTACGGCAGCCGCCGCGTGCGCACGCCGAGCCGCACCGCGACCTCCTCCTCGGAGTCGGCCACCACCTCGCACGACCACGGCAACCCGGCGACCTCGCCGTGCTGGGCCAGGCGCGCGCCCCGGTACTCGCTGGGCGCGCCGCCGTTGGGGAAGACCTCCTGCCAGCCGCCCTCGTAGTGGTCGACGAACTGGGCGACGTCGTCGGCCGCGCCGTGACGGTGGTCGCGCGGATCGCGCAGGCCCTGCGGGGAGAGCCAGACGAAGTCGGTGTCGGTGGGCTTGTGCAGGAACTCCACCACGTCGCCGCCCTTGTCCGGCACGACGGTCACGCGCAGCCGCTCGTTCTCCAGCGTGACCGCCCGCAGCCCGTCGAGGGTGAGCCGCCGCAGGCGCGCCGCCCAGTTGCGCCTCACTCGAACGTCACGTCCAGGAACCTGGGCCGGTAGATGGACACGTCCCGGTAGTGGTCGGTGTTGACGAAGCTGTTGACGTTGTAGGAGACCACCAGGCCGTTCCCGGCGACGTCGGGGTGGGCGTGGGCGTTGTAGGTGAAGACGTTCCCGCTGGTCTCGGGGGTGGTGTAGACGTGCTGCTTGCCGGTGAAGGGGCCGGTGGGGGAGCACGAGGAGTAGGCCACGATGTTGGGGCTGAGCACCTCGGTCGTGTCATGCGTGATCAGGACATATCCGGATCCGACCCGGGTGACGCTGTACTCGTTCGCCACCCCGCCCATGATCCGGGCCGAGTCGGTCTCGTCCGGCGACCACGAGCCGTCGGCCGTGCGGAACTCCCACGTGCCCAGCAGGCTCTGGCCCCTGACCCGGGCCAGGTGCATGTACTTGGCCGAGCCGAGGTCCTCGACGCCGTACACGTAGGTGTAGCCGCCGTCCTTCAGCAGGCCGGAGGCCCAGGAGACGCCGTGGCCCGAGGGCAGGTCGTGCACGCTGATCGGCTGGTCGAGCCGGCCGGGCGCGAACCTGGCCACCACGTTCCGGTGCCAGCGCCAGTCCCACGCGCCGGAGCCGAACCGCTCGTACTCCTGGTACGTGACCTCCACCAGGCCGCCCGCCAGCGTGGCGTCCCCGGCCCAGTACCAGTGCTTGTCGTCGCGTGGCGGCATCACGGCCTCGGGCTCGGCGGCCGTGCCGTCGTGGACCGTGGACAGCCGCCCGTCCCGCTCGACGGCGAAGGAGTTGTTCAGGAAGACGGTGCTGCCGCCCTCCTCGACGACCGGCGGCCGGGAGCCGTCGGGGTTGACCCGGCCGAGGAAGGTGTCGGAGAACACCCACAGCTCACGGCCGTTCGGCAGTTTGACCGAGTAGGTGCCGTCGGCTCCCGTCCAGTCGTCCAGGCGGTTGTTGTCGTTGCCGTACGAGGTGAACAGGCTGGTCAGCCGGGCGTCCACGGACGCGCCGCGCACGGTGGGCGCGCAGGCCGAGACCGGGCCGGACTGCTGTTGCTGGGTCGCGCCGACCGACGGCGGCACGGGCTTGGGCGGCGCGGCCCACGCCTGCTGCGGCACGACGATCAGACCGAGCACCGCGACGGCGAGGGGGGCGAGGGAGGAGCGGAATCGCGTCATCACCGGTTCCTAGGGCTGGGGGTCCCGTACAGTTCTAGTCATTAGATCACTTGCTGTCCAGAGTCCTCCGGTATCGCCGCACGAAAATCGGGTGCCGGTGGTGCAGAACGGCCGGTAGCCTGCCCGGATGGGCCACGTTGAAGTAGGACATCTGACGTACGTGCTGCCCGACGGCCGGCCCTTGCTCAACGACGTCTCCTTCCGGATCGGCGACGGTGTCAAGGCGGCGCTCGTCGGGCCCAACGGCGCGGGCAAGACCACGCTCATGCGCCTGGTCGCCGGCGATCTGGAGCCCGTCGAGGGCAACGTGACCAGCTCCGGCGGGCTGGGCGTGATGCGCCAGTTCATCGGCAGCGTGCGCGACGGCAGCAACGTCCGCGACCTGCTGCTGGGCGTGGCCCCGCCGGCCGTGCGGCAGGCGGCCGAGCGGCTCGACGCGGCCGAGCTGGTCATGATGGAGCGCGACGACGAGAAGGCGCAGATGCGCTACGCGCAGGCCATCAGCGACTACACCGACGCGGGCGGCTACGAGATCGAGGTGCTCTGGGACACCTGCACGGTCGCCGCCCTCGGCGTCCCGTACGACCGGGTCAAGTACCGCGACGTGGCCACCCTGTCCGGCGGCGAGCAGAAGCGGCTCGTCCTGGAGGCGCTGCTGCGCGGCCCCGACCAGACCCTGCTGCTCGACGAGCCCGACAACTACCTCGACGTGCCCGGCAAGGAGTGGCTGGAGCAGCAGCTCCGCGAGACGTCCAAGACCGTCCTGCTGGTCAGCCACGACCGCCAGCTCCTGGCCAACGCCGCCGACCGCATCATCACGGTCGAGGGCGGCAACATCTGGATCCACGGCGGCGGCTTCGCCGGCTACGGCGAGGCCCGCAAGGCCCGCAACGAGCGGCTCGACGAGCTGCGCAGGCGCTGGGACGAAGAGCACGCCAAGCTCAAGGCCCTGGTCAACATGTTGAAGAACAAGGCCAGGTACAACGACGGCATGGCCGCCCCCTACCACGCGGCCCAGACGCGGCTGCGCAGGTTCGTCGAGGCGGGCCCGCCCGAGCAGGCCCCCGGCGACCAGAACATCAAGATGCGGCTGCGCGGCGGCCGCACCGGCAAGCGCGCGGTCATCTGCGAGGGCCTTGAGCTGACCGGCCTCATGCGCCCGTTCGACCTGGAGATCTGGTACGGCGAGCGCGTCGCCGTCCTCGGCTCCAACGGCTCGGGCAAGTCCCACTTCCTGCGCCTGCTGGCCGGCGAGCCCGTCACGCACGACGGCGTGGCCAGGCTCGGCGCCCGGGTCGTCGCAGGGCACTTCGCCCAGACCCACTCCAGGCCCGACCTGCTCGGCCGCACGCCGGTCGAGATCGTGATGAACGAGCACGCCAGGCTCAAGAACGAGGCCATGAAGACGCTGGCCCGCTACGAGCTGGCCGGGCTGATCGCCGAGCAGCGGTTCGACACGCTGTCCGGGGGCCAGCAGGCGCGGCTGCAGATCCTGCTGCTGGAGCTGTCGGGCGCCACGCTGCTCCTGCTCGACGAGCCGACCGACAACCTCGACCTGGCCAGCGCCGAAGCGCTCCAGGTGGGCCTCGACGCGTTCGACGGCACGGTCATGGCGGTCACCCACGACCGCTGGTTCGCCGCCGACTTCGACCGTTTCCTGGTCTTCGGCTCCGACGGCATGGTCTACGAGTCGTCCGAGCCGGTATGGGACGAGTCCAGGGTCGTCCGGCGGCGTTAAAGAGTTGGTACGCCCGGCGCGTGTCATCTGACAGTCGTGCCCATGCACGGGTTATCACGGCAAAGTGATCCCGCGTAGCCGAACCGTCAGCCTCCTCGCACTCGGGGCGATCTGCCTCGCCGGTTGTTCAAGTGAGGACCAGCCAGCCCAATCGCTCAAGCCGCTCGTTCTCAAGGAGCAGGTCTCGAACATCGCCAAGTCCTCCGACGGCTACGCCGTCAACTGGGCGGGCGTGCTCAGCAACGCCAACCCGTGGCACTTCGGCGAGCACGTGGTGGCCACCATCGTGGGCCGCGACGCCGCCGGCACCGAGGTGGTGCGCATGGACCAGCCGCTCGACGCCGTGCCGCCGGGCGGCTCCCTGGCCTTCACCGGCCAGGCGTCCACCGCCGAGAAGCCGGTCAAGGTGACCATCCAGTACCGCCCGGCGCAGTGGCGGACCGCCGCGCGCATTCCGTCGTCGTTCCAGTCGTTCCCGATCAGCCGCGTCCAGACAATGCGCCAAAAAGACGGCTCTTACCTAATTACCGGCTATGTCGGGAATCCGTATCAATTGCCGGCGAGCAGCCTGGTGGTGAACGCGTTGTTGCGCGACGGGGCCGGCAAACTGCTCGGCGGCGGCAGCACGTTCGTGGACGACGTGAAGGCCGGCAGCCCGCCCAGGTTCATCCTCACCGTGGCCGGACTGCCCAAGGACAGCAAGGTCGCCAAGACCGACGTCACCGCCAGGACCTGGGGCTCCACCGGCCGTCCCTACGAGGATCTGGCCATGGGCGGCGCGATCCCGGAGCACACGGTCAAGCCCACCTCCGAGCCGTTCGCGGTCGACCGGGGGAGCCAGGTGATGGGACAGGTCAAGCAGTAATCGGTATTAGTCCGAACAAATAGGTCGAGGAATGACGGGGTCGCGGTAGACAAGCGGCGGAACCGGTAGAACTACTAGTTACCGATCCATTACCTTCGGTCACATGAATGACCGCGTCCTGGTGGAGGCACTCCGCACCCGTGACCCGGGAGCCCTCGCCGCGCTCTACGACACCTACGCGGAGAGCGTCTACCGCTACTGCTGGTCCCTCCTCCTCGACACCGACAGCGCCCAGGTGGCGCTGCGCGACACGCTGATCGCCGCCGAGGCGCACGCGGGCGCGCTGTCCCAGCCCGACAGGTTCCGGGTCTGGCTGCTCGCCCTGGCCCGGCTCGAATGCCTGCGGCGCCGGATGGCCGCGCCGCCCGGCGCCGACGAGGCGCTGGCCGAGGCGCCGCCTCTCGACGACCCGGCCGACGCCGACCTGCGGCTCATGGCCTGGAACGCCGTCGTCGGCCTGCCCGTCGCCGACCGCGAGGTGCTGGAGCTCGCGACCAGGCACGAGCTGGACACCGCCGACCTGTCCCAGGTGCTCGCGATGTCGCCGCGCCAGGTCGAGCAGGCCAGGGAGCAGGCGCGCGAGCACCTCACCGACGCCGTCACCGCCGAGATCCTGGCGCGCAAGGGCCCCTACGACTGCCCGCGCCGGGCCCGGATCCTCGACGGCTTCTCCGGCGAGCTCACCAGGGAGATGCGCGAGCACCTGGTCGGGCACGTCGCCCGCTGCGAGGTCTGCGCCCCCCACCGCACCCGGCAGGCCTCGGCCGCCAAGGTCTTCGCCCTGCTGCCCGCCGCCGCGCTCCCCGACGCGCTGCGCATCAGGGTCATGAGCTGCTTCGCCGACCCCGAGCTGCTGCCCTACCGCCGCTACGTCGCCCGGCGCACGGCCTCCCTGGACGCCGCCGGGTTTCCCGTTCCCACCCAGACGGCGGCTCGAAGGTGGCCTCAGGCGGTGGCGGGCGCGCTGGCGGCGGTCGCGACCGTGGTGGCGATAGCAGTGATCTTCAACCAGTTCGGCAAGGAAAACGGCGGTCTCGCCGGGGTGGCGACGGCCGCGTTCCCCGCCACCGGCGAGCCGCCCGGCATCAGACTGCCCTGGCAACCCGACCCGCAGGACGTCCAGTTGACCGTAGAGCCCATCCTCGACAGCGCGGCGCCCGAGCCGTTCGGCATGCTCGGCTCGACGACGCCGGTGCCGCCGGCCGTGCTCGTGCCCACGCACGCGACCGCGCCGACCACCGAACCCGAGCCCGGCGACCCGCAGCCGACGCCCGACGATCCGCCGCAGGCCGAGCCGCCGGACCAGAACCCCGGCGACCCGACGTACGGCCAGCCCGGCCAGCCCGGCCGTCCCGGATGGCCGAGCCGCCCGCCCGGCCGTCCGCCGCACGGCGAGCCGGGCACGCGTCCGCCGACCCGCACGCCGCCGGTGCCGACCCCCACCCCCGCCCCGACGCCCACCGAGACCCCCGCGCCGACCACCACACCCACGGAGACGGCCACGCCCACCCACACGCCCCCTCCCACGCACACGCCCACCGAGGAGCCCGTCACGCCCGTCGAGAGCGGCTGAACGGGCCGTGGAGGCGTTCGAGCTGCGCCAGGACCCGCACCTGGGCCGCCGGGTCTGCCCGCTGCCCGTCCCGCGGCGGGTGGCCGAGCTGGTGCCCAGAGGTCATCGCGTCGACTGGCCGACCTGGCTCGACCGCGGCCCCCGCATGCTGCGCCACGTGCTCGACCTGTCCCGTCTGCGCACCGCGCGCGGCCTGGCCGTGCTGTCCTGGCTGGCCGGCGGCCCGCAGCCGGACGAGCTGGACTGGCTGTGGGACGCCCGCCGTCTGACCGGCCCGCGCCAGGAACGCATGTACGGCGCCGCCGCCGACGTCCCCGATCCGGTGCTCGGGCTGGTGACGGCCAACTGGACCTGGGTGCTCGACACCTGCCACGGCGGCCGGGTCACCGCCCCCTACCTGGCGGGCACCGCCTACCCGGGCGACGGTCACGCCGCCGCCGACGCCACCATGACCCTCTACCAGACCTACGACCGCCATCCGGAGGCCAGGCCGGCCATCGCGGCGGCGTGGGCCACGGCCCGGGTGACCGCAGACTGGTGCAAGGCCGCCGAACTGCACGCCGCGTACGGCGGCCAAACCCCCGTTTTCACCTATCCGAGAGCCGCCCAGCCGGTGGTCGCCGGCATCCGTCCGTGGATAGAGCGCCTCTTCCGCCTGCGGTGATGACGTTACGTGCATGAGAGCGCTGGGAACTGTGTGCATAGAGTAACCATCTGTTTTCAGGGGGACCTATGCGCTCAATTCGGGCCGGGCTCCTGGCGTGCGCCCTGCTAGTCGCTCTGTGTCCGCTCACTCCGTGCCCGCCGGTGGCGGCCGACCCCATGCCGTCGGCCAAGGACGTGAAGAAGGCGCGAGAGACCGCCCGCCACCGCTCGAAGGAGCTGGGGGTGGCCAGCGCCGGGCTGGCGGCGGCCCAGTCCAGGCTCGACGAGCTGGCGTCTGGCGTGGAACGGCAGGTGGAGGCGTACAACGGCGAGCTGGTCCGGCTCCGGCAGGCCGAGCAGGCGTACGGGCAGGCCCGGGAACGTCAGGCGGCGGCCGACGGCGAGGCCGAGCGCGCCCGGCAGGCCGTCGCGCTGCTCGCGGCGGAGAGCTACAGCGGCATGACGCCCATGGACCCCGTCATCGGCATGCTCATCGACGAGGGCGGCGTGGACGGCTTCCTGCACCGGGCGAGCGTGCTCAGCCAGCTCGGCGACGAGCGGGCCCGCATCCTGCGCAGGATGAGCGACGCCCAAGAGGTCGCGGCCATCCTCGGGGAGCAGGCGCAGAACGCCTACGACGCCCAGCAGGCGGCCTCGGAGCGCGCCCGGCAGGCGAAGCTCGCCGCGGAGGCGGCCGTCGCCCGGCAGCGCCGCGAGACGCACACCCTCCGGGTGGAGAGGCGACAGCTCCAACGCCGGGTGAACGCCGCCCGCAGCCACGCCGAGCTGCTGGCCAGGCGTCGGGCCCTGGCCCTGTCGGCGGCCGGGGCGGCGGGGTCGGCGGGCGGCAACCTGGCCGCCAACTGGGCACTGACCCAGCTCGGCAAGCCGTACGTGTGGGCCGCCGCCGGCCCCGACACCTATGACTGCTCGGGCCTGGTGATGCGCGCCTGGGAACAGGTGGGCGTGCATCTGGACCACTGGACCGGAACCCAGTGGACGTCCGGCCCGCACGTGCCGCTGGACCAGCTCCGCCGCGGCGACCTGCTGTTCTTCGGCCGCATCACCGACGACCCCGGGACGATCCACCACGTGGGCATCTACGTCGGCCAGGGTCAGATGGTGCACGCGCCGCAGACCGGCGACGTGGTGCGCGTGGCCCCGATCTGGCGAGGGGACCTGGTGGGCGCCACCAGGCCCCAGTGAGGATCAGTGGTGGTGACCCGCGTCCTTCGCCCGGTTGAACGAGCGCTCGATCTCGGCCTCGGCCTCGATGCGCCCCACCCAGTTGGCGCCCTCGACGGACTTGCCGGGCTCAAGGTCCTTGTAGACCTCGAAGAAGTGCTGGATCTCCAGCCGGTCGAACTCCGACACGTGGTGGATGTCCTGGATGTGGTGCATCCGGGGGTCGGTCGAGGGGACGCACAGGACCTTGTCGTCGCCGCCCTTCTCGTCGGTCATCCGGAACATGCCGACCGCGCGGCAGGTGATGTAGCAGCCCGGGAACGTCGGCTCCTGGAGCAGCACCAGGGCGTCGAGCGGGTCGCCGTCCTCGCCGAGGGTGTGCTCGATGAAGCCGTAGTCTGCGGGGTACTGCGTGGAGGTGAACAGGAGCCGGTCAAGCCTGATCTTCCCGGTCTCGTGGTCCACTTCGTACTTGTTCCGTTGCCCCTTGGGAATCTCAACGACAACGTCGAACTCCACCGCGGTTCCTCCGCTCAAGGCCCCCGGGAAGTCCCGGCTGGGCGTTAATGTCTCGTAGGCGAACACCAGGAGAGAGGTCAGGCGACGTGGCGCGGCACGAGCGTACGGTGATGCTGGCCACTCTCGCCGTGCTCCAGATCGTCACGATCGTCATCGGCGTTTACGCCATGACCAGCGACTTCAACCTGAGCGCGCTGACGAGGCAGCCGTCACCGATCGGGCCGACGGCGTCTCCCCGGGGAATCCCCCCCGCCCCCGTGGTCACCTCGGGGCCTGTGCTGGCCCAGCTTTCGGCGACGTCAGGAGACGGACCTCTCCCGACTAAGAGTACTTTGACCCGCCAGCTCACCGACGCGCTGGGTGACGAAGCGCTCGGCGGCCGGGTCGGCGCGGTCGTGCTCGACGCCAGGACGGGGGCCCAGATCTTCGCCTCCAACCCCGACCTGGGCATCACCCCGGCCTCCACGAACAAGGTCGTCACGACCGCCGCGGCGCTCGCCTCGCTGGGCCCCGACACCCGCTTCTCCACCCGTGTCGTCCAGGGCCGCGCGCCCGGCGCGATCGTCCTGGTGGGCGGGGGCGACCCGCTGCTCGCCGGGCCGACGGCCAAGCCCGGCTACCCCAAGCAGGCGTCCCTCGCCACCCTGGCCGCCCGCACCGCCGCCACGCTGAAGGCGAAGGGCGTCAGGAAGGTCACGCTCGCCTACGACGACAGCCTGTTCACCGGGCCGACCCTCGCGCCCGGCTGGAAGCCGAACTACGTGCCCGACGGCGAGGCGGCTCCCGTCCACGCCCTGGCCATCGACGAGGGACGCCAGCGCCCCGGCGCCCGGCCGCGCGTGGCCGACCCGGCCGCGACCGCCGCCGCCGCCTTCGCCCGGCTCCTCCCCAAGTACGGCGTTACCGTCTCCAAGGACGTCCGCCAGGAGAAGGCCGCGGCGGGCGCCGCCGAGCTGGGCAAGGTCGACTCCGCCCCCCTCTACGCCCTGGTCGAGCACACCCTGACCCACAGCGACAACGACATGGCCGAGGCCCTGGCCAGGCACGTCGCCATCAAGGAGGGCAAGGAGGCGTCGTTCGCGGGGGCCGCGCAGGCGGTGGTCGGCGTGATGCGGCGGCTCGGCGTCACGAAGGGCGTCAGCGTCGCCGACGGCAGCGGCCTGTCCATCCGCAACCGGGTCAGCGCCGACGCCATGGCCAGGGTCATCGCCATCGCCGGCTCCGCCCAGCACCCCGAGCTGCGGGCCGTCGACTCGGGCATGCCGATCGCCGGCTTCTCCGGCACGCTGGGCAACGGCCGGCGCTTCACCCGCGCCGACAGCAAGGGCCAGGTCGGCCTCGTACGCGCCAAGACCGGCACGCTCAACAACGTCAACACCCTGGCGGGCCTGGCCACCACCAAGGACGGCCGGCTGGTCACCTTCGCCTTCCTCGCCGACGACGTGCCGGTGAACGCCGAACCCGTGCTCGACAAGCTCGCCGCGATCGTCGCGCGATCCTGAACGCCGCTTCTTCGCAGGCGTGACGAGAACAACGTACGGTGGACGCTATGCAGGTGATCGACTGGGATCTGGCCGTCACGACCGGCACGCGCCTGGTGCGCCCCGGTCCTCAGGTGAGCAAGGAGGAGGCCAGGCAGGCCGTCGCCGAGCTCCGCACGCTGTCACGTGAGGCCGAGGGCCACGTGCGCGAGTTCACGAAGATCCACACCGAGACCGCGCCGCAGCCCGCGACCATCGTCGACCGTCCGGGCTGGATCAAGGCCAACGTCGAGGGCTTCCGCGTGGTCCTCGAACCGCTGACCCAGCGCATGAGCGGTGGCTCCAACCCGCCGCCCGCCATCGTCACCGCCGTGGGCTCCCGCATCACCGGCGTGGAGGTCGGGGCCGTCCTCGCCTTCCTCGCCTCCCGGGTGCTCGGCCAGTACGAGCTGTTCCTGCCGCCCGACCCGACCGGCCAGGAGGCGACCGGCCGCCTGACGCTCGTGGCGCCCAACATCGTCCACGCCGAGCGCGAGATGAACGTCGTGCCGCGCGACTTCCGCCTGTGGGTGTGCCTCCATGAGGAGACCCACCGGGTGCAGTTCACCGGCGTGACCTGGCTGCGCGAGTACGTCCGGTCGCAGATGACCGAGTTCCTGCTCGCCTCCGACCTCGACCTGCCCACGCTGCTCGACCGTCTGCGCAACGCCGCCGACACGGTGGCCGACGTCGTCAGGGGCGGCGAGGGCAACCTGATCGACGCCATCCAGTCGCCCGCCCAGAAGGAGATCCTCGACCGGCTGACGGCCGTGATGACCCTGGTCGAGGGCCATGGCGACTTCGTCATGGACGCCGTGGGCCCGTCGGTGGTCCCGTCCGTCTCGGAGATCCGCGCCAAGTTCGCCCAGCGCCGCGAGGGCGGCTCCCGGGTCGACCGCACGGTGCGGCGCCTGCTGGGCATCGAGGTCAAGATGAAGCAGTACGCCGAAGGCTCGGCGTTCGTCCGCAAGGTGGTCGACCAGGTCGGCATGGACGGCTTCAACAAGGTCTGGACGTCCCCTGAGACCCTGCCCACGATCGCCGAGATCGCCGACCCCGACGCCTGGATCCACCGCGTCATCGGCACCCCCGCCCTGCCCGCCTGACCTCAACCCCCACCAAGGTCTCACCAAACCCGCCGCGGCGTGCGGCGGGTTCCGGCAGCCGGGACAATGGCTCTCGTGGGTCCCCATCCAGCCGTAGCCGACGTGCGCAGGGCCGTGCGCGAGGCGCTGGCCGACCTCGGCGGCACCGGCGCGCTGGTGCTGGCCGCGTGCAGCGGCGGCGCCGACTCCCTCGCCCTGGCGGCGGCGCTGGCCTTCGTCGCCCCCCGCGCCGGTCTGCGCGCGGGCCTGGTCACGGTCGACCACCAGCTCCAGCCGGGCTCGGCCGACCGGGCCCGGCAGGTCACCGGGATCGCCGCCGGGCTCGGCCTGGCCCCGGCGGAGGTGCTCACCGTCACCGTCGGCACCGAGGGCGGCCCTGAGGCCGCCGCCCGCGACGCCAGGTACACCGCGCTGGCCGAGGCGGCCGACCGCCTCCAGGCCGCCGCCGTCCTGCTCGGCCACACCCGCGACGACCAGGCCGAGACCGTGCTGCTGGGCCTGGCCAGGGGGAGCGGCCTGCGCTCGATCTCCGGCATGGCCGCCCGGGCGGGCCGCTACCGCCGGCCCTTCCTCGACCTGTCCAGGGCCACGACGGTCGCCGCCTGCCGTGCGATGTCCCTCGACCCTTGGGACGACCCCCACAACGACGACCCCCGTTACACCCGCGTCCGCGTCAGGAGGCGCATCCTGCCGATGCTCGACGAAGAGCTCGGCCCGGGGGTGGCCGAAGCGCTCGCGCGGACCGCCAGAATGGCTCGGGAGGACGCCGACGCCCTCGATCAGTGGGCCGAAACGGCGTTCCCGAATTGCGCTCTAAGCGATATCGGGCCGTCCGTCACACTGTCCGTACCGGAGTTGGAAAAACTGCCCGACGCCGTACGACGGAGGGTGCTGAGGCGCGCGGCCATCGCGGCGGGCACGCCGTCCGGAGCGCTTTCCGCCACCCACGTGCTGGCGGTCGATCGGCTGGTCACACAATGGCGCGGCCAGAAGGCGGTCGATCTACCCGGAGGTCTGTCCGCAGTTCGGCGGTATGGCACCCTGATAGTCGCCATCAGTCCCATCGTTTAAGGAACCACAGGTGGACGCTGCCGACATGGGCAAAGACCTGGAGAAGGTCCTCATCCCCGAGGACGACCTCCAGGCCAAGATCAAAGAGCTTGCCGGGCGCATCGACGAGGACTACGCGGGCAAGGACGTCCTGCTCGTGGGCGTGCTGAAGGGCGCGGTCATGGTGATGGCCGACCTGGCCAGGGCGCTGCACGTGCCCGTGCAGATGGACTGGATGGCGGTGTCGTCCTACGGCGCGGGCACCAAGTCCTCCGGCGTCGTACGGGTGCTGAAAGACCTCGACACCGACATCTTGAACCGCCACGTCCTGATCGTCGAGGACATCATCGACTCCGGCCTCACCCTTCACTGGCTGCTGGAAAACCTGAAGTCGCGCAACCCGGCCTCGTTGGAGATCTGCGCGGCGCTGCGCAAGCCCGACGCGGTGAAGGTGCCGATGGACGTGAAATACGTCGGCTTCGACATTCCCAACGAGTTCGTCATCGGCTACGGGCTCGACTACGCGGAGCGCTACCGCAATTTGCCGTTCATCGGAACGCTCGCGCCGCACGTTTATAAGTAGTAATCCCGGCCATGGCCGGGAACATCGCGCAACGTGACGTACGTTGATAGGGCAAGACCGGTGTAGCGGGCGGGTCCCTCCGCGCGCCGTGCCGGTGTACCTTCAGACTCCGGAAGGGTGACCGCAAGTCCCCTTCGGGTAGTCAGAAGTCGCGGTGTCGGATGCCGCGGCCCCGGGCCAGCCCGGGGTTCCAGGCCATGGTCAGGAAGGGACGGGCCCGCAAGGGGTTCCGCATCGGATGGATCTCAAGCGATTTACACGTGGGCCACTGCTGTGGATCCTGGGCATCGTCGTGCTGCTCCTGCTCGTCACCCAGCTCTGGAGCGGCGGGGGCAATTTCAAGCAGGCCGACACGTCCACGGTTCTCCAACAGATTCGCGCCGGCAATTTCACCAGCGCCAAGGTCGTCGACAAGGACAATCGGGTCGAGCTCACCCTCGCCAAGCCGATCGTCGTCCGGCCGGGTGACGCCCCGGCGAAGCTGATCCAGTCCAACTGGGTCAGCGGTTACGGCGCGAAGCTGACCGACGAGCTGCAGGCTCAGGTCGACGCCGACAAGACGAAGAGCTTCACCACCGAGGTGCCCCAGGAGAACTTCCTGCTCAGCATCCTGGTGAGCTTCCTGCCGATCGTCATCATCGTGCTGATCTTCCTGTTCATCATGAACCAGATGCAGGGCGGCGGCTCCCGGGTGATGAACTTCGGCAAGTCGAAGGCCAAGCTCATCACCAAAGACACCCCCAAGACGACGTTCGCCGACGTCGCCGGCGCCGACGAGGCCATCGAGGAGCTCCAGGAGATCAAGGAGTTCCTGCAGGCCCCGGCCAAGTTCCAGGCGATCGGCGCGAAGATCCCCAAGGGCGTGCTGCTCTACGGCCCGCCCGGCACCGGCAAGACCCTGCTGGCCCGCGCGGTCGCGGGCGAGGCGGGCGTGCCCTTCTACTCGATCTCCGGTTCCGACTTCGTCGAGATGTTCGTCGGCGTCGGCGCCTCCCGAGTGCGTGACCTGTTCGAGCAGGCCAAGGCCAACGCCCCCGCGATCATCTTCATCGACGAGATCGACGCCGTCGGCCGCCACCGCGGCGCGGGCCTGGGCGGCGGTCACGACGAGCGCGAGCAGACCCTCAACCAGCTGCTCGTCGAGATGGACGGCTTCGACGTCAAGGGCGGCGTGATCCTCATCGCCGCGACCAACCGGCCCGACATCCTCGACCCGGCGCTGCTGCGTCCCGGCCGGTTCGACCGGCAGGTCACCGTCGACCGCCCCGACCTGGAGGGCCGTAAGGGCATCCTCAAGGTCCACGGTCGCGGCAAGCCGTTCGCGCCCGACGTCGACCTCGACGTCATCGCGCGCCGCACCCCCGGGTTCACCGGCGCCGACCTGGCCAACGTGATCAACGAGGCGGCCCTGCTCACCGCGCGGGCCGACCAGAAGCTGATCACGATGGAGGTCCTGGAGGAGTCGATCGACCGTGTCATGGCAGGGCCCGAGCGCAAGTCGCGGGTCATGTCCGACAAGGAGAAGAAGATGATCGCCTATCACGAAGGCGGTCACGCGTTGGTGGCGCACGCGCTGCCCAACTCCGACCCGGTCCACAAGATCACCATCCTGTCCCGCGGTCGCGCCCTCGGTTACACGATGACGCTGCCGATGGAGGACAAGTTCCTGGCCACCAGGTCCGAGATGATGGACCAGCTCGCGATGCTGCTCGGCGGCCGCGCGGCGGAGGAGCTCGTCTTCCACGAGCCCACCACCGGCGCCTCCAACGACATCGAGAAGGCCACGGCGGTCGCCCGCCGCATGGTGACCGAGTACGGCATGAGCGAGCAGCTCGGCGCCCGTAAGTTCGGCACCGGCCAGGCCGAGGTCTTCCTCGGCCGCGAGATGGGCCACGAGCGCGACTACTCCGAGAAGATCGCCTCCTCCATCGACGAGGAGGTCCGCCGGATGATCGAGACGGCGCACGACCAGGCCTGGGACATCCTGGTCGAATACCGCGACGTGCTCGACAACCTGGTGCTGGAGCTCATGGAGAAGGAGACCCTCTCCCGCGAGCAGGTCCTGCAGATCTTCGCCCCGGTGGTCGTCAAGGAGCACAGGCCCTCGTACGCGGGCTACGGCAAGCGGCTCCCGTCCGACCGCCCGCCGATCCTGACCCCGAAGGAGCAGTCGGCCAACGGCTCGCTCACCTCCGGCCACCAGGACGCCTTCCAGTCCGGGGACAGTGCGTGACCCAGCACGAGGTCGACCTGGGGCGGATCGAGAAGGCCGTCCGCGAGATCCTCTACGGCATCGGTGAGGATCCCGACCGCGACGGCCTGCTCGATACGCCCGCCAGGGTCGCCCGCGCGATGGCCGAGCAGTTCTCCGGGCTCGGCCAGACGCCCGAGGACGTGCTCAACAAGGTCTTCGACGTCGACCACGACGAGATGGTGCTGGTCAGGGACATCGAGGTCTACTCGACCTGCGAGCACCATCTGGTCCCGTTCCACGGCGTGGCCCACGTGGGCTACATCCCCAACGAGCGCGGCCAGGTGACCGGGCTGTCCAAGCTGGCCCGGCTGGTCGACGTCTTCGCCCGCCGTCCGCAGGTGCAGGAGCGCATGACCTCGCAGATCGCCGACGCCCTCATGCGGGTGCTGGAGCCGCGCGGGGTCATCGTCGTGGTCGAGGCCGAGCACTTGTGCATGACGATGCGCGGCGTGCGCAAGCCGGGGGCCAAGACGGTCACGTCGGCGGTCCGCGGCGACTTCCGTACCAGCGACAAGACCCGCTCCGAGGCGATGGCGCTGATCCTCGGCAGGTGACGATCGTTATCCACAACTGGGGACCCGAGATGTCGGCAGGTGTGGGGGAACGCCTAGGCTTGCCCCATGACTAGCGTGCCCATCAACGTGCCGGGCGGTACGGAGCGGTGCCTCGTCATGGGCGTGGTCAACGTGACCCCCGACTCCTTCTCCGACGGCGGCCTGTGGTTCGACGAGGAGGCCGCCGTCCAGCACGGTCTCGACCTGGTGCGGGAGGGGGCCGACATCGTCGACGTGGGCGGTGAGTCCACCCGTCCCGGCGCCGCCCGGGTGTCGCTGGAGGAGGAGCTGGCCAGGGTCGTCCCGGTGATCCGGGCGCTCGACGCCGAGGGCGTCGCGGTGAGCGTCGACACGATGCGCGCCGAGGTGGCCAGGGCCGCGGTCGAGGCGGGCGCCAGGCTCGTCAACGACGTGAGCGGCGGCCTGGCCGATCCCGCGATGCCGCGCGTGGTCGCCGCCACGGGGGCGCGCTACGTGGTGATGCACTGGCGTGGCCACAGCCATGACATGGACAGCCGCGCCGTCTACGCCGACGTCGTGACAGAGGTGCGCGAGGAGCTGAGCAAGCGGGTCGACCTGGTGCTGGCCGAGGGGGTGTCGCCGGAGCAGATCGTGCTCGACCCGGGCCTCGGCTTCGCCAAGAACGCCGAGCACAACTGGGCGTTGCTGGCCGGCATCCCGCAGCTCGCCGAGCTGGGCTACCCGCTGCTGATCGGGGCCTCCCGCAAGCGCTTCCTCGGGCGGCTGCTGGCCGGCCCCGACGGCGCACCCCGCCCGTTCAGCAGGAGCGACGACGCAACGCTGGCGGTGACCGCGCTGGCGGCGCAGGCGGGGGCCTGGTGCGTGCGCGTGCACGAGGTAGGTCCCAATGCCGATGCCGTGCGCGTGGCGGCCGCATGGAAGAGAGCCGGAGCAGGCACATGAGCGTCGACACTGCCGCCATCGAGACGGTCAACCAGGAGTTCTACACCGCGATCGAGAGCGCCGATCTCGACAAGATGACCGAGATCTGGGCCGAGGACACCGCCGACGACCAGGTGAGCTGCGTCCACCCGGGCTGGACGTTGCTGACCGGCCGGTCGGAGGTGCTGCGGTCGTGGGCGCTGATCATGGCCAACACCACCTACATCCAGTTCGTGCTGACCGACGTCAACACGACCGTGCTGGGCGACGTGGCCGTGCTCACCTGCGTGGAGAACATCCTGACGGCGGGCGAGGAGGGGGAGTCCAGCTTCGCCGCGGGCAAGGTGGTGGCCAGTAACGTCTACATCCGCACCTCACAGGGCTGGCGGTTGTGGATGCACCACGGCTCCCCGGTGCTCCAGGGAGACGACGACGAGGACGAGGAGGGCGAGCTTGAGGTCTGACCGCATCGCTCTCAAGGGCCTGCGGGCCAGGGGCAGGCACGGCGTCCTGCCCGCCGAGCGGGAGCTCGGCCAGGAGTTCGTGGTCGACGCGACGTTGTTCCTCGACACCGCCCCGGCGGCGGCCGGCGACGATCTCACCAAGACCGTCCACTACGGCGAGCTGGCTCAGGCGCTGGTCGAGGTGGTCGAGGGTGAGCCGGTCGAGCTGATCGAGACGCTGGCGCAGCGGCTGGCCGACGTCTGCCTGGCCAGTGAGCTGGTCGACAAGGTCGAGGTGAGTGTGCACAAACCGGCGGCGCCGATCCCGCTGCCGTTCGACGATGTGATCGTGACGATCGAGAGGAGCCGCACATGAAGGCCGTCCTCGCGCTCGGCAGCAACCTGGGCGAGCGGTTCCAGACGTTGCAGGGGGCCATCGACACGATGTTCGACGCCCCGGGCCTGGAGTTCGTCAAGGTGTCCCCGGTCTACGAGACCGATCCGGTCGGAGGGCCCGCCGGGCAGGAGCCGTATCTCAACGCGGTCGTGGTCGCCGAGACCGAGCTGCCGCCGCGTACGCTGCTCGAACGGGCGCTGGGCGTGGAGAACGCCTACGGGCGGGTGCGTGAGGAGCGGTGGGGGCCGCGCACGCTCGACGTCGACCTGATCGTCGTCGGCGAGACCGTGTCCGACGACCCCGAGCTGACGCTGCCGCATCCCCGGGTGCACGAGCGCGCGTTCGTGCTGGTGCCCTGGTCGGTGGTCGACCCCGAGGCCACGGTGCCGGGCAGGGGCCGGGTGGCCGACCTGCTGGCCGGGCTCGACCGGCACGGCGTGCACCTGCGCGACGACCTGAAGCTGCAGAGGCCCGATTGAGGCCGACGCATCCCGGCCGGCTGGCCGCTCTCCTCCTCGTCGTCGCCCTGGTCGTCTGGGCGGCGGTCCGGCACTTCTACTCCGACCTGCCCATCATGCCCTGGACGGCCATCCCGACCGTGCTGCTGCTGGCCCTCGGCGAGGGCTACAGCGGGTGGGTGACCAAGGCCAGGATCGCCAGGAAGCCGGACACCAAGCCGGTCGAGCCGCTGGCGGTGGCCCGGCTGGCGGCGCTGGCCAAGGCGTCGGCGTACGCGGGGGCGGTGTTCGCGGGCATGTTCGCCGGGTTCGCCGCGTACACGCTGCAGATCTTCGACCGGGAGACGCCGCGTTCGGAGTTCTTCGTGGCGGCCGGGTCGTTCGTGGCCTGCGTGGTGCTCGTCTGCGCGGCCCTCTACCTCGAACACTGCTGCCGCATCCCCAAGGACTCCGACGAGCGCAAGTCCGACTAGCGCGTCTTGGCGGAGGGGCGGCGGCGGCCGAAGAGGTAGATGACCGGAAGCGTGCAGATCAGCGGCCCGACGATGGCGATCGGCCGCTCCAGCCACCACTTCAGGTCCGGCGGGATCTTCGTGCCGAGGTTGCCGAACAGCCACCACGACAGCCCTAAGGCGATCGCCATGCCGGTCGTGTGGAAGAGGAACAGCGGCAGGGCGTAGCGGTTGATGAAGGAGTTCGCGCGGGCCCAGCGGGGGCGTTCGAGCACCCGTTCCATGGCCGGGCGCAGCACCTCGACCAGGCCGATCTGGAAGATCAGCAGGGCGACGATGACGAACGTGGGCGGCGCCATGTTCGACCACTTGTCGCCGGGCACGCCGACCATCGAGCCCGGGTAGATGCCCGAGTAGACCAGGCCGATCAGGGCGAACAGGCCGGTCCACAGGATGCCGACGTCGTACCGCCTCGGCAGGACGACGATCCGGTCGTAGAAGAAGCCCGCCTGGTGGGCCAGACCCCAGACGATGATCATGTTGAGCCAGCCGGCCCACTCGTAGCCGTAACGGAAGCGTACGACGTCCACGACCAGGGCCGAGCCGCCGAGCCAGATGAGGGCCAGCACGTCGTAGCGTCTGTGCAGGTACAGGGCCACCGGCAGCAGCGCGATCAGCACCAGGTAGACGCCGAGGAACCACAGCGGGCTGAGCACGAGCAGCACCACCCGCCACATCCACTCCACGTGGAAGGCCCAGGTGACGACCGCGCCGACGGAGATCCACACGCCGCACAGGAACAACGCGGGCAGGGACAGCGCGCGGATGCGCCGCCACACGAACGCCCCGATGCCGACGCCGCGCGCCTGGGCCCGGTTCCAGGACAGCAGGTGCACGTGGCCGCCGACGTAGAAGAACAGCGGCAGCACCTGGAGCAGCCAGGTCAGGATCCACAACCCGGAGGTGAAGCCGAGCGGGCTGGTGGGCTCGGGCCCGGTGGGCTTCCACTCCAGGATCGTGAACGCCCAGTGCCAGACCACCACGACGATGAGGCTGAGGGCGCGCAGCCAGTCGACGTACTTGTCGCGTTCGGGGGTGCTCACTTGTCGATGTCACCCACGACGAAGAACATCGAGCCGAGAATGGCGATCATGTCGGCCACCAGGGTCCCGGGCAGCAGTTCGCGCAGCGCCTGGACGTTGCCGAACGACGCCGAGCGCAGCTTGAGCCGCCACGGCGTCTTGTCGCCCTTGGAGACCAGGTAGTAGCCGTTGATGCCGAGCGGGTTCTCCGTCCACGCGTACGTGTGGCCCTCCGGCACCTTGAGCACCTTCGGCAGGCGCTGGTTGACCGGCCCGGGAGGCAGCTCGCGCAGCCGGGCGACGCACGCGTCGGCCAGGTCGAGGGAGACCTTGAGCTGCTCGAACAGCACCTCGAACCGGGCATGGCAGTCGCCGTCGCGCCGGGTGACGACCTTGACCGGCAGCTCCCCGTACGCCAGGTACGGGTCGTCGCGCCGCAGGTCGAGATCGACGCCGGAGGCGCGGGCGATGGGCCCGCTGACGCCGTACTGGAGGATCTGCTCGCGGGTCAGCACACCGACGCCCTTGGTGCGGGCGAGGAAGATCTCGTTGTTCAGGATGAGGTTCTCGATGTCGGGCACCCGGCGGCGGGTCTCGGCCACGGCCTCGGCGACCCGGTCGAGCCAGCCGAGCGGCAGGTCCTCCTTCAGGCCGCCGACCCGGTTGAACATGTAGTGCATGCGCCCGCCGGAGATCTCCTCCATGACGGCCTGGATGCGTTCGCGCTCGTTGAAGGCGTAGAAGACGGGGGTGATCGCGCCCAGTTCGAGGGGGTAGGAGCCGAGGAACATCAGGTGGTTGAGCACCCGGTTGAGCTCGGCCAGCAGCGTACGCGCCCACACGGCCCTGACCGGCACCTCCATGCCGAGCAGCCGCTCGGCGGCCAGCACGACGCCCAGCTCGTTGGCGAACCCCGACAGCCAGTCGTGCCGGTTGGCGAGCATGATGATCTGGCGGTAGTCGCGGACCTCGAACAGCTTCTCCGCGCCCCGGTGCATGTAGCCGATGATCGGCTCGGCCGCCGTGATGCGCTCGCCGTCGAGGGTGAGCCGGAGCCTGAGCACGCCGTGCGTGGAGGGGTGCTGGGGACCGATGTTGAGGATCATGTCCTCGGTCGCCAGCTCCTTCGCGCCGGCGCCGATCCCGACCACGCGTTCCGTCATAGGGCCCATGCTGCCACCGTCCCGCAAGGTGAGCCAGCGTGGGGGATGGTCAAGGAATCGTATGGCAACGCATCCCGAAGCCAGACATGGGGATCAATACCGGGAACGGGGGGAGAAAGCACTGTGAGAAGAGTTCTGTTTGATGTGGCGGCCCTGATCTCCCGGGTGGTACTCGGCGTGATCTTCGTGGTCCACGGCTGGCAGAAGTGGCAGGGCGGGCTGGGTGCCGCGGCGGGACAGTTCCGGGAGATGGGCATACCCATGCCTGGGTTGTCCGCCGGATTCGCCGCCATTGTGGAGCTGATCGGCGGCGTCCTGTTGATCCTCGGCCTGCTGGTCCGGCCGGTGGCGTTGTTGCTGCTCATCGACATGATCGGCGCGATCGTCTTCGTGCACGCAGGACACGGGGTGTTGTCGCAGAACGGGGGATGGGAGCTGCCGGGCGCGCTCGGCGCGCTCTCGCTGATGCTCGCCGCGCTGGGTGGCGGCCGCATTGGCCTCGACGGCATCGTCCACTCGATGTTCCGCCGCCGCAAGGAACGCCGGATCGCCGAGGACGACCTCGCCGCGCACCGGCCGGCCCGGCGTGCCGAGCCGACGACGGTCGTCACCGAGGGGCCCGTGACACAGCCCGGCCCGGAGAGCGGCCCGACGCGACCCGAGGGCGGCCCGACGACGCCGGTCCGGCCCGAGGGCGAGGTCGAGCAGCCCAACGTGCCGAGGCAGCCCAACGCGCCGCGCCCCGGGCACCTCAACGACGAGGACATGAGGGACATCGACGCCCTGGTGTCCGACGAGCCGCCCCACCCGAAGCCGCCCAACCGCTGAGCTCAGCGGCCGACCAGGTCCCGCAGGGCCTCGACCAGGCGGTCGACGTGCTCCTGCGTGCTGCCGATGCCGATGGAGGCGCGTACCGCGGAGGCGGTCCCGTCCTCGCAGCCGCCGTCCGAGGTGCCCAGCAGGTGCCGGACGAACGGGTGCGCGCAGAACTTCCCGTCACGCACGCCGATGCCGTACTCGCCGGACAGCGCCTCGGCCACCTCCCGGGCCGAGTAGCCGTCCACGACGAACGACACGATCCCCACCCGGGGGTGGTCCTCGCCCCACAGCGACAGCTCGCGCACCCCCTCGATCGACGACAGCCCGGTACGCAGCCGGGCGATCAGGCGCTCCTCCTCGCGCACCAGCTCCGTCCACCCGGTGGCGGTGAGCGCGTCGCAGGCGGCGGCCAGGGCGATGGCGCCGAGCACGTTGGGGGTGCCGGCCTCGTGGCGGGGCTCGGGGTCGTCGTGCCACTCGGTGGTCTCGCCGACCGAGCGCACCGCGCCGCCGCCCTTCAGGTACGGCTCGCCCTCGGCCAGCCAGTCACGGCGTCCGATCAGCACGCCGGCGCCGAAGGGCGCGTACAGCTTGTGGCCGGAGAAGGCCACGTAGTCCAGGTCGAGCGCGGTCAGGTTGAGCCTGCGGTGCGGGACGAGCTGGGCGGCGTCCACCAGGATGCGGGCGCCGTGCCGGTGGGCGATGTGGGCCAGGGCGGCGATGGGCCACAGTTCGCCGGTGACGTTGGAGGCGGCGGTGACCACGAGCAGCTTGGGGCCCTCGATCCCGGCCAGCGCCTCGTCGGCGGCGCGGACGGCCTCGCCGGGGAAGGCGGGCGGCGCCAGGCGCACGGACCGCGCCCAGGGCAGCAGCGAGGCGTGGTGCTCGGAGTCGAAGACGACGGCGGTCGCGTCCTCGGGCAGGCAGCGGGCCAGCAGATTGGTGGCGTCGGTGGTGTTGCGGGTGAAGATGACGGCGTCGTCGGCACGGGCGCCGACGAAGGCCCTGACCGTGTGGCGGGCCTGCTCGTACCGGGCGGTGGTGAGCTGGGAGGCGTAGCCCGCGCCGCGGTGGACGCTGGAGTAGGCCGGGAGCGCGGCGGCGACGGCGGCGCTGACCGGCTCAAGACAGGGGGCGCTGGCGGCGTAGTCGAGGTTGGCGTAGCTGACCAGGCGGCCGCCCTTGACCGGCACCTCCAGGTCGGCGCCGAGCACGGCGGGGATCGGCCGTCCGGAGGCGGCGACGGGGGCGGCGGGGGTCTCGGCGGCCTGGGCGGGCACGGAGTTGAAGATCGTCAAAGTGGACATGGCACGGCTCCTCACGGGGTCGGTCGGACCCCTGGGAACAGCCACGGAGCCCGCGCTTGCCCGCCACACCTCGTGACGGACCAGGTCTTCACCCGGGGCACCCCGCCGCGGACGCGAGGGTTGCCGGCCAGCTAGCCGGGGCTTGTCGCTGGCACTCATGACCTACGACGGCACTATAACCGACACCGGGGCACGATTCGCAAGCCCAGCAGGTCAACCCGTCTCATAAGATGAAATAGTGCGCTTTGATCCCTGGAATCCGGATTTCGTCGTCGACCCCTATCCGGCGTACGACGAGCTGAGGCGCGAGGCGCCCGTACGCTACTTCGAGCCGTCCAACCAGTGGCTGATCTCCCGGCACGCGGACGTGAACGCGCTGCTCAGAGACCGCCGGCTGGGCCGCGACTACACCCACGTCGCCACGCACGAGGAGTTCGGCCGGCAGCCCGAGCCGGAGTTCCAGGAAGCCTTCTGGCGCGTCAGCAGGAACGGCATGCTGGAGGTCGAGCCGCCGGACCACACGAGGCTGCGCCGGCTGGTGTCCAAGGCGTTCACGCCCCGCATGGTCGAGTCGCTGCGCCCGCGCGTCCGGGCCATCGCCGAGAGCCTGATCGACGCGTACGTCGAGAAGGGCGGCGGCGACCTGATCGCCGAGGTCGCCGAGCCGCTGCCGGTCACCGTCATCGCCGAGATGCTCGGCGTGCCCGAGCAGGACCGTCACCTGCTGCGCCCGTGGTCGGCCGACATGTGCGGCATGTACGAGCTCAACCCCAGCCTGGAGACCCAGCACCAGGCGGTGCGCGCGGCCGAGGAGTTCGAGTCCTACCTCAAGGACCTGGCCCGCGAACGCATCGCCAACCCCGGCGAGGACCTGGTCAGCGCCCTGGCCGCGATCCCCGAGCTGACCCTCGACGAGCTGGCCGGCACCTGCGTCCTGCTGCTGAACGCGGGCCACGAGGCCACGGTCAACGTCTCCGGCAACGGCTGGCGGGCCCTGCTGAAGAACCCCGGCGAGCTGGCCCGGCTGCGCGCCGACCGTTCGCTGCTGCCGACCGCCATCGAGGAGCTGCTGCGCTACGACACCCCGCTCCAGCTCTTCGAGCGCTGGGTGCTGGAGGACATCGAGGTCCACGGCGTGCGGATCCCGCGCGGCTCGGAGGTGGCCTGCCTGTTCGGCTCGGCCAACAGGGACCCCGAGGTGTTCGAGGACCCGGACCGGCTCGACCTGGGCCGCCCGGACAACCCGCACATCTCCTTCGGCGCGGGCATCCACTTCTGCCTGGGCGCGCCGCTGGCCAGGATCGAGCTGACGGAGTCGTTCACCGCGCTGCTGGACCGGGTCGGGACGATCGAGCTGCGCGCGGAGCCGGTCTACAAGCCCGGGTTCGTCATCCGCGGCCTGCGCTCGCTCGACCTCGACGTCACCGGCTCTGGCTGAGCCAGCCGAACCCGCCCAGCCCGGCCGGATCGATCAGCTCGGCCTCCTCCGACGCCCTCGACAGCGCCCGTACGTAGGCGCGCGGATCGGCGGCGGCGAGGTCGACCGGCGGCCGGGCGCCGGTGAGGCCCAGCGCCCGCAGCATGTCGCGCTGTGTGGACAAGGTTGTGGATATCGCGCCGGCCCGCCGCCCGGCCTCGGCGCACGCGTCGAGGGCGACGTGGGCGGTGATGTCGCAGGTCCCGTCGGGGACGGGGGCCACGACCGCGCCGCCGCGGTAACCGGTCAGCGTGCCACAGAGCGGTCGGTTATCCACAGGGTGTGCATAATCCACGGCTATCGCCCGGCCGTGGGTGAGACGTACCAGAACGGAGGCCCAGGCGTCGTCGCGGGGGCGGCCGATCTCGGCGCGGGTGCCCACGTGCGGCAGCGGCCACCAGCGTTCGAGCCATTCGCGGTCGGCGGGCCGCAGCGGGCCGCCGAGGCGCTCCTCGCCGGTCCTGGTGTTGACCATGACCAGACGGGGGCCGCCGGAGGTCTGCTCGGCCACGTCGAGCGGGATGTTGTCGAGCCACTCGTTGGCGACGGCCAGCCCGGTGATGCTGGAGGGCAGGCAGCGGCTCCACTCCACCTGCTCGGGCAGCCCGGCGGGCCTGGACGAAAGGTCGACGCACGTGACCCGGAGCCGGTCGCGCAGAGCGGGCTCGGCCGCCGCGAGGATGCGGCTGACCAGCACCCCCTCGCCCGCGCCGACGTCGACCAGGTCGAGCCGCTCGGGGGAGCCGAGCTCGGAGTCCACCTCCGCCAGCAGGGCCAGGACCGCCTCCGCGAACACGGCCGAGGCTCCGACCGAGGTGCGGAAGTGGCCCGAGGGGCGTTCGCGGAGGTAAAAGCCCTCCTCGCCGTAGAGCGCGCGTTCCGTGGCGGCGCGCCAGGTGAGCCACATGAGGGTGACTATCTCATGACCGAAGGGTTCGACACGCAGAGTTGTCCATTGACTACTCTTGGTCGCTACATTGCGCTAACGTTTACGCACTGTCACAGAGCGACTGCGTTTCGCCCATCCGCGGTAAGCGGCGAGCCGGATCGCTCCACCGAAAGCATTGCGGCCCTGAGGCCGCAGACTGAGAGGAGCCCCCCGTGAAGAAGACTCTGGTCATGGCAGGTGCCATCGCCCTCCTGGCCCTGGCGGCCCCCGCGTACGCCGACGATGTCACCCACGGCAACAACGGCATCCTGAGCGGCAGCCCGATCCACCTCCCCATCACCGCCGTCGTGCCCGTCTGCGGCAACAACATCGGCATCCAGGCGGTGCCGATCAACGGCTGCCAGGGGAGCCCCAACACCGCGGTCTACAGCCGCTGAGGCAGGGAGAGCCCGGACCGCTCGCGCGCGGTCCGGGCTCTGATCCCGGCCGGTCAGTCGGCGGATGACCGGTCAGTGCACCTCCAAGAGGTCGCATCCAGGCGGGCGTCGGGTTGTCAGGACTCGGCGCCCGTCGTCGTGCGTGGACCCCTCTCCTCATCTCTTTCGACAGGGGGTGCATGATTCGTATGCCCCTGTCGCATTTGTCGTTAACTCAACGGGCGGCAAAGCGCCGGACATGCCGGAACGTGTTCGACGGCCCCCGACCTGTCGGCCCCCGCCCGCCGGTTACGCTGGTCCGCAGTGCCTTCACGGTGCCACCACGGTGCCGTTGCGGTCGACAGGGGTGAGACGTCATGGACGCAGGTGATCGCCCGGCACGGCTGACCGTCGGCGTGCTCGGTGCGGGCAAGGTCGGCTCCGTGCTCGGCGCCGCGCTGGCTCAGGCGGGCCACCGGATCGTGGCCGCGAGCGGGGTCTCCGACACCTCGCGCAGATGGGCCGCCGACCGGCTCGGGGTCGAGTTGACCCGGCCCGACGAGGTGGTGGCCGCCTCCCAGCTCATCCTGCTGACCGTTCCCGACGACGCGCTGCCCGACCTCGTGGCCGGGCTGGCCCGCACGGGCGCCGACCTCAAGGGCAAGCTGCTCGTCCACGCCAGCGGCGCGTACGGCCTGTCGGTGCTCGACCCGGCCGCGCAGGCGGGTGCGTTGCCGCTCGCGCTCCACCCGGTCATGACCTTCACCGGCCGCGACGACGACCTCAACAAGATCACTGGCATCTCGTTCGGCGTGACCGCGCCCGACCTGCTGCGACCGGTCGCCGAGGCCCTGGTGATCGAGATGGGCGGCGAGCCGGTCTGGATCGCCGAGAGCGACCGCGCGCTCTACCACGCGGCCCTGGCCAACGCCGCCAACCACATGGTCACGCTCATCGCCGAGTCCGAGGAGCTGCTGCAGCGCATCGGCGTCGAGCACCCGGGGCGCATGCTGGGCCCGCTGCTCGGCGCGGCGCTCGACAACGTGCTGCGGCTGGGCATCGCCGGGCTCACCGGGCCGGTCGTCCGCGGCGACGCGGGCACGGTGCGCAAACACGTCGACGCGCTGATCCTGGCCGCTCCGGAGGCCGCCGACGCCTACATCGCGCTGGCCCGGCTCACCGCCGACCGGGCACTGGCCGCGGGGCTGCTCAAACCGGAGGAGGCCGAGCGGCTGCTCGACGCGCTTGGGGGCAATATATGGACCTGACCGTCGGGTGTGGAGGGCAGCAATGGATCTGATCGTGGCCGGCGACCGGGACGACCTGGCGAAGGCTCGGGGCGAGGGGCGGGTGGCGCTGGTCCCGACCATGGGCGCGCTGCACGAGGGCCACCGGTCGCTGATGAGGGCCGCTCGCGTACGCGCCGACCAGGTCGTGGTCAGCATCTTCGTCAACCCTCTGCAATTCGGGCCTAACGAGGATTTTTCACGCTATCCCCGTACATTCGAGGCCGATCTCGACGTGTGCCGGGAGGAGGGCGTCGGCGTCGTGTTCGCGCCCTCGCCGCAGGACATGTACCGCCCCGATCGTCAGGTCAGCGTCTGCGCGGGCGAGATGGGCTCGATCGTCGAGGGCGCGTCCAGGCCGGGCCACTTCGACGGCGTGCTGACGGTGGTGCTCAAGCTGTTCAACCTGGTGCGACCCGACCTGGCGATCTTCGGCCAGAAGGACGCCCAGCAGCTCGCCGTCATCCGCCGCATGGTGGCCGACCTCGACCTGTCCATCGAGATCGTCGGGGCGCCCACCGTACGCGAGCCCGACGGCCTGGCCCTGTCCAGCCGCAACCGTTACCTGTCGGCCGGCGACCGCACGGTCGCGCTGGCCCTGTCCCGTGCCCTGCGGGCGGGTGCGGTCGAGCTGACCGCCGGCGCGATGCGGGCCACCGCCCGCGCGGTGCTCGCCGAGGCCGGGCCCGAGCTCGACCTCGACTACTTGGCGCTGGTCGATCCGGCCACGTTCAAGGAGGTCGACGACTCCTACGAAGGCTCGGCCGTGCTCGCCGTGGCGGCCAGGGTGGGCGGCACCCGGCTGATCGACAACGTCGTGGTGAGCGTGCGCCCCTGATCCGTACGGCCCCCGGGGCATGTCCACGCTGCGGCAGGCGTTATCGTCATAGTGACGAAATCGCCTCAGCGAGGAGACCCCCATGAGTGCACCGGCGATTCCCCTGCACCTGACGGCCCCCGAACCCGGCTGGACCGTCGACGCCGACGTGGTCGTCGTCGGGTCCGGCGTCGCGGGCCTGACCGTGGCGCTGCGCCACGCTGAGCTGGATCCCGCGGCCAAGGTCCTGGTCGTCACCAAGGACGTGCTGTCGGCCGGGTCCACCAAGTGGGCCCAGGGGGGCATCGCCGCTGTGCTCGACCCGCGCGACACCGCCGAAGAGCACCTGAGCGACACGCTGCTGGCCGGGGTCGGGCTGTGCGACACCAAGGCCGTGCGGACGCTGGTGACGGAGGGGCCCGGCGCGCTGCGGCGGCTCATGGAACGCGGCGCCCGGTTCGACCGCAATCCCAACGGGGAGCTCCAGCTCACCAGGGAGGGCGGGCACCGTCGCCGCAGGATCGTGCACGCCGGCGGCGACGCCACGGGCGCAGAGGTGCAGCGGGCGCTGGTCGAGGCGGTGCGCGCCGGCTCGATCGAGGTGATCGAGCACGCGCTGGTGCTCGACCTGCTCAAGGACGCCCACGGCCGGGCCAGGGGGGTGACCCTGCACGTCATGGGCGAGGGCGCGCGCGACGGCGTCGGGGCGGTGCGGGCGCGGGCCGTGGTGCTCGCCACCGGCGGCATGGGCCAGGTCTACGCCGCCACCACCAACCCGGTCGTGTCCACCGGCGACGGCGTGGCGCTCGCGCTGCGGGCCGGGGCGGTCGTGCGCGACCTCGAATTCGTGCAGTTCCACCCGACCGTGTTGTGGCTGGGCGAGGGCTCGACCGGCCAGCAGCCGCTGATCTCCGAGGCGGTCAGGGGCGAGGGCGCCTTCCTCGTCGACCACGAGAACAACAGATTCATGCAGGGCGTGCACGAGCTGGCCGACCTGGCGCCGCGCGACGTCGTGGCCAAGGCGATCACCACGACCATGAGCGAGACCGGCCGCGACCACGTCTTCCTCGACGGCCGCCACTTCGGCAGGGTGAAGTGGGAGAGCCGCTTCCCCACCATCTACGCCGTCTGCCGCGAGCACGGCATCGACCCGGTCACCGAACCGATCCCCGTCTCGCCGGCCGCCCACTACGCGAGCGGCGGCGTCCACACCGACCTGTCCGGCCGTACCTCTATCGAGGGCCTGTACGCCTGTGGCGAGGTCGCCTGCACCGGCGTCCACGGGGCCAACCGGCTGGCCTCGAACTCGCTCCTTGAGGGGCTGGTCTTCGCCGAGCGCATCGCCGAGGACATCCACCGGAGGCGTCCGCAGCCGGGCGAGCCGGTTCCGGCACGGGCCGCGACGGGCCTGGTGGACCCCAGGGTCAGGACCAGGCTCCAGGCGCACATGAGCGCCGGCGCCGGGGTGCTGCGCAGCCGCGCGTCGCTGCAGGCCACGTCGAAGGCGCTGCGCGACGCGCTCTGGACGCCCGTCGAGGTGCCCGCCTGCACCGAGTCGTGGGAGGCGACCAACCTGCTCACCGTCGCCGCCGTCCTGACCGGCGTGGCGGCGGCGCGGCTGGAGACGCGCGGCTCCCACTGGCGCGAGGACCACGAGAGCCGGGACGACAATGAGTGGCTGGGCCACCTGGACGTGACCCTGACCGAGGAGGGCCTTCGCATGACGTACACCCCGCACGGTGAGACGATGCCGCCGCGCCTGGCACAGGAGCTGACCGCCGCCGGGCTCGACCCGGCCGAGGTCGACGCGCTGATCGACCGCGCGCTCGAAGAGGACCTGCAGGAGGCCGGCGACGTGACCAGCCTGGCCACGATCCCGGCCGGGCAGCGTTCGACCGGCGACGTGGTGGCCCGCAAGGACGGCGTGGTGGCCGGGCTGGGCGTGGCCGAGGCGGTGTTCCTCCGGCT
Organism: Nonomuraea sp. NPDC001699; assembly: GCF_053596455.1. Taxonomy (NCBI): domain Bacteria; kingdom Bacillati; phylum Actinomycetota; class Actinomycetes; order Streptosporangiales; family Streptosporangiaceae; genus Nonomuraea; species Nonomuraea sp. NPDC001699. Next base: position 173,975 of record NZ_JBSFGF010000005.1, on the reverse strand, counting down.
GGGCGCCGGCCGGGTCGAGCGGCGGGCCAAGGACGGCGAGCGGGTCGCGGCCGGCGACGTGCTGATGACGGTCGAGGGCCCGACGCGGGCGGTGCTGACCGCCGAGCGCACCGCGCTCAACCTGCTCACACACCTGTCCGGGGTGGCCACGATGACCGCCCGGTGGGTCGCCGCGATCGAGGGCACGCGGGCGCGGGTGCGCGACAGCCGCAAGACCCTGCCGGGTCTGCGGTCCCTGGAGAAGTACGCCGTGCGCTGCGGCGGCGGCGTCAACCACCGCAGGTCGCTGTCAGACGCGGCCCTGATCAAGGACAACCACGTCGTGGCGGCCGGCGGCGTGGCCGAGGCGTACCGGGCGGTGCGGGAGCGCTATCCCGAGCTGCCGATCGAGGTCGAGATCGACCGGCTCGACCAGCTGGAGCCCCTGCTGGACGAGGGCGCCGAGGAGATCCTGCTGGACAACTTCACGGTCGAGGACACCGTACATGCCGTACAAATCGTGAAAGGTCGGGCGAAAAACAGGGTTGCGCTTGAAGCGAGTGGGGGATTGACCTTGGAATCGGCTCGTGATGTGGCTGAAACTGGCGTTGACTACCTTGCGGTGGGAGCGCTCACCCACTCGGCGCCGGCCCTGGACATCGCACTGGATTTGCGGGGGTAATTGATGCTGCTCACGATCGACGTCGGCAACACGCACACGGTGCTGGGGCTGTTCGAGGGCGAGGACGTCATCGAGCACTGGAGGCTGGCCACCGACGCCCGCCGCACCGCCGACGAGATCGCCGTCGTGCTCCAGGGGCTGCTGGCCCAGTCACCACTGCTCAAGGGCGCCGACATCAGCGGCATCGCCATTTGCTCGACCGTGCCGAGCGTGCTCAACGAGATGCGGGAGATGTGCCGCCGCTACTACGGCGACGTCACCGCCGTGATCGTGGAGCCCGGTGTGCGCACGGGCGTGCCGGTCCGCATGGACAACCCCAAAGAGGTCGGCAGCGACCGCATCGTGAACGCCCTGGCCGCCATCGACCAGTACGGCGGCCCGTGCATCATCGTCGACTTCGGCACCGCCACCTCCTTCGACGCGGTGTCGGCCAAGGGCGAGTACGTCGGGGCGGTCACCGCCCCCGGCATCGAGATCTCGGTCGACGCCCTGGCCGCCGCCGGCGCCCAGTTGCACAAGGTCGAGCTGGTCAGGCCGCGTTCGGTGATCGCCAAGAACACGGTCGAGGCGTTGCAGGCGGGCATCATCTACGGCTTCGCCGGCCAGGTCGACGGCATCGTCGAGCGGATGGCCGCCGAGCTGGCCGACGACCCCGACGAGGTGACCGTCGTGGCGACCGGCGGCCATGCGGCGCTGGTGGTCGGCGAGTCGCGCTCGATCGACGTGCACGAGCCCTGGCTGACCCTCATCGGCCTGCGCCTGATTTATCACCGGAACACCGCTTAGAACGTGACAAGCGGCCCCCGCTTGGGAAGGGGGGGCCGCCTGTCGGTCGTGGTGTCACCTATGAGCGTCACGCGTCCTCGGCGCTGTAGAGCTCGCGCCAGGAGCCGCACTTGGTGGCGAAGGTGCCCTGCTCGGGAACCTGGCAGACCTTGACCCGCAGGGTGAAGACGTCGTTCTCCTCGAAGTGGAACTTCTTGTAGCCCGGGGAGCCGCAGTACTTCCTGGTGTAGACCGTGGACCAGTCGCCGTCGGAGTCCTCGGCCTGGAACTTCACGTACGCGCACTTGCCGCCCTCGTCGTAGTCGCGGTCGTCCAGGTCGTAGAGCCGGCCGGTGACCTGGACCTCGTTGGAGTCCTCCTCGTCCCACGCGACGTCGACGTGACCCTGGGCCTTGGCCAGGTGCTGCTTGGCGTACACCGGGCCCCAGTAGTCGGAGTAGTCGTCGAAGTCGGCGGCGGTGGCGGTGGTGGCGCTGGCGGCCGAAGGAAGCGACAGGGCCACGGCGCTGGTGGCGGCGATGGCGAGGATGCCCGTCGCGATCTTCTTCATCATGATCTCTCCCGGAGCTCCTCTCGGGCCGGCTCCTTGCCGGCTCCCCCCGGAGCTCGTGACTCATTGGTACAAAAGGGGCCTTGCAGGGCCCCTGCAGAGAACCGTCACGAGCGCTTGCAGTTCGCCGTATCCCCTACGCTTTGTTGTTGTGAGCGAGGAACTTCCAGAGCAGATGCGCATCCGGAGGGAAAAGCTCGACCGCCTCCGCAGCGAGGGCGTCGACCCTTACCCGGTGAACTTCCCACGCACGGCGACCAACGCCGAGGTCAGGGAGAAACACCAGGGCCTGGAGCCCGACACCGCCACCGGCGAGACGGTCGCGGTCGCGGGCCGCGTCATGCTCAACCGCGTGGGCGGCAAGCTCTGCTTCGCCACGCTCCGCGACGGCGGCGACGACCTACAGGTCATGATCTCGCTCGACAAGGTGGGCGAGGAGTCCCTGGCGGCCTGGAAGCGCGACGTCGACCTGGGCGACCACGTCGGCGTGATCGGCGAGGTCATCACCTCGCGCCGCGGCGAGCTGTCGATCCTCGCCGACAGCTGGCAGATCACCGCCAAGTGCCTGCGCCCGCTGCCGGAGAAGCACGTCGGCCTCACCGACCCCGAGGCGCGGGTGCGCCAGCGCTACGTCGACCTCATCGTCAACGACGAGGCCAGGAAGATGGCCCGGGTGCGCAGCGCGACCGTGCGCGCGGTGCGCGACTTCTGGCACGAGGAGGGCTACCTCGAGGTCGAGACCCCGATGTTGCAGCCCATCCACGGCGGCGCGACGGCCCGGCCGTTCAAGACCCACATCAACGCCTACGACATGGAGCTCTACCTTCGCATCGCGATCGAGCTCTACCTCAAGCGGCTGGTGGTCGGCGGCGTCGAGAAGGTCTTCGAGATCAACCGCAACTTCCGCAACGAGGGCGCCGACTCCACGCACAACCCCGAGTTCACCATGCTCGAGGCCTACGGCACCTACCTCGACTACAACGACATCGCCGACCTGACGCAGCGCATGTACCAGAAGGCCGTCGTGGCCGCCCTGGACACCACTGTGGTCGTGCACGACGGCGTCGAGATCGACCTCGGCGCGGAGAAGTGGCCCCGGGTCAGGCTCTACGACCTGGTGTCCGACGCGGTCGGCGAGGAGATCACCACCGAGACCACCCTCGACGAGCTGCGGAAGATCGCCGACCGCCGCGAGGTCCACTGGGACGCGAAGTGGGGCTCGGGCAAGCTCGTCCAGGAGCTCTTCGAGGCGCTGGTCGAGCACACGCTCGTGCAGCCGACGTTCGTCATGGACTATCCGCTGGAGACCTCGCCGCTGGCCCGCCTCCACCGCGACAACCCGCTGCTGACCGAGAAGTGGGACCTGATCGGGTTCGGCACCGAGCTCGGCACCGGCTACTCCGAGCTCAACGACCCGATCGACCAGCGCCACCGCCTGGTGGAGCAGTCGCTGCTGGCCGCGGGCGGCGACCTGGAGGCCATGCAGCTCGACGAGGACTTCCTCCAGGCCCTTGAGTACGCGATGCCGCCCACGGGTGGCATGGGCGCCGGCATCGACCGGATGATCATGGCCTTCACCGGCAAGAACATCCGCGAGACCATTCTGTTCCCGCTGGTCAAGCCCACTCACTGAGCCGTCGTCCGGCGCCCCGCCGATGCGCGGGGCGCCGGAACGGGCGGTCAGGGCGGTCAGGGCACCAGCACGAGGCGTCCGCGCAGCCCGCCCTCGGCCAGGCGGGCGTGGGCGTCGGCGGCCTTCTCCAGCGGGTACGTGTCGGCCACCCGCAACGTCAGCCGTCCGGCCTCGACCAGGCGCACCAGCTCCGCGAGCTGCCCGGCGTCCGAGCGGAAGAGCACGGTGGCCACGTCCGTCCCGCGCAGCGGCACCGGCGCGGCCCCCGACGTGAGCCCCACGAAGGTCCCGCCGTCCCGTACGGCGTCGAGCGCGGGCAGGCCCAGCACGGCGGCGTCCACGACGGCGTCCACCCCGCCGGGGACCCGCGCCCGTACGCCCTCGGCCAGGTCCTCCTCACGGGGGACGAACCATTCCGCCCCGAAGCCGCGTACCAGTTCCTCGTCCGCGGCGCCGGCGGCGGCCACCACCCTGACGCCGCGGACGGCGGCCAGCTCGACCAGGTAGCCGCCGACGGCCCCCGCCGCCCCCGTGACCAGCAGGGTGCCCCCTGGGCCGACGCCGGTCCGGTCGAGCGCCTGCCAGGCGGTGAGGCCGTTGAGCGGCAGCGTGGAGGCGTGTGCAGGGCTCACGTTCCGCGGGGCGCGGGCCACGGCCGAGGCGTCCAGCACGACGTACTCGGCCTGCGCCTTGTGCGGCAGCTCCAGCCGCGCGGAGAGCCCCACGACGTCCTCGCCCACGGTGAACGAGGTGCCCGGGCCCACCTGGTCCACGGTCCCCGCCGCGTCGAAGCCGATCCCGTACGAGTCCAGCTTCCTGGCCAGCCCGTACGAGGCCAGCGCCCCGGCCGCCACGGCCAGGTCGAAGGGGTTGACCCCGGCCGCCGCCACCTTGACCCGTACCTGGCCGGGCCCCGCCTCCGGCAACGGTGCGGACACCAGCAGGGGAACGCCGGAGCCGCCGATGAGTGCACGCATGTTCGTCATGCCCACGACCCTAAGAAGAGCTACTCTCTTTCGGTAAGTAGGCACCTGGAAGTGCGTAACATACGGCAAGGAGTGAGACGGTGGCGACCACGACGGCGGCGCAGCGGCGTGACCAGGCCAGGCTGGCCTTCGACGCCTACTTCGCCGAATGCCCTTCCCGCAAGCTGCTCGACCGGCTCAGCGACAAATGGGTCACGCTGGTGCTCAGCGCGCTGGCCCGCGGTGAGCGCCGCTACAGCGACCTGTCCCGGCACATCGCGGGGGTCAGCCAGAAGATGCTCACCCAGACCCTGCGCGGCCTGGAGCGCGACGGCCTGGTGGCGCGCCGGGTGACGCCGCAGGTGCCGGTACGGGTCGACTACGCGCTCACCCCGCTCGGCGAGAGCCTGATGCCGCTGGTGATCGCCATCAAGACCTGGGCCGAGGAGCACATCGAGGACGTCGAGGCCGCCAGGGAACGCTACGACGCTACCGCCTGAGCCGCACCGGCAGCCGGGCCAGCCCGCGCAGCACCACGTTCTCCTTGTACGGCGGCTCCGGATCGGCGGCCTCCATCTTCGGCGCGGCCACGGCCAGCGCGGACAGCGCGATCTCGCCCTCCATCCTGGCCAGCGTCGCCCCCAGGCAGAAGTGCAGGCCGAGCCCGAAGGCGAGATGCCGGCCGGGCTCGCGGCCCGGGTCGAACCGGTCGGGATCGGCGAACGCGGCCGGATCGCGATTGGCCGCGCCGATCGGCACGAGGACGGCCGAGCCGGCGGGCACCGGCGTGCCGCCCAGTTCCCTGTCCTCCAGCGCGATCCTGGAGGTGAGCTGGACCGGCGGATCGAAGCGCAGCACCTCCTCGACCACCTCCCTCGGCCGCTCGGCGGCGCGGTGCAGCAGGCCGTGCCGCAGCAGGTTCAGCACGCCGTTCGCGATGAGGTTGACGGTGGTCTCGTGACCGGCCACGAGCAGCAGCACGCAGGTCGACAGCAACTCGGCCTCGGTCAACTCCTCGACGTGCGCGAGGGCGCTCAGGAGGTCCTCGCCGGGACGCTCGCGGCGCAGGGCGATCAGGCGGCGGAAGTAGTCGCGGAACTCGTTCCTGGAACGCTCCGTTTCCGACATGAGAGCGTCTGTCAGCATCGGGTCAAGTCCGCGGGCAAGAGCCTCGCTCCATCCGCGGAAGCGCTCGTGGTCCTCCGGCGGCACCCCGAGCATCTCGCTGATCACCATCACCGGCAGCGGGTGGGCGAAGCCGGAAATCAGCTCCGCCTCCTCCGGCAGCCGTCCGATCAGGTCGGCGGTGATCGCCTCGACCCGCGGCCTGAGCCGTTCGACCATGCGCGGGGTGAACGCGCGGCTGACAAGGTTCCGCAACCGGGTGTGATCGGGCGGGTCCATGAGCAGGAACGACCTGCCGGGCTGACCTGCCTCTTCCGCCACGGGGGCGGACGTTCCGTGACCGAACATCGGGTCACGCAGGACGGCCGCGCACAGCTCGTAGGTGGTCGTGACGAGCAGCCCGCCGCGCGTTCTGAAGATCGCCCCGGCCGCGCGGAGCTCTCGATATCGGACGTACGGATCGCGCACAAATTGCGGATCCGAGGGATCAAAACCCAGGAGGTCGGTGGCGCTCATCGGTGGCTGGACCGGGCCGGCCAATTGATCGTTTGGACCATTCATAGCGGACCGTGGCGTGCCGACATATGCGGAGTACGTCACATATAAGTGATCATGTCAATAGCACTGGTCAAGGGCGGCGATTGTCGTGCTTGACGACCTTTCCGCGATGCGTTTACCTTCACCGAGACGAGCGGCTTTGCTCCTACTGAAAGGTCCAAGTTCTGCTGTTGGGGGGAGGGCTCCCGGTGGATGTGCTCACTGAAGGCGTTGAGCTGAGCCACGCGGATTTGGCGTTACTGGCTGAACTGGCCAGAGGGGTGACCGTCGACCGGGTCGGGAGACGGCTGGATATCAGCGGACGGACCGTACGCCGGCGGCTCAGAGGCATCTGCGACCGCATCGGCGTGGCCACGGCGATCGAGGCCGTGGCATGGGCGGCGCGCCGCCAGCTCATCTGACGGCGCGGAACTCCGAAGTGAATCGCCGGTCAGTCCGCGATGCGCACGGCGCCGGCGAACGGCCGATTGCCGAGCGCGGAGATCCGGACGACGTCGCCGGTCTGCGGTGCGTGGACCATCATGCCGCCGCCGATGTAGATGCCGACGTGGTGCAGGTCGCTGTAGAAGAAGACCAGGTCGCCGGCGCGGAGCTGGTCGCGGCTGATGTGCGTGCCGGCCGTCCACTGGTCGCCGGTGTAGTGGGGGAGCGAGATGCCCACGCGCTGGTAGGCGGCCATCACCAGGCCGGAGCAGTCGTAGGAGCGCGGCCCTTCGGCGCCCCACACGTACGGCTTGAGCTGCTGGGTGAGGGCCCACTTGGCGGCCTGGGCGGCCTTGCCGTTGCCGATGACCGGCAGGTTGACGCGTACGGCGCGGGTGCCGGGCCGGCCGGCCTCGCCGACGGCCCGCCGGTAGAGGTTGCTCTCGACCTTGGCGACCAGCTTGGTGATCTTCGAGCGCTTGCCCTCAAGATCACTGACGATCTTCTGGACCTCGGCGATGCGGGTCTTGGCGCCCGACCTGGCGCGCTCGGCGGCCTCCATGGCCTTGGCGAGCTGGTTGACCTCCTCGCCCTGCTGCTGTTCGAGCGCGTACGTGGTCGCGGCCCGGTCGAGGAAGGTCTCAGGGTCGTCGGACTGGGCGAAGACCAGGGCCTTGTCCAGGCCGCCGGTGATGTAGGCGTTCTGGGCGAGCAGCGTGGCCCTGGCGCGCTTGGCGGCCAGGTCGGACTCGCTGGTGGCCAGGGTCTTCTGGGCGGCGTCGTTGGCCTTCTGCGCGGACTTCAGCCGTTCGCGCTGCCCGTTGTACTCCTCGGTCAGCGTCTCGATCTCTTCGTGCATCTTCTCGACCTGGTCGGCCAGCTCGGAGAGCGACGGCTTCGGGTCGGCGGCGGCGGAACCGACGGGTACGGCGAACAGCATCGCGGCGACGGCGGCGCCGATGACGCCGAGGCGACGTGAGCGCCTGGCCTGCTCCCGGGGACGGGCGTGCCTGCCCCCCGGCTTCCCCTCGCGATCGAGCGTCCGCTTCACCAACCAAGCTCCTCTCATCGACGCCGGCCGGGTTAGCTGACGGGTTCGGGCCGGAGCAGCCCTACCGAGATGATCGGATTCACCCCGAGTGGTGGCGCGAGGTGCTCGCCACCGGTGGTTCCCCGGCTTCCCTTGCGGGAATTGGGCGTGTCTTTCCGCGCGCATTACGCGGAGAACATCGTCGCTGGACACTAATGCACTCCGGGTTCGCGCTCAACCGGAACTACCGAGTCTGTAGAGGTTTCACAACTGAAGGGTCACAAGGTGATCTCGTGGGTAGCCGTACGGAAGCGGGCTTCTGCACCTTTTGTCCAGCATTCTGGGGGGTGACGACTGGAGGAAAGCTCCAGGTCGGGGCGTGTTCATCTGGACACAGCATGTGATGAGATGCCCGAGACGTGGGATTTAGGGCTGAGCCGTAATGAGATCTGTACCCTGGAGAGCCATGGAGCAGGTGGCCGAAGTGGCAGTCCCCGAGACCGCGGTCGTGGTCAGGCGTGCCCGCACGCCCGACGTGCGCGCGATCAGGCGTCTCGTGGACACCTACGCGGGCGCGGGTCCGCGGCTCCTGGAGAAGGCCACGGTCACGCTGTACGAGGACGTCCAGGAGTTCTGGGTGGCCGAGCTGAGCGGGGAGGTCGTCGGCTGCGGCGCGCTTCACGTGCTCTGGGAGGATCTCGCCGAGGTCCGTACGGTGGCGGTCGATCCGGCGTGCCGGGGAATGGGGGCCGGGCATCGGATCGTCTCGGCACTCGTCCGGCAGGCGAAGGATCTGGGGCTGCGACGTGTATTCTGTCTGACTTTTGAGGTCGACTTCTTCGCGAGGCACGGTTTCCGCCCCATCCAGGGCACGCCGGTCTCACCCGAGGTCTACGCCGAGTTGCTGGCCTCGTACGACGAGGGTGTGGCGGAGTTCCTTGATCTGGAACACGTCAAACCGAACACCCTTGGCAACACCCGCATGCTGCTGCATCTGACATCGGGTGACGCGGACCTTGACCACTTGGAAAGGTGATTGTTGATACCTATGTCGATACGTTGGGCAGCACAGGCATGTGTCCTGACACGTGCCACATGCGCACTCGAAGCGAGGTGACACGGTGAGCACCGGACAGCCGCCGTATCCACAGGACGAATCCGGCGAGAACCCCGAGTACGGGCAGCACCAGGGCCGTCGCCCCGGTGAGCCCGACCCGGACGTGACTGTGGTCGGCTACCGGGCGGACGACGCCTATGGCCAGCCCCCATATGGCCAGCAGCAGCAACAGGGCTACGGCCAGCAACCCCAATACGGTCAGCAACAGCAGCACGGCCAGCAGCAGGGCTACGGCCAGCAGCCCCAGTACGGCCAGCAGCAGGGATATGGCCAGCAGCAGGGCTACGGCCAGCAGCCGCAGTCCTCGGGCCAGCAGTACACCCAGCCCGGCTATGGCCAGGAGGCCCAGTACGGCCAGCAGGCCGCCTCGGGCCAGCAGGGTTATGGCCAGCAGCCGCAGTACGGCCAGCAGCCCCAGTCGCTGCCCGACTACGGTCAGCAGCAGCAGGGCTATGGCCAGGAGGCCCAGTACGGGCAGCAGGGCCAGCAGGGTTACGGCCAGCAGCCCGCCTCCGGCCAGCAGCAGGGTTACGGCCAGCAGCCGCAGTCCTCGGGCCAGCAGTACACGCAGCCCGGCTATGGCCAGGAGGCCCAGTACGGCCAGCAGGCCGCCTCGGGCCAGCAGGGTTATGGCCAGCAGCCGCAGTACGGCCAGCAGCCCCAGTCGCTGCCCGACTACGGTCAGCAGCAGCAGGGCTATGGCCAGGAGGCCCAGTACGGGCAGCAGGGCCAGCAGGGTTACGGCCAGCAGCCGCAGTCCTCCGGCCAGCAGCAGGGTTACGCCCAGCAGCAGTACGGCCAGCAGGGTTACGGCCAGCAGCCCGCCTCGGGCCAGCAGGGCTACGCCCAGCAGCAGTACGGCGAGCAGCAGCAGGGCTACGGGCAACAGCAGTACGGTGACCAGCAGCAGTACGGCCAGGCATACGGCCAGCAGCAGCAGTCGCAGCCCTACGGTCAGCCCGGCTACGGCCAGCCCTACGGTCAGCCCGTCGGCGTGCAGCCCCCGGGCGCTCCGGCCCCTCTGGCGGAGTGGTGGCAGCGTCTGGTCGCGAGGATCATCGACGGCGTCATCCTCGGGATCGTGAACTTCGTGATCGGCCTGATCTTCGGCCTGTTCGCGATCGGTTACGACTCGGCGACCGGCTCGACGTCCGGCTTCATGTCGGCCTTCGTCATCGCCATCCTGTCGACGATCGTCACGACCGCCATCTGGGTGGTCTACGAGTTCTTCATGACGAAGTCGAACGGCCAGACGGTCGGCAAGCTGGTCATGGGGATCAAGGTCGTCCCGGTGGGCCAGGCGCTGGCTCCGGGCGGGCTCGCGTCCGACATGGCGATCAAGCGTGCCGGCGTCACCTGGGGTGGCTACATCCTGAGCATCATCCCGATCCTGGGTGCGCTGATCGGCTGGGTGTGCGTCGCGGTCAACGGCGCCTCGCAGCTGTGGGACAAGCCGCTGCAGCAGACGTTCGCGGACAAGTTCGCGGGCACGGTGGTCGTGAAGATCAAGTAATCCCGCGTCAGCGTAAAACAGGGGCCGGCTTCCCGCCGGCCTCTGTTTTGTGTGTGCGGGGCGTACCAAAATGGGGGGGGACGACCGCCGACCCCGTGAGGTGGGATATGGCCGGGACACCGTCGTGGGCGGGCACCGTGCCCGCGGAATGGTGGGAACGCCTCGCCGCCCGCTTCATTGAGGCGCTGGTCTTCGGGGTCTTCTATTACATTCTGTTCATCGCGCTGTGGGGCATCTTCCGAACTGTCGGGATGTTGGAGGCGTTCGACGGGCGGCTCCCGGGGATCTTCGCGTGGTTCCTGGCCGGCCTGTGTTATACGGCCTATGACTGGCGGGCCCATTGCCTGCGCCGGCGGACCTTCGGCCAGGCGATCATGAAGATTCGCCTGGCGCCAGACGCCCTGCCGCGCCGGGCCCTGCTGAAACGAGCGCTGATCTATCCCGGGCCTGTCATGCTGATGGGCATTCCGGTGGTCAATCTGCTGGCCGGAATGCTGCTGTTCGGCGTCGGCCTGCTCATCCTGATCGACAAGCCGTTGGAGCGCGGGCCGCATGACAGGCTGGCCGGAACGCGGGTGGTAAAAGATCTTCGTTGAGGCATCCGCACCTGGGAAGATGCCTTTTCGCAAAATTTTCCCTTGATCCGGTAAGGAGCCTGGAGAGACTGGCATTAGGCTATGGGGCGTCCGGGTTGCCGGATGTCGGTGCCCCTGCTCCCTGAGGGCGACTGTGTGTGGCTATGGTCGGTTCCGGGTGAGTTGTCACCTAGGCGTCATGAGCGTCCGGCGTGCTCCGCAGGTCGCGCCGGGATGCGTATTTAGCGCCCCCGAAACCCCGCTAGCCCTGGAGGCGAGGACGAATGGAAGCCGTAACAGACGTATTGTCAGCGCTCATCCCCCCGGTCGTGGTAGGCGGCGCCTTCATCTTTGGCGCGGTGAAGTTGCTGCGCTCCGAGGTCGCCGGGCGCCGGTCAAACCACCAGGATCAGGCCGAGAACCAGAACTGATCTGCCAGTCAGCGAATCTACGTGGCGCTGAATTGTCTCCGCGCCTTTCCGGGTATATGTTTGGGCGAGCGAATGAAACAATGCTCCGGGAAAGGATTGCGTAGATGGCCAAGCAGATCCAGGAGATTCTCATCGATGACCTCGATGGGGGCGAGGCCAATGAGACGGTCAGCTTCGCTATTGACGGCTCCTCCTATGAGATTGACCTCAGCGACGTTAACGCCAAGAAGCTGAGGGACGCACTCACGCCTTTCGTGCAGCACGCCCGCAGGGCAGGAGCCGTGTCCGCCCGCCGCCGTGGTCGCGGCGGCAACCGTGCGATGAGCCGCGAGAAGAGCTCGGAGATCCGGCAGTGGGCCAAGGCTCACGGTCTGCCGGTCAGCGAGCGCGGCCGCATCGCCTCCACCGTCGTGGAGAAGTACGAAGCGGCTCACTGAGCCTCGTCGAGAGAGCCATCTCCTGACCATGCGCTTATGCCGTTCGCCTAGGACCCCGGCGAGCGCCATAAGCGCATGATCGTTTTTGTGGGGAGTTCGCGAATCTTCCCGGCCACTTGTTGATCTTCTGATTCGCCCAAATGTGGGCGTATTGCTCTCCTGGGACGCCGTGGAAGGCGTCTTGTGGGGGAGTGGAACGCGCCGGGCTTTGCGGCGGCGTCCGTGCCAATTCCCGGGCGCCCGGCGGGCCCGCTTCTTCGCCGCCTCCCGCGCCGGGAACGGGCCAATGCCGTCACCCGCCGCAATGTTCCCGTTCCCGGCTCCTGCGGCGTACGCGCAAAGCGGTGACGCTCCGCCACACAAACCGGACCGCGCCCTTCTGGTGGGCCCTTCTGGCGCGTCCTGAGTCCGCCCTCTTGCGCACCGGCTTCTTACGGTCTTCTGCGGGGTTCTCGGGCTTCTCGGTGACGGCGTCGCGGACGGCCGCAAAACGTGGCCGTGCGACTGGTGGGACGCGATGGAAAACCGGCGTCCTCTCCCTTGTGCCGCACATTGTCCCGTCGCGGGAGCCCCACGGCGACGGCGGAGCGGTAACCCGGCTGACCCGATGGGGATTACGCGTGGCGTGCGTTCCGTGCCGCGTTGTGCTCAGGGCGTAGCGTCCGCGCTTGGACTCGGTTTGGTGCAGGACATACGATGATTGCGTAACAGATACGGGCGCGGGCATCCGAGATGCGTGGGCGGACGGGCACCCCAAGGCCGGCTTCGCCCAGCGTCCGATGGCCGATCCGTGTTGGTCCGCCCTGGGCCGCGGGCGTCGAATTCCAGGCGCTTCCGGGAAGCGCCTAAACATCGTTCGCTTGCGGCGTATCGGGAACACGTCACCCCCGAACAGTAGTTGGATAGAGGGTGAACGCCCTGCTCTCGGGGAACGTCTCTGCTATAGAGCGTGTCAGCGGCAGTGGGCACGGTTCGCCGAGCCAGGGCTAGCATGCGGGATGACGGGACCGGATTTACCGGCCTGACTGACCGCTCTGTGAGGAGCGACGAGATGTTCGAGAGGTTCACCGACCGAGCGAGGCGTGTTGTCGTCTTGGCCCAAGAAGAGGCCAGGATGCTCAACCACAACTACATCGGCACTGAGCACATTCTTCTTGGTTTGATCCATGAAGGTGAGGGCGTAGCCGCCAAGGCTCTGGAGAGCCTCGGCATCAGCCTTGAGGGTGTGCGTCAGCAGGTCGAGGAGATCATCGGCCAGGGCCAGTCGGCTCCGTCGGGGCACATTCCGTTCACCCCGCGGGCCAAGAAGGTCCTCGAGCTGTCGCTCCGTGAGGCCTTGCAGCTGGGCCACAACTACATCGGCACCGAGCACATCCTGCTCGGGCTCATCCGCGAGGGTGAGGGTGTGGCCGCCCAGGTGCTGGTCAAGCTTGGAGCTGATCTCAACCGTGTCCGGCAGCAGGTCATCCAGTTGCTCCACGGTTACCAGGGCAAGGAGCCGGCCGCCGCGGGTGGTCCGCAGGAGTCGGCGCCGTCCACGTCCCTGGTGCTCGACCAGTTCGGCCGTAATCTGACCCAGGCGGCCCGCGAGGGCAAGCTCGACCCGGTCATCGGCCGTGAGAAGGAGATCGAGCGGGTCATGCAGGTCCTCTCCCGGAGGACCAAGAACAACCCGGTGCTGATCGGCGAGCCCGGCGTCGGCAAGACCGCCGTTGTCGAGGGCCTGTCGCAGAAGATCGTCAGGGGCGAGGTGCCCGAGACGCTGAAGGACAAGCAGCTCTACACGCTTGACCTCGGCGCCCTGGTCGCCGGCTCCCGCTACCGCGGTGACTTCGAGGAGCGCCTGAAGAAGGTCCTCAAGGAGATCCGCACGCGCGGCGACATCATCCTGTTCATCGACGAGCTGCACACGCTCGTCGGCGCGGGCGCCGCCGAGGGCGCGATCGACGCCGCCAGCATCCTCAAGCCGATGCTGGCCCGTGGCGAGCTGCAGACGATCGGCGCCACCACCCTCGACGAGTACCGCAAGTACCTTGAGAAGGACGCCGCGCTGGAGCGCCGCTTCCAGCCGATCCAGGTGGCCGAGCCCTCTCTCAGCCACACGATCGAGATCCTCAAGGGCCTGCGCGACCGCTACGAGGCCCACCACCGCGTGTCCATCACCGACGACGCCCTGGTGGCCGCCGCGCAGCTGGCCGACCGCTACATCAGCGACCGCTACCTGCCCGACAAGGCGATCGACCTCATCGACGAGGCCGGTTCCCGGATGCGCATCCGCCGGATGACCGCTCCGCCGGACCTGCGCGAGTACGACGAGAAGATCGCCAACGTCCGTCGCGACAAGGAGTCCGCGATCGACGCGCAGGACTTCGAGAAGGCCGCTGCGCTCCGCGACCAGGAGAAGCAGCTCCAGCTCAAGCGCGAGCGCAGGGAGAAGGAGTGGAAGGCCGGCGACATGGACGTCGTGGCCGAGGTCACCCAGGAGCTCATCGCCGAGGTCCTGGCCACCGCCACCGGCATCCCGGTCTTCAAGCTGACCGAGGAGGAGTCCCAGCGCCTGCTCCGCATGGAGGACGAGCTCCACAAGCGGATCATCGGCCAGGACGACGCCATCAAGGGTCTGTCGCGGTCCATCCGGCGTACCCGCGCCGGTCTGAAGGACCCGCGCCGTCCCGGTGGTTCGTTCATCTTCGCGGGCCCGTCCGGTGTCGGTAAGACCGAGCTGTCCAAGGCTCTGGCGGAGTTCCTCTTCGGCGACGAAGACGCTCTGATCAGCCTGGACATGTCGGAGTTCATGGAGAAGCACACCGTCTCCAGGCTGTTCGGCTCGCCTCCCGGCTACGTCGGCTACGAGGAGGGCGGCCAGCTCACCGAGAAGGTGCGGCGCAAGCCGTTCTCCGTGGTCCTGTTCGACGAGATCGAGAAGGCCCACCCCGACATCTTCAACTCGCTGCTGCAGATCCTGGAAGACGGTCGCCTGACCGACGCCCAGGGCCGCGTGGTCGACTTCAAGAACACGGTCATCATCATGACCACCAACCTCGGCACCCGTGACATCTCCAAGGGCATCGGGGTCGGGTTCGCGAAGTCCAACGACACCGAGTCCAACTACGAGCGGATGAAGGCGAAGGTCCAGGAGGAGCTCAAGCAGCACTTCCGGCCCGAGTTCCTCAACCGTGTCGACGACATCGTGGTCTTCCACCAGCTGACGCCGAACGAGATCATCAAGATCGTCGATCTGATGCTCGCCCAGGTGGACGCCAGGCTGAAGGACCGCGACATGGGGCTCGACGTCTCGCCCGAGGCCAAGCAGCTGCTGGCCGACCGCGGTTACGACCCGGTCATGGGCGCGCGGCCGCTGCGCCGTACGATCCAGCGCGAGCTGGAGGACTCCCTGTCCGAGAAGATCCTCTACGGCGAGCTCCGTCCGGGGCAGGTCGTGAAGGTGACGATCGAGGGCGAGGGCGACAACGCCAAGTTCGTCTTCAAGGGCGAGTCCACCACGGAGGTCCCGGACTCGGCGGCGGCGATCGCCGCGCCGATCCAGCACTGACCGACGCACCGACGCACCACCGAAAACCCCCGCCCCGGCGGGGGTTTTCGCATGTCCGGGCCCGACCGTCCGCAGCACCGTGTGTTTCCCGGAGGCTGCTTCTTCCGGACGCCGGTTCTTCGCGGCGGGGCCGAGCAAGCCCGGACGCCGCACAGGGCCGGCCAACAATACACCGCGCATATCCCGGTTTCAGGGCCCCTGCCTTCGGCGTGGCCCTGGGGTGCGTCCGCTCGTGATCGTTGAGTGCCGCCGCGCGTCCCATCTCGGCTCGCCCATGGTGGGCGGCACTTCCTGCATGGTGGCGGGGCGTTCGAAGCTGCGAGACGGGGTTGTTGCGTAATTGTTGGGTGGTTGGGTACATCGCCACCGCTAGTAGTACTACACTCCGTAGAGCATCGCCAAGTCTCATCCAAGTGATCCGCAAGAGCGTGTTCCTAGAGTCAGGGCTGCTCCCTGGGGAGTAGTAAGGAATCAACTCAGGGCGGACGCGTGCGCCACCCGGAAGCAGGCATGCTCACAGGGTTCGCGCGTCTGAGGCGGGCGACGGGAACACTCAAGCAAGCCGTGGAGGAACCGATGCGCCTGCGTCACAACGACGGAACGCTCGTTCACCTCGCCTACAACGCAGGTATCCATCCTGCCGAGGACCTGGAGAACCTGATCGCCCACCTGACCCGCTACGCGGTGCCGGTGCGCAAGAGGCTGGGCGTGGAGCGGATGGGCATCGGGCTGTGGCTGTCGCCCGGCGTCGCCGATCACCTCACGGCCGACCGCATCGAGCTCGTACGGCTGCGCCGCTCCCTGGAGGAGCGCGGACTGGAGGTCGTCAGCCTGAACGGCACCGGCGGCCGCAACCAGGAGGTCCCCGGCCCCGACTGGGCCAAGCCCGAGCGCTACCGCTACACCATGGCGCTGGCCAAGATCCTGGCGTTCCTGCTGCCCGACGACGTACGGTTCGGCAGCATCTCGACGATCCCGATCGGCTGGCGCCGCGACTGGCCCGCCGACCTGCACGCCATCGCCACCCGCCGCCTGGAGCGGCTGGCCCGCGAGCTGCGCGGCATCTACAGCGTGACCGGCAAGACCATCAGGGTCGGGTTCGAGCCGTGGCCGGGCTGCGTCCTGGAGACGACCGAGCAGGCGCTGGAGCGGGTGGGCGGCATCGACTCCGAGCACCTGGGCGTGTGCCTGGACGCCTGTCACCTCGCCTGCGGGGCCGAGGAGCCCGGCGCGGCGCTGAAGGGCCTGGCGGAGGCCGGCGCGCCCGTCGTCAAGCTGGGGCACGTGCACAACCACACGGGTGAGACGCCGAGCACCGGCGCGGTGCTGCACGACACGCTGACGGCGATGTTGTCGGGCGCGGTCAGCGGGAGCGCGCACATCGAGGTCGAGACGCACAACCTGTTCGTGCCGGGGCGCGCGAAGGGGCCGGGCGCGCTGGTGTCGCTGCTGGCCGAGGAGCTGGCCTGGGCCCGTACGAACCTGACCAGCCTCGGCCTGCAACTGGCCGCCTGACCCCCTCAGAGGCCGGCGAACCAGCCTGGCGTGTCCAG
This sequence comes from Nonomuraea sp. NPDC001699, assembly GCF_053596455.1. Taxonomy (NCBI): domain Bacteria; kingdom Bacillati; phylum Actinomycetota; class Actinomycetes; order Streptosporangiales; family Streptosporangiaceae; genus Nonomuraea; species Nonomuraea sp. NPDC001699. Next base: position 157,065 of record NZ_JBSFGF010000005.1, on the reverse strand, counting down.
GCGCCACACGTTCGCCGGCGTCATCCTGCGCAGGTCCGACTCCAGGGCCCGCAGGCGGTCCTCGCCCAGCTCCGCGGCCCAACGGGCGCGCAGGTCGTCGAAGATCCGCGCTGAACGGTCGAGCGCGTCGACGCCGCGGGGCGTGAGGCGCACGATCTTGCGCCGGGTGTCGGCGTCGTCCCTGGTGCGCTCGACGTAGCCGACGCGTTCCAGGGCCTCGATCGTCTTGCCCGCGGCCTGCTTGGAGACGCCCAGGGCACGGCCCAGGTCGACGGCGGTCGTGCCGCGTGGGCCGATCGCCTGCATGACGAATCCGTGGTTCGGGCGCATGTCCGGATGGCCCTGGCGGGCCAGTTCGGCGTGCAGCTCGTCGATGAGCGTGCGGAAGGCGAGCAGAAGCCGCAGAGGCAGTTCGAAGCCCGGGGTGTCGCTTGACACAATAGACAACCTGGTTAACTATATAGACAACGTAGTTACCTATCTTAGGGGGTTGCATCGTGTCTGTCATTCGTGACGCGGATTCCCGGCGCTCCGAGACGCCGGGCGGGGTCATGACCACCTTCGCCTCGCCGACGCAGGGCGGGGCCTCGTGCTCGCTCTGGCGGGTCGACGCCAAGCCGGGCGTCGCAGGGCCCCGGCACGACATCGACACCGAGCAGGTGTGGAGCTGGCTCTCCGGCGGGGCCACCGTCGAGCTGGGCGACGAGCGGTTCGTGGTGTCCGCGGGCGACACCGTGGTCATGCCGGCCCGCGTGCTGCGCAGGGTGCTGGCCGACGCGGACGCCGGCTACACGGCCGTCGTCACCGCCGCGGCCGGGGCCAGGGCCATCATGCCCGACGGCACCGACGTCGGCACTCCGCCGTGGATCGCGTGATCGCCATCAGGAACGTTCCAGCCGAGAACCCAAGGAGTTCGTGCGATGCCAGTCGTCATGTCCGCCGACGCCCGTGAAGTCCGTACGCCCAACGCCCTGATGACCACGCTCGCCTCGCCCACCCAGGGGCGGGCGGGGGTGGCCATGTGGCGCGTGGACGCCAACCCCGGCATGGAGGGCCCGGTGCACGCCGCCACCGGCGAGCAGGTGTGGACCTGGCTGGAGGGCGGCGCGGTCGTCGAGCTGGGCGGCGAGCGGTTCGAGGTGGGGCCGGGCGACACCATGGTCCTGCCCGCCGACGTGAGCCGGCGGATGTTCGCCGCCCCCGGGCGCGGGTTCGTCTCGATCGTCGTCGCGCCCGCGGGGGTCGAGGTCTACAACCCCGGCGGCGAGTCCGCGCCCGACGCCTGCGACCTGGCCCCGAAGGGCACGGACCGCACCGTGCCCCCGTGGATGGCCTAGCGGGCGGCCCGGCCGGCTCAGGAGTGCGGCAGGCGGTACGTGCCGTCGTCGAGCACCTCGGCCAGGCCGTCGGTGACCAGGCCGTCGAGTGCGCGTTCGCGCTGGACCGCGTCGTCCCACACCACGTCGAGGGCCGTCTTCGGCACCGGGCCGTGGGCCGCGCGGAGCACCGCGAGCAGGCGGCCGCGGCACTGGCGGTCGGTGCCGGCGTACGTCTGGCCCTTGCGGGCGGGGCCGGTGTGCGGCGGTTTGCCGGCCAGCCGCCACGCGCACAGGTCGGCGATCGGGCAGTCGGCGCAGCGCGGCGCGCGGGCCGTGCAGACCAGTGCGCCCAGCTCCATCACGGCCACGCCCCAGCGGGCCGCGCCCAGCTCGGGCAGCAGCGACTCGGCCAGCCGCCGCTCGGCCGCGGAGGTGGCCGTGGGAGGGTACTCCTCGGCGCGTACGGCCCGCGCGAACACCCGGCGCACATTGGTGTCCAGGACGGCGTGCCGGCCGCCGTACGCGAAGCTGGCGACCGCGGCGGCGGTGTACTCACCGATGCCCGGCAGCGCCAGCAGGGTCGCGTGGTCGTCGGGCACCTCGCCGCCGTGCTCGTCGGCGATGGCACGGGCGCAGGCGTGCAGGCGCAGCGCCCGGCGCGGATAACCGAGCCTGCCCCAATGCCGTACGGCCTCGCCCGGCGGCTCGGCGGCCAGCGACTTGGGCGTGGGCCAGCGGGCCATCCACTCCAGCCACACCGGCAGGACGCGGACGACCGGGGTCTGCTGGAGCATGATCTCGCTGACCAGCACCCCCCACGGGGTCGCGTCGTCGGCGCGCCAGGGGAGGTCTCGGGCGTTGTCCTCGTACCACTCCAGAACGGGGGCGTGCAGGAGGTTCGGCTCAACCACGGGGTCAAGCGTATTCGGAGACGGACTCGTTCGGCGTGTCGTCACTGTTGGTAGCCGATCAATTACCATGCTGTGCCTATGGATCCGGATTCGATGGGTGGCGACGGCGGTGACGTCTACTGGCGGCGTCGCATGAGCGTGCTGGTGGCCGTTCTCGTCGTGGTGGCCGTGGTGGCGTGGGCGTGCTCCAGCGGGGGCTCTGGGCCGGAACGACCGTCCAACGCGCAGAGCTCACCGAGCGCCACGCCCGCCACCGATCCGCTGCTGGCCGGCCTGCGCACGCTCGCCATGGGGACGGCCAGCCCCTCGCCCACCCCGGCGCCCAAGGAGAGCCCGGCCGTCAAACCCAGACGGCCGGGGGAGCCGTGCCCGCAGGACAGCCTGGTGCTGAGCCTCCAGGGCGGCAAGGAGCCGATCTACACGGGCGCGACGCGGCCGACCTTCATCGTCACGCTGGTCAACACCGGGCCGGTGATGTGCACGGCCGACGTCGGGCCGCGGGCCATGGAGATCCGCATCACCTCGGGCGCCGACCGCATCTGGTCCACCGCCGACTGCGTCAGCGGGCTGGGCACCGAGGTCAGGGAGTTGCAGCGCGGGGTTCCGTACGTGCGGACCCTGGAGTGGGACCGGCGCCGGTCGAGCACCGACTGCCGCTCGACCCCGGCCGCCGCCCTGCCCGGCACGTACGTGGCCACCGCCCGCATGGGCGCGCTGCGCAGCGGCAAGGGCGTCTTCCACCTGCGCTGACCGGGGCGGCCCGCTCAGACGTAACGTTCGAGGATCGAGGACTCCGCGAGGCGCGACAGGCCCTCGCGGACGCTGCGGGCGCGCGACTCCCCGACGCCGCCGACCTCCTGCAGGTCGTCGATGCTGGCAGCCAGCAGCTTCTGCAGGCCGCCGAAGTGGTTGACCAGGCGGTCGACCACCGTGGCGGGCAGCCGGGGCACCTTGGCCAGCAGCCGGAAGCCGCGCGGGCTCACCGGGCTGTCGAGCCGCTCGGCCCCGCCGTGGCCCAGCACGTGCGCCACGGCCGAGAGGTCGAGCAGCTCGCCGCCCGACAGGTGGTCGAGGTCGTGGAGGGCCTCGGTCAGGCGCTTCTGGCGGCGGCTCGCGGGGGCCGGCAGGTAGTCGCGCACGACCAGCTCGCGTTCGGAGTCGACGCCCGCCACCAGCTCGTCGAGCTGCAGCGACAGCAGCCGCCCGTCGGTGCCGAGCTCGACCACGTAGCCCTTGATCTCGTCGGAGATGCGCCGGACCATCTCCAGACGCTGGGCCACCGCCGACACGTCGCGCACGGTGACCAGGTCTTCGATCTCCAGCGCCGACAGGGTGCCGGAGACCTCGTCGAGCCGGTGCTTGTAACGCTCAAGGGTGGCCAGGGCCTGGTTGGCCTTGGACAGGATGGCCGCCGACTCCTCCAGCACGTAGCGGATGCCGTCGAGGTAGAGGGCGATGATCCGCATGGACTTGCTGATCGCGATGATGGGCAGGCCCGTCTGCCTGGCCACGCGCTGGGCGGTGCGGTGGCGGGTGCCCGACTCGTCGGTGGGGATCGCGGGGTCGGGGACGAGGTGCACGGCCGCGCGCACGATCTTCTGGTCGTTGCTCACCACGATCGCGCCGTCCATCTTGGCCAGCTCGCGCAGGCGGGTGGCCGAGAACTCGACGTCGAGCTCGAAGCCGCCGCTGCAGACCTCTTCGACGGTCCGGTTGTGGCCGAGCACGATCAGCCCGCCGGTCTGCCCGCGCAGGATGCGCTCAAGGCCGTCGCGCAGCGGAGTGCCCGGCGCCACAGCGGCCAAAGCGTCGCGACGGCGGTCGTCAAGACTCCTGTCCACCTGACCCCCGTGTCGATTGGTCACGCCCAGCTTAGCCGTGCTATGTGACGTGCGTGAGTGCGTCCCAGACGTTCTCGGCCTGGACGACCTCGAACCCGGGGGCGAACGCGACGGGCCCCACAGGCACCAGAGCCCGCTGCCCGTTGCGTTTCCCGGTGCCAGTTTCGAGAGATCCGGCGGGGACGAGCGCCCGCTTGAACCCCAGCCTGGCCGCCTCCGTCAGCCGCCTGCGCACGTCCTTGACCGGGCGCAGCTCGCCCGCCAGGCCCACCTCGCCGAGCGCCACCAGCCCGGCCGGCAGCGGCTTGTCGCCCGCGGCGCTCGCGACGGCGAGCATCACCGCCAGGTCGACGGCGGGATCGGCCAGCTTGATGCCGCCCACGGTGGCGGTGAACACGTCGCAGCCGCCGAGCCGGGCGTTGAGCCGGCGCTCCAGCACGGCGAGGATCATCTGCACGCGGTAGGTGTCGAGCCCGGAGGACGATCGCCGCGGCTGCTGGGCCTCGGTGCGGGCCACGAGCGCCTGCACCTCGGCGGGCAGCGGGCGGGTGCCCTCGACGGTGACGGTGACGCAGGTGCCGGCGACCGGCTCGGTGCGCCGCGAGACGAACAGCCCGCTGGGGTCGGTGATGCCCTCGATGCCGCGCTCGTGCAGGTCGAAGCAGCCGATCTCGTCGGTGGGGCCGAACCTGTTCTTGATCGCGCGGACCATGCGCAGCCTGGAGTGGCGGTCGCCCTCGAAGCTGAGCACGACGTCGACCAGGTGCTCAAGGGTGCGGGGGCCGGCGATCGAGCCCTCTTTGGTGACGTGGCCGACGAGGACCGTGGCGAGGTTGCGCTCCTTGGCCAGGCGCACCAGGTTGGCGGCCACCTCGCGCACCTGGGTCACGCCGCCGGGCACGCCCGTGGCCTGGGCCGAACCGATCGTCTGGACCGAGTCGACCACCAGCAGCCTCGGCTCGACCTTGTCGATGTGGGTGATCAGCGCCGACAGCTCGGTCTCGGCGGCGAGGTAGAGATTGTCCTGGATGGCGCCGATGCGGTCGGCCCGCAGACGGACCTGGGCCGCCGACTCCTCGCCCGTCACGTAGAGGACGGTGGTGCGCTCGGCGATGCGGGCCGCGGCCTCCAGCAGGAGCGTGGACTTGCCGATGCCGGGCTCGCCGGCCAGCAGCACCACCGCGCCGGGCACCAGGCCGCCGCCGAGCACCCGGTCGAGCTCGCTCACCCCGGTCGTGCGGGCCGTGGCCACCTCGGCCTTGACCTGGCCGATGGGCAGCGCGGGCCCGGTGGTCGCGCCGCCCTGGACGACGCTGACCCCGGCGCGCGCGCCCTCCTCGTCGACAGTGCCCCACGCCTGGCACTCGCCGCACCTGCCGACCCACTTGCTCGTGCGCCAGCCGCACTCGGCACAGCGGTAACCGGGCTTCTGCGCTGTCTTGGCCATGTCGAGCAGGCTAGCGGCCCCTGCCGACAATCCTCGACTACCGCGACAGGCCCAGTTCCTGCACCAGCAGGCGCTTGGGGCGGGCGCCGACGATCTGCCTGACGGGCTCGCCGTTCTCGAACAGCAGCAGCGTGGGCAGGCCCATGACGCCGTAGCGGGACATGATCTCGGGGTTCTCGTCGGTGTTGAGCTTGCCGATGGCCAGGCCGTGCTCGGCCTCGATCTCGTCCAGGACGGGGGCCACCATGCGGCACGGCGGGCACCACTCGGCCCAGAAGTCGACCAGCACCGGCTGGTCGCTCTTGAGCACCTGCTCCTCGAAGTTGTCGGTGGTCAACGTGATCATTTGTCTCCCCTTACGAAACAGCCCGGGCACGACTGGGCGAGCTGGGCGGCGACCTCGGCGCGGCGGGCGAGCAGCACGCGGATCTCCTCGTCGATCTGCATGATCTTGCGCTGGTAGACCTCGACGGACTCCGAGCAGGAGCCGCCCGAGCTGTGGCCCGAGCGCAGGCAGTCGACGAACGGCCTGGTGTCCTCCAGCGTGAAGCCGACCGAGAGCAACGACCGGATCTCGGACACCAGCTTGACGTCCTCCTCGGCGTACTCGCGGTAGCCGTTGGGGCCGCGTCTGGCCGAGAGCAGGCCGTGCTGCTCGTAGTAGCGGAGTGAACGGGTGCTCACCCCGGTGCGTTCCGCCAGCTCCCCGATGCGCATGCGTCCAAGGTAAACGTTGACACCGACGTCAACGTCAAGTCCTCCGGGCGAGGTGCGGCCATGAGCTCAGAAGTAGCGCCAGCGCAGCACGTTCGGGTAGAAGATCTCCAGGCCGGGGGTCTCGGCGACGGCCTGCTCGGCCACGTCGGGGGCGAACTCGATGCGCAGCACCGCCTCCAGGTCGGCCCGGCGCTCGAAGGACATCGTGAGGTCGAGCGGCCGTCGCTGCCAGCCCTGGCGGACCCAGAACGCCTCCACCTCGCGCGCCGAGTACGCCGGCACCGTGCGGGAGAACCAGCGGCCGAACGAGCCGCGGGTGGCGTCGAGGTCGATGACGAAGGCCGCGCCGCCGCGGCGTACGACGCGGGACAGCTCGCGCAGGCCGGGCTCGCAGCCGGGGCCGAAGAAGTAGGCCCAGCGGGCCATGGCCACGTCGACGCTCGCGTCGGGGATCGGGAGGTCCTGGGCGGTGGCGGCGTGCACCGAGACGTTGGGCAGGTTCGCGCAGCGGCGGCGGGCCAGGCCGGCCAGGTCGCCGTGGGGCTCGACGCCGATCACGGCGGCCGCGTCGGCGGCCAGGACGGGCAGGTGGTAGCCGGTGCCGCAGCCGATGTCGAGCACGGTCGCGCCGGCCCAGGGGCGCAGCTCGCGCATCGCGGCGTCGGCCGCGCCCTGGGGGTCGACGGCGCGGTTCTCCAGCTCGTAGACCTGGGGGGTGTTCCAGATGTTCGGGCTCGGGATCGCGCCTCTGGCTATCCGTGGCATGGTCCCAACCGTAGTGGGGTGTGGGGGAGCGTCTTTGGGGTGGGATGGGGGGTTGGGTAGGGCTATCTGGTGGGGCTCACGCGCCAGAGGCGCTTCTCCGGCTTAGGCTGGCAACGTGGCTGATGTCATCCGCGTGCCCAATGCGAAGATCGCATTGTCCACCGCTTCGGTATATCCAGAACGCACTCCCGACGCGTTCGAACTGGCCGCGCGCCTGGGCTACGACGGTGTCGAGATCATGGTCGGCGCCGATCCGGTGAGCCAGGACATCGACGTGATCGAGCGGCTGTCGGAGCATTATCAGGTGCCCGTCCTGGCGATCCACGCGCCCTGTCTGCTCGTGACGCAGCGGGTCTGGGGCAGGGACCCCTGGGCCAAGCTGGTCAGGGCGCAGAAGGCCGCAGAGCGCCTCGGCGCCTCGACCGTCGTGGTGCACCCGCCGTTCCGCTGGCAGCGCGACTACGCCCGCGACTTCGAGACCGGCCTGGCCCGCATGCGTGACGAGACCGCGGTCACGTTCGCGGTCGAGAACATGTTCCCGCTGCGCGCCAGGGGCAACGACGTGGTGCCGTACTCGCCCGACTGGAACCCGATCGACTACGACTTCCCGCAGGTCACCCTCGACCTGTCGCACACCGCCGTGTCCGGCTCCGACGCCATGGAGATGGCCACCAAGCTCGGCGACCGGCTGGCCCACCTCCACCTGGCCGACGGCATGGGCGTGACGAACAAGGACGAGCACCTGGTCCCCGGCAGGGGCAACCAGCCGTGCGCGCAGATGCTGGAACGCCTGGCGACCTCCGGCTACGGCGGCCTGGTGGTGCTGGAGATCAACACCCGCAAGGCGGCCAGCCGCACCGAGCGCGTCGACGACCTGGCCGAGGCGCTGGCCTTCGCCCGGCTGCACCTGGCGGCGTCCCGATGAACGTGGGGCCGACCAGGAACGTGGGGCCGACCAGAGACCTCGCCAGGGTCTTCGACAGCGTGGCCGACGCCTACGACGCGGGCCGCCCGACCTATCCCGACGAGATGTTCCGCGCGCTCACCGAGATCACCGGGGTCGAGCTCGACGGCGCCACCACGGTCGACGTGGGCGCGGGCACGGGCATCCTGACACACGCGCTGCGGGCCCGCGGCTCGCAGGTGATCGCGGTCGACCCGGGCGCGGAGATGCTGGCCCGGCTGGTCTCGCGGATCGACGGCGAGCCGCCGGCCGTCACGGCGCTGATCGCCGACGGCAACGCGCTGCCGCTGGCCGGCGGGGTGGCCGACCTGGTGACGTACGCGCAGTCATGGCACTGGCTCGACCCCGTCGTCTCGATCGCCGAGGCCAGGCGGGTGCTGCGGCCCGGCGGCGCGATCGTGGGCTGCTGGAACCTCCACCACGCCGCGCAGGCCGACTGGCTGGCCGCCTACGAGGCGCGGCTGGCCGAGGCGGTGCCCACGTACTGGGGGCCGGCGGTCGAGGAGTGGTCGGTGCCGCCCATCGCCGCGGCCTTCGAGGTGGTCGAGGAGCGCTGGATCCCGTGGACGAGGCTGGTCGGCATCGAGGACTTCCTGCTCGATCTGCGGTCCCACTCGTACATGGCGGCGCTGTCGCCGGAGGCGGCCGACGGGCTGGTCGCCCGGCAGCGCGGGGAGCTGGGGAAGGTCTTCCCCGAGGGCGTGCTGTCGGTGCCGATGCGGGTGTACCTGGCGGTGGGCCGGTGACCGGCGGGGCGCGGCCATGACCGACGTACGACGGCGGCCCGGACGCAGGCCCGGGTCCGCCGACACGCGCGGCGAGATCCTGGCGGCGGCGCGGCGGGTGTTCGCCGAGAAGGGCTTCGACAAGGCCACGGTGCGCGGGATCGCGCGGGAGGCCAAGGTCGACCCGGCTCTGGTGCACCACTACTTCGAGACCAAGGAGGGCATGTTCGCGGCGGCCCTGCAACTGCCGATCACCCCCGACGAGATCGTCCCGATGCTGCTGGACGGCCCGCGCGAGGAGATCGGCGAGCGGCTGGTGCGGACGATCCTCGGCGTGACCGCCGAGCCGGAGACCCGCGAGCCGATGATCGCCCTGATCCGCTCGGCGCTGACGAACGAGCAGGCCGCGGCGATGTTCCGCGAGTTCATCACGAACGCCCTGCTCTTCCAGGTGGCCGACAGCCTCGGCGTGCCGCACCTGCGGATCGAGGCCGCGTTCGCCCAGATGTACGGCCTCATCATGGCCCGCTACGTGATCAAATTGGAGCCACTGGCCGGCGCGGACCCGGAAGAGCTGGTCGAGCTGATCGCGCCGACCATCCAGAGGTACTTCACGGCGTAGAGCATTGTTCGGTATAGGGCACTGACCTTAGGGTATAGGTGTCGTCCCGGGAAGTTACTGGCCGGTAAGATTCCTGGAAAACACGTGTCCGTATGCTGGCAGCCATCGTCGTCTGTGGGAGGACCCCGTGCTCTGGGTAGCGATCATCGGGCTGGTCATGACCGTCCTGGCGGTGGCCGTCGCCGGCCGCAGGGTGTTGTTCCTGTTCAAGCTGGCGACCTCGGGGCCGCCTGCGCCCGAACGCGTCGAGTACGCCAAGGAGCACGCCGCCGATGAGCTCAAGGCCCAGCTCGTCGAGGTCTTCGGCCAGAAGAAGCTGCTGAAGTGGACGCCTTCGGGCATCGCCCACTTCTTCGTCATGTGGGCGTTCTTCATCCTGCTGACCGTCTACATCGAGGCGTACGGCGCGATCATCCAGGGCGCGATCACCGGTGAGCCCGACTTCCACATCCCGCTCATCGGGACCTGGGGCGTGCTCGGCTTCCTCCAGGACTTCATCGCGGTCGCGTGTCTGCTCGGGCTGGTCGCCTTCGCGATCATCCGGGTCAAGAACTCGCCCAAGACGCTGGGCCGCAAGTCGCGTTTCTCCGGCTCGCACCTCGGCGGCGCGTGGCTCGTCCTGTTCATGATCTTCAACATCATCTGGACGCTGTTCCTGGCCCGCGGCGCCTCGGCGGCCAACGGCAACTTCCCCTACTCCTCCGGCGCCTTCGTCTCCCTGGCGCTCGGCGACGCGCTGCCGGCGAGCCCGCTGCTGGAGGAGATCGCGCTGCTCCTGCACATCGGCTTCATGCTGGTGTTCCTGGTCATCGTGGTGAACTCCAAGCACCTGCACATCTTCACCGCGCCGCTCAACGTGCTCTTCTCCCGGCGTCCCAACGGCCTCGGCGCCGCCTCGGAGCTGCGCGTCGACGGCAAGCTCGTCGACTTCGAGGACGAGGAGCTCGACGCCGAACGCCTGGGCCGCGGCAAGATCGGCGACACCACCTGGAAGGGCTTCCTCGACTTCTACTCCTGCACCGAGTGCGGCCGCTGCCAGTCGCAGTGTCCGGCCTGGAACACCGACAAGCCGCTCTCGCCGAAGATGCTCATCCTCGACCAGCGCGACCACGCCTTCAAGGTGGCCCCGTACCTGATGGCCGCGAGCAACGAGCACGCCGGCACCGACGTGCTCGCGCTGCTGGAGAAGCCGCTCGTCGGCGAGGACGGCGTCATCCACCCCGACGTGCTGTGGTCGTGCACCAACTGCGGCGCGTGCGTCGAGCAGTGCCCGGTGGACATCGAGCACATCGACCACATCCTCGACATGCGCCGCTACCAGGTCATGGTGGAGTCGTCGTTCCCGTCCGAGGCGGGGGTGATGGTGAAGAACCTGGAGAACAAGGGCAACCCGTGGGGCATGTCCGAGATGAAGCGGGCCGACTGGATCGAGGAGCTCGACTTCGAGGTCGAGCTGGTCGACGAGAAGATGCCCGAGGACGCCGAGTACCTGTTCTGGGTGGGCTGCGCGGGCGCCCTTGAGGACCGCGCCAAGAAGACCACCAAGGCGGTCGCCGAGCTGCTGCACATCGCGGGCGTGAAGTTCGCGGTGCTCGGCCCGATGGAGGCGTGCACCGGCGACCCGGCCCGCCGCCTGGGCATGGAGTACCTGTTCAACATGCTCGCCCAGCAGAACATCGAGACGCTCAACGAGGCCGGCGTCAAGAAGATCGTCGCGACCTGTCCCCACTGCTTCAACACGCTGGCCAACGAGTACCCGCAGCTCGGCGGCACCTACGAGGTCGTGCACCACACGCAGTTGCTGTCGAAGCTGGTGGACGAGGGTCTGCTCACCCCGGTCACGCCGATCGAGGAGAAGATCACCTATCACGACCCGTGCTTCCTCGGCCGCCACAACAAGGTCTACTCCCAGCCCCGCGACATCATGTCGAAGGTGCCCGGCGTGCAGACCCAGGAGATGCACCGCCACAAGGACCGCGGCTTCTGCTGCGGCGCGGGCGGCGCGCGCATGTGGATGGAGGAGCGCATCGGCAAGCGCATCAACACCGAGCGGGTCGACGAGGCGCTGACCACGAATCCCGACACCGTCTCGACCGCGTGCCCGTTCTGCATGGTGATGCTCGGTGACGCGATCAACGAGAAGAAGAACAACGGCGAGGCCAAGGAAACGCTGGAAGTCGTGGACGTCGCGCAGCTCTTGATCAAATCTGTCAAGGGCGCTTCCTGACCTCGAAAAGTCGGACTCCTCTACAGGCTCTGTAGAGGAGTTCCGCACGTCACGAGGCCATGCCAAGGAAATCTCCCATCCACATAACGGGAAAATCACGGTAACCTCAACGTCGCATGGCCTTATTCGACGGGGAGGGGGCTAGTGATGCGCGTCGTGGTCACGGACGCCGAAGTCACCCTGGCCGACGTGCTCTCCCTGCGACTCGCCATCGACGAGCCCCTGGGTGACGGCACCGAGCTCGTCCTGCGCCATCGCGCCACGGGGGTCGAGCGCGACGTGCGTCTGGGCCGGACGGGAAGCCGGACGCGGGAGGCCACGCTGGCCGTCTCGCTCGCGCCGCTGGAGCTGACCGCCGGCCGATGGGACGCCTACCTGCGGCACGAGGGCGGCCGCAGCAGACTGCGCAGCGTCGATCCCGGGTTCTCGCTCGACCACCTCGACGCGTACGCGCTGTGCCGCCGGACGCTGGCCTACCGGTCGTACCGGACGCGGAACGGGTTTCTGGCCCTGAAGATAGCCGACGCCACGCCGGTGGCCGAGGTGCGGGCGATCTGGTTCAGGGAGGGCCGGTTCGAGGTGACGGGGCTGCTGGCGTACACCGGGCTGGAGGACGACGACGCGCGCCGCGAGGCCACGCTCACCCTCGACCGCAGGCCGACCAGGGAACGGGTGTCGTCCACCGCCACCGTCCAGGGCGTGCGTTTCCACGCGGCGGTGTCGCTGGTGAACGTGGTCGAGGCCGATCCCGACACGGCCGGCACGTGGGAGCCCGCGCTGGAGGTCGAGGGCGTGCCCACGCCGCTGCGGCTGGGTGCCTGGCTCGACGACGTCGACGGCAAACGCAGACGGCTGCACTATCCGTCGGCCGAGATCGACGGCGTGCCCGTCCGGCCCAGTTACACCGCCGACGACGAGCTGCGCATCGAGGTGGGCGGATGAAGGTCAGCCTGGTCCTCGCCTCGGCGTACGGGATGCGCGGCGACGTGCGCGCGATGCTCAACCTCGCCACCGCCCTGTCCGAGCGGCACGAGGTCGAGGTCGTCAGCGTCAGGCGGCAGAAGGAGAAGCCGTTCTTCCCCATCGGCGCCAAGGTGGCCATGCGCAGCGTGGTCGACGCCCGTCCCGGGGTGCGCCACCTGCTGCCGCGCGGCCAGATGCGCACCGAGATGGCGCTCTGGCGGATGTTGCGCGGGCTCAGGGCCGACGTGGTGATCACCACCAGGCCGGGCATCGGCGTCCAGGTGGCGCGGCATGCTCCACGTGAAACCCTCAAGATCGCCAGAGAGTGGGGGCGGCCCGCCGTCCCCGGGCCGGTGCAGCGGCTCTACCCGCGCCTCGACGCGGTCGTGACGGCCACGGAGTCGGCCCAGGAGGAATGGGTCAGGCTGCTCGGCGGCGGGCTCGCCGTCCACTCCGTGCCGGACGCGCTGCCGGGTGGCCCGTGGCCGCGCTCGCGGATGGACAACCGGATCGTGGCGGCCGGGGGCAGGTGGGTGTCGGTCAAGGCGTACGACCGGCTGATCAGGGCGTTCGCGATCGTGGCGGACAAACGTCCCGACTGGCGGCTGCGCCTGTACGGCGGCGGCCCCGAGGAGCGGCGGCTGCGGTCGCTGGTGGGCGAGCTCGACCTGCACAACCACGTCTACTTCATGGGCGTCACGCCCGACCTGGCGGGGGAGTTCGCCAAGGCGTCGATCGTGGCCAACCCCTCCCGCAGCGAAGACCTGGGCATGACCGTGCTGGAGGCCATGGGGTGCGGGGTGCCGGTGGTGGCCTTCGAGGGCGCGAGGGGCCCCAGGGAGTTCGTGGCGACCGGCTACAACGGTGTGCTGGTGCCCGAGAGCGAGAGCGAGGCGCAGCACTTCGCGGGCGCGCTGCTCGCGCTCATCGACGACGAGCGCCGCCGTCGCTCGCTCGCGGCCGGTGCTCTGGACACCGCCGTACGCCATTCGGCCGAGGAAGTCGCCGAACAGTGGGAGAAGCTGCTCTCAGATCTCCGCTAGCTCATACGGGTTACGGGTACCGTAGAAGCATGCATGGGTACAGCGGAGACAAGCAGGCATATCTGACGCGCCTCCGGCGAATCGAGGGCCAGATCAGGGGCCTGCAGCGCATGGTCGACGACGATGCCTACTGCATCGACGTGCTCACCCAGGTCTCCGCGGCCACGCGGGCCCTTCAGGCCGTGGCGCTCGGGCTGCTGGAGGAGCACATCTCCCACTGCGTCGCCGACGCGATCAACACGGGCGGCCCGGAGGCCGAGGCGAAGGTGAAGGAGGCGTCGGCCGCCATCGCCCGCCTGGTCAAGTCATAGGGCCGTCCTCCTCCATACGTAGGAGAGAGACACCCTCGATTGACTAGTTACCTGGAATCCCCGGGAACGACTGTCCCGGACCCCATCGGAGCCCGGGACAGGTAATTTTCGATGGTCTTCAGCGACTCGCCGAAGTCCGCAATCCGAGCGCGTCGTCGAGTTCGTCCAAGGTCAGCCGCCGCTCGCTGACAGCGACGGCGGTGAGCACCTCGGCGTAGAGCGCAATCTCGTCCAACGCGACACGGTCGTGGACCCGAGAGTCCAGGTCGTCGTGCCCCACCGCGTCGTCCTTCCTTCCGCAGCCCACACCCTCTACGAGGTTACGGCGAGCGCCCTTCCTGCGACATGGCCCATCGGAGTCATTCCTTTCGGCGTCACGGGGGCCCCACAGGGATCATTTCCCGAAGTCGAGATCACAATTCAGCGAATTGCCCGGTGACTGAAGTGATACGGGGATATGGGCGTAGTAAGGGTGAAATTACGGTAATAGTGGGTTACGTGTGACCGATGTGGTGATCGTCGCGTTCGTGGATCAGCTCGCGGACCAGCGCGCTCTGGCCGGCCAGGCCGTGCTGCGGCACCTTGGCCCCCGTCAGCCGGCTCCACGCCAGGCACGTGGCGTACGCCGCGCCCAGCACGGCCGCCTTGCTCTCCCGGTCCGGCGGCGTCACCACCGCCGCCTGCGGCACGGGCTCGCCGCCCGGACGTACGGCGAAGCCCTCCGGCTCGGTGCGCTCGGCCGCCGAGGTGCCCGTCAACCCGGCACGCTCCAACTCCCCGTACGCCCGCCGCAGCCGGTGGTTCAGCCGCTCGGGCAACATCCTCCTGGAGTCGGACAGATCGGCCAGGTACGCCGCCGCCGCCCCCGACGCGTCGCCCACGAAGCTCAGCGCCTCGACCAGGTCGTACACCGAGTGGGCGAAGCAGGCGCCGGGATCGGTCTCCGGCAGCAGGGCCAGGGCCAGCCGCGGCGGGCAACGGTCCAGCCAGGCCCGGCGTACGGCGTCGTCGCCCCGAGCGGCCGCGGCGTCGTCGCGGCCGGGCCGGCGCAGCGTCGGCTCCACCATCGTGAGCAGCGCCAGCGCCCGCGGCCTGAACCGGATGTCGGACAGCAGCACCTGGGCCGTGTCGGCGATCAGCGCGGCCAGCCGGAGCGCGGCCCGCGGGCGGCCGGCACGGGTGCGCTCGGACACCAGCGTGACGAGGTCGAGCAGCGGCGGCGCGGGCAGCCAGCGCACCCATTCGTCGCCGGGCAGCGAGCGGCGCAGGTACTCGCCGAAGAGCGTGATCAGGCGCTCGTTGCCGTCGAAGGCCGGCGCGTACGCGCACCACATGATCGTCCCCCAGACGGCGGCGACCGTGCTCGGCACGTCGGCGGCGAAGATCTCGCCGAAGGCGGTCAGCGGGTAGTCGAGCTCCGACTTGCGGCCGGCGCCGCGGACCGTCTCGGCGATCTGCTCGGTCACCGCCCGCGGCACGTCGGGGCCGATGAACGCCTGGGTCGAGCCGGGCTCGGCGGCGAAGTCGGGCCCGGTGGGCACCACCTCGTCCGGCAATGCCGCTGTGACGTGCCCCACCTTGCGCGCCCGTTCGCCCCTGGGAGGCGGCGCGGGATGCCAGCGGCCGTCGCCGGGGTCGTGCAGGTGCCAGCGCGCGTACGCGCCGTGGAGCCAGCGGTCGCCGTCGGGGGTCACCAGGACCCGAGCTGCCAGGACGTGCGCGCGGTCGGGCACGGACAGGCCCTGCCAGCGCGGGTCCGCGACCATCGCGCGGACCTCCGCCTCTGTCGAGGTGAACGCATCCCAGGGGCGCACGGCCGTCATCGTACTGGCCTGCCGGACTCTACCTGTCGGCATTTCACGGCAGAATGTCCGCTATGAGGGCAAAGGTGGCAGGGGTGTTGGCGGTGGCTGGAGTGGTGAGCGGCTGCGGACTCGCGGCCGAGGCCCCGCCCACCCCCACCGGTCCCGGCGTGCTGACCGTCCAGAACGCCCAGGCGCCCGCGCCCGGCGGCGAGGTCGGGTCGGCCTCCGGCGAGTTCGCCGACGCCGCGGAGCTGGCCGTGTGGAGCAAGCTGAGCGACACCGAGAAGGACGTCGACAGGATCGCCAAGCTCGACGTGAACAAGACCGCCAAGGGCGCCCTCTACCTGGAGCCCAAGACCTCCACCTGGTACGACGGCTTCCGCGGCCCGTTCGTCTACCAGGAGCTGGCCGGGGACATCGTCATGCACGCCCGGGTCAAGGTCACCGGCGCGAAGGGCGGCAGGCCCGCGCGCAAGTTCTCGCTCGGCGGGCTCATGGCCCGCCAGCCCGGCACGTACGACAAGCCCAACTGGATGTCCGTCACCACCGGCACCGCCGACGCGGCCGGGCAGGTCGAGGCCAAGTTCACCCTGGACGGCAGCTCCAAGCCGCTGGAGACGCCGGTCAAGAGCGGCTGGGTGGACCTCGTGCTGGCCAGGCTGGGCCGGGTCGCCGTCGCGCTCTACAAGGAGGACGGCGGCGCCTGGAAGGTGGCCAGGCGCTGGCCCTCGAACCTCCCCGAGGTGCTGCAATGGGGTGTCACCGCCTACACCGACTGGGACAGCTACGGCGCGCTCAAGAAGGACGCCGCCAAGGCCAACGCCAAGCAGATCAAGGGCACCCCCGACCTCAAGCTGACCGTCGACTTCGTCCGCTTCCTCCGCCCCGAGCTGCCGGACTACGCAGACCCGCTCAACACCGCCTCGGTGTCGGACCAGGTCCTGATCAAACTGCTGACGCCTGCCGGTGCCTGATCGCCTTGGCCATGTAGTTGTCCGGCGTGCGGGCGAAGGAGGCCCGGTCGTCGTCGGTGAGCTCGCGCACGATCCTGCCGGGCACGCCGGCCACCAGCACCCCGGACGGGATCTTCTTGCCCGGGCCCACCAGCGCGCCGGCCGCCACCAGCGTGCCCGCGCCCACCCGGGCGCCGCCCAGCACGATCGCGCCGATGCCGACCAGCGCGCCGGTCTCGACGTGCGCGCCGTGGACCATGGCCTTGTGGCCCAGGCTGACCCGGTCCTCAAGGATCGCCGGCTGGCCCGCGTCGGCGTGCAGGCAGCACAGATCCTGTACGTTGCACTCTTCGCCGATCTCGATCCGCTCGTCGTCCCCTCGGAGAACGGAGCCGTACCAGATGCTGGACGCCCGGCCCACCCGCACGCTTCCGACCACGACGGCGCCGGGCGCGATGTACGCCTCCGGATGGAGGTCCGGCACCGCCCCGTTGTCCAACGCTGCTATGTACATTCGTCCAATCGTAATTCCCGCCTCAGGTGTGGCGTTCCGGTTGCGGACGTGGGCAGATGGCAGGAAAGTCGTTTCCTGACGTCTCGTCGTCAGACCCTCACAACTCGCAGTTTTCCCCCGCCTCACGCAAACCCTTAGGTAACCCCCATGACAAACCAGCACGAGAGCATTCCCGATCTGATGCAAGAGGACACCTTCGAAGTCGTGATGCGCGGCTACAACCGCCGTCAGGTGCACGACTACATGATCCGTACCCGGAACCAGATCCGGGATCTGGAAGAGCGGCTGGCACGGGCGATCGACCAGGCGGAGCAGGGCCGGGTCGAGCTGGCGGAGGCCAGGCGGCGGATGGTCGAGGCGCCCCAGAGCTACGAGGACCTCAGCCCGAGGCTCGCGCAGATCCTCAAGCTGGGCGAGGAGGAGGCCGCGGCCAAGCGCGCGGACGCGGAGGCCGAGGCGACCGCCGTGCGGGAGAGCGCCAGGGCGGAGGCCGAGCGGCTGGTGACGACCTCGCGCGAGACGTCCGACAAGATGCTGACCTCGGCTCAGGCGGAGGCCGAGCGGCGGGTGGCCGAGGCCACGCAGGCGGCCGAGCGCATGCTGGCCCAGGCGGGCGCCGACGCGGAGGAGCAGCTTGGGTCGGCCCGCGCCGAGGCCGAGGGCCTGCTGCGCGAGACGCACGCCGAGGCCGAGCGCGTTCTCGGCGGCGCGCACGCCGAGGCGGAGCGCGTCATGGCGACGGCCAACGGGCAGGCCGAGCAGCTGCTGTCGGGGGCGCACGCGGAGGCCGAGTCGATGCTGGCCGCGGCGCGTCAGCGCACCGCCTCGCTCGACGAGCACGCCGGCCGCCGGGTGGAGTACCTGACCAACACCCACACCGAGGTCGTGCGGCGGCTGACCGAGATCGGCTCGGTGCTCGGCGACCTCATGCGCACCGAGGCGGGGGCCGGGCAGCTCGTGCCGGAGTCGGCGCTGCCGCCCGTGCCGCCCGTGCCGGCCGCCCAGCAGCCCGCGGCCGTGCCGGCGCGCACGCCCGAGCCCGCCATCGAGGCCGCGCCGCAGCCGGTCCCGCAGTTCTCCGTCCAGGACGACGTGCGGGTCATCGTCGAAGAGGAGGAGGAGAAGCCGAAGGAGGGCGTCTCCGACGACACCGACGTGCACATCCTGCGGCTGGGCGAGTACCACTCGTAGAAGGTGAGGGGGCGGGGAGCGGAAGCCCCCGCCCCCGATAGGGTCGGAGACTTCCGCGTACGTGGCCCCGTTGGTGGCCCGGTACCGGGGCCGCCGAGACGCTGGACCCGGCACCGGGCTGCTCGTGTGCGGGCCGGGGAACGCTCCACGGCCCGCGTCAGGGAGGGGCGGGGCCGGCCCGCCGGCCGGTCCGCTCCTCCTGGTCCCGGAGCTGGTCGCGCAGACCGTCCGGGTCGTCGGCGTCGATGGTCGTCGCACATCCGGCCTCGCGCTGCGCCGCGTCGAGCGGATGGTGCCGGGTGGCCCACCAGCGGCCCGCGTCGCTCCGCCAGATGGTCCACTTGGGGTACTCCCGGGCGATTTCGGCAAGATGCCGGTCGACGGACATCTGCACACCTCTCCCGGGCCCCACGCTCCTGAACGGTTCCATCTCCTTAGAAGATGAGGGACTTCTCTAGAGAATTCAATGATCGGGGTGGACAGGTCCACCTATCGCTTGACAGATCGTGAACTAGGCGTCGAAGTCGTACTGGAGTACGTACGCCGCCGAGTCCAGGACCATCTCGTTGAGCTCGACGGGCAGGCCGCCCGCCGTGTACGCGGTGCGCGCGATGACGATGACGGGGGTGCCGCCGGGCAGGTCGAGCAGCCCGGTCTCGCGGGGGCCGGGCATGCGGGCACGTACCTCCTCGGTGAAGTGGGCCGGGGGCAGGCCCAGGTCGCCGAGCCTGGCGTAGACGCCGCCCGGTCCGCTGTCGGGCAGCGTGATGGCGCTGCCCTGGACCAGCCGGGCGGGGAAGGAGGAGGTCGCCAGCTGCACGGGCCGGCCGTCCACCGAGTAGCGACGCCGACGAACCCATACCTCGCCGCTCTCCAGGACGTCCGCCACCTCCTCCGGGGCGCGCTCCAGCACCACCTCCACCTGGTCCACGGTGAACGGACGGCCCCGGGTGTCGGCGTCCCAGATGGCACGCCCCTGACCCCACTGCTCTCGTGACAGGCGGCGCGAGCCGTGCCTGCGGATCGGTTTGAACAGGCGCACGTAGACCCCCGAGCCTCGTTTGGGCACCGCCAGCCCTTCGTTGATCAGTACGGCAAGCGCCTGCCTGGCGGTGGCGCGTGCGACTGCGTAGTCGGCCATGAGCGCGTTCTCGCCCGGTAGGCGGTCCCCGTCGCGCAGTTCGCCGGACAGGATCCGGGAGCGGAGGCCGTCGGCGATGCGGCGATAAATAGGAGGCTCGTGGGGTACCGGGGATTCAGACACGTTTCGATCACCCTCTGTCACCAACCAGGTTGTGGCGTCTCCAGAGAACTTGCCCCGTCTTGTCCACGATCGCACAGATACAGAGGTTGGTCCCGAGCTTCTTTTGAGCTGATCGTGCCTGTGTGATGAAGTGGAGGACGTTTATGCAGGCCGTTATCGTGGAACGGTCCCGGCCGCTATTCGCGGGGCCCACCAGCGGCGAGTAACCGACGCGGCGAGCACCGCGCCCGCGGTGTTCATGATCACGTCGTCCACGGAGGAGAACCGGCCCAGTCTCAGGGCGTACTGGAGGAACTCGACCGTGATCGAGAGGGCCGCCGCGACGGCCGCGACCCGGCCGTAGGAGGCCATCGCGGCGGTGCGTACGGGCAGCAGCGCCCCCAGCGCGGCGAACACCAGCAGATTGCCGCCGACCTGCACCAACACCGTCTCCCAGGACGCCCCGACGAGATCGGCGAGGTCCGCGAACGGGACGAGGCCGACCCCTGCCCGGCCGGTGGACGGCGTGAGGATCATCCAGATCCAGGGCGCGGTCCCGACGGCGATGCCGACGTCGGCGAGCGAGGTGCGCAGCGGTGCCGGATGCCCGGCGCGGGCGCGGTGGCGGGCGAGCGCCATGCTGGCCAGCAGGGCCACCGGAAGCGCTAAAACACCAGCAATAACGACATTTCCCCACAGCTCCCATGTGCGCGCCATTCGGTCATCATCTCGGGAGCCGAGGGGTACCGGAAGATGTCCGTACGGACAGGTCCTCCCGGACGCGGCCGAGGGGTGGCTCAGTGTCACCGTCGCCACCGGGGCATGACGGCCCGGCGCGCTTCCCGCTCCCGCCGGACTGTTGTCTCACCGTCGCCCGACGATCTATACCGGGGAGTGAGGCTAGAGGAGGCTGCTGTGCTGACCCATTTCATCGGCGGGCTGCCGGTGGCGGCGGGCAAGGCGTTCCCGGTCCACGACCCGGTGACGGGCGGGGTGATCAGACAGGTCCACGAGGCCGACCCGGAGGTGGTCGACCGGGCGGTGCGCGCGGCCAGGGAGGCGGCGCGCGACTGGGCGGGGCTGCCGGTGGCCGAACGGGCCGGCTGGCTGCGCCGCCTGGCCGAGGGCATCGAGGTGCGCTTCGACGACCTGGTCACGGCCGAGATCGCCGACACCGGCAAACCGCTCGGCCAGACCCGGACGCTCGACGTCCCGCGTGGCATCGCGAACTTCCGCGCCTTCGCCGAGATCGCCTCCCAGCGCCCCGACGACGCCTTCCACCTGGCCGGCGTGCTGAGCTACACCGTCCGCAGGCCGCTCGGCGTGGTCGCGGTGATCGTGCCGTGGAACCTGCCGTTCCTGCTCATGACGTGGAAGCTCGCCCCCGCCCTGGTCGCCGGCAACACCGTGGTGGTCAAGCCGTCGGAGCACACGCCCGGCTCGGCCGCGGTCTTCGCCGAGATCTGCGCCGACGCCGGCCTGCCCCCGGGCGTGGTCAACATCATCTTCGGGCACGGCCCGGCGGGCCAGCTCCTCGTCGAGCACCCGGGCGTGGACGGTGTGACGTTCACCGGCTCGACCGCCACCGGGACGCAGATCATGAAGACGGCCGCCGACCGGGTCAAGCCGATCTCGTTCGAGCTGGGCGGCAAGAACGCCGGCCTGGTCTTCGAGGACTGCGACCTCGGCCGGGCCGTCGAGGGGACGGTGAAGTCGGTCTTCACCAACGGCGGCCAGGTGTGCCTGTGCACCGAACGGCTCTACGTCGAGCGGACGATCTTCGACGACTTCTGCGGCCGGCTCGCGTCCCGGGCACAGGAGGTCGAACTGCAGCCGATGATCTCGGCCGGACACCGGGAGAAGGTGCTGTCCTACTACGCCCTGGCCCGCTCGGAGGGAGCCAAGGTGCTCACAGGAGGAGGCGTCCCCACGTTCGGCGATCACCGCGATACCGGATATTTCGTGGAACCAACGGTAATGACAGGGTTATCGGAGTGGTCCCGTTTCAATCGAGAGGAGATCTTCGGTCCCGTGTGCCACGTGGCTCCTTTCGACAGCGAGGCCGAGGCCGTCGACCTGGCCAACGGCAGCGAGTACGGCCTGGCCGCCACCCTCTGGACCGCCAACCTCGACCGCGCCCATCGCGTGGCCCAGCGCCTGGAGGCGGGGCTGGTCTGGGTCAACACCTGGTACCTGCGCGACCTGCGCACCCCGTTCGGCGGCGTGAAGCTGTCGGGCATCGGCAGGGAGGGCGGCACGCAGTCGCTCGACTTCTACTCCGAGCCCACCACGATCACCATCAAACTGGAGCAACCCGATGCATGACGAATGGTCCCTGGCCGTCGACACCCGGGGGCAGGCCGCCGATCGGCTCGTCGAGGCCGCGCGTACCGGAAAGCCCTGCGCGCCGCTCAGGGACCTCATCACCACGGTGGCCGACGCCTACGCGGTGCAGGAGATCAACACCCGGCGGGCGCTGGAGGAGGGCCGGCGGCTGGTCGGCAGGAAGATCGGCGCCACCAACCCGCTGCTGCAGCAGAAGTTCGGCATCGACCAGCCCGACTACGGCATGCTCTTCGCCGACATGGCCGAGCTCGACGGCCGGCCCGTCCGGGTGGAGCGGTTCCTGCAACCGCGCGCCGAGGCCGAGGTCGCGCTCGTGTTCGGCCGGGACCTGACCGAGGGGCCGTTCACGCTGGTGGACGTGATCAGGGCGGTGGAGTTCGCGCTGCCCGCCATCGAGATCGCCGACTCGCGCATCGCCGACTGGGACATCACGATCGCCGACACGGTCGCCGACAACGCCTCCGGCGGCGCGTACGTGCTGGGCGGCACGCCGAAGAAGCTGACGGCGCTCGACCTCGGCACGGCGGCGATGACGATGACGCGCAACGGCGAGGAGGTCTCCTCGGGGTCGGGGGCCGCGTGCATGGGCAACCCGCTGAACGCCGCCCTCTGGCTGGCCGGCGCACTGGCGGGCGCCGGCCACCCGCTGCGCGCCGGGGACGTCGTCCTGACCGGCGCGCTCGGCCCGGTGGTGCCGGTCGAGGCCGGGGACGTGTTCGAGGCACGGATCGAGGGGCTCGGATCGGTGCGGGCGGTGTTCGGCGCATGAGCCGCGAGGCCGTCACCGTCCCCGGCAAGGCCGTGCCCCGGGGACGCTTCCCGCACGTCAGACGCGCGGGCGACTTCCTGTACGTCTCCGGCACCAGCTCCCGCAGGCCGGACGGCACCTTCGCGGGCGCGCAGGCCGACCGGTACGGCGTCACCGACCTGGACATCCGCGCCCAGACGCGGGCGGTCATCGAGAACATCGGCGACCTGCTCAAGGCCGCCGGAGGCTCGCTGGCCGATCTCGTACAGATCACCACGTACCTGGTAAACATGAACGACTTCAAGGGCTACAACGAGGTGTACGCCGAATTCTTCGACGAGGAGGGTCCCACCAGGACCACGGTCGCGGTGCACCAGCTCCCGCATCCGCACCTGCTCATCGAGATGCAGGCCGTCGCCTACCATCCACAGGAGCGATCATGATTCCCCCCATTGACTTCACCAGGTGGATCGACGAGCACGCCCATCTGCTCAAGCCGCCGGTCGGCAACAAGGTGGTCTTCGAGGGCGCCGGCGACTTCATCGTGATGGTGGTCGGCGGGCCCAACTCCAGGACCGACTTCCACGTCGACCCGTACGAGGAGCTGTTCTACCAGGTACGCGGCAACATGCACGTCAACGTGGTGACCGAGAACGGCCCCGAGACCGTGCACGTCCGCGAGGGGCAGATGTGGCTGCTGCCCGCGCGCATGCCGCACTCGCCGCAGCGCCCCGAGGAGGGGTCCGTCGGGCTGGTGGTGGAGCGGATCCGGCCCGAGGGTGAGCTGGAGAGGTTCCAGTGGTACTGCATGGAGTGCGGCGCCAAGGTCCACGAGGTCGAGCTCCAGGTGCGCGACATCGTCAAGGACCTGCCGCCGGTCTTCGAGGCGTTCTACGCTGACGAGAAGGCCCGTACGTGCGACCGGTGCGGTGCTCTGCACCCCGGCAAGGGCTAGGCGTACTGGCCACGGAGATCGGGGCCCACGATCCGGTGCAGAACTGGTACGTCAACCAGCACCAGAATGGTGTAAACCGGATAATTGCCACCATCTCACCCCCGTAAGGAGCACAACCGGTGCTGGACCGTGACGCCTGCCTCGCCCTCGACGCCGACGATCCGCTGCGGCCGTTCAAGGACGAGTTCGTCCTGCCCGAAGGGGTCGTCTACCTCGTGGGCAACTCGCTCGGCGCGATGCCCCGCCGCGCCGCGGAACGGGTGCGCCGCACGGTCGTGGACGAGTGGGGCGGCCAGCTCGTCGGCGGCTGGAACGCGGCCGGCTGGTACGACCAGCCCCTGACCGCCGGCGACCGGATCGCGCCGCTGATCGGGGCCGGCCCCGGCCAGGTCGTCGTGGGCAACACCACCACGATCGCCGCCTACCAGGCGCTGGCCGCCGCGGTACGGCTGCGCCCCGGCCGCAAGGTGATCGTCTCCGACCCCCGGAACTTCCCCACCGACCACTACATCGCCCAGGGCCTGGCCCGGCTGCTCGGCGACTACGAGGTGCGCGACTATGCCGAGGGCCGGTTCGACGACGCGGCCGTGGTGCTGCTGTCGGAGGTGGACTACCGCACGGGCGCCAGGCGGCACGTGCCCTCGGTGACCGCCCAGGTCCAGGCGGCCGGGGCGCTCATGGTCTGGGACGTGTGCCACAGCGTCGGCGCCATGGAGGTGGACGTGTCGCAGGCCGACTTCGCGGTCGGGTGCACGTACAAGTACCTCAACGCGGGGCCGGGCGCGCCCGCCTTCCTCTACGTCAACCCGCGCCACCACGCCAACGCCGAGAACGTGCTGTCCGGCTGGCACGGCCACGCCGAGCCGTTCGCCTTCGAGACCGGCTACCGCCCGGCCGAGGGCATCCGGCGGTTCGCGGTCAGCACGCCGCACGTGGTGTCGTTCGCGGCTCTGGAGGCGGCTCTGGAGGTGTGGGAGCGGGTGCCGATGGCCCAGGTGCGGGCCAAGAGCATCGCCCTGACCTCGCTCTTCGCCGACCTCGTCGGCGACGCGCTCAAGCTGGCCTCGCCCGCCGAGCCGGAGTCGCGCGGCAGCCAGGTCTGCTTCCACCACCCCGACGGCTACCCGGTCATGCGGGCCCTCATCGACCGGGGCGTGCACGGCGACTTCCGCGCGCCGGACGTCCTGCGGTTCGGCTTCGCGCCGCTCTACATCGGCTACACCGACGTCTACGACGCGGCCGCCACGCTGCTGGAGGTGCTGGACAAGGAGCTGTGGCGGGACGAGAAGTACGCCCGGCGGCTCGCGGTCACCTGATCGGGCGAGTCCCCTCCCTCTTGAGAGCGAGCCGGAAGATCGCCGTCGTCGGCGATCCGCCGCCGGGGGGTCGCCAGCCAGGATTGTCCCATCGAAAGCCGATGTGACCTGGAGAGATCCCCCATGAAGCGCACGCGTATCGCCGCCGCCGTCCTCGCTCTGGCCGCCCTGACCGTCAGCGCCCCCGCCCTGGCCCAGTCTCAGGCGAGCTCCCACAGCGCCGTCACCGTGCAGGTGCCGCCGATCAACGAGACGGCGCTGCGGAAGAGCATCGCCGGGCTGCCCGCGCCCGACGCCACCGCCGCCGAGGTCAGGGTGAGCGGCTGGGCCGGCTCGTGGCGCGGCGTCTCGGGGGTGACCGACCTGCGCGGGAAGCACCCGGCCCGGGAGGGGGCCAGGTTCCGGGCGGGCAGCGTGACCAAGGTGCTGACCACGGCGGTCGTGCTCCAGCTCGTGGCCGAGGGCGAACTCTCCCTCGACCGCACGGTCCAGGACTACCTGCCGGGGCTGCTGCCGGCCGACTACCCGCCGGTCAAGCTGTCCCAGGTGCTCAACCACACCAGCGGCCTGCCCGCGCCGAAGTCGGAGGGCGGCTTCGAACGGGTCTACGCCGACCGCTTCAAGACGATCACCCCGAAGGAGTACGTCCGCCAGGCCGTGCTCAACCCGATCGAGTTCACCCCCGGGACCAAGCAGCACTATCTCAACATCAACACCTTCGTCGAGGGCCTGCTGATCGAGAAGGTCACCGGCAGGTCGTACGAGCGGGAGGTGGGCGACCGCATCCTGCGCTCGCTCGGCATGAACCAGAGCTACTTCCCCGGCGCGTCCGTCAAGGTCCACGGCCGGCACAACAGCGGCTACCAGGTCGTCCCGAAGGGCTTCCCCGACTCCTTCGCCTACGGCAAGGGGTACGTCGTGGACGTCACCGAGATGGAGGTCACCTCGACCTGGGCCTCGGGCGACCTCATCTCCACCACCGCCGACCTGGAGAAGTTCGCCAAGGCGCTGTTCGGCGGCGGACTCGTGCCCGCCGAGCAGCTGGAGCTGATGTTCACCGTGCCGAAGGTCACCATGTTCGGCACCGACGACGAGCCGGCCCACTACACCTCCGGCCTGACCGAGCTGGTGCTGCCCGGCGGCATCGTCGCGTACGGCAAGACCGGCGCCCGGTACGGCAGCTCCACCGGCATCGGCGCCACCCGCGACCTGAGCCGCGTCGTGGTCTACTCGATCAACTCCACCGACGCCAAGGCCCAGGGCCAGAACGAGCGCGGCCTCGGCGTCGCACTGGCGGCCTTCGCCAAAGAGGCGCCCGCAACCCCCGCCCAATAGGGGCCCTGCGGCCTTCGCCCAGCAGAGGCCCGCGCTCTTCGCCCGGTAGGGCCCCCCGGTCTTCGCCCGGTAGGGGCCCGTCAGGGCGCTCAGGGTGGCTTTCGCCGGAGAGATCCCTTATCGGCCGCCCTGGCGTGTTTGGGCAAACTGGTCCCAGTATCATGGTCAGTGCCCACAAGGCACTGACGATGTTCGCCCGCGTGACCGTGCGACCTCCGCACACCCGGCGGGTCGGGCGGGAGCGCGCCCTCGGCTCCGGGAGACCCCCGCCATGCTGCTGACCTTCGCGGTCACGACGCTCATCATGATCATGATTCCCGGCCCCGACGCCGCGCTGATCATGCGCAACTCCCTCGCGCACGGCCGCGTGGCCGGCCTGCTGACCATGCTCGGCGGCCTGCTCGGCCTCTCCGTGCACGCCGCCGCCGCGGCGATCGGCCTGTCGGCGCTGCTGGTCGCCTCGCCCACCGCCTTCACCGTGGTACGCGCCCTCGGCATCTGCTACCTGCTCTGGCTCGGGGTGCACGCGCTGCTGTCCAGCCGGAACCGGACCAAGGTCGTGGAGGCCGCCGCGCCCCCGACCGGCTCGCCGCTCGTGCACGTACGCAGAGGGCTGCTGTCGAACCTGCTCAACCCCAAGGTGCTGCTGCTCTTCGTGACCTGGCTGCCGCAGTTCCTGCCCGGCCACGGCGACACCCTGGGACGGGCCCTGCTGCTGTCGGGCATCATCGCCGTGCTCTACGTGCTCTGGTTCAGCCTCTACAACGTGATCATCGACCGGGTGAGCGCGCTGCTGCGCAGGCCGCGGGTGCGGGCCAGGGTCGAGCGGGTGACCGGGGTGCTGCTGGTCGCCTTCGCGCTACGGCTCGCCGTCCAGTAGCTTGACCGCCCGCTTCGGGGCGATGGTCCGGTAGCTCTCCTCCACCCAGTCGAGCAGCACGTCGGTCTCGGGCAGCGCCGACAGGAACGGCACGGTCACCCAGCCGGCCTTGCCCAGGCCGTAGCCGCTGGGGGCCGCGCCCTCGACGGTCAGCGCGTGGCCGTGCGCCTCCGACAGCAGCTTCACGCCGAACGTCGGGTCCCACTTCTCCGTCTGCTCGTCCAGGCCGAGGAACAGGAAGACCTTCTTGTTGACCTTGATGACCGTCTCGCCCCACGGATGGTCCTCGTGGGTCTCGGGCAGGCCCAGCGCGAAGGTCCGCAGCTCCTCCCGTACGGTGTGCCAGTCGTCCATGCGATGGACGGTATCGAAAAGTCCCGCCTGGCGGCACTGGCCGGCGGCGCGGGAGGCTGGTGACGTGACGGTCGACGAGCTGATGGACCTGCTGGCCCGGTGCGAGGATGCCTGGGACGCCCCCGACCGGACCGGCGACCCCGTGCCGCTGCTCGACCACGGCCTCCAGGTGGCCGCCATGCTGCGCGATCGGCACCCCGGCGACCGCGAGCTCCAGGTGGCCGGGCTGGTGCACGACCTCGGGCACCTGCTGGCCCCGGGCGACGAGGCCGGCCACGCCGCCGTCGGCGCGGCGGCGGTGCGGGGGCTGCTCGGCGACCGGGTGGCCGCGCTGGTCGAGCTGCACGTGCCCGCCAAGCGCTACCTGGTCACGGTGGAGCCGGGACGCGGCTTGTCGCCGGAGTCGGCGCGGACGCTGGAGCTCCAGGGTGGCCCGATGTCGGCCGCGGAGGCCGCCGCCTTCGCCGCCGCGCCGCACGGCCCGGCCGCCGTCGCCCTGCGCCGCGCCGACGACCTGGGCAAGGTGGTCGGCCTGACCCGCCCACCCCTCGCCGAACTGACCACCTGGCGACCGATCATCGACACGCTCGCCGGAACCCGGTGAGCCTGCCCACGATCGCTCACCGGGACGGTCGCCGGAACTCCGTCAGTTTGGCCTCGATGGCGTTCCTGATGCGGTCGCGGGCCTCCATGCGGGGGACGCCCGACATGAGCAGGCGGTCGTAGTCGGTGTCGAGATGCCGGACCGACGCGATCACCGCCAGTGTGATGGCGTTCTCGTCGAGCGCCTTGGCCGCCGCCGTCCTGCCCACCCGGCCGCTGCCGCGCTGGCCGGCGTGCTCGGCGATCTCGTGGGCCCGCTCGGCCGGGCAGCTCGGGAACAGCCGGGCGATCTCGGCCGCCATCGCCGCCTGGAACCCGACGTCCTGCTCGGCCCTGCGCTCCTGGTCGCGCTCCCGGCGGCGCATACGCGCCTCCTCGTCGGCCAGGCAGCGCTCCTCGGCCGCGGTCAGGGCGGCCTCCTCGACCAGGACGCCCTGACGCTGGTAGACCTTGCGCCGCCGGTTGTACCGGACGACCACCGCCGACAGCCCGCTCTCCTGCTTGGCCCGCCGGCTCAGCGCCGCGTTCCCCGACGGCAGGAACACCAGGTGGTCCATGTCGGCGCAGCTCAGGCAGTGGGGCCGGTCGTCCTCCATGATCAGGTACGGCCCGGTGTCACCGCAGGACGCGCACCTCCACGGCTCCTGCGAGGCCACCGCCACCAGGTCGGGCGCCTTGCTCTGCCGTTCGGTGAGCCGCCGCACCCTGGCCTCGCTCAGGTCGGGCGAGATCCAGTGGACGCGGAAGGCGTCCTGCCCGTGCCCGGACGTGAAGCGCAGGTCGCGCCGGTCGCGGGTGCCGGCCACGTACGGCGTGTCCACCGGCTTGAGCCCCTTGGCCAGGGCCCATTCCCGCAGCAGCCCGGCCGTGGCGAGCAGGCGCTCCTCGTCGACCGCGGCCAGCTCGGCCAGCGTGCCGGCCCGGCCCTGCCGCCAGAGGTCGACGTGCCGGGAGTGCAGCCAGCGCAACCCCGTCACGACGTCGATGAACGTCACGTAGTGGCGGCTGGTCAACGCGACCTCGGCTGCTGCTGCGACCCTGCGGGCCAGGTTGGGCTTGCTCACGCGGTCCAGTCTCCCGCGCCCTTTGTCGTGAGATGGCGAGACCCGCAGCTTTCCTTTTGGCTATTGCGGCAAGTAACCCCTTCGGATCTGGCATCTTGGGGGAAATCGTGCGCCTGCTCTGGCCTGCCGTACTCATGCTGGCCACCTCGTGTGGTGTCGCCGAGGACGGTTCCCAGCCCGTCGTGACGGGTGCGTTCGGCAGCAAGCCCGTCGTCGCCATACCTCGGGGGAAGCCGGGACGCACGCCGCGGATCACGGTGCTCTCCATGGGCAACGGCCGGCGTACGGTCCCGGGGGACGTCGTGCTCGCCGACGTGGACATCCGGCGCTGGTCGGGGAACAAGCCGTATCTCAGCACCTACGACGGCAACCAGCCCACCACGGTCGTCTTCGACGGCAGGCAGGTCTCCGAGACCTGGCGGGCCTCGCTCATCGGCAGGCCGGCCGGCAGCCGGGTCATGCTGGTCAGCCCGGCGTCGGAGGCCCTGGGCCCGAACGTGCCGCTGACCGGCGTCTCGCCGGCCGACACGCTGGTGGTGGTCTTCGACATCCTCGGCGGCTACCCGCCCGACGCGCGGCTCGTCGGACGGGCCCTGCCGGCGATCCCGCCCGACCTGCGGCCGGACTCCGCGCCCCGGACCCTCATCGACGGTTCGGGGCGGAACGTCACGGCGGGTTCCAAGGTGGTGATCCAGTACGTGGCCGCGTCCTGGCCGTCCCGCTCGGTGGTGGACTCGTCCTACCGGAGGGGCGGCCCGAGCGCCTTCACGCTCAAGCCGGGCTCGGTGCCGCCCGCCTGGCTGGAGGCCCTGGTCGGCCAGCAGGTCGGCAGCCGGCTGGCCGTGGGCTCCCCGGGGGAGCGGCCCATGTTGTACGTGATCGACGTCCTCGACACGATCACGCCCATCTGAGCCGTCTCAGCCGCAGTGCTCGAACGGGCTGTCGTAGGCCGAGGCGCCGGCCTTGCCGCCCCACTTGACGCACGTGTTCGCGGCGGCGGCGTAGACCGGGCCGGCGTAGTAGCCGTAGTTGCCCGAGTCCGTCTTCCTGGTACTGCCCTGCACCTCCAGGTAGGCGGTCGTCGCGGTCGCCGTGCCGAGCGACTTCGCCTTCATGGTGACCACGCAGTTGTTGCCGTTGGAGTTGTTGTAGAGCAGGTAGACGGTCCCGTCGGCGCCGAGCCCGGCCGAGTCGATCACGTCGTAGCCGGAGCCGCAGGCCTCCTGCGGCGTGTACGGGTTGGCGGACCCGCCGCAGTTCTTCGAGGTCACCGTCTGGACCGGGTAGCCGAAGGTGACGCCGTTGAAGACGGCCTTCTGGATGTTCGACGGGTAGCTGGTGCCCAGGCGCACCTCGTAGTGCAGGTGGGGGCTGATGTTGTTGCCCGGCTTGCTGGTGTTGCCGACCGTGCCGATCTGCTGGCCCTGCGAGACGGACTGGCCGGCGCTGACCAGCCGGGTGTTCAGGTGGGCGTAGTAGGTGGTCCAGCCGCCACCGTGGTCGATCTTGACGAGGTTGCCGTAGCCGTTGGTCGAGCCCTGGTGCGCCGAGATCGCCACCGTTCCCGACGCCGCGGCCACCACCGGGTCGCCGAGGTCGGCGTCGGCCGTGCTGCCCCGGTTGAAGTCGATCTCCCACGACTGGTGGGCGCTGCTCCCGCTGGAGTTGCCGGTCCAGGTCTGGCCGCAGGGGAACGGCATCTGGAAGTTCGTCGCGAGGAGCTGCGCCTGCGCGGACTCCGGTTCCGGGTCGGCGAAGGCGGGGGTCGTCGTACCGAGGCCGAGTAACAATGCGAGGCCCGCGACCATTGATCGGCTGAGCTTCATGGAGTGATCCTTTCCAGTGGGATCTGTGACACCAGAGTCCGCATTGGCCGCACAAGAATCATCCAGAACCGATACAAAGAGCTGTCAGATCTCCCGTAAAGGGGCTGATGCTGTCATGACGGTCACCTTCCACGTCCTCGGGCCGCTGGAGATCCGCTCCGGCGGCCGCCCCCTACGGATCTCCGGCGGCAAACCCCGCATGCTGCTGGCCACGTTGCTGCTGGAAGCCGGGCAGGTGGTCGGCGCCGACCGGCTCGCCGAGGTGCTCTGGCCGGGGCGGCCCCCGCGTTCGGCCCTGGCCAACGTCCGCACCTACGTGAGCGCGCTGAGGTCCCAGCTCGGGCCGGTCGGCCTGCGCGCCGCCGGGGCGGGCTACACGATCGACGTCGCGGACGACGCCCTCGACCTGCGCCTGTTCGAGGAGCTGACCGGCCGCGGCGAGTACGGCGACGCCCTCGCGCTGTGGCGCGGCGCGCCGCTGAGCGACCTGCCCGGCAGCCCGGTCTGGGACCGCCGGATCGAGCACCTCCACCGGCTGCGGCTGCGGGCCGCCGAGTGCCTGATCGAGCGGCGGCTCAAGGCCGGCGACCACGACGGCGCGGCCGACGAGCTGCGCGGCCTGCTGGCCGAGCATCCCTACCGGGAGGACCTGTGGGGCCGGCTGCTGCTCGCCCTGCATCGCGGGGGCCGCAAGGCCGAGGCGCTGCGCACGTACGCGGCGGTCCGCGACCAGCTCGTGGACGAGCTCGGCGTCGAGCCGGGGGCGGAGCTGCGCGGTGCGTACGAGCTGATCCTGGCCGACGAGGGACGCGCGGCGCCCGCCGTGCCCCGGCAGCTCCCGCCCGATCTGCCGGACTTCATCGGCAGGGCCGCGCCCCTCGCCGCGCTGGGCGGGACGTTCTCGGTCGCGGTGATCTCCGGCCCGCCCGGCGTGGGGAAGTCCGCCCTGGCCGTGCACGCCGCCCACCTCCTGCGCGCGGCCTTCCCCGCCGGCCAGCTCTACCTGGAGCTGGGCGGCAGGGCGCCGGGCGAGCTGCTGGCCGAGGTCCTGCGGGCGCTCGGCGTGACCGGCGCGCCGCCGACGCCCGGCGAGCGGTCGGCGCTGTTCCGGTCGCTGCTGGCCGAGCGCCCGATGCTGGTCGTGCTGGACGACGCCCGCGACGCCGCCCAGGTAGGCCCGCTGCTCCCCGGCAACGAGAGCGCCGTCATCGTGACCAGCAGGCGGCGCATCACCGAGTTGCCCGGCGCGCTGCGCGTCGAGCTCGGCGAGCTGTCGCCGGAGGAGTCGCTGACGCTGCTCGGCGGCGTCGCCGGAGCCGGACGGGTGGCCCGCGAACCGGCCGACGCCCTGGCCGTCGTGACGCTCTGCGGCGGGTCGCCGCTGGCGGTCAGGAGCGCCGGAGCCCGGCTGGCGGGTCGGCCCGGCTGGTCGCTGTCGGTGCTGCGCGAACGGCTGGAGGAGGACTGGCTCGCCGAGCTGAAGGAGGTCCGGGGCTGCCTCGACGCCGGTTACCGCAGGCTGCCGGCGGAGGCCGCCCGTACGCTGAGCGCGCTCGGCGTCCTCGGGCCCGCCGCCGGGGCGCAGCCGGGCTGGGTGGTGGACGCCGCGCTCGGCCGGCACGGCGCGCACGACGTCACCGACCTGCTCGTGGACGTCCACCTGCTGGACCCGGTCGGCACCGACGACGTGGGCCAGCCGCGCTACCGGGTGCCCGACCTCGTCGGCAGGCACGCGCGCGAACGCGGCCCCGACCGTGCCGCGCTGGCCCGGGTGCTGGCGGCCTGGACGGCGACCACCGAGCACGCCATGGCCCGCCTGCCCACCACCGTCTTCAGTCTCACCGCGGCCAGGGCGGCCAGGTGGCGGCTGCCCGCGCGCACGCTCGACCGGCTCACCGCCGACCCGATCAGCTGGTTCGAGTCCGAGCACGAGGCGCTGGCCGGAGCCGTGGACCTGGCGGCCGAGCTGGGCCTGGCCGAGTCGGCCTGGGGGCTGGCCGCCGCCATGGTGCCCTACCTCGATCTGCACTGCCACCTCGGCACCTGGCGCCGTACGCACACCGTCGCCCTGGCCGCCGCCCGCGCCGCCGGCGACCGGTACGGCGAGGCCGCCATGCTCAGGGGCCTGGCCCAGGTCAGCCTGTACCAGGACCGGTACGAGGAGTCCGCCGAGGGCTTCACCCTCTCCCGCCAGATCTTCCACGAACTGGGGGACGTCAGGGCCGAGGCGACCTCCGTCTGCGGGCTCGGCGCCGTGAACCAGTTCCGCGGCCGGCATGTCCGGTCGCTCGCGCACCTGCGCCGCGCGCTGGCCATGTTCGTGGCCTCGGGCGACCGGCACGGAGAGGCGTTCGCCCACCAGGCCATCGGACGGGCCTGCCTGAACTCGGGCGACCTCGTCCAGGCGGCGGAGTCGCTCGGCGAGGCCATGCGGCTGGCCCAGGAGCTCGGGGACGCCCACCGGGAGGGATGCGTGTGCCTCCAGATGGGCCACCTGCACCAGGCGATGTCGTTCCACCGGCACGCTTTGGAGATCTTCGAGTCGCTCGGCGACCGCCACTGCGGGGCGTACGCGCTGCAGAGCCTGGCGGGTCTCCAGGCGGCGCGCGGCGACCTGACCCGCGCCTCGACCGGCCTCGAACGCTCGCTGGAGGTCTTCCAGGAGCTCGGCGACCGCAGCGGCGAGGCGGCGGCCACCCAGCTACTCGGGGAGCTGCACCGCTCGGCCGGGCGCACCGGCCTGGCCCTCGACTACCTCAGGCACGCCAGCGCCCTGCGCCGCAGCCTGCCGGCCTGACGGGGGTGTCACGGGCCGGAGACCAGCCGGCGGACCAGCCGCCGCAGCCGCGACTGCTGCAACGGCACGCCTTGGAGCGCGTCGAGCGCCTCGGCCGCGCTCGGCCGCTTGGCGGGAGCGTGGTCGAGCATCCGGCGCACCACGTCGGGCACGTCGGGACCGTGGGCGTCGGCGCTGGTCGGGAGTTCCCCGGTGAGCAGCTGGTAGGCGATGGCCCCCGCCGCGTAGACGTCGGACGCGGTGGTCATCCGGTCGGGACGCTCCTGGCACTCGGGCGCCACGTAATGGGCGTCGAGCACGTTGCCCAGCTCGTGGGCGACCGTGTAGTTGCGCGGCCCCGGCTTGGCGTAGTCGAACCCGGTCAGCACCGCGTGCCCGTCGTCGGTGACCAGCACGCACCCGGGCGTGAGCGCCCGGTGGACGACGCCGTTGGCATGCGCGTGCGCGAGCCCGCGCAGCAGGTCCTGGATCACGCCCAGCCTGGCGCCCTTGCCCAGCGACAGGTGCAGCGCCTCCCCGTGGACGTCGTCGAGCACCAGCACGAACCGGCTCTCGTCGTCGATGGCGAAGAAGTCGCGCGAGCGCACGACGCACGGGTGGGGCGGGATGCGGGCGAGCGACTGGTAGGCGTTGGCGATGCGCTGGCGCTCGGCGGCCCGCGCCTCGTGGTCGGCCAGCGGGTCGGCCTGGTAGACCCGCAGCAGCACGGTCTCGCTGCCCGGCAGGGTGGCGTTGAACGCGCGGTACTCGGTGATCTTGGCGTCGCCGCCGAGCTGCTCCTCGACCTCCCAGTTGCCGAACCTGGGCGGCGCGGTGCTGCGGCGCACGGTCTGGTTGAGCGCGTCGAGCACCGCCGTCAGGTAGGGGCGCGCGTCGGGGCTGCACCCCCGCCTGACCCGTGAGACGTCGCCCAGCGTGGCGACCAGGCCGGGCAGGTCGGTGACGTTGGGCGCGTCGCGGCCGGCCTGGTCGACCAGCTCGGCGTCGGGCGAGGTGAGCACGACCAGGCTGTCGACGTAGACGCGTTCGAGCTGGGTGGCCCTGGACACCAGCAGGCCCTTGAGCGCCTTGGCCGTGCCCCGCAGCTTGGTCACCGGCGAGCCGAACGCCTCCCTGCGCGGCGGGTACCAGCGGGTGCCCGACACCTCGATGCGCCCGCGGGTGCCCTTGACGTCGACGACCACGAGCGAGTGGCCGGTCAGCACGAGCAGGTCGACCTCGAACACGTCGTCGCCGCGGGGGACCTCGACGTTGTGCAGCAGCAGCCAGTCGGCGGGGGCGTGGTCGCGCAAGTAGGAGATCACGCGCCGTTCGGCGTCGTTGACCGGCCGTCCTCCGCCGACGATCTGTGCCATGGCGCCTATCCTCCCACGGTTCTCTGTTGACAACATGCTGTCGAAATGACAGTGTGTTGTCATGAAGGGAATCATTCACCACGCCGTCTACGACACCTTCGCCGACTGGGAGACCGGGCACGCGACCGCCCATCTGCGCAGCGGGCGCTTCCAGCGTGAGCCGGGGGCGTACGAGGTCGTCAACGTCGGCCTGACCGCCGAGCCCGTCGTCAGCATGGGCGGCCTGCGGGTCACGCCCGGCCTCGCGCTCGACCGGCTCACGCCCGAGGGCAGCTCGCTGCTCATCCTGCCGGGGGCCGACCTCTGGGACGCGGGGGACGAGCTGGCGCCGTTCGCCCGTAAGGCCCGCGAGTTCCTGGAGGCGGGCGTGCCGGTGGCGGCCATCTGCGGCGCCACCGCCGGCCTCGCCCGCGAGGGCCTGCTCGACGACCGCGACCACACCAGCGCGGCGCCGCCGTACCTGATGGCCCAGGAGGGGTACGCCGGGGCCGGGCGCTACCGGGAGGCGGACGCCGTCCTCGACGGCGACCTCGTCACCGCCGGGCCCACCGAGCCCGCCGCCTTCGCCAGGGAGATCTTCCGCCGGCTCGACATCTACCGCCCCGACGTCCTCGACGCCTGGTACCGCCTGTTCGGCAGGAGCGACGCCTCGGCGTTCGAGGTGCTGATGGCCGCATGACCCCGAGCACCACCCCCGACCCCGGCAACCACGCGGACGTGCCGGATGGGGATGTGGCGGCTGAGCTGTTGTCCGGGCTGGCGCTGGCGTCGTTCCGGCTCAACGGCCAGTTCCTGCACGTGGCCGAGGAGCTGGCCAAGCCGGCGGGGATGACCGCGGCCTGGTGGCAGGTGCTGGGCGCCGTCCTGGGGGAGCCGCTGCCCGTGGCGGGGATCGCGCGGGTGATGGGCATGACCCGGCAAGGGGTCCAGCGGATCGCGGACCTGCTGGTGGAGAGGGGCCTCGCCGAATACCGGCCCAACCCCGCCCACCGCCGCGCCAAGCTGCTCCAGCCGACGGACGCGGGCCGCGAGGCGATCGCCGGAATCGTCCCGGGCCACCGCGACTTCGCCGCCCGCCTGGTGGAGGTGCTGGGCCTCGACGCCACCCGCGACGCCCTGACCGCCCTCCACCACCTCACCGCCGCCCTCACCCACCTCACCGACGCCTGACCTCCCCGCTCTGCTCTTCGGCCCCGGGCCGGTTCCGCTCTCCGGGCCCGGGGGAGGAGGCGGGCCGTCGCCATTCCCCGGGGCCGAACGGGAACGTGCCCGCGCGGAGCGCGGCCGCCGGGGAAACCGGCTCGACCGTCGTCCAGTAATGGCGGAACACCCTCCAATGGCTGGTCGGAGCATCGCCACCGAGGCGACCACATGGATAACCACGACGGTCTTGCGGATATCCGTCCGCATTGCACTCGTCCGATCTCCGGATTCGCCGAACTCAGGCCCCGCCGTCACCCCTTTGTTCGCCCCGGACGTCCGCCCATGGATGGCGCCCCAGGTACGCCGTTCGGCGTAGGCCGTTCATCAAGTTTCGGGTGATCGTTGCCTAAACGGCAGTGCACGAACGCCCCAACCTCGCCGCCGGAAGGCCAAAAGAATCCCGTTCGCCGGGCAGCGGGGCCGGGATATATGCAGTCCCCGGTCGATGAGCGCGGAAACCGATCCCCAAGAAATCGAGGCGTCCCCTTGACCTTCGTTAGGCCAATCCAGGTTGCGATTTTCGCTGCCTGCCGCGATGGTTATTTGCGGCACCTCACAGCCCTGCACAAACGACCATGGCGCACAAATTCGGCGCCGATCCATGGAGGAAAGCAAACATGATCCGTCGCATTCTGGCCGGTGCAGCTATCGCGGTCACCGCTCTCGGCTTCTCCGTCTCCGCCGCGTCCGCCGACGTCGGCCCCAACCCGTACAACAACGGGCAGAGCATCCTTAGCCAGCTGAGCATTCTCGACGACCTGACGGCGCTGAACGATGTCGCCAACGACTCCATCAAGTACATCGACATCCTCACCCTGCTGCACCTGAACGACATCGAGGCCAACGTCCTCAACAACCAGGACGACTACGGCGACAACAACTGAGCCTCCTCACATGGCGTAGGCAGGAAGACGATCGGCGTCTCGCGGACAATGCCGCCGAGCCGCCCGGCCAAGGTCGGCTTCCTGGTGCCTTGAGGTGGACCGAAAGTACGCGCCGTGGCATTTCGCGAGGCCACGGCACGGGCTTGGTGCGCACCGAGCTCTGAACGCCTCGCGGCCCGGGTCGATCACTGCAGGACGACCTGGGCCGCGGGGCTCGTTCGTACCCGCGCCGAGCCGGCGGACCCGGCCTAGGCGCCGGAACGACCCGGGCTCGGGCGTACGACGCCCAGGAAGTGCGGCCGCTCCAGCGCGTCGAACCGTACGGATTCGCCGCTGAAGGGCGCGTGCACGATCTGGGTGCCGTCCACCGCGAGCGCCACGTGCTCAGGACCCGGGGTGTCGGCGTCACTGTCGTAGAACACCAGGTCCCCGGGCTGGATCTCCTCCCGCGCTATCCGGATCCCGGACCTCCACTGCTCGTACGTCGTCGTCCCGATGGCCACGCCGGCTCGCGCCCAGGCGTACTCGGTGAGACCCGAGCAGTCGAACCCCCAGGTCTTGGCCCCTTTTCCGATCCCGAAGCCGGGACCGCCCGGCCCGCCGCCGCCCCACGTGTACGGGACGCCGATCATCTCCACCGCCGCCCTCAGCGCGATCGAGCCCGCCGCCGACCGGACGGCCACGGCCTGCGCGCGGCACCCGTGCGGATGGCATCCGGCGGCGCCGTACGCGGGAAACGAATGAAAAACGCACACGCTGATGTGCGCCAATGCTATTGCCAGCAACCGCAGTAGTCCGTTCATGGCATATTAGGCACCCCCGCGTGACAGGCCATGCCGCCGTTACGGCACGGCGTTTCAAGCGACTTCTTCCGATTACCTTCTCCGGGAGTATGGGGATAAAACAGCCCGCCGCATCCGACGAGTCACGATATTTCCGGGCATTTCGGGACGACTTTCTCCCGATCGACGGCCAAAGGAATAAGTGCGGGTACTTGACTTTGGCTTAGCATATTCCCCTTGCGGGCCACCGTGATCCCACGAGATCGTTATTCGCGAAATTCCTGCCACTCGGGAGGCGGGAAATAAATGATGACGCGCACCGCTGCGCCGATTCCGATGAAAGGGAAGTAAAAATGATGCGTCGCATTCTCACCGGTGCAGCCATCGCCGGCGCGCTGTTCGGGTTCACGACCACGAGCGCCTCGGCCGACGTCGGCCCCAACGCCTACAACAGCGGCAAGGCCATCCTGAGCCAGCTGTCCATCCTGGACGACCTGACGCTGGCCAACGACGTCCTCAACGACTCCGTCAAGTACGTCGACGTCCTCACCGCCCTGCACCTCCAGGACATCGAGCTCAACATCCTGGACGCCCAGAGCCACTACGGCGACAACAACTGAGCAATCGCTGATCGGCGGCGGCCCGTCCGTGCGCCCGTCAGGCTGACCTGAAGGCGTTCCGACAGCCACGACCCCTCGTGGCGGCACCTTGCCGGAACGCCGCCGGATCGGCCGCGACGGGACGCGGGCGAGCCCCGCCGCGAGGACGGTCCGAGGCCGGCCCAGCCCTGCGTGCTGGGCCGGCCTCGTTCGTCCGCGAAGACCGGAGAGTGGAGTTCGGGGATCGGAGATCAGGCCCCGGAGGCGGCCCTTCATCATTGGGCTGCAATTCGGTCATTTTTGCCTGAACATCCCATAGTGAAACATAATTCGTGTAACCTGGTTTCGGGTTAATCGTCAGCGCGGCGAAAGGCGCCGTGACCTCCTCAGGGCGGCCAGGACGGCCGGGAGGAACCCTGACGGTCATCCCACCGGCAACCCCCTGGTCCATAGCTGTTGGGGGGTGCGCACGTCGTGAACGATCTCGAAGAGCGGCTGCTCTATCAGGACGGGCAGCTCAGCATCACGCTGCGGGTCGCCGCCGGCGCCCCGGCCGTCGCCCTGGCGGGGGAGATCGACGTCACCAACAGCCCCGCGCTCGCCAGCACGCTGTCCGACTCGCGCGGGGGCAGCACGTACATCGACGTCGACACCGGTGAACTGACCTTCATCGACCTGTCCGGGCTGCGGGTGCTGGCGCTGCCCGCGCTGCCCCCGGACGAGCGGTGGATCCGCCTGCACAACGTCACGCCGCACGTGCGGCGGCTGCTGCGCATGATGGGCTGGTTCTACGCCCCGCGCCCGTACGACGTGCCGCTGTAGACGCCGCTGTGGAGCAGGGTCGCCGCCGACGTGCCCGGCCCGTGGGGACCCGACAGCCGGAAGACCGGCGGCCGGTGGTGCCGCCGCAGGGACGGCTCGTCGTAGCGGAAACAACCGCGATGCCAGTTGAGTATGCCGCTCAGCCAGTGGCGGCAGTCGGCCAGATACGCGTCGAGCACCCCCCTCGCCGCGCAGTCGAGCCCGAGGTCGTCGCACAGGACCGGCAGCTCGTGCGCGGCGATGTGCTGGAACTGCTTCATCCGCGAGGTCAGCAGGTCGTTGACGATGCCCAGCGCCGCCGGGTAGTCGCAGTCGAAGAAGCTCTGGACCACCAGGACGCAGTTGTGCACCTCGCCCTCGAACTCGATCTCCTTCTGGTACGAGAAGATGTCGTTCATCAACATTCCGCAGTCCATGACCGCGTTCTCCAACGCCCGCATCGGGCCGCTCTCGTACAGCGCCTCGGGCAGCGTGTGCGCGTGCCGCAGCCGGCACAGGCTCATCGTCAGCTCCGAGCCGAAGGTGAGCCGGCGCATCTCCAGGTAGTCCACCGGGTCGGGGATGTGCCCGGCCGCCTCGTTGCCCAGCTCCCAGAGCCAGCCTTCGCACATCGTCACGACCGACCGGCGCAGCCGCGCGCGGGCCGCGGGCGGCATCGGCCCCGCCGTACGGGCCCACACGTCGGCCAGGCCGCGTTCGAGCGCGCTCACGGGCGGCGGCACGGGCGTGCCGTCCAGCGGCATGAACGCCGAGAGCCTGGACACCGCGACCTTGGCCGCCGCCAGGTTGCCCGACCGGCCGAAGACGACGGGGAAGTAGTCGTCGCCGTAGGTGCCCCAGCACAACCAGGCGGAGGCCAGGTCCAGTTCCTCGGGGGTGGCGTCGGGATGCAGGCCCGCGGCGCACAGCGGCAGGTCGTAGTCGGCCAGCTTGTCGGCGTCCCAGACCGCCGAGCCCGCGACGCCCGGCTGGGCCTCCAGCAGGCCCATGGACGCGCACCAGGCCGCCGCGTGCCGCCGGGCCCGGTCGAGGTGGGGGGAGAGGCGCAGCTCGAAGGGCATGTACAGCTCGGGAATGCGCGAGGGGCCGACCGGCTGCCGCCCGGCGTGGGCGAAGTTGCGCAGCCGCTTGGCCCCGGTGCCGCTGATCAGCGACTTCATGCCGAGCGGCCGGGCCGTCGTCGCGCCCTC
The DNA here is from genome assembly GCF_053596455.1 of Nonomuraea sp. NPDC001699. Lineage (NCBI taxonomy): Bacteria > Bacillati > Actinomycetota > Actinomycetes > Streptosporangiales > Streptosporangiaceae > Nonomuraea > Nonomuraea sp. NPDC001699. The sequence goes on along the minus strand of NZ_JBSFGF010000005.1, from coordinate 116,445 downwards.
GTTCATGTAGCGGCTCGACCGCAGGTGCCACTCGTGACCGCCCGACTGCCAGTCCTGCAACCCCTTGACGTAGGCCAGCACGCCCACCGCCGACAACGGGTCGACGGCGTGCTCGACGAAGAGCGGGCCCAGCTCGCCCAGCGCGGTGTGCTCGAACTGCTGCATGCGCGAGGTGAGCAGGTCGTTGACGGCGTCGGCGGCCTCCTGCGTCGTGCACCCGAGGAACGTCTCCAGCACCAGCACGCCGTTGCTCAGTTCGCCCTCGTCCCTGACCTCGCGCTCGTAGGAGAACAGGTCGTTGCGCAGGTGCACGGCGTCGGAGAAGCTGTCCTTCAGCACCCGCAGCGGCCTGGTGCCGGCCAGCCGCGCGGGGATCTCGGCCCGCACCGCGTGCTCGACCAGCCCCGCCGACCAGGGCGCGCCGCCCACCTTGCGGCGCATCTCGATGTACTCGACCGGGTTGGCGATCCGGCCCTCGTTGATGTTGGACAACTCCCAGATCGACTCGTTGAGCAGGTGGCGGGTGCTCTCGGCGAACCGCCGCCGCCAGTCGGCCGACATGCCCGGCACCGTACGCCGCCACAGGTCGGCCAGCCCCGCCTCGACCGGGTTGACCGGCTCCGGCATGGACAGGTCATCGCCCATCGGCATGAACGCGGGCAGCCGGTCGAGGTGCCGCTTGCCGCCCCGGAGGTCGCCGGTGCGCTTGAAGACGTCGAGGAAGTGGTCGTCGAAGAAGAACACCCAGACGTACCAGTCGGTGATCAGGCACAGCTCGGTGCCGTCGCAGTCGGGATGGGTGTAGGCGCACATCAGCGAGTAGTCGTGGCCGTCGAGGTCGGCCTCCTCCCAGACGCCCGATCCCTCCAGCATGCCCATGTCGCGCGCCCACTGCTTGGCGTGCGTACGGGCCTCCTCCAGGTTCGGGTTGAGCCGCGCCGGATACGGCATGTAGAACTCGGGCAGCTCGAACGGGTGTACCATCAGCTCGCGACCTCCACGTCCTCCAGCACCCCGAGCGCGTCGGGCACCAGGACCGCGCACGAGTAGTAGGCGCTGACCAGGTACGACATGACCGCCTTCCGGTCGATGCCGGTGAGCTTCACGCTGAGCCCCGGCTCCCGCTCGTCGGGGACGCCGGTCTGGAACAGGCCCACGACGCCCTGGTCCTTCTCGCCGGTGCGCATGCACAGGATCGACGTGGTGCCCGCCCGGCTGATCGGGATCTTGTCGCACGGCAGGATGGGCACCCCCCGCCACGACTGCACGGGCACGCCCTCGATCTCGGCGGTGTCGGGATAGACGCCCCTGGCGCTGCACTGCCGGCCGAAGGCCGCGATGGCCCGCGGATGGGCGAGGAAGAACCGGGACTTCTTCCTCCGGCTGACCAGGTCGTCGAGGTCGTCGGGGGTGGGCGGCCCGGACAGCGTGCGGATGCGCTGGCTCGGGTCGACGTTGTGCAGCAGGCCGAAGTCGCGGTTGTTGACCAGCTCGCGCTCCTGCGACTCGCGCACCGCCTGCACGGTGAGCCTGAGCTGCTGCTCGGTCTGGTCCATCGGGTCGCTGAACAGGTCCGCGACCCGGGTGTGCACGCGCAGCACGGTCTGCGAGACGTTCAGCTCGTACTCGCGCGGCCCCGGGTCGTAGTCCACGAACGTGCCCGGCAGGGTGTGCTCGCCCCGGTGGCCGGCCGCCAGGTCGATGGCCGCCTCACCGTGCTTGGTCTGGGGGGCGGCCCGCCGGGCGCGGTGGCGTTCGAGCTGTTCGAGCAGGGCGGGCGCGCTCTCGGCCAGCGCGCGCAGTTCCCCCCACGGCAGGGCCAGCACCGTGCACCTGGTGCCGGCCTCCAGCGTGTCGTGCCGTACGGCCCGTTCGCCCGGCGGCTCGGTGCCGGTGTGGTCGCCCTCGCCGAGGGTGCCGAGCACCAGGCGGTTGCCGTAGTCGCCCGGCTGGTACCTGGTGACCCGGCCGTCGGCGACCAGGATGATCTCGTCAGCCGGCCGTCCGGCCCGTGCGATCGTGTCGCCGCGGGCGTACTCCCGCTGCTCGAACAGCCCCGCGAGGGTGTCGAGCAGGCGGTCGTCGTCGAGCCCGTGGAGCGGCGGCAGCTCGGTCAGGCTTGGGGGCACCACCCGTACCCGGGCGCCGGTGCGCGAGAAGCTCACGCGGCCACCGCCGACCATGTAGGTGAGCCGCCGGTTCACCCGGTAGGTGCCGGCGGTGTCCACCCACGGGAGCATCCGCAGCAGCCAGCGGGAGGAGATCTCCTGCATCTGCGGAGGCGTCTTGGTCGTCGTGGCGAGCTTCCGCGCCGCGGCGGTATCCAGGCTCAGCCGCTGATCCGACTCCGTCAACTCAACCACCACCAATTCTTGGACCGGACGGACGAAAGGGGCTGCTAGCCGTTCCTGCCGAGCTCGACGTCCTCCAGGACGCCGAGCGCGTCGGGCACCAGGACGGCGGCCGAGTAGTAGGCGCTGACCAGGTAGGAGATGATCGCCTTCTCGTTGATGTTCATGAAGCGCACCGAGAGGCTGGGCTGGTACTCGTCGGGGATGCCGGTCTGGTGCAGGCCGACGACCCCCTGGTTCTCCTGGCCCGTACGCATGAGCAGGAACGACGTGGTGCGCTTGCCCGTGACCGGGATCTTGCTGCACGGGAAGATCGGCACACCCCGCCAGGCCGGGATGCGGTGGCCGTTGACCTCGCTGGCCTGCGGGTAGAGGCCGCGCTTGCTGCACTCCCTGCCGAACGCGGCGATGGCCTGCGGGTGCGCGAGGAAGAAGGCCGGCTCCTTCCACACCACGGCCAGCAGGTCGTCGAGGTCGTCGGGCGTGGGAGGGCCGGAACGGGTGCGGATGCGCTGGCTGAAGTCGGCGTTGTGCAGCAGGCCGAACTCCCGGTTGTTGATCAGCTCGTGCTCCTGCCGCTCGCGCAGGGCCTCGATCGTGAGGCGGAGCTGCTGGTCGAGCTGGCTCATCGGCTGGTTGTACAGGTCGGAGACCCGGCTGTGCACCCGCAGGACGGTCTGGGCGACGCTCAGCTCGTACTCGCGGGGCGACTGCTCGTAGTCCACGAACGTGCCGGGCAGCGCGACCTCGCCGGAGTGGCCCGAGGACATGTCGATCGCGGCCTCGCCGTAGGCGTTCTGGGCGTGGTCGCCGGAGGCGCGCCAGTTCTGGAGGTGCTCGCGCAGCGCCGGCGACTGCTCGGCGAGCTGCTCGAAGGTCTGCCTGGACAGGGTGAGCACGGTGGTGTGCGTCTTGGCCGTGGCGGTGAAGTCGTACGTGCCGCCGCCGACCAGCGCCTGCTCGCCGAGGTGGTCGCCGTCGGCCAGGACGCCGAGGTTCTGCTCGTCGCCGTAGGCGCCCTGCCCGACCTTGCCGACCCGGCCGTGGGCGATCAGCACGAGCTGGTCGGCCGGGTCGTCCTCCCTGACGATGGCCTCGCCCGGCTCGATCTCGCGCTGCTGGAAGCGGTCGGCCAGCGCTTCCAGCACCTCCATGTCGTCGAAGCCGCGCAGCATGGGCAGCTCGGTCAGCTCGGCCGGGATGACCCGCACGTCGGAGCCGGTCGTGGAGAACGTGATGCGCCCGTCGCCGAGCGTGTACGTCAGGCGCCTGTTGACCCGGAACACGCCACCGGAGCACTGCACCCACGGCAGCAGCCGCAGCAGCCACCTGGAGGTGATCTCCTGCATCTGCGGTGGCGTCTTGGTCGTGGTCGCGAGCTGTTTGGCGGCCTCGGTACTGAGGCTGAGCTGCCCGTTGCCGTTCACGGGCGCGCTGGAGTCGGTGGTTTCTGTCATGGTGCACCGCCAATCTCGGTGTGGGGTCTAGCCGGGGTTGCGGGAGGAACGGAGTTCCAGGGGGAGGGAGAAGGTGAGCGTCTCCTCGGTCACGGTCACGGTCTCGACGTCGGTGAAGCCGTGGCCGGCGAGCCAGGCGAGCAGGTCGTCGACCAGCACGTCCGGCACGGAAGCGCCGGAGCTGACCCCGACCGTCCGCACGCCGCCGAGCCACCGGGGATCGGCGTCGGCGGCGCGGTCGACCAGGTGGGCGGCGGGGGCGCCGGCGTGCCGCGCGACCTCGACCAGCCGCTGGGAGTTGGAGGAGTTGGCCGAGCCGACGACGATGACCAGGTCGCACTCGGGGGCGATCCGGGTGATCGCCTCCTGACGGTTCTGGCTGGCGTAGCAGATGTCGTCGCTCGGCGGGTCGGCCAGGTGGGGGAACCGGTCGCGCAGCTCGGCGACGGCGCCCATGGTCTCGTCGACCGAGAGGGTGGTCTGCGACAGCCAGCTCAGGCGCGCCGCGCCGTTCGCGGTGACCTCGTGGGTCCTGGCCGGGTCGACGACGTGGATGCGGCCGGGCGCCTCGCCGACCGTGCCCTCGACCTCCTCGTGCTCGGCGTGGCCGATGAGCACGATCTCGTGGCCGGCCTCGGCCAGCCGTACCGCCTCCTTGTGCACCTTGGTGACCAGGGGGCAGGTGGCGTCGATCGTGCGCAGGCCGCGGCGCCCGGCCTCCCGGCGGACCGCGGGGGAGACGCCGTGGGCGGAGAAGATCACCAGCGCGCCGTCCGGCACCTCGTCGAGCTCGTCGACGAAGACCGCGCCGCGGCTGCTGAGATCGGCCACCACGAACGTGTTGTGCACGATCTGCTTGCGCACGTAGACCGGTGGCCCGAAGCGCCGGAGCGCCTCCTCCACGGAGATGATCGCCCGTTCGACGCCCGCGCAGTAACCGCGCGGGGCCGCGAGCAGTACGCGTCCCATCGGAAAGCCCCCTACTTGGTACGGTGCGCGAGCTGGTCGGCCAAGACGGACAGCGCGCTGCCGGCCTCGGGCCCGATCGGCGCCCGTGCCAGGGCGGCCGTGGCCTCGCCCACGCGTTCGTCGATCATCGACTCGACCTGGTCGAGCGCGCCCGTGTCGATGAGGATGGTGCGCAGCCCGGCGGCCTGCTCCTCGGTGAGGCCCGGGTTGCCGTGCCAGGCGCGCAGGTAGTCGAGCTGCGCGGGCGAGGCGTGCGCCACGGCGTGCGCGATCATCACCGTGTGCTTGCCCTCGCGCAGGTCGTCGAGCGCGGACTTGCCGGTCTCGGCCACGGAGCCGAACGTGCCCAGCACGTCGTCGCGGAGCTGGAACGCCTCGCCGAGCGGCACGCCGAACCGGGAGAAGGACTCCAGCAGCTCGGCGGAGGCGCCGGCCAGGGCGCCGCCGATCTGCAGCGGCCGCTCGACGGTGTACTTGGCCGTCTTGTAGCGGATCACCGTCAGGGCCTCCGTCACGCTCGCGCCGGCGCGGAGCTGGGCGAGGATGTCGAGGTACTGGCCGCTGATGACCTCGGTGCGCATGGCGTCGAAGAGGTGGTGGGCGGCGCGCAGGCGTACGGGCTCGACGCCGCACGACGACAACAGGGTGTCGGACCAGGCCAGGCTGAGCGTGCCGAGCAGGATGCCGCCCGCGTGCCCGAACGCCTGCGCGGACGGGCCGTCGTGGAGGTCGGCGAGGTTCCGGTGGATCGTCGCCCGGCCCCGGCGCAGCTCGCTGCCGTCCATGATGTCGTCGTGGATGAGCAGCCCGGCGTGGCACAGCTCCAGGGCCGCCGCGGCGCTGACGATCTCGTCGCAGTCGGCGCCGCCCGCGCCCCGCCAGCCCCAGTAGCACAGCAGGGGACGGATGCGCTTGCCGCCGCCGAGGATGAACTCGGTCAGCAACCGGTAGGCCGTCTGCACGTCGGGATCGGAGACGGGCGCCCGCCAGGTCTCAAGGAAGTCGGCGAGGCGTCGCTCGATCCGCGATCCGAGGTAGTGCTGCGTGAAGCTCACCGGCATCCGCTCGGCTCCTTCTTGTCGGGACGCGCGCTACCAATAGTTACTACTTGAATACAGAGCGTGTAAAGTGTCTTGGGCCTTTCAACTATCTTTTTGGCTCACCTGCAACACCGTCAGGGGATGTCATGACGAGCCTGTTGCCGTACGTTTCCACTCCCCAAGACCTGCGCGCCCTGCCCGCCGAGCTGCTGCCCGGCCTGGCCCGCGAGATCCGCGACTTCCTGGTCGACAAGGTGAGCGCGCGTGGCGGGCACCTGGGCTCCAACCTCGGCGTCGTCGAGCTCACGATCGCCCTGCACCGCGTGTTCGACTCGCCCGGCGACACCATCGTCTTCGACACCGGGCACCAGGCGTACGTCCACAAGATCCTCACCGGGCGGCGCGACTCCTTCGACGCGCTGCGCTGCCGCGGCGGCCTCAGCGGCTACCCGAGCCGGGAGGAGTCCGTCCACGACCACGTCGACAACTCCCACGCCTCCGCCGCGCTCGCCTACGCCGACGGCCTGGCCAAGGCGCGCCTGCTGGCCGGCGACGCGGACCGGGCGGTGGTCGCCGTGGTCGGCGACGGCGCGCTCACCGGCGGCATGGCCTGGGAGGCGCTCAACAACCTGGGCGTGGCCCGCCACCGGCCGGTCGTCGTCGTGCTCAACGACAACGGCCGCTCCTACGCCCCGACCCACGGCGGCATCGCCGACCATCTGGCCCGCCTGCGCACGGCCGCCGACGTGACCGTCTTCGAGCAGCTCGGCCTGCGTTACCTCGGCCCGGTCGACGGCCACGACATCGCCGCCCTCGAAGCGGCCATGCGCGCCGCCCGCGAGCTGCGGGCCCCCGTCGTGCTCCACTGCGTCACCCGCAAGGGCCGCGGCTACGACCCCGCCGAGCAGGACCACGACGAGCACCTGCACGCGATCCCGGCCACCGATCCGGCCACCGGCCGTCCCCTCGGCGCCGGCGCCGCCACCTGGACGGACGCGTTCGCCCGCCACCTGTGCGTGCTCGGCGAGCGCCGCGACGACCTGGTGGCCGTCACCGCCGCCATGCCGGGGCCGACTGGGCTGGCCTGCTTCGGGCGGCGCTTCCCCGGCCGCATGTTCGACGTCGGCATCGCCGAGCAGCAGGCCCTGGCCTCGGCGGCGGGCATGGCCATGGCGGGCCTGCACCCGGTGGTCGCCCTCTACGCGACGTTCCTGGGGCGCGCCTTCGACCAGGTGCTGATGGACGTCGCGCTGCACCGGCTGCCGGTGACGCTCGTGCTCGACCGGGCCGGCCTCACCGGCCCCGACGGGCCCAGCCACCACGGCATGTGGGACCTCGCGGCGCTGGCGACGGCGCCCGGCATGCGGGTGGCCGCGCCGCGCGACGCCCGGCGGCTGTGCGAGCTGCTGGAGGAGGCGGTCGAGCACCCCGGGCCCACCGCGCTGCGCTTCCCCAAGGCGGCCGCCGGTCCCGAGATCCCGCGCGCGGGGCGCGTCGGCGATGTCGACGTGCTCTTCGCGGGCGGCCAGGACGTGCTGCTGGTGGCGGTCGGGCCGATGGCCGGGCCGTGCCTGGGCGCGGCGGCCATGTTGTCGGCCGCCGGGATCGGCGTGACCGTGGCCGATCCGCGCTGGGTCATCCCGGTTTCTGCCGGTCTGCGCGGGCTAGCCGCGGCCGCCCGGCTGGTGGTGACCGTCGAGGACGGTCTGGCCGCCTGTGGGGCCGGCGCCCTGCTCCGGCAGGAGTGCGGGCCCGGGCAGCACATCGTCAACCTCGGCCTGCCGCGCGAGTTCGTCGCGCACGGGAGCCGGGCCGGGTTGCTCGCCGAGGCCGGGCTCACCGGCCAGGGCATCGCGCACACCGTCAGAAGGGAGTTGGACAGGTGGCCGCTGTAGATCTCGGACTGCCGGTGCGTCATCGGGCGCGCAGGGCGTCCAGGCAGGTCATGGTGGGGCCCGTGCCGGTGGGGGGCGACGCGCCCGTCTCGGTGCAGTCGATGACGACGACGGTGACGGCCGACGTCGACGCCACGTTGCGGCAGATCGCCGAGCTGACGGCGGCGGGCTGCCAGATCGTCCGCGTCGCCGTGCCGACGCAGGAGGACGCCGACGCGCTGCCGGCCCTGGCGCGCAAGTCGCAGATCCCGGTCGTCGCCGACATCCACTTCCAGCCGCGTTACGTCTTCGCCGCCATCGAGGCGGGGTGCGCGGCCGTCCGGGTCAATCCCGGCAACATCAGGAAATTTGATGACAAGGTGGGCGAGATCGCGCGGGCCGCGTCCGACGCGGGGGTGTCCATCCGCATCGGGGTCAACGCCGGCTCGCTCGACCCCCGGCTGCTGGCCAAGCACGGCAGGGCCACACCGGCCGCGCTGGTGGAGTCGGCGCTGTGGGAATGCTCGCTGTTCGAGGAGCACGGCTTCCGCGACATCAAGATCTCCGTCAAGCACCACGACCCGCAGGTGATGACGGCGGCCTACCGGATGCTGGCCCGTAGCTGCGACTACCCGCTGCACCTCGGCGTCACCGAGGCCGGGCCGCTCATGCAGGGCACGATCAAGTCGGCCGTGGCGTTCGGGATCCTGCTCGACGAGGGCATCGGCGACACGATCCGGGTCTCGCTGTCCGCGCCTCCGGTGGAGGAGGTCAAGGTCGGCATCGGGATCCTGGAGTCGCTGGGGCTGCGGCGGCGGAGGCTGGAGATCGTCTCCTGCCCGTCCTGCGGGCGGGCCCAGGTCGACGTGTACGGGCTGGCCGAACGGGTGACCGCGGCCCTCGACGGCTTCCCCCACCCGCTGCGGGTGGCGGTGATGGGCTGCGTGGTCAACGGGCCGGGCGAGGCCAGGGAGGCGGACCTGGGCGTGGCCTCGGGCAACGGCAAGGGCCAGATCTTCGTCAGGGGCGAGGTGGTCAGGACCGTCCCCGAGTCGCGGATCGTGGAGACGCTGGTCGAGGAGGCCCTGCGGCTGGCCGGAGAGGCGTCCTGACGGGCGCGGGGAACGCATCGGCCGGGCGATGTCCCTGACGGAGGAGTGGGACATAGCCCGGCCGCGCGGTCCAGGTCGTGAGGGGGTATCTCCGCCTGGACGTCTAGTGGGTCAGACGCGCTGCCACAGAGCCGGCACGTTCGGCGGCTCCCAGCCCGGCTGAGCGGTGTGCCCCTGGAGGCAGCGGTACGACGAGCCGCCGTACGTCACCGTCGCGCCGGCGGCGTACGTCGTGCCCGCGGCCCACGTGCCGCCCGGGACGGTGGTCGTGACGGTCGGCGTGCTGGTCGGGCCGGGGCCGCCGCCCTGGGTGGCGAGGGTCAGGCCGTAGGCGGACAGGATCTCGTTGACCGGCTGGAAGTACGTCGTGCCGCCCGAGCTGCAGTTGCCCGAGCCGCCCGAGGTCACGCCCTGGGCCTGGTCGCCGGAGATGAACGAGCCGCCGGAGTCGCCGGGCTCGGCGCAGACGTTGGTCCGCGTCACGCCGGAGACGGTGCCCTCCTGGTAGGTGACGCTGGCGTTGAGCTGCTGGACCGAGCCGCAGTGGTAACCGGTGGTCGATCCGGCGCGGCAGACGGCCGAGCCCACCTGGGCCACGGTCGAGCCGCGTACGGGCAGGATGCCGGCGCTGTAGCCGTACACCACGCCGGTCGGGGTCCACTGGCCGTTGACCTCGACCCAGGAGTAGTCGTTGCCCGGGAAGGACGAGCCGCGGAAGGTGCCCATGGCGACCCGGTTGGAACCGGACGTGCTGGACCCGGCGGTGCCGCAGTGGCCGGCGCTGACGAAGCCGCCCTGCGAGCCGGCCTTGGTCACCGAGAAGCCGACGGAGCAGCGCGTCCCGGAGCCGATGTAGTAGGCGTCGCCGCCGCGGACGTCGTAGAAGAGCGCGGGCTTCTCGGCCGAGCGCACGACCTGGACGGCGGAGGCGTCCACGCCGCTGGCCTTCACCCAGGCGGCGGCCTTGGCGGGGCTGGAGCTGAGGACGACGACGGTGTTGTTGACGACGTCCACGTACCAGACGGGGGCGGTCTTCGGGGCCTTGGCCGACGCGCCGTCGAGCTTGGCCTTGACCTGGTCGAGGCTGCTCAGCGAGCGGGTGACCACGCGGGCCTGCACGCCGGCCGCGGCGATGGCGGCCACCTGCGAGCTGTTGGTGGTGGCGGTGACCGGGGTGGAGGTGGGGCCGGTCACCCAGGAGCCGGCGTAGGAGGCGCCTAACCGGGCGCGCAGGGTGGGTTCGAGACCGGCCGCCGCGGACTCGTTGACCAGGCGGGCCTCGGCCTGCTGACCGGTGATGCCGAGGTCCCTGCTCATGGCGTCGACCAGGCCCTGAGGGGGGTCGGCGACGGCCTGGGCGTTGGCCTGGGCGATGGCGTAGGGGGTGTCGTCCTGTGCGGTGGCGCCCTTGGCGGCGAAGGCCAGGGCGGGGACGCTGATCATGGTGACCGCGAGCGCGATGCCCGCCGTCACGGTCTTCCTGGGGAGCATGTGCATGTCTCCTCGCGTACAGGGGGGTGTCTGCACGGTACGGGTCCGAATACGAGGAGTGGTCGTCCCAAAAGACCCCTATCACGGTGTTATGGGGGAAATCGTTTGGAGCGCTATGTGGGGGTATGCGGCATTTATGCCGTCCGAATCCCATCTGGAGGCGTCATGAAGGCCGTCACCTGGCACGGCAAGCGCGACGTACGGGTCGAGGAGGTCCCCGACCCGGCCATCAAGGAGCCCAACGACGCGGTGATCCGAGTGACCAGCACCGGCATCTGCGGCTCGGACCTCCACCTGTACGAAGTGCTCGGCCCGTTCATGGCCGAGGGCGACATCCTGGGCCACGAGCCCATGGGTGTCGTCGAGGCCGTCGGAGCGGCCGTCACCGACATCAGGCCCGGCGACCGCGTCGTCATCCCGTTCAACATCTCCTGCGGCCACTGCCACATGTGCGGCCTGGAACTGTACGCGCAGTGCGAGACCACGCAGGTCAAGGAGCAGGGCATGGGCGCCGCGCTGTTCGGTTACACCAGGCTGTACGGCCAGGTGCCCGGCGGCCAGGCCGAGTACCTGCGCGTGCCCGAGGCCCAGTTCGGCCCGATCAAGGTCCCCGAGGGCCCGCCGGACGAGCGCTTCGTGTTCCTGTCCGACGTGCTGCCGACCGCCTGGCAGGCCGTCGACTTCGCGCAGATCCCGGACGGCGGCAGCGTCGCCGTCTTCGGCCTGGGCCCCATCGGCCAGATGTGCGCCCGCATCGCCCGCCACCTCGGCGCCCGCGTGATCGGCGTGGACGGCGTCACCGAACGCCTGGAGATGGCCCGCCGCCACGGCATCGAGGTCGTGGACGGGAGCGAGACCTCCGACGTGCCCGGGGCGATCCGCGAGCTCACCTCGGGCCGCGGCACCGACTCGGTGATCGACGCCGTCGGCATGGAGGCCCACGGCTCCCCGGCCGCCAAGATCGCCCAGACGCTCACCGGGCTGCTGCCGGACGCGGTGGCCGCGCCGCTGATGTCCCACGCGGGCGTCGACCGGCTGGCCGCGCTCAACCAGGCCATCGACACGGTCCGCCGCGGCGGCGTCATCTCCGTCATCGGCGTCTACGGGGGCATGACCGACCCGATGCCGATGTTGCGCATGTTCGACAAGGGCGTCACGCTGCGCATGGGCCAGGCCCACGTGCGGCGGTGGATCAACCGGCTCATGCCGCTGGTCACCGACGACTCCGACCCGCTCGGCGTCATGGACCTCACCACCCACCGCATGCGGCTGGACGAGGCGCCGCAGGCGTATGAGATGTTCCAGAAGAAGGCGAATGGCGCGATAAAGATCCTGTTGCAGCCCTGAGCAGGGGTTTCGCCGTCCGGAGCACGGGCAGCGGTGCATGCATGAGAGTCGTGGTGGTCGGGGCTACCGGCAACGTCGGCACGAGCGTCGTACGCGCGCTCGCGGCGGATGACAACGTGACGTCGATCGTGGGCGTCGCCCGCCGCCTGCCGGGATGGCGCATCGACCGCACCGAGTGGCGGCAGGCCGACGTCGCCACCGGCGACCTCTCGCGCATCTTCGACGGCGCCGACGCCGTCGTGCACCTCGCGTGGCTGTTCCAGCCCACCAGGGACCCGGCCGTCACCTGGCGGGCGAACGTGCTGGGCAGCATGCGGGTGTTCCGCGCGGCGGCCGAGGCCGGGGTGCCCGCGCTGGTCCACGCGTCCTCGGTCGGGGCGTACTCGCCGGGCCCCAAGGACCGGCCGGTGGACGAGAGCTGGCCCACGCACGGCTGGCCGGGCGCCGCGTACGGCCGGGAGAAGGCGTACGTCGAGCGGGTGCTCGACGTCTTCGAGCACGACCATCCGGCGATCCGCGTGGTGCGGATGCGACCGGGGTTCATCTTCCAGCGGGCGGCGGCCAGCGAGCAGCGCCGCCTGTTCGCCGGGCCGTTCCTGCCACGCGGGCTCTTCCGGCCCGGCCGCATCCCGTTCGTGCCCGACGTGCCCGGACTGCGGCTTCAGGTCCTGCACGCCGACGACGCCGCCGAGGCGTACCGGCTGGCCGTGACCAGGACGGTGTCGGGGGCCTTCAACCTGGCCGCCGAGCCCGTGCTCGACCCCGCCGACCTGGCCAAGCTCCTCGGCACCCGGACGATGCCGGTCACGCCCTGGCTGGCCAGGACGCTGATGTCGGCCGGCTGGCACCTGCGGCTGGTGCCCGCCTCGCCGGGGCTGCTCGAACTGGCCCTGCGCATCCCCGTCATGAAGACCGACCGGGCCAGGGACGTCCTGGGCTGGCGGCCGCGGCACTCCTCCTGGGACGCCATGCGCGAGCTGCTGGACGGCCTGCACGACGGCGCCGGCATGGAGACCCCGCCGCTCAGGCCCGACGGCGGTCCGGTGGGCCGGGCCAAGGAACTGGCCACGGGAGCCGGCGGCCGTCCCTGATCCGGGGGTGTAACGGCGCCGGACCGGGGAAGGGGACCGGTCTCTACGCAAGGTCCAGAGGCGTGGCCTGCGTGTCGTGACGACACGAAGGAGCGCCATGGCCCTTCTGCTGACCCAGCCCTTCACCCTCCACGACGTCACCAAGCTGCGCCGCGCGGTCGCCGAGCAGGCCGAGAGCAGCGGGCTGCGCGACGGCCGGCTGGAGGACTTCGTCCTGGCCGTGCACGAGAGCGTGGTCAACGCCGTGGAGCACGCGGGCGGACGCGGGCATCTGACGTTGTGGACGGTCGACGGGGTCATCCGCTCGGAGACGGCGGACCAGGGGGCGGGCATCCCGCAGGCGTACCTCGACGGCGCCGTCCGGCCGGCCGACCTCACCTGCACCGGCCGCGGGATCTACCTGATCCGGCGGTTGTGCGACCTGGCCGACTTCCGTACCGGGCCGGACGGCACCACGGTCCGGCTCACCATGCGCCTGCCGCACGCGCCCGCCCTCCCGCGGACCATGAAGCGGATCAGGGTCACCGGGGGCGGCGGGCCGTCCGGGCACTTCCAGGGCTGAGCGCGGGCGCGCCCGACTGCCCCGCCGCGGCCCCGGGTAGGCTCGGCAGGAGACGGAAGGGGCCACTACGTGAGCGGCGGAAACATTCCCCCCGAGATCATCTCTCCGGTCCGCCGCATCGGGCGGCGGGAGTTCGATTTCCAGCGCCAGGTCGCCATCATGGCCATCGTCAACCGCACCCCCAACTCCTTCCACGACCAGGGGAGCACGTACGAGCTCGACCGCGCGGTCGCGGCCTGCGTGCGGGCCGTCGAGGAGGGGGCCGACTGGGTGGACATCGGCGGGTTCGCCTTCAGCGCGGCCCAGGCCGCGATCGGCGTCGAGGAGGAGATCAAGCGCGTGGCCCCGGTGATCGCCGAGGTCAGGGCCGCGACCGACGCCGTCATCTCGGTCGACACCCACCGTCCAGAGGTCGCCAGGGCGGCCCTTGCGGCCGGCGCCGACGTCATCAACGACACCAACGGCCTGCGCGAGCCCGGCCTGGCCGAGGTCGCGGCCGAGACCGGCGCCGGCGTGATCGTCACCCACAGCCTCGGCGGCCCCGGCAGGAGGGTCTTCCGCCCGAGCTACGACGACGTCGTCGGCGAGGTCGCCGGCTTCCTGCGCGAACGGGTCGCCTTCGCGCTCAAGGCCGGCATCGCCCCCGACCGGATCATCATCGACCCGGGCCACGACCTGAACAAGAACACCTTCCACTCCCTGGAGCTGACGCGGCGGCTGGAGGAGATCACCGCGATCGGCTACCCCACCCTGGTCGCGTTGTCGAACAAGGACTTCATCGGCGAGACCATCGACCGCCCGCAGGGCGAGCGCAAGGAGGGGACGATCGCCGCGAACGTCGTCTCCATCCTCAAGGGCGCCCGGATTCTGCGGGTGCACGACGTGGCCGCGACGGTCGCGTCCGTGCGCATGACCGAGGCCGTGCTCGGCTGGCGGACGCCGGTCGCGCCGAGCCACAATCTGGCGTGAGAGGAGCCGCGTCCGTGACCGATCGCAAGCCGGTGGGCATGCCGTTCGAGAGCTGGGTCGACAGGCAGATCCGCGAGGCGACCGAGCGCGGGGAGTTCGACGACCTGCCCGGCGCGGGCAAGCCGCTGCCCGGCCTCGACCGGCCGCACGACGAGATGTGGTGGATCAAGCAGAAGCTGGAGAGCGAGGGGCTGTCCCTGCCGCTGCCCCCGACGCTGGCGCTGCGCAAGGAGGCCGAGGAGGTGCTGCGGCAGGCCCGCGGGGCCAGGTCCGAGACCGAGGTGCGGCAACTGCTCGAAGAGGTCAACGAGAAGATCCGCGACGCGATCAGGAGGGGCCTGCCGGGGCCGCCGCTCAACCTGATGCCCTTCGACGTCGAGCGTGTCGTGTCGGAGTGGCGCGAGAGCCGCTGAGCGGCGCGGCCGATGGGGAAGGGGCCCGAGCTCCGGCCCGGGCCCCTTCGCCGGACGAGGGGCCCGGGTCAGGCGGGCCCCTCGGCCGGCGGCCGGGGGCCCCGGAGCCCCCGGCCGGCTCGGTGAGTTAGTTGACGGGCGGGTAGGCGTTCCTGACCAGCTCCTGGAACTGGGCGGAGAACCACTGGCCCGACAGCGGGGCGCCGCCGAGGGCGCCCGACATGTTGTTGCCGTTGAGGTTGTTGCCGGTGTAGGTCGGGTCGCACATCCGGTCGAACTTCTTGCCCTCGTCGTTCGGGATGTCGGTGCTGGCGCCGTCGGACTCACCCGGAGGCTTGATCCAGACGTAGGCGTCGAAGCCGGGCTCGGGGCTGGCCGTCGGACGGGCGCCGAGGCCCGCGCCGCTCTGGTTGCACCAGTTGCCGGCGTGGATGCGGCGGTCGACGCGTGACTGGTTGACGAACGTGTTCACGTCCGTCGAGGTGCTCGCGCCGCCCGGACGGGCGGTGCCGCCCCAGCCGTTGCGCGAGGTGTCGACCAGCATGCCGAGCCCGGGCTTGAAGCCCTTGTTGACCAGCGCGGTGCGCAGCGCCGCGGCGAAGGTGGACTCGTCCACGTAGTAGTTCCAGTCGATCCACTTGGACTGGCGGACGGTCTGGCCGTTCACCAGGGTGTTGATCGTGAAGTACGGCTCCTTGGTGGCGGAGTAGTTGGCGGTGTTGACGATGAAGCCGTCCACGCTGTCCACGCCGGCCGTGGTGCCCGCGGCCATGTTGTAGAAGAGGTTCACGGCGGGGGCGAAGTTCGAGTCCCAGCCGAGCCAGGCGTGGTGGGCGGCGTCCACGTAGGTGTAGACGTTGGTGATCGCGTGCAGTTTGTCGAGCGCGTACCGGACGCCGTCCACGTAGCCGCCGGCCTGGTTGGCCTCGGCGCACTTCGGGAAGTTGCCAGTGTTGGTGATCAGGTTGGGCAGCGAGTCGGGCTCGACGATCGTGACGATGCGCAGGTTGGCGTACTTGGGGTCGCGCAGGATGTTCGCGATCACGTCGATGTACTCGGCCTTGTAGCGGTTGAAGCCGTTCTGGGCGATCAGCAGCTCGCCGTTGGAGGCCAGGGCCGAGCAGTCGCGGTTGGGCAGGTCGTAGATGACGAACTGCACGGTCAGCGGGGCCGAGCCGTTGAGCGCGTCCTGGGCGACGGCCTCGTCCAGGTGGGCCTGGAGGCCCATGGCCGAGGAGGAGCCGGCGATGGCCGCGATGCGGTCCAGCCACACGGCGGTGGAGGTGTTGGCGACGGCGGCGCCGCCGGGCTCGGCCGCGGCCCTGGCCTTCCACTGCGGGTTCACGTAGCCGGTGGCGCCGGCGTACGGGTTCTCGACGTGGCCGGTGGGCGGCTGGCCGTCGTCGTCGGCCTCGGTGGCGGTGACCGTCTTGGAGGTCAGGCCGGTGGAGGCGACGGTGAAGGCGCGGGTGCCGTTGGCGCTGTCGGCGTCCTGCGCGGCGGCCAGGGTCACCGTCTGGGCGGTGTTCCAGTTGGCCGGCGTGAAGGTGAGGCTGCCGCCGCCGGAGACGGTCAGGTCGGCGTCGCCGCTGCCGGCCGCCGAGGTGACGGTCACGTTCGCGGACGGCTGCGCGGCCAGCTTGACCGTGTACGTCGCCGTCCCGCCCTCGGGCACGGTCACCGACGTGGGCGTCACGAGCAGCGCCTGCTCCACGACCGCGTCGTCGTCCACCTCGGTCGCGTTGACGGTGGCCGAGGTGACGCCGGTGCCGCCGACGGAGAAGGCCGCCGTGCCCGCGGTGGTGTCGGAGTCCTGTGCGGCGGCCAGGGTCACCGTCTGGGCGGTGTTCCAGTTGGCGGGGGTGAAGGTGAGCGAGCCGCCCGCGCTGACGGTCAGGTCGGTGTCACCGCTGGTCCGCTGGGTGGTGACGGTGACGTTCGAGGTGGGGGCGGAGGACAGCTTGGCGGTGAAGGTGGCGGTGCCGCCCTCGTTGACCGCGACCGAGCTGGCGGAGGTCACCACCGAGGGGGTGGTGGGGGTGACGCCGCCGCAGGTCACGCCGTTCACGGTGAACGAGGTGGGCGGGTTGTTGCTGCCCGACCAGGTGCCGTTGAAGCCCATGGTGGTGGAGGCGCCGGTGGCCAGGCTGCCGTTGTAGGGCATGTTCGTCGCGGTGACGTGCGTGCCCGACTGCGTCCAGTTGGCGCTCCAGCCGGTCGGGGTGTACTTCTGGCCGGTGCCGGGGAAGTCGAAGCCCAGCGTCCACGAGGTGATCGGGTCGCCGGTGTTCTTCAACGTGATGTTCGCGGTGAAACCGCCCTGACCGGGGCTGCTCGTCCACGAGTTGGCGGAGTAGGTCACGTCGCAGTTCACCGCAGCGCTGGCGGCCGTGGTCTGGCCGACGACGAGGCCGAGGGCCGCGACGCTCGCGGCGGTCATGGTCACGGCCCATCGGCGCGGGCCGCTGTTGAGTCTCACTAGCGATCATCTCCAGGAACTCAGTTGGCTGGGAGCGCTCCCATAGTGAGACGCCCCCAGAGCCCTGTAAATGAGCGCGGTTCCGCGCCGGGCGTCCCCGGGCCACATGCTCGCCGAATGCCCCGGAAGGTGGATGAAACTTTCATCATCGGCAGCCTGGTGAGAGGAAACGCGGGGGCCGCCGGACGGCCGATCCGTTGACATACGCCGCCGGGCATCCACAATCCCCTTTGGGAGCGCTCCCACACCCCTACTCCCATGGAGATCCCGTGAAGCACAGACCTCCTTCCCGCCTTTCCCGCTTATCGAGGCGGCTCGCCGTGGCCACGACGCTCGTCCTCGCGGCGGGCACGACCACGACCCTCGCCGCGCTTCCCGCGCACGCGGCCGTCGCCTGCGACGTGACGTACACCGCCAACCAGTGGACGAGCGGCCCAGGTCAGGGCGGGTTCACCGCCAACCTGACGCTGAAGAACACCGGCGACCCGATCACCTCGTGGACGCTCGGCTTCGACTTCCCGACCGCGGGCCAGAAGTACACGCCCACCGGCTGGAGCGCCAACTGGAGCCAGTCGGGCACGCACGTCACGGCGACCAACATGCCGTGGAACGGCAGCCTGGCCACCGGCGCCTCGACGACGCTCGGCTTCAACGGCACCTGGACGGGCAGCAACCCGAACCCGACCTCGTTCACGGTGAACGGCGTGACCTGCGGCGGCGCCAACACCCCGCCCACGGTGGGGCTGACCTCGCCCACCGCCGGCCAGACGTACACCGCCCCGGCCACCGTGGCCATCGCCGCGAACGCCGCCGACACCGACGGCACGGTCTCCAAGGTCGACTTCTACCAGGGCTCGACGCTGCTCGGCACCGACACCTCGGCGCCCTACGGCTACACCTGGCAGAACGTGGCCGCGGGCAGCTACTCGATCACCGCGAAGGCCACCGACAACGGCGGCGCGACCACGACCTCGGCCCCCGTCGGGATCACCGTCTCGCAGAACACCGGCCCCGCCCTCGTGGTCAGCCCGCTCACGATCTCCGTGCCGGAGAAGGGGACCGCGGGCTTCGGCGTGAAGCTCTCGCAGGCGCCCGCCGCGAACGTGACCGTCACCACCGCCCGCACCAGCGGTGACGCCGACCTGACCGTCGGCTCGGGCGGCACGCTCACCTTCACGCCCGCCAACTGGAACACCGCCCAGAACGTCACCCTGGCGGCGGCGGACGACGCCGACACCACCAGCGGCACCGCCGAGTTCACGGTGAGCGCGACCGGCTACACCCCGGTCAAGGTCACCGCCAGCGAGGCGGACGACGACCTCGGAGGCGACAACGAGTACGTCAAGCGCTTCGTGGAGATGTACAACGAGCTGCACGACCCGGCCAACGGTTACTTCTCGCCCGAGGGCGTGCCGTACCACTCGGTGGAGACGTTCATGGTCGAGGCGCCCGACCAGGGGCACGAGACCACGTCCGAGGCCTACAGCTACTACCTGTGGCTGGAGGCGACCTACGGGCAGGTGACCGGCGACTGGGCGAAGTTCAACAACGCCTGGGCCTCGATGGAGAAGTACATCATCCCCGCGACCGCCGACCAGCCGACGAACTCCTTCTACAACCCCTCGAAGCCGGCCACGTACGCGGCCGAGTACAACGACATCAAGCAGTACCCGACGCAGATCGACTCCGGCGTCTCGGTCGGCTCCGACCCGCTGGCCAACGAGCTGAAGAGCGCGTACGGCACCGGCGACGTCTACGGCATGCACTGGCTGCTCGACGTCGACAACACCTACGGCTTCGGCCGCTGCGGCGACGGCACCACCCGGCCCGCCTACATCAACACCTACCAGCGCGGGCCCGAGGAGTCGGTCTTCGAGACGATCCCGCAGCCGTCCTGCGACACCTTCAAGCACGGCGGCACGAACGGATACCTCGACCTGTTCATCAAGGACAGCTCGTACGCCAAGCAGTGGAAGTACACCAACGCGCCCGACGCCGACGCCAGGGCCGTGCAGGCCGCGTACTGGGCGCAGACGTGGGCCAAGCAGCAGGGCAAGGAGTCGCAGATCTCGGCGTCGGTCGCCAAGGCCGCGAAGATGGGCGACTACCTGCGCTACGCGATGTACGACAAGTACTTCAAGAAGCCCGGCTGCACCAGCACCTCGTGCGCCGCGGGCACCGGCAAGGACGCCTCCAACTACCTGCTGTCCTGGTACTACGCCTGGGGCGGCGCGACCGACTCCAGCGCGGGCTGGGCCTGGCGCATCGGCTCCAGCCACAACCACTCCGGCTACCAGAACCCGCTCGCGGCCTGGGCGCTGGCGAACGTGGCCGAGCTGAAGCCCAAGAGCGGCACCGGCGCGGCCGACTGGAGCACCAGCCTGACCCGCCAGCTCCAGTTCTACACCTGGCTCCAGTCCGCCGAGGGCGCCATCGCGGGCGGCGCGACCAACAGCTGGGAGGGCCACTACGCCACCCCGCCGGCCGGCCTGCCGAAGTTCCACGGCATGACCTACGACTGGCAGCCCGTCTACCACGACCCGCCGTCGAACCAGTGGTTCGGGTTCCAGGCGTGGACCATGGAGCGGGTGGCCGAGCTCTACTACGCCTCGGGCAACGCCGACGCCAAGGCGCTGCTGGACAAGTGGGTCTCCTGGGCGATGGCCAACACCACGATCAACGCGGACGGCACGTACCAGATCCCGTCGACGCTGAAGTGGACCGGTCAGCCCGTCGCCGACTTCAGCGACCCGAACGTCATGCCGCCGCCCAACCCCGGCCTGCACGTGACGGTCGCCGACTACACCAACGACGTCGGCGTGGCCGGCTCGTACGCCAAGACGCTGATGTACTACGCGGCCAAGGCGAACAACACCGCGGCCAGGAACATGGCCAAGGCGCTGCTGGACGGCGTGTGGAAGAACCGCGACGCCAAGGGCGTGTCGGTGCCGGAGACCAAGACCGACTACAAGCGGCTGAACGACCCGGTCTACGTGCCCCCGGGCTGGACCGGCAAGATGCCGAACGGCGACACGATCAACTCCAGCTCGACGTTCATGTCGATCAGGTCCTTCTACAAGAACGACCCCGACTGGCCCAAGGTGAACGCCTACCTCCAGGGCACGGGCCCCGCGCCCACGTTCAACTACCACCGCTTCTGGGCGCAGGTGGACGTGGCCGTGGCCCTGGCCGAGTACGGGCGGCTCTTCCCGTGAGAAAGGCGGCGATGATCGCCGCGGCGTCGCTGGTCCTGCCCCTGCTCGCAGGGGTGGGGCCGGTGGCCCACGCGGCCGCGCCCGCCTTCGCCTACGGTGAGGCGCTGCAGAAGTCGCTGTGGTTCTACGAGGCCCAGCAGTCGGGCGACCTGCCCGGCTGGAACCGCGTCTCCTGGCGCGGCGACTCGGGCATGAACGACGGCAAGGACGCCGGGCTGGACCTGACCGGAGGCTGGTACGACGCGGGCGACCACGTCAAGTTCGGCTTCCCGATGGCCTTCTCGGCCACGATGCTGGCCTGGGGCGGTGTCGAGTACCGCGACGCCTACGCGGGCTCCGGCCAGCTCACCCACCTGCTGAACAACCTGAGGTTCGTCAACGACTACTTCGTCAAGGCCCACCCGTCGGCCAACGTGCTGTACGGGCAGGTCGGCAACGGCGGCACCGACCACGCCTGGTGGGGCCCGGCCGAGGCCATGCAGATGAACCGGCCCGCCTACAAGATCGACGCGTCCTGCGGCGGCTCGGACCTGGCGGGGGAGACGGCGGCGGCGATGGCGGCCTCGTCGATCGTCTTCCGCCCGACCGATCCGGCCTACGCCGACAAGCTGGTGACGCACGCCAAGCAGCTCTACTCCTTCGCCGACACGGTCAGGAAGAAGTACAGCGACTGCATCAGCGACGCCCAGGGCTACTACAACTCCTGGAGCGGCTTCAACGACGAGCTGGTCTGGGGGGCGATCTGGCTCTACCGGGCCACGAACGACGCCGCCTACCTGGCCAAGGCCGAGGCCGGTTACGACAACCTGGGCAACGAGCCGCAGACCACGACGAAGTCGTACAAGTGGACGATCGCGTGGGACGACAAGTCGTACGGCGCGTACGTGCTGCTGCACAAGCTCACCGGCAAGCAGAGGTACCTCGACGACGCCAACCGCTGGCTCGACTGGTGGACGGTCGGCGTCAACGGCTCCAAGGTCAAGTACTCGCCGGGCGGCGAGGCCGTGCTGGACCGGTGGGGGTCGCTGCGGTACGCGGCCAACACCTCGTTCGTCGCGCTCGTGCACAGCGACTCGATCACCGATCCCGACCGCAAGACGCGCTACCACGACTTCGCGGTCCGGCAGATCAACTACGCGCTCGGCGACAACCCGCGCAACTCCTCGTACCTGATCGGGTTCGGGGCGAACCCGCCGAAGAACCCGCACCACCGTACGGCGCACGGCTCGTGGACCGACCAGATCACCAACCCGGTCGACAGCCGCCACACCCTGTACGGCGCGCTGGTGGGCGGCCCGCCCGACCCCGACGACGTCTACACCGACAAGCGCGACGACTACGTCATGAACGAGGTCGCGACCGACTACAACGCGGGCTTCACCAGCGCCGTGGCCCGGCTCTACAAGGAGTACGGGGGAGCGCCCGCGGCGAACTTCCCGCCCGCCGAGACCCCGGACAGCCCGGAGATCTTCGTCGAGGCCGGCGTGAACGCCTCCGGTACGAACTTCACCGAGATCAAGGCCATCGTCCGCAACCAGTCGGCCTGGCCCGCCCGGGTCCTGTCGGACGGCTCGTTCCGCTACTACTTCACCCTCGACGGCTCGACGACCGCCTCGCAGGTCAGCGTGTCGTCGGCGTACACGCAGTGCAAGGCCCCGACGCTCGGCTCGGCGGGCGGGCGCGTGTACTACGTGAACATCGACTGCTCCGGGCAGGCCATCGCCCCGGCCGGGCAGTCGCAGCACCGCAGGGAGGTGCAGTTCAGGATCACCAGCACGGGCTCCTGGGACCCGACCGACGACTGGTCGTACAAGGGCATCCCGGTGACGCCGGGCGCGACGCCGGTGCTGACGAAGAACATCACCCTCCACAGCGGCGCCACCAAGATCTGGGGTGAGCCCCCGGGGCCGGAGGAGCCGGACACGACAGCGCCCAGCAAGCCGGGCAAGCCCACGGTCTCCGGGATCACGGGCACGGCGGCGAAGCTGACCTGGACGGCCTCCACGGACAACGTGGGAGTGACCGGTTACGACGTCTACCTGGGGTCCACCAAAGCGGGCACGGCCACCGGCACCACCTTCGACCTGAGCGGGCTCACCCCTGCCACGGCCTACGCCGCCCACGTGGTGGCCAGGGACGCGGCGGGCAACACCTCGGTGGCCTCGGACGAGACGGCGTTCACCACCACCGGCGGCGATGACAGAACACCGCCCAGCAAACCCGGCAAACCGTCCGTCTCGGGCATCACCGGCTCGGGTGCGAAGGTGAGCTGGGCGGCCTCGACGGACGACGTCGGGGTGAGCGGTTACGACGTCTACCTCGGCGCCGCCAAGGCGGGCACGGCCACCGGCACGTCGTACGACCTGACCGGGCTCACCCCCGCGACGGCGTACACCGTCTCGGTGGTGGCCAGGGACGCGGCGGGCAACAGCTCGCCGGCCTCCGACGGCACGGCGTTCACCACCGCGGACGCGCCGACCGGCGGTTGCGCGGCCACGTTCAAGGTCACCAACTTCTGGAACGGCGCGTACCAGGCCGAGGTGACGGTCAAGAACACCGGCGCCGCGGCCGTCACCGGCTGGACGGCCGCCTGGTCGTCGGCCGGCCAGATCACCCAGCTCTGGGGCGGCAGGCTCACCCAGACCGGCTCGAACGTGTCGGTCAGGAACGAGGCGTGGAACGGCGGGCTCGCCCCCGGCGCCACGACCACGTTCGGCTTCATCGCCAACGGCACCCCCGTCACCCCCGACCCGATCACCTGCACCCCCGCCTGAGCCGAACCCCCGCCCCGCCGCGACGACGGCGGGGCGGGCGGTTCCGCGGCTCAGTGAAAGGCAGCCCATGCGATCACTGTTCACCGCGCCGGCCCTCGCCGCCGCGCTCGTGGCCGCTTCGTTGGTCCTGCCGGGCACCGCGGCGCAGGCCGCCACCGGCATCCACGTGAGCGGCACGAAGATCCTGGAAGGCAACGGCCAGGAGTTCGTGATGCGCGGCACCAGCCACGCCCACACCTGGTACCCCGTCCAGACCAAGGCGTTCGCCGACATCAAGTCGCTGAAGGCCAACACCGTGCGCGTCGTGCTCAGCGGCGGCCGGTGGAGCGCCAACTCCGTCTCCGACGTGGCCAATGTGGTCTCCCTGTGCAAGCAGAACAAGCTCATCTGCGTGCTGGAGGACCACGACACCACCGGGTACGGCGAGCAGAGCGGCGCGTACACCCTCGACCAGGCCGCCGACTACTGGATCGGCGTCAAGAGCGCCCTGGTCGGCCAGGAGGACTACGTCGTCGTCAACATCGGCAACGAGCCGATCGGCAACAACGCCACCACCCCCGGCTGGGCCGACGCCACCAAGGCCGCGATCCAGAAGCTGCGCGCCAACGGCCTGCGCCACGCGCTGATGGTGGACGCCCCCGCCTGGGGGCAGGACTGGCAGAACGTCATGCGGGACAACGCCACGTCCGTCTTCAACGCCGACCCCGACAAGAACACGATCTTCTCCGTGCACATGTACGGCGTCTACGACACGGCCGCCGAGATCACGTCGTACATGGACGCGTTCCGGACCGCCGGGCTGCCGCTGGTCGTCGGCGAGTTCGGGTTCGACCACTCCGACGGCGACCCCGACGAGGACACGATCATGGCTCAGGCCGTGAGCCGCGGCCTCGGCTACCTCGGCTGGTCGTGGAGCGGCAACGGCGGCGGCGTCGAGTACCTGGACCAGGTCACCGGCTTCGACGTCAGCCGGCTCACCTCGTGGGGCCGGCGGCTGTTCAACGGCGCCAACGGCATCGCCGCGACCGCCAGGCAGGCGTCCGTCTACGGCGGCGGCACCACCGACCCCACCCCGCCGAGCGCACCCGGCACCCCGTCGGCCTCGAACGTCACCTCGTCCGGCGCCACCCTGACCTGGACGGCCGCCACCGACAACGTCGGCGTGACCGGCTACGACGTCTACACCTCGACCGGCACCCCGCTCGGGGCGACGGCCACGACCTCGATCACCCTGACCGGCCTGTCACCCTCGACCGCCTACCAGGTGTACGTGAAGGCCGGGGACGCCGCCGGCAACCAGTCGGCCGCCTCGCCCACGGCCTCCTTCACCACCCTGGCCGGCGGCGGCGACGGCGGCTGCACGGCCGTGGGGACCGTCCAGAGCCAGTGGGGCAACGGGTACGTCCTGCAACCCGTCACGGTGACCAACACCGGCACGACCGCCAGGAACGGCTGGACGGTGACGTTCACGCTGCCCGCGGGCCACACCGTGACCGGCTTCTGGAACGCCGCGGTGACGGTCAGTGGGCGGACCGTGACGGCGAAGAACCTGGGCTACAACGGCACGCTCGCCCCCGGCTCCGCCACCGGTTTCGGGGTCCAGGCCGGGCGTCCGAGCGGCGACACGTCCGTTCCGTCCGGCTACACCTGCGCCGGCTAGAGAAGGAGGAGGTGAGGCCGATCGGCTGACCCTGCCCGCGACACCATCCCGCCCGGATGGGACGGACGCGGCCGGCGAACCCCCTCCCGGCCGCGTCCGTTTACGCGAACCCACCCGCCAGAGGCATCGGGTCAGCCGGGGGTGAGGGCTTGGGTGAAGCGTGCGCGGGCCGCGTCGATGGCCGCCTCGTCCGAGAACTCGGCGAACGCCTCCTCGTGGTAGCGCCCCGGGATCAGCTCCCTGACCCGCTCCGGGTACCCCGGCCCGTCCGCCGGCACCTTGACCTGCGGCGGCACACCCAGCCGTACGGCGATGGGCCCCGACGCCCGCACGGACATGGCCCAGTCGCGGCTCTCGCCGACGATCGCGCACAGGTGCCGCGCGTAGACCCAGCGCACCTCGGCCAGGCTGGAGGCGTCCGGCGGGTCCGTGCCGAACGGCTCCACCGCGCACACCACCCGCGACTCGAACCCGTGCCCGTGGTCGTGGTGCTCCTCGGGCGTGGCGCGTTCGAGGATCAGCGTCACCTGGGCGGCGAGCTCCTGGTCGAGCCGCGCCGACCCCTGGTCGACGGCGAACAGCGTCACCCCGGCCAGCGCCAGGCCGGCCAGGGCGACGCCTGCCGCGATCTGCCCGCGACGGGTTGCGTTCACGGGCTCGTGCAGGTCAGCGTGGGTGCGGGGCTCGGGATCGAGCCGGTGGCGTTGAAGCCGAACGTGGTGGTCGCGTTCGGCGCGAGCTGGCCGTTGTAGGAGGCGTTCTTCATGGACACGTTCGGCGGCTGGGAGGAGAGCACGCCGTTCCAGGGGGTGCCGTCGAAGCCCTGGCCGCCGGCGTAGGTCCACTTGACCGTCCAGCCGTTCAGCGAGGCGGTGCCGGTGTTCTTCACCGTCACCTCGCCCTGGAAGTGGCCGGCCCAGCCGGTGTCGGTGGCCTTCCAGGTGGCGGAGCAGCCGCCTGGAGGGGGAACGGTCGGGGTGGCGGTGGGGGTGCCCGAAGGCGTGCCGCCGCCGGGGCCGACGCCCGTGACCTGGCCGTTGCCGCCGTCGAAGACGACGTCGGAGCAGCTGTAGAAGTTCTCGTTGCTGTCGGAGCGGATCCAGTGCGTGTAGATGATGTGACGCCCGGTCTTGCCGGAGGGGAGCTGGGCGTTCCAGGAGTAGTAGTTGAGCCCGCCGGGGCCGCCGCTGGCGGGCGGGTTGGTGACGCTGCCGAACGACTCCAGGTCCGACCACTTGAGCGGACCGTCGGGGTTCCAGCCGTTCTTGGTGACGTAGTAGACGAACGTGCCGGGGTGCTGGGCCCAGTTGCTGTGCCGCATCTGGATGCTCGCGCCCGAGGTCAGGTGCGTCTGCGGCCAGTCGGAGCGTACGGCGTTGTAGGCGGTGAAGTCGTAGGGGCCGCCGGTGCCGCCGCTGCAGAGCTGGCCGTCGGGGATGAAGCCGCTGGTACGCCCGGCGCCGTCGGAACGCAGCACGGCGAACCAGTTGTACAGCGGGGTCGGGCCGCTCTGGGCGACGGCCGCCGCGCAGGCCGGGTTGTAGGACTGGATCTGGCCGTTCTCGCGCAGGCCGTCCTGCCAGCACAGGAACGTCCGTGCTCCGGGGAACATGGACACGCCGTGGGCCTGCGCCTGTTGCGGCGCGATCAGTACGGTGGTCAGCAGGACCAGGGCGGCGGTGAGGACCGCCGTCCGGAAGTGTTTCATGGGGATTCCTTCGCGCAGGGGAACACAGGAATCTGCCCACGATCAGCCCGCCCGGCCAGCGCATTGAACCACGGCGACCGGCGTCCCGACAACGCGGTGTGAAACTTTCAGCCGATCGTGGTCACGGTTGCCCTGGTGGCCCGGTACCGGGGCGGCGGGCGGTGGCGGGGCTGCTTGCCGTAGGGGGCCCGACGCCGGGACCCTGAACGTTGGGAGCGCTCCCAGCACCTCCCTCGACCAGAGAAGCGGGAGCAACATGCCATGAGGCGCGTGCAGATCATCGTCCTGGCCGTCGCGGCGTTACTCGGCGCCGGCCTGTTCCCGGCACCGGCGCAGGCCGCCCCGGTGCTGTGCGAGAAGTGGGGCTCGACCACCGTCCAGAACGACCGCTACATCGTCATGAACAACGTCTGGGGCGCCGACACCGCGCAGTGCGTCGACGTCAACCAGAACGGCGGCTTCACCGTCACCCGGTCCGAGCACGACAAGGCCACGAACGGCGCCCCGGCCGCCTACCCGGCCATCTACGCCGGCTGCCACTACGCCGCCTGCACCTCCGGCAGCGGCCTGCCCGTGCAGGCCGGCTCGGCGGGCTTCGGCGCGCTGAGGTCGGCGGTCGCCATGACCTACCCCGGCTCCGGCACCTGGGACGCCGCCTACGACATCTGGTTCGACCCCACCCCGCGCACCGACGGCCAGAACACCGGCGCGGAGCTGATGATCTGGCTCAACAAGCGCGGCTCGATCCAGCCGGTCGGCTCCCAGGTCGGCACGGTGACCCTGGCCGGCGGCACCTGGCAGGTCTGGTACGGCAACATCGGCTGGAACGTCGTCTCCTACGTGCGCACCTCGGCGACCCCCTCGCTCGACTTCGCCGTCGACACCTTCTACTCCGACGCCGTCAGCCGCGGCTACGCCCAGCGCTCGTGGTACCTGACCAGCGTCCAGGCCGGGTTCGAGCCCTGGGTGGGCGGCGCCGGGCTGGCCGTCGACTCCTTCTCCTTCGGCTCCGGCGGCGGCACGACCGACCGCACGCCGCCCACCACGCCGGGCACCCCGACGGCCTCCGGCACCACGGCCGCCGCCACCACGCTCACCTGGGGCGCCTCCACCGACACCGGCGGCAGCGGCCTGGCCGGGTACGACATCCTGCGCGCCACCGGCGACACCTTCACCCAGGTCGGCACCAGCGCCACGACCTCCTACACCGACACCGGCCTGACCCCCGCCACGACGTACCGCTACCGCGTCAGGGCCCGGGACGGCGCGGGCAACCTCTCGCCCGAGTCCGCCGCCGTCACGGTCACCACCCAGAACGGCGGCGGAGGCGGCGGCTGCGCCGTGACCGCGACCACCCAGAACGCCTGGAGCAACGGCTACGTCATCCAGCCGGTCACCGTCACCAACCGCGGCACGGCCACGATCAACGGCTGGACCGTCACCTTCACGCTCCCGCAGGGCCACACGATCACCGGGTCGTGGGGCGCGAACGTCTCCGCCGGCGGCGGCGTCGTGACCGTGCGGAACCTCCCCTACAACGGCACCCTGGCCCCGAACGCGAGCACCACCTTCGGCTTCCAGGCCAGCAGGCCCACCGGCGACACCCAGGTCCCCGCGGGCTACACCTGCACCTGACCCCGGCGGGCGGGAGGGGGTGCGCCTTGGCCCGACCCAGGCGAAGGCGCACCCCTGGCCCCGGCGAATGAGCTCTGCCTCGGGCGGGCGGGAATGCGGAGCGGTCGTGTCCCTCAGTCCGGCTTCATGGCACGGTCGATCACCTTGAGCTTGGCCTCAAGCTCCGCGCGGCAGGCGGGGGCCAGGCGGCCCTCCCTGGCCCGGTCGGCGACCTTGCGCCGCAGCTCGGCCATGCCGGTGACCTCGGGCCCGCGCACCACCGAGCCGCGCACCACCGAGCCGCGCACCACCGAGTCGAGTACCTGCTTGAGGTCGAGCACCACGTCCGCGTCGGTCGCGTCGCACGGCTTGCCGTCTTCGAGGGAGTCGTGGAAGCCGTCCACCGCCTGCTCGACGGTGACCGACCCGGCCGGCGCGCTCTCGACCACCCGGGAGGCCGACGCCGAGGCCGACGCCGACGGCGTCACGGCCGGTGCGGACGTCGGCGCGATCCGCGGCGACAGCACCGGCTCCGGCGCGGCCCGCTGGAACCACAGCAGCACGGTGAGCGCCACCAGCGCCGACCCCGCCATCGTCAGCCCGCGCCGCACCTGCCGGGCGATCCCGGCCGTGCCGAGCGCCGAGGTCAGCGAGGCGACGATGGACTCGGCCGTGGGCCGCTCCTCGGGCAGGTGCGCCAGGCAGCTCTGGCAGAGCGAGGCGACGCCGTACGGCACGCCGGTCACCCGGGGCGGTGGATCGGTCCGGCGCGCCGCCTCGATCTCCTCCCACGTGGTCTCCGGGTACGGGGTGCGCCCGGTGAGCATGGCGAACAGCAGCACGCCCAGGGCGTACACGTCCACGGCCGGGTGGGTGGGGGCGCCGAGGAGGCGTTCGGGGGCGACGTAGGGAGGGGTGCCGCGGTCGTCGTCGGGGTCGCCGGCCCAGGCGGCGATGCCGAAGTCGAGCAGCTTCGGGCCGTCGGCGGTGAGCAGCACGTTCTCGGCGGTGACGTCCCGGTGGACCAGGCCGCGGGCGTGCCCGGCCATCAGCACGCGGGCCAGCCGCTGGGCGATGGCCGCCGCCTCGGTCCACGGCAGCGGCCCCTCGGCGATGCGCTCGGCCAGCGGGGTGCCGTCGAGCAGGGGCATCACCACGTACGCGGCCACGCCGCCCTTTGCGGTGACGGCCTCGCCGTAGTCGTAGATCTCGATCGAGTCGCGGTGGATGAACCGGGCCGCGGCGCGGGCCTCGCTGCGCACCCGGACGCGTTCGCCGTGGTCGGTGTGCAGCGAGGCGGTCAGCACCTTGACCGCGACCAGCCGCTGCAACGACTGGTCGAAGGCACGCCAGATGACCGACATGCCGCCGTGGGCCAGCGGGTCCAGCAGCAGGTACCGCCGGGCCAGCACGTCCCCCGGCTCAAGCTGACTCACGGATGACCAGTTCCGTGGGGAGGACGGGGTCGATCCCCGTCGCCCCCGTCAGGAGCAGGCGGGTGGCGACCGTGGCGAGCTCCTCGACGGGCTGGCGGACGGTGGTCAGTGCCGGGACGGTGTGCCGGGCCACGGGGGCGTCGTCGAAGCCGATCACGGCGACGTCCGAGGGGACCTTGCGGCCGGCCCGGCGAAGGGCCTGGATCGCGCCGGCCGCCATCAGGTCGGAGGCGACGAAGACGGCGTCGAGGCCGGGCGCGTGGCGTAACAGCCATTGCATGGCGTGCGTGCCCGAGGCCGCGGTGAAGTCGCCGTACGCCACGGGCACGTCGGGGGCGCCGGCCGCCTGAAGGGTGCGTACGAGCCCTTCGAGACGGTCGCGGGCGGCGGGCAGGGACGGCGGGCCGCCGATGGCGGCCACGTTCCTGCGGCCCTGTAACAGCAGGTGTTCGGCCGCCTGCCGGCCGCCGTCGAGGTTGTCCACGTCGGCGTAGGGCAGCTTGAGGTCGTGCGGCGGCCGGCCGATGTTGCGGACCGGGATGCCCGCAGTGGACAGCTTGATGGCCAGCGGATGGCGTTCTCGCGCACCGACGATGAGGACGGCGCCCGACAGCGCCGGGAGCGTCGAGGAGGTGGGCGTCACGGTCGTGACCATGAGGTGGGTGCCGTGCTCGGCGATCACCGCTCCGGCGGCGGACAGGAGCCTGGCGTAGTAGGGCTCGGAGAACAGGCGGGGGAGATGGTCGCAGATCACCGCCGTGACGCCGTCGGTCAGCGTCTTGGCGGCGCTTCCCCTGGGCGCGCGTTGGCGGACGTAGCCCATGCGGGAGACGGCGTCGTACACTTGCCGGCGGGTCGAGGTACTGACCCGCACCGAGCCCGTGAGGACTCGAGATGCGGTCGCGGGGGAAACCCCTGCAGCGGCCGCCACCTGTGCCAGTGTGGGCTGCTCGGTCATGGAGCACCTCGCGGAAAGATCCTGGGAGCGCTCCCACGTTACCAATGTTTCGCCGCTGTTAATAGGGCCTTCCCAGGGGGTGCGTCCCGGTGTGCGAACCCATTCCGAATCTGCTCAGGTAGGGGCGCTGGTTACCGTCAGACTTTTTGCGGTGAACGCGGATCAATCCATATTTTCCGGCCGATAGGGGGTATCCGCGACGTGCCGGATACCCCCTTCGCGTACGTCCCTAGCGCCGGCCCCTGCCGCGCCCGTGGCCGTTGCCGTTGTCGTTCTGGTAACCCTGGCCGGGGCCGAAGTCGCCGTCGGGGTTGGGGTTGACGTCGATGAGGTCCTGGCCCCTGTCGTCGGGCTCCTGCCTGCGGGGGGCGCAGCCCTGGCCGCAGCCGCCGAAGCGGGAGGAGTCGACCGGGGTGAAGGCCGTCGCCGGGGTGCCCTTGAGCGCGGCCTTCATGGTGGCGTTCCAGATCGGGCCGGGGATCGAGGCGCCGAAGACCGAGGGGTAGTACCTGCCGCCGATGGTGATGTTGTTCAGCTTGTGGGTGGTCGAGCCGTTCGGGTCGCCGATGCTGACCGCGCCGGCCAGGTCGGGGGTGAACCCGGCGAACCAGGCGGTGGCCTGGTCGTCGGTGGTGCCGGTCTTGCCCGCCGCCGGACGGCCGATGCCGCCGACCCCGCGCATGGTGCCCTTGGTGAAGACGCCGGACAGGATGTTCGCCGCAGCGTCGGCGACCTCGGGGTCGAACGCCTGCGTGCACTTGGGCTTGTACTCGGTCACCTTGCCGTTGCGGTCGGTGATCTGGGTGATGGCCGTCGGCGGGCAGTACTTGCCGCGCGCGCCGATCGCCGCGTAGGCCGTGGCCACGGTCACCGGGTCCATCTCGTTGATGCCGAGGGTGAACGTCTCGAACTCCTGGAGCTTGCCGCCGTCGGAGCGCTTGATGCCGAGCGACTTGGCGGTCTCGACCACCTTGCAGAGGCCGACCTTCTGCTCCAGCGTCATGAAGAACGTGTTCACCGAGCCCCAGGTGCCGGTGGCCAGCGACTTGAAGCCGCCGCCGCCCTCGTCGTTGGTGACGGTGTGGCTCGGGTCGCCGACGTTCTGGTTCTTGCAGTTCTTGAACGCCCAGTAGTTGGGGGCGGTGTAGCCGCTGCCGACGTTGAAGCCGTCGTTGATCTTCATGCCCTGCTTGAGCGCGGTGAGCAGCGTGAACGTCTTGAACGTCGAACCGGCCTGGAAGCCGATGCCGCCGCCGTGCACCGCGTCGGCCA
Organism: Nonomuraea sp. NPDC001699; assembly: GCF_053596455.1. Classification (NCBI taxonomy): domain Bacteria; kingdom Bacillati; phylum Actinomycetota; class Actinomycetes; order Streptosporangiales; family Streptosporangiaceae; genus Nonomuraea; species Nonomuraea sp. NPDC001699. The sequence continues at coordinate 84,653 of NZ_JBSFGF010000005.1, read as the reverse complement.
CCACGTTGTACGACATCTCGTGCTTGCGCTTGGAGTTGCCGTACTTGCGGCTGGCGGCCATGGCCTTGATCTCGCCCGTGCCCGGCTTGACCAGCGCCTCGGAGGCCACCGGGTTGTCGGAGGCGAAGACGTGCTTCTTGATGGCCTCCTCGGCGGCCTCCTGCATCTTCGGGTCGATCGTGGTCTTGATCTCCAGGCCGCCCCGGTTGAGGAACTGGGTGCGGGCCTTCTTGGTCTTGCCGAAGGCCGGGTTGCTCAGGATCTCGTTGCGCACGTACATGCAGAAGTACGGGTACTGGCTCGCGCCGCAGCCGCCGGGCAGCGGGGTGCCCTTGTAGCCGAGCTTCTTGGCCCTGGCCTCTTCGTGCTGCTCAGGCGTGATCTTCTTGAGTTCGAGCATCCGGTCGAGGACCACGTTGCGCCGGTTGAGCAGCTGCGCGCGGGAGTCCTTGCCCAGGTTGGGGTCGGTCCTGTTCGGGTCCTGGACGGCGCCGGCCAGCGTGGCCGCCTGCCACAGCGTCAGCTCGGAGGCCGACACCCCGAAGAAGCGCTTGGCCGCCGCCTCGACCCCGTACGCACCCGCGCCGAAGTAGGCGATGTTGAGGTACTTGCCGAGGATCTCGTTCTTGTTGTACTTCTCCTCGACCGCCATCGCGTAGCGCAGCTCCTTGAGCTTGCGGGCGTAGCTGGCTTCGAGGGCCGCGTTCTTCTCCTTCTCGGTGGTGGCCGAGTTGAGCAGCACCTGCTTGACGTACTGCTGGGTGATGGAGGAGCCACCCTGGGCGATGCCGCCCCTGCTGAGGTTCTTGGCGAGGGCGCGCACGGTGCCCTCGATGTCGATCGCGCCGTGCTCGTAGAAGCGGTAGTCCTCGATGGAGATGATGGCCGTCTTCATGATGTCGGCCACCTCGTCGAGCGAGACGTTCTCCCGGTACTCCTCGTAGAACTGGGCGATCTGGTTGCCCTTGGCGTCGAGGACCGTCGTCTTCTCGGCGAGCGGCGGCTCCTTGAGGTCCTCCGGCTTGATGTTCAGTTCCTCGGACGCCGAGACGAACATCGCTCCGGTGCCACCGACCGCCGGCAACGCGATGGCCGCGGCCACCACTCCCGCGGCCATAGCAGCCCCGGTCAGGCGCACGACGCCCGACATTCGGGAACCCATGCGGAAAAACCCCCTCAACTTGGCTTTTGGGTGCATCCTAAACCCGCCCATGACCTGCTCTCTGTAAAAAGACGAAGCGCGCGGCCGAAGTGGATGCTTCTACCCCGGGTGAGACGTCGAAGCACGGCATTTGGTTCGCCGTGTTTCCCGGTGAATTCGTTTCCTGCGGGTCTGCGGGGATAGGGCCAGGTCATGACTTCTCACCGAGTGTTGCCACGCGAGCAGCCGCGGGTCCGTGAGCCGGTCGCCGCCCCCCGCCGGAGGCCGGTCCTGGACGACACCCTGACCCTCCTGCTCGACCCGTACCGCTTCATCGGGGACCGGGCGCGGCGGCTCGGCGCCGACGTCTTCGAGACGCGGCTCCTCCTCCAGCCGGTCACCTGCATGACCGGGGCCGAGGCCGCCGAGGTCTTCTACGACCCCGAGCTGTTCGTCCGGCAGGGCGCCGCGCCCCGCAGGCTCCAGCTGACGCTGTTCGGCAGGGACGGCGTCCAGGCGCTCGACGGCGAGACCCACCGGGCGCGCAAGGCCATGTTCATGTCGCTGATGGGCAGGCAGGGCCGCGACCGGCTGACGGAGCTGGCCGGACAGCGCTGGCGCGAGCGCATCCGCGCGTGGCGGCGCATGCCGCGGGTCGTCCTGTACGACGAGGTCAGCGAACTGCTGTGCCAGGCGGTCTGCGACTGGACGGGCGTGCCGCTGCCGCCCGCGCGGGTGCCCGCCGCCACCGCCACGTTCCAGGCGGCCATCGAGGGCGCGGGCGGGATCGGCGTGCGCTACCTGCGCGGCCGGTACGCCAGGATCAAGGGCGACCTGTGGCTGTCCGGCCTGATCCGTTGCGCGCGCGACCACCCGGAACGCTTCGCCGGCACGGTGACCGGTCTGATCGCCGGTTACCGGGACCCCGACGGCACCCTGCTCCCGGCCAGGACCGCGGCCGTCGAGCTGCACAACGTGCTGCGGCCCACGGTGGCGGTGGCCAGGTTCGTGACGTTCGCGGCCATGGCCCTGCACGCCCACCCGGAGTACCACGAGCGCGTCCGCGAGGGCGACGAGCAGTTCGTCGAGCACTTCGTCCAGGAGGTGCGACGGTTCTACCCGTTCTTCCCGTTCGTCGCCGCCAAGGCGGCCAGGCCCTTCACCTGGAACGGCGAGCACTTCCCGCAGGGCCGGCGGACCCTGCTCGACCTGTACGGCACCGACCACGACTCGCGCCTGTGGGACCGTCCCGGCGAGTTCCGCCCGGAGCGGTTCGCCGAGTGGGACGGCGGCGAGTACGACTTCGTCCCCCAGGGAGGCGGCGATCACTACGAAGGGCACCGGTGCGCCGGCGAGTGGATCACCGTGGACCTGATGAAACAGGCGGTGACCGCGCTGACCCGCTGGATGACGTACGGGGTGCCCGCCCAGGACCTGCGCATGCCGTCGTGGCGCGCTCCGGCCGTGCCCAACAGCCGTTTCGTCATCGACCAGGTCGAGGCCGTCTGAGATTCGGCCAGCGCCGGGCAAAGAAGCGTGTTGTCGCGCGGGTGCGCGCGCGAGGGTCTGGCAACGTCTGCCGGGGCGATTCTTCCTGGCCTTGGTGGAGGGTTTCATGCGTCGTGTCGTGGACGACGAAGAGCATGTCGATCATCTGGTCTCGACCGCCAGGGCGTACTGGGGGGACACCGCGGGCGACACCGGTTGCGTGGTGGCCGAGGCGTTCGACGAGGACGTCCGGGTGGTGGTGCGTACCGTCATGGTCGCCAAGGCCGTGTGCGGGCTGCTGTCGGCCCGGCTGGTGGTGCTCACCGACCCGCGGTGGCGGCCGCTGGCCGAGGCGTTCGGCGCCGCCGCCGATCTGGGGCCGCCCGACGCCCTGGTCACCAGCCGGATGGATCGTGGCGTCCGCACCGACATCCCCGTCGTGCACGTGCACGGTACGGGAGGATTGCAGGCGTACGCGCTGTTCCCCGGCCGGACGCCCGGTTCGTTCGGCGAGGAGCTGCCCGGCCGGGTCGCGGAGTTCTTCGAGCGCTGGGTCTGGCCCAACAGGGAGGTGATCCGGCCGAGCGCCGAGCGTACGGCCTGGCGGGCCAAGGAGGGCTACCAGGTCCGCACGGACACCGAACGCCGCCAGCTTCGCCTCTACGGCTGCTCCAGGCTCCGCCTCGACGCCGGCCGGCCCACGATCACGGTGTTCGGCCACATGCCGGGCCGCGACACCGAGCTGTTCGAGGAGACCGAGCGGTACGCCGAGGCCGACGAGTCGGCCAACTGGCTGTTCCTCGACCGCCTGCGCTCCGGCCTGCTGTCGACGAACATCCTGTGGAGCATGACCGACGTCGCGGTCACGTTCGGCGGCAGCGACCTGCCCGCTTTCGGCGTGCCCGTCATCCAGGCCGGATGGTCGGAGGGCGCCGCCTGCGGGGCCACGCACCTTGTGCGCACGCCGGAGGAGCTGCGCGAGCGGCTCGGCGAGGCCGTCGCCGTGCACGGGAAGGCCGAGACGATCCTCGGCCCCGAGCAGCGCGAGCGCGCCCGCCTGTGGTCGTGGCTGCGCCGCTGCGGCGCCGACGTGCCGACCCAGGTCCTGCCGCGCTGGGAGCTCGGCCCCGACTACCCCCGTGCCCTCGCGGTCGCCCTGCGGCACGTGGAGCGCGACGGCGACCCCCTCTTCGAGGCGGTGCGCCGCATGTGGGAGCGCCGCGACCCCGTACTCACCCGATTCGACTTCCAGGACCTGGCCAAGACCACACTGACCCCCGCGAGGAGCGCCCGATGACCGGAACAGGACCCAGCACAGAGCTCGACCCGGTGATCCTGCCCGCGATCCCGCCCGTCCACGTGACCAGCGGGCGGTTCGCCGCCCTCCAGGTCGTCGACCGGCTGCAACGGGGCAGCCAGATCGTGGGCAGGTTCGAGACCTCCGGGCTGGTCGGCTTCAAGGTGTCCGCGCAGGGACGGCCGCTGCGGGTGCAGATGTCGCTGTCCATGGACGAGCGGTCGGTCAGCGGCTGGCACACCGGCAAGACGGGCGCCGACCTCACGCTGCCCCGGTGCGTCCAGATCCGTTCCCAGGGACGCCTGCGGCAGTGCGTGCTGCTGCGCGGCCGGAACCCGCACGCCCGCGTGGCCTTCGACCTGACCCCCGAGGAGATCCCCGACGACGGGCTGATCTGCGTCGAGGCCCTGGACGTCATGGAGGGCGACGGCGTCTGCGACGAGGTGCGCACGTTCCTGACCGGCCGGGTCCAGGCCGACGGGGTGGCCGGGCTGCGGCTGAACAAGATCGTGTTCGAGGAGCCGCCCGCCGTCGACTACGACCCCGACACCCTGGACGGCTCCCGCTGCGAGCTGTCCTCGCTGATCAGCGGCGGCGGCCTGGCCAACCTCAACCGGCAGGGGGTCCGCGTGCTGCGGTCGGGCATGTTCATGGTCAACCCGGTGCTGCGCGACACGTTCGGGGCCAGCGGCCGGATCACGTTGCGGCTGGGCACGAAGGCGGAGCCGGCCAGCATGATCCCGGCGACCTGGCGGCGGGTCAACAGCGAGCTGCGCTGGCTGCGGCACGCCACCAGGAAGCTCCTCGGCACGGCGTCCCCCACGGTGGAGCGGGTCTACAGCCTCAGGGACGGCGTGGCGGGGCCCTTCGGGCAGACCATCCACGGGAACGTCACCGAGCTCGTCCTGCCGAGCCCCACGGTCTCGCCGTTCCTCGTGGTGATCGAGCGGCTGCCGGGCGTCCTGCCGACGCTGGAGTCGTGCACCTCGGACTAGAGCCGGCGACCGTACCGCGACCGCCGGTGAGCACCTGATATTTCCGGAAAATGGTGATCAACCGGTGATAGCGCCGCTCTGCGGGCAGTTGTCGAAGGTGGGCGCGAACGGTTTGAGCATCGAGACGATCCGGCATCTCCACTGCACGGTCATGCGCGCCACAGGCGAGCTCGACCATGCGGGACGGGCCCGGTTCAGCGCCCACATCCACACGGTGTGGGACTGGTCGGCCGGTCCCGTCCTCGTCTTCGACCTGGCCGAGCTCGTCTTCTACGACTCCTCCGTCATCGGCGTGCTGGCGACGGCGATGCAGCGGATGGAGGCGGAGCCGGGCGGCCGGATCGTCGTGGTCCGGCCGTCGGAGCACCTGCTGTCGGTGCTGCGGCTGACGGACCTGCTCTCCCACGTCGAGCTGAGCGGCAGCGTCGAGCAGACCGTGGCGGAGCTGATGGTGGACGCCACGCCGCCCGCCCCCCGGTCGTGGCCCGGGGGGACGCCGGGCGTCGCCTACAACCCGTAGGTCTCCAGCAGGCGCAGCCAGATCTCGCTCACGGTCGGGAACGACGGCACGGCGTGCCAGAGCCGGTCGAGCGGCACCTCGCCGGTGACCGCGATCGTGGCGGCGTGCAGCAGCTCGCCGACGCCGGGACCGGCGAAGGTGACGCCGAGCAGCACCTTCCTGTCCTCGTCCACGACGGCCTTGGCCCGGCCCCGGTAGCCGTCGCCCAGCAGGTACGCGCCCGACACCGAGCCGAGGTCGTACTCGACCGCGCGTACCCGGAAACCGGCCTTCCTGGCATCGGCCTCCGTACGGCCGACCGCGCAGACCTGCGGATCGGTGAAGACGACCTGCGGCACGCCGAAGCCGCCGGCCAGGTCGCGCATGGCGGGCAGGTCGTCGCCGTGCGCCCGCGCCGCGATCACGTCACCGCAGATCCTGGCCTGGTACTTGCCGATGTGGGTGAGGAGCGCGCGGCCGTTGACGTCGCCGACGGCGTAGAGCCAGCCGCCCGGGACGCCGGTGGCCCGCATGCTGTCGTCGACCTCGACGGGCGCGTCGTCGGGCAGGCCGACCGTGTCCAGCCCGATCCCGCGTGTGGCGACATCGCGGCCGGTGGCCACCAGCAGTTCGTCGGCCTCCAGCGGCGGGCCCTCCGACAGGTGCACGGTCACCTTGCCGCCCGGTTCGGGCCGCTCGACCCTGACCACGTCGGTGTGCATGCGCACGTCGATGCCCGCCTCGGCGAACGACCGCGCGACCAGCTCGCCCGCGAACGGCTCGATCCTGCCGAGCAGCTTGCCGCCGCGTACCAGCACGGTCGTCTGCCGCGCGCCGAGCCCGTGCATGGCCTGCGCCATCTCGCAGGCGACCACGCCGCCGCCGATCACCACCAGGCGTTCGGGCACCTTCGTCGCGGCGGTGACCTCGTGGCTGGTCCACGGCTTCGCCTCGGCCAGGCCCGGCACCGGCGGGACCGCGGCCGTGCTGCCGGTGGCGAGCACGACGGCCTGCCTGGCCGTGAGCACCCGCTCGGCGCCGTCAGGGGTCGTGACGACCACCCGCCGCTCGCCGTCGAGCCGCCCCCTGCCGCGGACGAACTCCGCGGGCACGCCCTCGATCCAGCTCACCTGCTCGGAGTCGTCGTAGCGCGAGACCGCCTCGTCGCGCCGGGCGAGCACCGCGTCCACGTCGATCGGCCCGAGCGAGAGGCCGGGCACCCGTGACACCTCGCCGGCCAGGTCGACCGGGCGCAGCAGCGCCTTGCTGGGGATGCACGCCCAGTAGGAGCACTCGCCGCCGGCCAGCCGCTCCTCGACGATCGCGGCGCTCAGCCCGCCGCGCACCGCCCGCGCGGCGACGTTCTCGCCCGCCGGACCGGCCCCGATCACAATGACGTCGAACTCCTCGGCCACGCTGCCTCCCCATGCTCGTCCTCGACTCGCACTCTTTCATGCCCTGCCCGTGATGCCCGCGACGGCCATGGGCGTGAACCTTTTCGCGGCGCAACGGCAAGACCGGGTAGATGCCCGCGCCGTCCGGGGAGCCCGTTCGGCACTCTCGCGAAGGAGCCTCCCTGTGCCGGTGCCGTCTCCTGTGTTCGTGCTGCCCGGAAACGTCTGGAGGCGGCATCGGGCGCTGCTGGCCGCGCTGGTGCCCGCCGTCGCGCTGCGGCTGCTCGCGATGGCGGGGTACCGGCCCGCGCTGTGGTTCTGGGCGGACTCGTTCTCCTATCTGGAGGCCGCGGGCGACCCCGTGCCCGGGACGTTCCGGCCGCTCGGGTACTCGCTCTTCCTGGCCGCGCTCGGGCCCGCGAAGAGCCTGGCGCTGGTGGCCGCCGTGCAGCACGCGCTCGGGCCGGCGCTCGCCGTGGCCGTCTACGCCCTGCTGCGGCGGCGCGGCCTGCCCGGCTGGGGCGCGACGGCCGCCGTCGCGCCGCTGCTGTACGACGAGTTCCTGATCCTGCTGGAACACATGATCATGGCGGACGCGCTGTTCACCGTGCTGGTCACGGCCGGGATCCTGGCGCTGTCGTATCGGCTCACCCCGGTCACGGCGGCCGCCGGCGGCGTGCTGCTCGGCCTGGCCGCCATCACCCGCACGATCGGGGTGGCCGTCCTCGTGGTGGCCGCCGCCTGCCTGTTGCTGCGCCGTCCCGGGCCGCGCGCGCTGCTCTGCCTGGTCTTGGCGGGCGCGGCGCCGCTGCTCGGGTACGCCTCCTGGATGCGGGCCACCAGCGGCACCTTCGGCCTGACCAAGGCCGACGGCCTGTTCCTGTGGGCCCGAACGACGACCTTCGCCGACTGCTCGGTCATCAGGCCGGAGCCCGAGCTGGCCCCTCTCTGCCCGAGGACGCCGGTGGCCGGGCGGCCCTCTCCCGCGCACTGGATGTGGGGGTCCACCCTGGCCGCCGTCCCCGGCGACCGGAACGCGCTGGCCGCCCGCTTCGCCAGCGAGGCCGTCCTCGCCCAGCCCGGCGACTACCTGGCCGCCGTCGGGCGCGACCTGCGGTGGCTGCTGCGCTGGGAGCGCACCACGGCCAGGAAGGTGTCGGACAGGAAGACCAATCCGTACTGGTTCCCCTACGAGGAGCGCCCGCTGCGCGCGTCCATACGGCCGATCGCCGAGGCGTACGAGGGCGGGCCGGCGGACACCCGGATCGTCGAGCCCTACGCGGGCTGGCTGCGGGCCTACCAACGCTTCGGCTACCTGCCGTACCCGGTGCTCCTGGCGCTGCTCGGGGGCGCGCTCGCGGTGGCGGCCGTACGGCGGCGGCCGGACGCGCTGCTGCCCGGCATGGCCGCCGCCGTGCTGGTCGTGGCGCCTTCCTTCCTGAACGGGTACGACGTGCGGTACGTCGTACCCGCTCTCCCGACGGCCTGCCTGGCCGCCGGGCTGGCATCGGGACGTCCGCCGGAGGTCGGGAGACGTTCACCTGCGGGGCCTAGCGTGCCCGCATGACTGCTTACCCCACGTCCGTGGTGTACCGGGCGGCGTCCGAGGGTTACCACACCTTCCGCATCCCGGCCGCCGTGGTGACGGGGGAGGGGACGGTCCTGGCCTTCGCCGAGGGGCGGCGGGGGTCGGCCGGCGACTCTGGCCACATCGACCTGGTGCTCAGGCGGTCCTCCGACGGCGGCCTGACGTGGGGGCCGCTCCAGGTGGTCGCCACGGAACCGAACCGCGGCACGGTCGGCAACCCCGCGCCCGTGGTGCTGGACGACGGCCGGATCCTCCTCGTCACGGTCCGGCAGGGGCCGTCGGCGACGGAGGAGAAGATCAGGCGCGGGCAGGTGCCGGCGGCCGCGGGGCGGCGGGTGTTCGTCCAGGTCAGCGCGGACGACGGCGTCACCTGGCCGGCGCCGCGCGAGATCACCGCCCAGGCCGGGCGGCCGGAGTGGCGCTGGTACGCCACCGGCCCAGGGCACGCCGTCCGGCTCAGGAGCGGGCGCGTCGTGGTGCCGGGCAACCACTCCCTGCCCCCGTCCGGCTCGGACGTCGGCACCGAGGGCAAGTACAACGGCGGCCACGCGCTGCTCAGCGACGACGGCGGCCTTACCTGGCGGATCGGGTACGTGGACGACAACCCCGACGGCTACGTCAACGTCAACGAGACCACCGCGGCCGAGCTGCCCGACGGCCGCCTCTACCTCAACACCAGGACGGACTCCGCCGCGCCCGGCACCCGGGCCGACGCCTACTCCTCCGACGGCGGGCAGCGGCTCGACCTGCCCTTCCGCCCGCAGGCCGGGCTGGCGGGGCCGGTGGTCGAGGGCAGCCTGCTGTGGTGCGAGCCGCCCGGCGTGCTGCTGTTCTCCGGCCCGGCCGCGCCCGACGCGCGGGCCCTGATGACGGTACGGGCGAGCGACGACGCCGGGCTCACCTGGCATCCGGTGCACACCGTCTCCGGCCTGCCCGCCGCCTACTCCGACCTGGTCAGAGTGGACGACGACACGGTGGGGCTGCTGTTCGAGACCGGCGACTTCGGGCCGTACGAGAGCATCGCCTTCCGGCGTGTCCCGGTCGCCGAGCTCGTCCCCCGCCGGGCCTAGCCGCCGGTCCCCCGCCGCCTGGTACGTGTTGCGCCCCTGCGCCGCGTACGTTTCCCTGTTCACGGAAGTGCTGACACAGGGTTGTGCTGACTACGCTGAGAGACCCACTGTGTTGACCGCGTGTGCGGCGAGGTTCCGTAATACGCGCTAGCATTCCGATCAGCGGAATAGGCGAGGGAGAGTTTCAGTGGCTGAGACCCAGTCCCCTGTGGGGAGCGTCGATCGTGCCCTGCTGATCCTGCAGGAGATCGGGAAGCACAGCAGGGGGGTGACGCTCGACGAGCTGGCCACCAGGCTGGGGTTGCCGAAGAGCTCGCTCCACCGCCTGCTCGGGGCGCTGAAGCACCGGGGCTTCGCGGCCCAGCCGGAGCCGAGCGGGCCGTACTTCCTCGGCACCGAGCTGCTGGCCACGGCCTTCCGGTTCTACGAGAGCATGGATCTGCGCACGCTCGTACGGCCGCTGCTGCTGCGGCTGAGCGAGGAGTTCTCCGAGACCGTGCACATGGCGATGCTCGACGGCGGCGAGGTCGTCTACCTGGACAAGGTCGAGGCGGTGCGGTCGATCACCATGACCTCGGTGGTCGGCGGGCGCAACGCGGCCCACTGCACCGGGGTGGGCAAGGCGCTGCTGGCCTGGACGTACCCGACGGACGAGGCGGTCAAGGCGTGGGCCGAGCGTTACGGGCCGCTGTCCACCAGGACCAGGAACACGATCACGAACCCCGCCAAGCTGGCCACCCACCTCGACCAGGTCAGGCAGCGCGGGTACGCGCTCGACCTGGAGGAGAACGAGCCGGGGGTGCGGTGCGTGGCGGCGCCGGTCTTCATGGGCAAGACGGCGCCGGTGGCGGCGGTGAGCGTGACCGCGATCAAGGACCGCATGTCGGTCGCCCGCCTCGAAGAGGTCGGCCACGGCCTCCGCCGCGCCATCTCCGCCGAGGCCTGACCCACCCTTTGCAGAAGCCGTCGGCCCTCGAAAGCCGGGCATCGAAGGCCCGCCCCTCCGAACGCCGGGGCCGCGGCGCGTTCGGCGCGACGCCCTCCTCATCCCCTCCCTAACGGGACCTCGGTCGACTACGGTCGGAGGGGTAGCGGAACTGCGTTCCGTATCACGGATCAGGAGAGCAGAGAGCATGAAGCTGGAGAAGGTCCCCGTGCCCGCCGCCACCCTCGGCGAGGGCCCCCGATGGGACGCCGTCACCGGCACGCTGCTGTGGGTCGACATCCCCGCGGGTCACGTGCACAGGCTGGACCCGTCGGGCGACGAGCGGGAGACGATCGAGCTGGGGCAGCCGGTCGGCGTCGCCGTGCCCGACGCGGCCGGCGGCCTCATGCTCGCCCTCAGGGACGGCTTCGCCCGGCACGCGGACGGCCGCACCGAGCTGGTCGCCCGGCCGCCCGAGCCCGAGGGCAACCGGATGAACGACGGCGCCTGCGACCGCGCGGGCCGCTTCTTCGCCGGCACCAAGGCCGAGGACGACACCCCCGGCGCGGGCTCCCTCTACCGCCTGGGCGCGGACCGTACGTGCGACAAGGTCCTGGACGGGGTCACGATCTCGAACGGCCTCGGCTGGAGCCCCGACGAGCGCCTGATGTACTACGTGGACACCGCGACCGACCGGATCGACGTCTTCGACTACGACCCGGCGACCGGCCGGCTCGACGGCCGCCGGAAGTTCGCCGCCCTCCCCGGCCCCGACGGCCTGACGGTCGACGCCGCCGGCCACGTGTGGGTCGCGCTGTGGGGCGGCGGCGCGGTCGTGCGGCTGCGGCCGGACGGGCGGGCCGACCTGACCCTGGAGGTCCCCGCGGCGAACGTCACGAGCTGCGCCTTCGGCGGCCCCGACCTCGACGTGCTCTACGTGACCACCGCCTGGGACGGCAGCGCCGGCGGGGAGCTGTGGCGCTGCCGCACCTCCCACACCGGCCTGCCCGCGAACCCCTACCGGGGCCTCACCCCTTGACCGCGCCGGTCAGCGCCTGCACGAAGCGGCGCTGGCCGAACAGGAACACCGCCAGCACCGGAAGCGTGGTCAGCACCGTGCCCGCCATGATCGCGGGCCAGTCGGCCCGGTGCTGGCCCTGGAACGTGGTCAGCCCCGCCTGCACGGTGTAGTTCGCCTCGGAGTTGATCACCACCAGCGGCCAGAAGAGATCGTTCCAGGCCGTGATGAACGTGATCACGGCGAGCGCCGCCAGCGCCGGTTTGGCGACCGGCAGCACCACCCGGAAGAACAGTGCGACCCGCGAGCACCCGTCGATCCGCGCCGCCTCCTCCAGCTCCTTCGGGAAGGACTGGAAGAACGAGGTCATCAGGTAGATCCCGACCGACGAGCTGAGCTGCGGGATGATCAGCGCGCCCAGCGTGTCCACCAGCCCGGCCTGGCTGAACATCAGGAAGGTCGGGATCACGGTGAGCTGGAACGGGATCAGCGCGGTCGCGATGATCAGGACCAGCGTCAGCCGGGAGCCGATGAACCGGATCCGGGCGAAGGCGTACCCGGCCATGCTGCAGAGCACGACCTGGGCGACCACGATCACGCCCGACACCAGCACGCTGTTGAGGAACCAGCGGGGGAAGTCGGAGCGCTCCATGACCGTGCGGTAGCCGCCGAGGTCGATGCCCTCCGGCAGGATCGGCGACGGGAACCTGTTCAGCTCGGCCTGCGTCATGACCGAGCTGAGCACCAGCCACACGAACGGCAGCAGCGTCACCACCGACATCGGCGCGAGCACCAGGTGCCACCTGCTCGGCAGGCGTCGCCTCATCGCACGGCTCCTCTCCGACGCGCGACCACCAGGCCCACGACGATCAGCAGCAGCGTCCCGGCGAACAGGGTGTAGGCCACGGCCGCGCCGTACCCGGCGGCCGAGTAGCGGAAGGCGAGCTGCCAGACGTAGTAGACGATGGTCACGGTGGCGCTGGCCGGGCCGCCCTGGGTCGTGGTCATGACCAGGTCGAAGAACTGCAGGGCGTCGATCACGCCCCACACCGCGAGGAAGAGCGTGATCGGCCGTACGGACGGGACGATGATGTGCCGGAACGTGGCCCACCGCCCCGCGCCGTCGATGGAGGCCGCCTCCAGCACCGCCTTGTCGATCTCCTGGATGGCCGCCAGGTAGATGACCACGGCGAAGCCGAACCTGGTCCAGAAGAAGATCAGCGTCAGCACGTACATGGCCTGGGACGGGCTGCTCAGGAAGCCCTGCATCGGCAGGCCGAGCTGCACGAGCACGCCGTTCATCAGGCCGAAGTCGCGGTCGAAGATGTAGCCCATCAACAGGCCGGCCGACGTGGCCGAGGCCACGTACGGGACGAGGAAGGCGGTCCGGTAGAACCCGATCCCGCGCACCTTCCTGTTCAGCAGCACCGCCACCACCAGGCCGAAGACCAGCGAGGCCGGGATGTAGAGCACCAGCAGCAGCCCGGTGTTGCGCACGGCCTGGAAGAAGACCGGGTCCTGGAACAGCGCCCGGTAGTTGTCCAGGCCGACGTTCTCGGGCGTCTTCATCAGGTCGGAGTCGGTGAACGACAGCGCCAGCGCCCACGCCATCGGCACCAGCGCGAACCCGAGGATGATCAGCGTCGCCGGGCCCGCGAACGACCAGCCCGCGACGTGGTCGCCGAGCCTGCGCGGACGCTTGGCGTGCCGGGCGGCGGGCGCGCTGACGGCGGCGCTGCTCATGAGCCCGGCACCGCCAGCACCGCGTCGGACTTGGCCGCGGCCTCGTCCAGGGCGGTCTTGGCGTCGGTCCGGCCCAGCAGCGCCTGCGCGATGGCCTCGGCCACGAAGGACGACACGCGGGGGTACTTGGTGGTGGGCGGCCTGACCCGCTTGGCGTTGGCCAGGTTCTCGGAGACCACCTCGATGCCCGGATATTTCGTCAGATAGTCCTGGTAGCCGGGCAGCTTGGTGATCGACTCCCTGATGGGCAGCGAGCCCGTGTCGCTCATCCACACGAGTTCCTGCTCGGCGGCCGTCAGCCAGCTCAGGAACGTGGTCGCCGCCTTGACGCGGCGTTCGTCGTGCTCGAACACCACCCAGTTGTCCGGGCCGGAGACGGTCTCGTGGTTGCCGTTGGTGCCGGGCAGCCGCGCGACGCCGTAGTCCACCATCGCGGCCTGGAGGTCGGGCAGCACCCAGGGGCCGGAGAGGAACATGGCGAGCCGTCCCGACTCGAACAGCTTCTGGCCCTTCTCGGCCGGGCTGGAGTCGAGGTAGACCGACTTGTCGTCCACGGCCATGCTTCGGACCAGCCCGAGCGCCTGCTGCCCGGCCGCCGAGTCGAACGCGGACTTCTTGTGGTCGGGGGTGAGGATGTCGCCGCCCGCCTGCCACAGGAGCGGCCAGAGCCCCCAGACGGCCTCCTCGCCGCCGCTGATCGCCCAGGTGGTGCCGAAGACGCCCTTCTGCGCGTCGGTGGTCTTCCTGGCGATGTCGCGGAACTCGTCCCAGGTCCAGTCGGGGCCGGGGGCCTTGACGCCCGCCTTGGCCAGCAGCTTCTTGTTGTAGAGGACCACCATGTTGTCCACGACGGCGGGGAAGCCGATGACCTTGCCCTGGACGGTGACCGCCTCGCGCTCGTTGGCCCAGAAGTCGGTCCAGCCGACGGCCGGGTCCTTGACGTAGGAGGTGAGGTCGGCGGTCTTGGGGTTCCTGGCCACGTTGGGGGCCCAGGAGCCGTACAGGTAGGCGATGTCGGGGTAGGCGTCCGAGGCGAGCGCGGCGGTGATCTTGGGTAGCATGCCGTCTGCGGTCGCGCCGCCGGACTCGGTGCTGACCTTGATGTCGGGGTGACTCTGGTTGAACCGGGCGACCAGCTTTTCGATCGACTTCGCCGAGGTGTCCTCCTGGCCGTGCCAGATGGTGATCTCGACCGGGCCGCTCGCCCGTTCCTGTCCTCCGCCGCCGCAGCTCACCGCGGCCAGGGCCAGGGCGACGACGGCCGTCGTCGTACGGGGCCTCATCGGGCGGTCTCGCGGATGTGGTGAATGAGTCGTGCCATGGGGTTCCCTCCACAGAGCACGGCGGGCGTGGCGGCCCGCTGCGTGCGGCGAGTATAGTCACGCATCCACGATGCAGACTAGAGTTCCACTAGACGGAATGAGGGCGAACGTGCGAACCATGACTCTCTTAGCTCGGCTGGCCGCGGTCGCGGCGCTGAGCTGCGCGCCGCTGGCGGCGCTCGCCGCGCCGGCCACGGCGGAGGCGGGGCCGTGGAAGCCGCCGCTGCAGAGCCGCTGGCAGTACCAGCTCCAGGGCAACGCCAAGTACGCCGCCACCGGCGGCGTCAACGTCGACATCTGCGTGGTCCCCCAGTCGGGCGGCGCCTGCGTGAAGCCCGCGGTGTTCGACATCGACCTCTACGCCGACGGCGATGTGGTGGGGAACAACACCACGCTCAACACGGCGGCGGTCAAGGCCGTCCACGCCCGCGGCGCGAAGGCCGTCTGCTACGTCGACGCCGGCTCGATCGAGGAGTACCGGCCCGACTACCAGCAGTTCGTCGCCTGGCACAAGAGCCACGGCAACTCCCTGCTCGGCAAGCCGTTCAGCGCGGAGTTCCCCAACGAGCGCTGGGCCAACATCAACAACGACCAGGGCCAGCGGGACTTCCTGCTGAAGATGATGGAGGCCCGGGTCGACAAGTGCGCCCAGGCCGGCTTCGACGGGGTCGAGTTCGACGTCGTCAACGCCCACGAGGAGGGGAAGTCGGTCACCGGCTGGACCGTCAGCCCCGCCACCCAGCTCCTCTACAACCGGGCGCTGGCCGACATGGCCCACCGCAAGGGCCTGTCCGCGGCGCTCAAGAACGACCTCAGCCAGGCGGCCGAGCTGGTGACCAGCTTCGACTACGCCGTCAACGAGGAGTGCTTCCAGTACGACGAGTGCGGCGACCTGAGCGTCTTCGTCAAGGCGGGCAAGCCGGTGTTCCAGGTCGAGTACGAGACGGCGCCGGCGACCTTCTGTCCCAAGGCGGCCAAGCTCGGCATCAACGCGATCAAGAAGGCCGTGGACTACTCGCTGAAGGACACGCCGTACAAGCCGTGCAAGTAAGGGGGCGGCGGGGCCGCCCCCTGCCCGTCACGGGCCGAGGAGGGCCTTGACGGGGGTGTCGCGGCCGTTCATCAGGGCCGTGAACAGCTCCGCGCCGTCGGCGAGCGGGCACGTGCGCACCCAGCTCACGTCCCACTCGCCGACGGTCCGCACGGCCGTGGCGAAGTCCTCGTCCGTGTAGGCGAACGAGCCGAGCACCCGCTGCTCGCCGCGTACCAGGGCGGCCGCGTCGAAGCCGGCCGGCGCCCCGGCCAGCGACCAGGCGTGGACGGCGTTGGCCGCCGGCTCCACGATCCCGGCCGCCGTCCAGCCGAGGCCCTGCGGCAGCTCGACCAGCGCGCTCTCGGGCACGGCCACCCGTTCGGCGAACCCGCCGGGCCGGTGGACGCCGATGATCTGCCGCCGCCGGCACACGTTGCGCCGGCCGAGCCGGCACACGTCGCACGAGCCGCACGACAGGATGGGGTTGACCACCACGGATCGTCCGTCGGAGGTGAGCCCGGCGAACTCGTGCCCCATGACCAGGGGCGGCACCCGGAACCCGGGCGTCCTGACGCCGTGCAGCTCGCTGCCGCAGATGCCGGAGGCGGCCACGTGGACCAGCACCTCGTCCGGCCCGACGGCGGGCTCGGGCACGTCCTGCACCTCGACCGCGGACGGCCCGGTGAACACCAGCGCCCTCATCGCCCACCCCCCGCCCTGACCGGCCCCGCCGGGGCGCCCGGCGAGGTCCCTGTTCGTGCCGCGGCCGCGACGCCGCCTTCTCCGACTCGTAAGGTGCCGTGCCTCATGGACGCTCCCACTTTCCTTGATACGGAATGCCGTTCCGATCCATTGACGGCACGCCGATAGGCGCTGTCATCGCCACTCAGTCAATTAGTTCCGTGTAGCGGAATGCTAGTGCGGAAGACGGAACGCATGCTATTTTCTGATGACCTGCGAGAGGGGCGAACCACGCATTTACCCGAGATCGACACTCCTGCGCAGGTCACCACAGGTCCGCGCGTCGTGGCGCGGCGCGGTGCGTTGAGGAAGGACGAGGTCATGCGGGGACTGGCCGGCAAGCGGGTGCTGATCAGCGGGGGCAGCAGCGGCATCGGGGCCGCCGCCGCCCGCAGGTTCCTGGAGGAGGGCTCGCGAGTGGTGCTCACCGGGCTCGACGGCGACGAGGTCGGGCGCACCGTCGCCGAGCTCGCGCCGCTCGGCGAGGTGAGCGGACTGACCGGCGACGTCAGCTCGGAGGACGACGTCGCACGGCTGGTGACCGGCGCGATCGAGACGCTGGGCGGCGTGGACGTGCTCGTCAACAACGCCGGCACCGCCTGGCGCGAGCCGTTCCTGGAGATCACCCCCGATCATTGGGACCGGATCATCTCGGTGAACCTGCGCGGCATGTTCCTGATGGCCCAGGCCGTGGCCCGCCACCTGGTGGAACGGGGGACGGGCGGCGTGATACTCAACATGTCCTCGACCAACGGCCTCGGCGGCGAGGCCGACTACGCCCACTACAACGCCTCCAAGGGCGGCGTGCTGCTGCTGACCAAGACCATGGCCGTCGAGCTCGGCGGCCACGGCATCCGGGTCAACGCCCTGTGCCCCGGCTACATCCGGACCCCGCTGAACGCCTCGATCTCGTCGGCGCTCGCCGACGACTTCGTCTCCTCCTACGAGCGTGAGCACATCCCGCTGGGGCGCGCCGGGCTCGCCGAGGAGGTCGCCGCCGCGTACGCCTTCCTCGCCTCCGACGACGCCGCCTTCATCCACGGAACCGAGCTGGTGATCGACGGCGGACAGCTAGCGATCATGTGAGTCACCGGGACGCGGCACCTTCATGGCGATGATCAGGCCGTGCCCGGAGTCGTCGGTGCGCAGATGGGACAGTTCGACGGTGAGCGGCGTCGGCCGCCCATGGTCGTTGACCGCGTCGAACGCGACCCTCCTGGCCCCGGCCAGCGTGTCGCGTACGAGCGGGACGATCATCTCCACCGGCAGCCCCGTGCCCAGCGAGGCCAGCGGACGGCCCACCGCCTCCCTGGCCCGCACCCCCCACAGTTCCTCGGCCCCCGCCCCCCAGATGAGCACCCGCATGTCGGCGTCGAGCACCATCACGGCGTCGCCCAGCCCGTGGACCAGCGAGGCGGTGAACCGGCCGGCCTCCTCCAGCTCGGCCGTGCGGGCGACCAGCGCGTCGTTGGCGCGGCGCAGCTCGGCGGCGCGGGCGATGAGCGCGTCGTTGGCGTGGCGCAGGTCGGCGTTGGCCGACCTCAGCTCCTCGTTCGCGCTCTCCAGCTCCGCGTTGGCCGACCGGAGCCGCTGGACGGTCGTGGACCAGCGGCCGGGCGGCGGCAGGTTCTCCTGCCGGTCGGGCGTGATGGGCGTCGCGTCCCGCTGCGGGCGGAGCCGGCGGCTGCCGTGGTGCTGCTCGGCGCGGGGGTCGCGGGCCCGGCGGAAGCACGCCAGGTGCCGGCTGACCGGCCGGGGCGGCCCGGTCTGCTCGTAGATCTCGACGCCGGTCCCGGCCAGGGCGTCGGGCATCGTGCTGAACAGGGGGATCGCGGTGCCGCCGTGCTCGGTCATGAGCGCGACGAGACGGCACAACGCGGGCTGGGCCTCGGCCACGGCCAAGTGGCCACCCTTCTCCTGCATGGCCCGGTGGGTGATCGCGAGTTGTTCGAGGCCGTTGAGGTCGCAGAACCAGAGGTCTCCCGCCGCCACGATCACGTGTTTCACCCGCGAGCGCGGCAGCGGGTCGAGGAAGGCGGCCAGGATGGGGCTGGTCGTCGAGTCGAGCTCGCCCGCCAGGGCGACCACCAGGGTGGAGTCGCCCACGGGCACGAGCCGTACTGAGAGCTGCATCATCGGATTCGCTCCTTCCCTGAACTCTGCGTGATCGGAGATCGACGCGCCGCAGGGTCCGGCTGCATGCCCCATATTCCTCCTCCTGCGGGAAAAGAGCCAGGCGCTCACCGTGCGTGAGCGGGGATCCAGGAGGCTCCTTGGGTGAGGGGGTTGGGCAGCGACGTCCAGCTGTCGCCGGGCGGGGAGCCCGCGAGCTGGGCGAGCAGGTGGGCCTTCACCGGGATCCGCTCGCCGAACAGGGCCCGGCGGTCGGCGCGCACGTCGGCGGTGTCGGGGAGCGCGTCGAAGGCCCGCCGCGCGGCCCCCGCCACGACGGCCCACAGACGTGACTCGGCGCCACGGTCACCCTCTCCCAGTGAGGCGACGAGGCTGCCGAACGTGGTGCCCACGAGCGAGCCGAAAAGCTTGGCGTGCAGGACGCCGGGGTCGTCGCTGAGCAGCCGGGCGGCGACCGGCGGCGTCCCGAACCCGTTGCGGGCCAGCCGGGCCGGGCTGATCCTGACGTCGGCCAGGTCGCGGTAGACCAGCTCGACCGGGAAGCCCCGCCGGTCGAGCACGGCCAGCAGGTTCTGGCCGTGGGCCTCCAGCGCGACCCCGAGTGCCAGCAGGCCGAGCGCCGCCGCCGTCGCCACGCCGGCGAAGGCGGCCAGCCACTCGCCGGCCTCCTCGCCGCGTGGCGCGTCCCAGTGGGCGCCGGAGGTGAGGGCGGCCACGGGCAGCACGCTGTGGCCGGGCACGCGGGGCGTCGGATCGCGCAGCATGACGGACAGGTCGGCGGTGTGCTCGCCGTTCACCGTCCCCGCGGCCCCGGACAGGTAGCGGGCGATGCGCGGGCGTCCGCCGAGCCGTGCCGACAGGGCGGTGAGCAGGTCCGACAGGGGGACGCAGTCGCGTACCGAGGCGGGCGAGATGTCCCTGACGCCGGAGGTCATGCGGGTGGTGAACGCCGTCTTCAGGTGCGGGCCGCCGTCGAGGGGGGCCAGGGTCCGTACGGACATCAGCGGATGGCACGGCAGCGCCCCCGTCGCGTACGGGCGCACCCCCAGCCCGGCCAGCACGTGCCGGGTCTGCCAGGGGTGGACGGGCAGCAGCAGCCGGTCGCCGTCCACGAGCGAGCCCGGCCACGGCCCGGTGACCAGGCATTCGGCGGCGGGCACCGCCACCAGGTCGAGCGCGACGACGGGCCGGTGCTCCGGCATGTACGCCAGTTGCTCGGCCACCGACACCCCCGGCCGGTTGCGGCAGCCCGGATGGTAGGGATGGCCGTCGACGACGCTCTGCTCGTACCGTTCGGGACCCGGCCCGCGGACGGGGAAGGCCGCACCCGCGCGGGACAGCGCCAGGGAGGCGACGCTGTTGTCCAGGTCGCCGACCAGCCCGTCCGCGCCCGGCAGGCCGAGGGCGGCCAGCAGCTCGGCCGGATCCGTGTACGGGACGCCGTCCAGCAGCAGCACCGGCACGTCGGCCAGGTCGTACGGCAGCCGGGCCGGCCCGGTCAGGTCGCGCCCGTCGGAGAGCCGTACGCGCAGGCCGCCCGCCGCGGCGACCGGCTCGGCGAGGCCGGGCAGCGGCTCGCAGAGCAGGCCCCGCCACAGCCGGCCCATGACGGCGGCCCGCGCGCCGGGCAGGGCGGCGGCGTAGCCGGGCGAGAGCTGCGGGCGCACGGCGGCCAGCTCCGTCGCGAACCGCCCCGTCGAATGCCGCATGAACCCCCCCGTATCCAGGAACATGCCCAGGTGACAACCCTGTGGACACTGATCGGTACAAAAGGGTAGGACAGGTCGCCATGGCATATATCGACGGCCTCCTCCCACCGGCCGGGCCGGCACCAGAGGCGCATGACCGCCAGGCGGCGGACGAAGCCGAGACCCTCGCGGTGACGGCCCTCCTCAACTGCCTGCTCCGCGAGGTGGCCGAGCCCACGACCGGCGGTTCGTGGGTGCTGCCCGCGACCGGGCACGTGCTGCACGTCCGCCCCGGACGCTACCCCGCCGCCCCCGCCCTGGGCACCCCGGACGGCCCGCGCCCGCTGTCGCTGGCCGGCCTGGTCGCCCTGACCGAGGACGAGCTGCGGACGGGCACCGGCCACGCCAACCCGACCCTGGCCGGAGAGATCATGGACAGCAGGGACGTCATGGCCACGCTGCTGTCGGCCCGGCGCACCGCCACCTCGCCCGCCGACCCGTATCTGCGCTCGGAGCAGGCGCTGGTCGCCGGTCACCGCTACCACCCGGCGCCCAAGGCGCGCGGCGGATCGGGGCCGGACTCGTGGCTGGCCTACTCGCCCGAGGTGCACGCGAGCTTCGCGCTGCCGCTGCTCGGGGTGCCCGTCGAGGCGCTGGTCGAGCAGGGCGACGCGAGCGCGCTCGACCGGCTCGGCCCGGCCGCCCCCGACGGCCTGGCGCTGCTGCCCGCCCATCCCTGGCAGGTGGAGCTGCTGGGCGGCCTGAAGGAGCTGCGCCACCTCGGCCTCACGCCCGCGCGGGCGGTGCCGACCGCCTCGATCCGCACGGTGTACCTGCCGGAGGCGGACCTGTTCTGCAAGTTCAGCCTGGACGTGCGGATCACCAACGACATCCGCCGCCTGTGGCTGCACGACCTGCGCTGGCTGGGCCTGATCGACGACCTGCTGCGCGGGGCGTTCGACGACCTGCCGGAGCACCGGCCGCGGCCCGCCGTCCTCAGCGACCGCGGTTACCGCAGCGTGGAGCTGGGGCTGGACGGCGGCGAGGCACTGGCGGTGATCGTCCGCGACGGGCTGGGCGGGCACCTGCGACCGGGGCTGACGGCGCTGCTGACCGCGGGGGTCAGCGAGGGCTTCCCGGGCAACCCGCTGGACGGCCTCGACGCCGGCGACGCGCTCGTGTGGTGGCGGCGTTACCTCGACCACGTGGTGCCGCCGGTCCTGCACGCCTACTTCCGCCACGGCGTGGTGCTCGAATGCCACCTGCAGAACGTCGTCATCGGCGTGGACGGGCGCGGCCTGCCCGGCCAGGCGATCTTCCGCGACCACGAGGGGGTCAAGCTGACCGCGGACCGCCACAGCCTGCCCGGGGCCCGCACGCCCGTCGTGAGCGCCGCCTACGGCTGGGAACGGCTGCTGTACTGCCTGGTCGTCAACAACCTCTGCGAGATCGCCGGAGCCGTGGCCGATCGGCACCCGGAGTTGCGGGCCGAGTTGTGGGCCGAGTTGTGGACCGAGGCGAGGTCGGTGTTCGACGGCTGCGCCGAGGACCACGGCCGGCCGGAGGAGCTGCGCGAGCTGCTCACCGGCGCGTCCGTGCCGGCCAAGGCCAACCTGCTGCTGCGCTGGCTGGAGGCGGACGGCGCGGACATGCGGTGCGTGCCGATGCCCAGCCCTTTGCGACTCTTTACGCCATAAGCTATCCTCGCCGAGGACAACAGTTTACGGCGTATCGAATTCGGGAGGCCCCCATGACCGCAGCGACGCTGCACGACGGAAGCACCATCGAGGTCGAGGTTCACGGCTCGGGCCCGGACCTGCTCCTGGCCGTCAACCCCACGCCGATCGAGGGCCCGCAGGCCGAGGAGATGCGGAAGTGGGGGGCCGACCCCGCGCTCGGCCGCTCGCTCATCGACGGCCTCTCCGACGGCTTCCGCGTCGTGGCCTTCGACTATGAGGGCCACGTGCTGGCGAACCCGAAGCCGGACACGCTCACGCCCGACAACGTGGCGGCCGACTTCCTGTCGGTGGCCGACGCGGTGGGGGCCGACCGGTTCGCCTACTACGGCTACTCGTGGCTGGCGCTGAGCGGGCTCCAGCTCGCCCTGCGCACCGACCGGCTCTCGGCGTTGGCCATGGGCGGGTATCCGGCGCTCGGCGGCCCGTACGCCGAGATGCTGCGGGTCACCGAGGCCACCTACGACATGGCCGTCGCGCCGAAGACCGCCACGCCCCCGTCCACCGGGACGGGCGAGCCGGGGGACTGGTCGTCGACCGAGGTGACCCTCGGCGAGGGGCAGGCCCGGCAGTTCGCCACCCTGTACCGGGCGCTGCGCGGGTTCGACGACGGCCAGGTGCGCCTGTCCTGCCCCCGCCTGTGCTTCGCCGGCTCGGCCGACGAGATCGTCTACGACGAGCGGTGGGGCGGCACCCACGTCAGCATCGGGGGTCCGGTGGCGCGGAACCGGGCCGCCATGGAGGCGCTGGGCTGGGACGTCGAGGTGCTCGACGGCCTCGACCACACCGGGGCCATGCAGGCGGCGAACGTGCTGCCGATCCTGCGTCCCTGGCTGGAGAAGGTGCTGTTTCTCCCCGCCTGAGCTGGGCAGTTGCCCGGCGGGTCCTCGAACGGGGGGAACGGGGGGAACATGGCGAAGGGGAGCGGCCACGACGGCGTTCAGCCGGTCGATGAGCCCATCGGGAAGCTGGAACTCGTGCACGCCTTCGAGTCGGGACCGATGCCGACCGGCGTCACGGTCTCGCGGGCCGGCCGGATATTCGTGAACTTCCCCAAATGGGGTGACGACGTTCCGGCGACCGTGGTCGAGCTGCGGGACGGCAAGCCCGTCCCGTACCCCGACCGGGAGTGGAACACCGAGGCCGACGAGCCGTCGAAGTGGCTGGTCTCGGTGCAGAGCGTGGTCGTCGATCCCATGGACCGGCTGTGGATCCTCGACACCGGCAGCCCGATGTTCCGGCCCACCAAGAAGGGCGGTCCGAAGCTCGTCTGCGTGGACCTGGAGACCGACACCGTGGTCAAGGTCATCCTGTTCGACCGCAGTGTCGCCCTGGAGACCTCCTACCTCAACGACGTGCGGTTCGACCTGCGCAAAGGGGTCGCCTACCTCACCGATTCCGCCGACAAGGGGCCCAACGGGATCATCGTGGTGGACCTGGCCAGCGGGCAGGCGTGGCGCCGGCTGCACGACGACCCGAGCACCAAGGCGGGGCGCCCGCCGGACTTCCTGCCGGTCGTGGAGGGCCGGCCGTTCCTGGAACGGCCGCAGGACGGGCCGCCGTCGCCGGTCCTGATGGGCTCGGACGGCATCGCGCTCCCGGCCGGCGGCGAGCGGCTCTGGTACTGCCCCCTGCTCTCCCGCCGCTGGTACAGCGTGTCCACGGACGCCCTGGTGGACCGCACGCTGGACGACGCCGAAGTGGCCGCCACCGTCAGGGACGAGGGCGACAAGGGCGGCTCGGCCGACGGCCTGGAGGCCGACGACGCCGGACGCATCTACCTGACCGACTGGGAGCACAACGCGGTGCTGTGCCGGATGCCCGATGGCACGATCGACACGCTGGTCCACGACGCCCGCCTGCTCTGGCCCGACACGTTGTCCGTGGCCGACGGCCACCTGTACGTGACCGCCAACCAGTTGCACCGCCAGGCCAGGTTCCAGGGCGGGCTGGACCGGCGGCGGTACCCGTACGCGCTGTTCCGGGTGCCGATCGACGCCGGGCCGGTGCGGCTGGTCTAGGCGGCTGGTCCGGCTAGCGGCGCGGGCGGGACCGGGCCGAGGAGCCCACGACGGCGCCGTACAGGAGGTGGTCGGCCAGCAGCGCCACGCGTTCCGAGGCGGTGTGGCGGCTGCGCGGCAGGCCGAGCGCCGGGGCGATGCCGGCCTCGAACGCGGCCCAGGCGAGCACACCGTAGAGCGGGCCGCTCCAGCGCCGTTCGCGCACCGCGCGGGGCAGGAGGCCGAACCCGGCGCCGCCGGCCGCGCCGTACAGCCAGTGGACCGCCTCCACCAGGGCCGGGCGGCGTTCCACCGGGATGTCGCGGAAGAGCTGCGGCGCGGTCTTCTGCAGGACCGACTCCGGCGGCGTGCGGTCCACCATCCCGAGCGAGACGGTGAGCTGACGCAGGCCCGACATGGCCATCGAGCCGACGGCGCCGCGGGCCATGGCGCGCAGGATCGGGTGGCCGCGCTCCTCCTTCTCCTCCGGTTGAGCCTCTTCGGACAGCTCCGGGCGCGTGGGCAGGGTCTGGGTCATGGTTTGCCGCCTTCGTCGACGCGGTATGCCCGCTACGTAGAGGTACTGATCGGATACCGAACGACGCCATCGCTAAACCTCTGCAATGGCCACTTGGGGGGCTTAAGGCCGATGAATGCCGCTAAATACGACAGGTTTCCTGACGGCATGACCGTCCGGGAGGGTTCATGTCGCTGAACGCACGCATCGGCAGGATCGAGAGCCTGCTCGAACGGGCCGAACCGCCCGCCGTCGAGCTGGCCCAGGCCCTGCTCGACCTCTACGGCGAGGGCCTCACACGGATCATGGCCGCGGCCGACGACGAACTGGCCGCCCGGCTGGCCGCCGACGACGTGGTCGCGCACCTCCTGCTGCTGCACGACCTCCACCCGATCGACGTGCGGACCCGGGTCGAGGACGCGCTGCGCGGCACCGGCGCCGAGGTGGTCGCCGTCGAGGGCGACCTCGTACGCCTGCGCCTCGGCGACGACGGCGAGGGCGGGGGCGGCTCGGCGGACGCGGTGCGCCGGGCCGTGCGCGACGCGGCGCCGGAGGTCGAGCAGGTCGAGATCGTCCGGTCCGAGCCCGGCGTGGGGGCCGGCAGATGGACCATGTGAGACGCGTCGCCAGGGCCGTCCTCTACGGCGGCCACCTGCTGTGGCCCAGCCGCCGCTCCGCCGCCGACCGGCGGCGCTGGACGTTCGGCGGCGTGCACCCCGAGTCCTACGGCCGGGCGCACGAGGGCAACCCGTGGCTGACCCAGACCCAGTGCCTGCTGGAGGCCGGCGGCGACGACGTCGTGGACGTGCACGTGCGCTTCCTGCACCTGGTCACCTGCGAGGTGGCCGTGCAGCGCGAGGGCGAGCTGGTCCGCGTGCCCGAGCTGACCGTCGGCGGCGTCCGCCACCGGCCCAGGGAGGAGGCCAAGGAGCGCGAGGTGGCCGAGACCGGGCTGCGCCTGGCCGACCTGCTGGGCTGCCCGGCCGGCATGGAGATCCACGTGCCGCCGGGCCAGCGGGCCGAATGGCTCGACGGCGAGGGCGTGCTGCTGCGCGGCTGGGAGGCGCTGAGCGGCCGGGCCGAGGTGTTCGCCGAACGGCTGCGCGAGGGCCTGTTCCGGATCACCGTCCGGGTGGCGAACACCAGCCCGTGGCAGGGCGACTCGCGGGCGGAGGCCATGAAGCACACCTTGATCTCCGCGCACACGGTGGTGAGCTCGCCGGGCGGCCGGTTCGTCTCGCTGATGGAGCCGCCCGACGCCCTGCGGACGCTCGCCGCGGGCTGCCACAACATCGGCACCTGGCCGGTGCTGGTGGGCGAGGAGGGCGACCGGCACACGATGTTGTCCGCGCCGGTCATCCTCTACGACCATCCCAAGGTCGCGCCGGAGGGCGGCACGTTCGACGCCACGGAGATCGACCAGCTCCTCGACCACTGCGCCGCGCTCACCCCGGAAGAGCTCATGCGCCTGCACGGCACCATGCGGGAGACGTGACATGGATACTCGGTCCCACCCCGAACGGCTCGGCCCGGCCGAGGCGATCGTCGACGGCGTGCGGCTGGCCCCGGGCAGCCGGGTGCGCCTGCGCCCCAAGAGCCGCGCCGACATCCTCGACCTCGCGCTCAACGGCCGCCTGGCGGTGGTCGAGAGCGTCGAGCGGGACGACGACGGCGGCTTCCACGTCGGCGTCACCCTCGCCGGCGACCCGCTGCGCGACCTGGGCGAGTCCAGGCTGCCGTGCCACCGGTTCTTCTACTCGGCGGAGGAGCTCGAACCCGTCGGAGGCGGCTGCCGTCCGCGCGTCCTGGTGGCCGGGATCGGGAACGTCTTCCTCGGCGACGACGGCTTCGGCGTCGAGGTCGTGCGCCGCCTGGCCGACGACGACCTGCCCGCCGACGTGATCGACTTCGGCAGCCGCGGCCTCGACCTGGCCTACGCGCTCCAGCGCGACTACGAGGCCGCGATCCTCGTGGACGCCGCGCCGCGCGGCGAGCAGCCGGGCACGCTCACCCTGCTCGAACCCGACCTGCACGACCTGCCCTGCCCGGGCGGCGCCGGGGCCGAGAACCACGGCCTCGACCCGGTCAAGGTGCTGCGCATGGCGCGGGAGCTCGGCCGGGTGCCCGAGCGGGTGCTCGTGCTGTGCTGCGAGCCGGCCCGGCTGGTCACCGACGACGTGCTGGTGGAGCTGAGCGAGCCGGTGCGCGGGGCGGTCGAGGAGGCCCTGCGGATGGTGCGTTCGCTGGTCATGGACGTGCTGGCGGAAAGGGCCTGACCGTGTCCGGTTCGCCGGGCGCCGAGCGCATGCGGCCGATGACGGCGGTCGTCGAGCGGTCGGGCAGGTAGTCGAGCACCCGCACCTCGCCGCCGAGCGAGCGCACCAGCGGCGCCTCGGCCAGCATCTCCGGGGTGTAGTCGCCGCCCTTGACGTAGATCTCCGGCCTGATCAGCCTGATCAGCCGCTCCGGGGTGTCCTCGTCGAACTCGGTCACGTAGTCCACGTCGTTCAGGGCGGCCAGCACCGACATGCGGTCCTCGCAGGGGTTGACCGGGCGGCCCGGGCCCTTCAGCCGGGTCACGCTGAGGTCGCTGTTGACCGCGACCACGAGCACGTCCCCGAGCTGCCCGGCCTGTTCCAGGTAGCTGACGTGCCCCCGGTGCAGCACGTCGAAGCAGCCGTTGGTGAACACGATCCGCTCGCCCCTGCGCCGGTGCTCGTCCAGGAGCTGGGCCAGGCGCTCGGGGGCCTGCACGGTGCCCTCCTGGCGGCGCAGGGCGCGCAGCAGCTCGTAGCGGGTGCAGACGGCCGTGCCGGGGCGGCGGACGACCACTCCGGCGGCGGCCTGGCCCGCCTCTGCGGCCTCCTCCGGCGTCGCGCCGGCGGCCAGCCAGAGCGAGAAGGCCGCGGTGTAGGTGTCGCCCGCGCCGGTCGCCATGTGCGGCGGCGCGGGCTGGGCGTAGGTCCGGTACGGCGGGCGGCCGGCCCTGTGCAGCAGCGTGCCCTCGCCGTCCAGGGTGGTCACCGCGATCCGGGCCCGGGTGGCGGCCAGGATCCGCTCCGAACGCGCCATCAGGTACGCCGGCCGGTCGGCGGCCTCGGTTGCAACGGTCGTGTCGGCTGCCTCGCCGAGCAGGTGCACCACCTCGGCGTAGTTGGGCAGCACCGCCGCCGGGCCGCACTCGCCCCAGGGCGCGATCGCGTGCGCGTCCACCACGAGCAGCGGCAGCCCGGCCAGCGACCGCCGCACGGCCGGGGTGAACACGCCGCCGCCGTAGTCGCAGGCCACGACGACGTCCGCGCCCGTCACGGCGTCCGAGAGGCGGGCCAGCAGGTCCCGTTCGGTCTCGGGCGGGACGACGTCACGGTCCTCCTCGTCGTAGCGGGCGACGAGCTGGCCGCCGGCCACCAGGCGCCGCTTGTGCGCGGTACGCCGTCCCGGCACCGGCAGCAGGTCCGTCTCCACCCCGAGCAGCCGCAATGCCTGGACGAGCTGGTCGCCGCAGGGGTCGTCGCCCACGACGCCGACGAGCCGGACGCGGGCGCCGAGCGCCACCAGGTTGGCCGCCGTGTTGGCGGCCCCGCCCGGCGCGTCCTCGACCGCCTCCAGGTTCAGCACGGGCACCGGCGCCTCCTGGGCCAGCCGCTTGGCCGACCCGTGCAGCCACGAGTCGAGCATGACGTCGCCGACGACGACCGCGCTGACCGTCTCTTCCCTCAGGGTGCCCATAGAGGGCGAATACCTGCGAAAGCCCAGCTCAAACGCATATCGGTTCAAATAGGTTCGTCCCATAACCGAAGTTATGGGCCATCCCTGCCGGGTAGCCCGGCCAAGGACCAGCCGGCCATGGGAGAGCTGGGCTGCGGGCTGCCGACCACCGTTGTGGACAGGAGCGCGGAATGCTACGACTACATGCCGGAGACCCGATGACGGCCCGGCCAGGCCTGGTGGGGGACGTGCGGAGCGTCGCCGTCCTGCGGGCCAACGCCATCGGCGACTACCTGGTCGCGCTGCCGGCCATCGACGCGATCAAGCGGGCCTACCCCGAGGCCAGGCTCACCCTGCTCGGCACGCCGTGGCACGCCGAGTTCCTGTCCGGGCGGCCGGGCCCGGTGGACGACGTGGTGGCGCTGCCGCCGATCTCGGGGGTCTCGACGCCGGAGCACGGTTACCCGGTGCCCGACGAGACCCGCGCCGAGCTGCGGGAGCGGTCGTTCGACCTGGCGGTGCAGATCCACGGCGGCGGGCGCTTCACCAACCCGTTCCTGCGGTCGCTCGGGGCGCGGGTGACCGCCGGGCTGCGCTCCCCGGACGCCGAGGAACTGGACCGGTGGGTGCCCTACACGTACTTCCAGCACGAGACGCTGCGCTTCCTCCAGGTGGCCGAGCTGGTCGGCGGGCTCGCCGAGCGGCTCGAAGCGCAGGTACCCGTCACCGGCCGCGACCGGGCGGAGCTGGCCGAGTCGTTCGGCGAGCCGCCGTCCCGGCTGATCGCGCTGCATCCGGGGGCGACGGACCCGCGGCGGCGCTGGCCCGCCGAACGCTTCGCCGAGGTGGCCGACCGGCTCGGCCGGCCCGTCGCGGTGACCGGGAACTCGGCCGAGAAGGACCTGGTGGAGGCGACGATCGCGGCCATGCGCGGGCGCGGGTATCCGGTGATCCCCGTCGTCGGCACGCTGACCCTCGGCGGCCTGGCCGCCCTGTACGAGCGCTGCGACCTGGTGATCGCCAACGACACCGGCCCGCGCCACCTGGCCGCGGCCGTCGGCACCCCCACGGTCGCCGTCTACTGGTGCGGCAACCTCATCAACGCGGGGCCGCTCACCAGGACCGCGCACCGGCCGCTGGTCTCCTGGACCACCCGGTGCCCGTCCTGCGGCGCGAGCGGCGTGGACGTGGAGGCCGAACGCTGCGAGCACGACGGGACGTGGGTCGCGGACGTCTCGGTGGACGACGTGACCGAGCAAGCCGAAGACCTACTGAAGGGGTAAGGAAATGGCTGATCACGCTGTGCTGGACGAGCTCCAGGAGGCCCTGGACGAGGCGTTCCAGGGGCGGGACCGGGTGGCGGTCCGCGAGGTGTACGCGCGGGTCTCCGCGCACGTGCGCATCCCCGCCGACATGCTGGCCCATCTCAACGAGCTGCCGGAGGGCAGCTACTCCAGGGAGGAGATGGCCGAGGCGATCAACGACGTCATCAGGCGGCGGGGCGAGCAGGACAGCCTCGGCCTGCTGAGCATCCCGCGGCAGCGGCCGGTGGAGGAGAGCGCCGCCGCCGAGCGGGCCGTCGCGGACGACACGCCGCTCGAATCCCTCAACCCGAACCTGGACCGGCCGGACGACGGCCAGGCCCCGGAGTTCCGTGAGCCGGGTGCGTAGACGCCGAACAAATTAGACCGCTCGTTCTTGAATGTGGTAGCTTCACCGCGTGGCACGGAGCAAGGAGTTCGATCCCGAGGTCGCGCTCGACCGGGCGCTCGACCTGTTCTGGGAGCGCGGTTACGAGGCGACCTCGATGGCCGACCTGGTGGAGCGGCTGGGGCTGGCGCGGGCCAGCATCTACGGCACCTTCGGCGGCAAGCGGGAGCTCTACGTCAAGGCGCTGGAGCGCTACCTGGCCCGGCGCAACGTGGTCGAGCCGCTGGCCCAGCCGGGGCCCGCGGTGCCGGCCGTACGCGCCTTCCTCGACGCGTACGTGGCCGAGATCCTCGCCGACGAGCTGCGGCGCGGCTGCATGGTCGTCAACACGGCCGTGGAGTTCGCCTCGCGGGACGCCGAGCTGTCGCGCCGGGTGACGGCGAGCTGGGCCGAGCTGGAGACGGCGCTGGCCGCCGCGCTGGTCCGCGCCCGCGCCCAGGGGGAGATCCCGGAGTCGAAGGACCCTTACGCGCTGGCCAGGTTCCTGCTCGTGCTGCTGCAGGGGCTGCGCGTGCTCGGGCGCGCCGATCCTGACCCGCGCCGCCTGCGCGACGCGGTCGAGCAGGCCATGGTGGCCGTCCAAATTTAAGACCGATCGTTCTAGGAGTTCTTGGTGTTTGAAGGAAAAGTCGTGGTGGTCACCGGGGCCACCGGGGTCGTGGGACGGGCCGCCGCGCTGGCGTACGCCAGGAAGGGCGCGTCCGTTCTGGCCGCCGGGCGGGACACCGGACGGCTCGGCGAGGTGGTCAAGGAGATCGAGGCCGAGGGCGGGCGGGCCGCCGGCTTCACCGTGGACGTGACCGACTCGGCCTCCGTCGCCGCCATGGTGGAGGCCGCCGTCACCCGCTACGGGGGGCTCGACATGGCGCTCAACGCCGCGGGCGTCTTCGGCATGCTGGCCCCGGTGGCCGACTACGACGAGGACACCTGGGACACCGTGCTCGCGGTGAACCTCAAGGGCGTGTTCCTGTCGATGAAGCACGAGATCGCGTACATGCGCGAACATGGCGGCGGGACGATCGTCAACGTGGCCAGCAACCTGGGCGCCCACTGGCGCCTGCCCGGGGCCGCCGCCTACGCCGCCTCGAAGGCCGGGGTGAGCCACCTGACCCGCACCGCCGCCCGCGACCACATCGCCGACGGCGTCCGCGTCAACGCCGTCAGCCCCGGCCCGATCGACTCGCCCATGTCCATGCGGCCCGGCGAGACGCCCGCCGAGCGCGACGAGCGCATGCGCGACGCCCTGCCGATCGGCCGCGTCGCCACCCCGGAGGAGATCGCCGCGGCCGCGCTGTGGTTGTCCTCGCCGGAGTCCAGCTTCGTCGTCGGGCAGGACCACGTGATCGACGGCGGCGCCACGGCCTGACTCAGCCGGCCGCCCGCGGCGTACGGGTCTCCTTCATGGCCAGCACCGCCACCAGGCTGATCAGCCCGACCCCGGCCATGTACGCCGACACCGACAACGACGTGCCGGTCGCCTCGTGCAGCGCCGTCGCGACCAGCGGGGCGAACCCGCCGCCGAGCAGCGCGCCGACCGCGTACGAGAAGGAGACCCCGCTGTAGCGGTAGCGGGCCTCGAACATCTCGGCGAACAACGCCGACTGGGGCCCGTACGTCGCGGCGAGCCCCACGTTGAGCACCACCACGGCGACCACCATCAGCGCGGCGACCTTGGTGTCCACCAGCAGGAAGAACGGCACGGCCCAGACCACGAGGAGCACCGAGCCGGCCAGGTAGACCGGCTTGCGGCCGATCCGGTCGGACCAGATCGCCGAGGCCACGATCCCGGCCAGCCAGGTCAGGCTGCCGATGATCACCACGACCAGCATGACGTTCCTGCCGACCTTCAGCACCTGGGTGCCGTAGGACAGGAGGTAGGCGAGGAACACGTAGCCGATCGCGGTGTTGGCGATGAAGCTGGCCGAGGCGATCAGCAGCGCCCGCGGCCGCTCGCGGAAGACGTCGAGGACGGGCCGCCTGCTGCGGGCCTGCTCGGCGGCCAGCGCCCGGAACACCGGCGTCTCGGCCACCCGCAGCCTGATGAACAGCCCGACCCCGACCAGCACGATGCTGAACAGGAACGGCAGCCGCCAGCCCCAGCTCGTGAACTGCGCCTCCGACAGCCTGGCCGTCACCGCGACGTACACCAGTTGCGCCAGGATCAGTCCGGCGGGCACGCCCACCTGGGAGTACAGCCCGTAGCGGCCCCGTCGGCCGGGCGGGGCGTGCTCGACGGCGAGCAGAGCCGCGCCGCCCCACTCACCGCCGGCGCTGAGCCCCTGGAGCAACCGCAGGGCCAGGAGCAGGATCGGGGCCAGCACCCCGATCTGGTCATAGGTGGGCAGCAGCCCGACGCCGACCGTGGCCGCGCCCATCAGCAGCAGGGACGCGATCAGCATCGCCTTGCGCCCGAGCCGGTCGCCGAAGTGGCCCCACACCAGGCCGCCCACGGGCCGGGCCAGGAACCCGACGCCGAGCGTGGCGAACGCGGCCAGCGTGCCCGAGGCGGGCGAGAGCGGTGAGAAGAACTGGGAGCCGAAGACCAGCGCGGCGGCCGTGGAGTAGATGAAGTAGTCGTACCACTCGATCGTGGTGCCGACCGCGCTCGCCATGGCGACGCGACGGAGTTGGGCGGGGTCCGGCTCTGCTGCCTCGTGGGTCATGGCGCCTCCCTCGACGCCAGAGTAGATCTTCCTCCGCCCGCTTCCCAGCGCCCCGGGGCAGGCGTCCCTAGAACGCCACCCCGCACCGCAGGATCACGTTCGAGTACGGCGTGGCCTCCCCGGTACGGACGGCCAGCCGCACCCCCGCCGACAGCAGCTTCAGCTCCTCGTGCGGCACGTACGCCAGCCCCGGCAGCCGGGCCGAGAGCAGCTCGGCGCAGCCCGGGTTGCCCGCGCGCACCTCCTCGGCCGCCGTGGCCCCCTCGACGACGAGCTCGGCCAGCAGCCCGTCGAGCACGTCGGCGAAGGCCGGGATGCCCGGCAGGAACGCCAGGTCGACGACCCGGACGCCGGGCGGCACGGGCATCCCGCTGTCACAGACCAGCACCTGGTCGGTGTGGCCGAGCCGGGCCATGGCCCCCGCCAGCTCGGCGTTCAGTATCCCCGCGCGCTTCACTGGAAGTCCGCGACGTTCTCCTTGGTCGCCACCTTGACGGGCACGGCCACCGTCTTCTCGATGGTCTCGCCCTTGGCGGCCTTGACCGCGGCCTGCACCGCCTGCTGGCCGAGCAGCGACGGCTGCTGGGCGACGCTGGCGGCCAGCGTGCCCGCCTGCACGGCCTTCAGGCCGTCGGGGGTGCCGTCGAAGCCGACGACCTTGACCTGCTGGCCCGCCTTGGCGCCCAGGGCCTTGATCGCGCCGAGCGCCATCTCGTCGTTCTCGGCGAAGACGCCGGTGATGCCGGGGTTCGACTGGAGCATGTTGGTCATGACGTCCAGGCCCTTGGTGCGGTCGAAGTCGGCCGGCTGCTTGGCGACGACCTTGATGTTCGGGTACGCGGCGATGCCGTCGGCGAAGCCCTGGCCCCGGTCGCGCGAGGCGGACGTGCCCGCCGTGCCCTGCAGCACGACCACGCTGCCCTTCTCGCCGAGCTGCTTGGCCAGCTCCTGGGCGGCCAGCTTGCCGCCGGCCACGTTGTCGGAGGCCACCGTCTGGGCCACCTCGGCGCCGTTGACGCCGCGGTCGGCCGCGATCACCGGGATCTTGACCCGGTCCGCCGCCTTGACCGCCGGGGCCGCCGCGTCGGAGTCGACCGGGTTGACGATGATCGCCTTCATGTTCTGGCTGGTGAAGTTCTGGACCTGGTTCACCTGCTGGGAGGCGTCGTTCTGGGCGTCGGTGACGGTCAGCGTGACGCCCTCCTTCTTGGCCTCCGCCTCCGCGCCGCTGCGCAGCTGCACGAAGTAGGGGTTGTTCAGGGTCGACACCGACATGCCGATCTTGATGTCCCCGCCCCCCGAGGACGTGCCTCCGGAGCCGCCGTCGCCGGAGGAGCCGCAGGCGGCCAGGCCGAGCGTGAGCGCGGCGCCGGCCATGACAATCGCGGGAATCCGCATGATCTTTACTTCCTTTTCCTAGTTCGTTCCCCTGCGCCGCAGGGTGTCGACGAGGACCGCGAGCGCGATCACCACGCCGATCACGACCTGCTGCCAGAACGCCGAGACGGACAGCAGGTTCAACCCGTTGCGCAGCACGGCGAGGATGAGCGCGCCGACGAAGGTGCCGAGCGCCCTGCCCTTGCCGCCGGACAGGCTCGCGCCGCCGATGACGACGGCCGCGATCGCGTCCAGTTCGTAGCCCGCCGCGGCCTGCGGCTGGGCCGAGGCCAGGCGGCTGGCCAGGACGATCCCGGCCACCGCCGCGAAGACGCCGGACAGCGCGTACGTGATGAGCTTCTGCCGGTTGACCTTGATGCCGGACAGCCGGGCGGCCTCCTCGTTGCCGCCGATGGCGTACATGGCCCGGCCCGGGTACGTGCGGTTGAGCACCACGGCCGCGATCACGCCCATGACCAGCATCACCAGCACCGGGATCGGCAGGTAGTCGCCGAGGGTGTCGCCCAGATGCGAGACCGAGTCGGGCATCGCGATCGGGCTGCCCTGCGAGATGACCAGGGCCAGGCCGCGGGCGATGCCGAGCATGGCCAGCGTGGCGATGAACGGCGGCAGCTTCCCGTACGCGATCAGGGCCGCGTTGACCAGGCCGCACACGACGCCGACGGCCAGCGAGACCACCACGGCGACCGGCCACGGCAGCCCGGCGCTGGTGGCCGTCCAGGCCAGCACGATCGCCGACAGCGCGGCGACCGAGCCGACGGACAGGTCGATGCCGCCGGTGACGATCACGAACGTGGCGCCGAAGGCCAGGATCGCGGTGACGGCCGCCTGGACGCCGACGTTGAGCAGGTTCGTCACGCTGAGGAAGTCGGACGACAACAACGACAGCGCCACGACCAGCACGACGAGCGCGGCGAGCGCGCCGTTCTCGGCGAACCAGGCCGCGGCGGGCGACCGGCGGCCGGTGAGCTTGTTCGGAACGGTGCTACTTGGCACGGGGACCCTCCACATCCGTGACCGCGAGGGCCATGACGTCGTCTTGCGTGGTCCCGGTCGCGGGCAGCTCGCCGACGAGCCTGCCGCGGGCCATGACCAGAATGCGGTCGCTCATGCCGAGCACCTCCGGCAGATCGCTGGAGATCATGAGCACGGCGTGCCCGGAGGCGGTGAGCGCGTTGATGAGCTGGTAGATCTCGACCTTGGCCCCGACGTCGATGCCGCGGGTCGGCTCGTCGAGGATGAGCACGCCCGCGTCGGCGACCAGCCACTTGCCGATGACGACCTTCTGCTGGTTGCCGCCGGACAGCGTGCGGACCTCCTGGTCCAGGCCGGTCATCCGGATGCCGAGCTGCTCGGCCACCTTCCCGGCGGCCTTGCGCTGGCCGGCGCGGTCGACGAAGCCGGCGCGGGTGGCGGCGCGCATGGTGACCAGGCCCAGGTTCTCGGCCACGTCCGCGCCGAGCACCAGGCCCTGGCCCTTGCGGTCCTCGGGGACGAGCCCGAGCCCGGCCTCCATGGCGGCGTGCACGTCGCCGGGGGCCAGGCGCCTGCCGCGCACGACCACCTCGCCGGCGTCGTAGCGGTCGGCGCCGAAGACGGCCCGCGCGACCTCGGTGCGGCCGGCGCCCACCAGCCCGGCGACCCCGACCACCTCACCCGCGCGCACCTCGAACGACACGTCGTCGAAGACGCCCCTGCGGCCGAGGCCGGAGACCTTGAGCAGGGCCTCGCCGCGTTCGGCGGC
This sequence comes from Nonomuraea sp. NPDC001699, assembly GCF_053596455.1. NCBI lineage: Bacteria > Bacillati > Actinomycetota > Actinomycetes > Streptosporangiales > Streptosporangiaceae > Nonomuraea > Nonomuraea sp. NPDC001699. Next base: position 49,102 of record NZ_JBSFGF010000005.1, on the reverse strand, counting down.
CTGGCGCGGGAACTGCTGGTCGATCGGGCGGCCCACCATGAGCCTGACCAGCTCGTCCTGCGGGGTGTCGGCCGGGATCTCGGTGACCGACCTGCCGTCGCGCAGCACGGTCACCCGGTCGCCGATCTCGGCGATCTCCTCCAGGTGGTGGGTGATGAACACGATCGACACGCCCTCGTCGCGGAGCTGGCGGACGATCGTGAACAGCTTGGCGACCTCGCCGGAGGTGAGCACGGCGGTGGGCTCGTCCATGATGAGCACGCGGGCGTCGAGCGCGAGCGCCTTGGCGATCTCCACCATCTGCATGCGGGCGATGCCGAGCCGGGAGATCGGGGTCGCCGGGTCGACGTCCACGCCGACGCGGTCGAGCAGCGCCTTGGCCTGCCGTTCCATGCGCTTCTTGTCCACCAGCCCGAAGCGGCGCGGCGGGCGGCCGAGCGCCAGGTTCTCCGCGACGGTGAGCTGGGGGACCAGGTTGAACTCCTGGTAGATGGTGGCGATGCCGAGCCGCTGGGCGTCGCCCGCCGACCGGATGTCCACCGGCTGCCCGTCGACGGTGACGCGCCCGCCGTCCGGCCGGTACGCGCCCGACAGGATCTTGATCAGCGTGCTCTTGCCCGCGCCGTTCTCGCCGAGCAGGACGTGCACCTCGCCGGCGCGCAGGCTGAGATCGACGCCGTCGAGTGCCACGACACCGGGGAAGACCTTGCGCAGGCCCTCGGCCTTGAGTATCTCCGCGCTCACTCCATGATCCCTTTCCGCTCACAAGATCGGCGAATCACCAGGTGAGCAGGCAGGACGTGCGAGTCGGCCGCCTGCCCGCTCTGGATCCGGCCGATCACGAGCCGCACGGCCAGGCGCCCCATCTCGGCGGTCGGCTGGGCGATGGCGGTGATCGGCGGGGCGGTGTGCTTGAACCAGGTCACGTCGTCGAAGGAGGCGACGGCGACGTCGGCGGGGATGCGCAGGCTCCTGGCCTGGATCTCCTCCAGCCCGCCCAGCGTCATCAGGTTGTCACCGAAGAAGATGGCCTCGGGCGGCTCGGGCAGGTCGAGCAGCTCGGCGGTGATGCGCCGGCCGCTGCCCTCGCGGAAGTCGCCGGGGCGCACGTACTCGGGGCGCACCTCCAGGCCCTCGGCGGCCATCGCGGTGGCGAAGGCGTCCGTGCGCTCGCGTCCGGTGGACAGGGTGGCCGGGCCGGAGGCCAGGGCGATCCGGCGGTGGCCCTGCTCGCGCAGGTGGCGGACCAGCTCGGCGATGGCGGCGGCGCCGTCGGAGCGCACGGAGGGCACGTCGAGCCCGGCGATCGTGCGGTCGAGGAAGACCACCGGCCGGCCGGCCTCGGCGAGCTGCTGCACCAGCGGCGTGACCTCGGCGGTCGGGCAGATCAGCAGCCCGTCCACGCGCTGCTCCAGCAGCGTGCGCACGTAGTGGTCCTGCTGGTCGGCGCGTTCGTCGGCGTTGCCCATGACGACCGTGAAGCCCTCGCGCCTGGCCTCGTCCTCGACGCTTCTGGCCAGCTCGGTGAAGAACGGGTTCAGGACGTCGCCGATGATCAGGCCGATCGTCCTGGTCGCGGTCGTGCGCAGGGAGCGGGCGACGGCGTTGGGCACGTAGTTGAGCGCGTTCATCGCGTCGTAAACTCGGCGCCGGGTCTCCTCGTTGACCGAGGGGTTGTCGTTGAGCACGCGGGAGACCGTGGCGACGGAGACACCGGCCTGCGCGGCGACATCCTTGATCCTTGCCATCGTTCCTCCGTGTAATCGATTACACGGCAGCTTATGAAATCGATTACATGATTGGCAAAGTGAAATGGCTCACACCCCCGGGGGAGAGGGTGTGAGCCGGCTTCGCGGGTTCGGGGGGTCAGACCTTGCTGATCCGGACCGCGTCGGCGATGACGAGACCCGTGCCGGCGGTCCACCGGCTGATGCCGACGACGTTGTAGGTGCCGGCGTTCAGTGAGAAGGTGCCGATGCTGCGCCACCCTCCGCCGCCGGAACGCTGGTCGACGTAGACGGTCTGGTTACCGCCCGAGGCCGCCACGATGTACGGCGCCGAGCTGTTGTAACCGGGATCGGACGGATACCAGACCTCCACCTTGTACGTGCCCGCGCTGGGGATCGCGGCCTGGTACCAGGCCGGGTCGCTGGAGGCGACCGGGTCGGCGAAGCGGTAGTCGGCGCCGTAACGCTGGGCGGAGTAGGCGGAGGTGCCCCAGTTGGCGCTGGCGGTGAACTTGCCGGAGGTGGCGTTGTCCACCGTGGTGGACCACGAGGGCGTGCCGCCGCCGGTCACGTAGTTCATGTACGTGGTCCAGTTCCAGTACGACCCCGGGTCGGTGTGGTCGGCGCCGGGAACCTCGTTGTGCCCGATGATGTGGGCGCGGTCCTTCGGGATGCCGTACTTGTCGCAGATGGCCTTGGTCAGGGCCGCCGACGCGCGGTACATGGCGTCGGTGAACCACGAGGCCTCGCTGACGTAGCCCTCGTGCTCGATGCCGATCGACCTGGTGTTGTACGTCCAGTTGCCGGCGTGCCAGGCGACGTCCTTCTCGCGCACCATCTGGGTGATGGCGCCGTTGGAGGACTTGACGACGTAGTGCGCCGAGACCTGCGCGGCGGAGTTCTGGAACCAGGAGATCGTCCCGGCGTACGAGCCCTGCGTCACGTGGATGACCACGCGGTCGATGGCGTAGCTCGACGGCCGGCTGGAGGCGGTGTAGTTGCTGGAGCTGGCCGCGACCCAGGCGGCCGGGCCATAGTCGGTGCTGAGCACGCCTACGTCGGAGCGGGCGTTCAGGTCGCGGGCGTTGGCGTACTCGCCGCGGTCGGCGGTGACCTCCTGGGGCTTGACGGTCACGCCCCTGGCCTTGATGCCCAGGCCGAGCTGCTCGTAGACCGCGTCGGCGTACAGGCGGGCGGTCTCCGGCGAGGAGGCGTTGCCGTACTTGGCGACGGCCTGGTACCAGCGGCCGGCGTCCTTGCGGGCGGCGTCGTCCAGGCCGAGCTCGTCGGCGTAGGAGCGGAGGACGGCGGCGCCGCCGAGGATGTTGGACTCGTTGTCGGAGCGCAGCTTCTCGACCGGCAGGCTGGTGAGCTCGGCGGCCTTCTCCAGCGCGTGCGCCGTGGGGTTGCTGACCAGGTGCATCAGGCCGTAGCCGCCGCTGGCGCTGGGCTTGCCCTGGTGGTCGTCGAGGTGGGTCTCGGCGTAGGCGAGCGCGACCAGCAGGTCGCGGGGGACGTCGCTGGCCGAGGCGGCCTTGGCGAACGCCGCCGGCAGCGCGGGTTCCCGGGCGGCCTGGGCGGCGGGCTGGCCTGCGGTGATCAGGGCGACGGTCAGGGCGGAGGTGGCGAGGGCAGCTAATCGCGTGCGGGCGAGAATCATGGGGATGCTCCTCGTTGGGGGGTGACGGGTGGAACGCGGGCGCGTGTCCGCGGCCCGCGTTTGGCCGCCGAATGCGGCCCAACGTATGTCACCTCTGACACAATGTCGATAATTGACATTACAGACGTGTTAGGTAAAACTTTCCGCCCGCCATCCAAGGGGTGGCGGGAAAGTTGGGCCCCTGAAAACTATTGCGCTCTGCGGTCGGGGGACTGAAACTTCCTTTCGTGACCGCGCTCCTGCGTACCGTCCTGGCGGCGCTCACCGCCGCCGCCGTCGTCGCCGCCGTGGCTCCCGCCCCCGCCTCCGCAGCCCTCACCTCCGACTCCGCAGTCGCCTCCGCAGCCGCCTGCGCGACCGATCCCGCGACGCCCAAGCGGCAGCTCCGGGCCATGTGGATCTCGTCGGTCGCCAACATCGACTGGCCGAGCCGTACCGGGCTCAGCGTCTCCGCCCAGCAGGCCGAGTTCCGGGCCTGGCTCGACCTGGCCGTCGCCAAGCGCATGAACGCCGTGATCGTGCAGGTCAGGCCCACGGCGGACGCGTTCTGGCCCTCCCCGTACGAGCCGTGGTCGCAATGGCTGACCGGCACCCAGGGGACGAACCCCGGCTACGACCCGCTGGCGTTCATGGTCAGCGAGGCCCACGCGCGGAACCTGGAGTTCCACGCCTGGTTCAACCCGTACCGGGTGGCCAACAACGACGACCCGTCCAAGCTGATCTCCACGCACCCCGCGCGGCAGCACCCCGACTGGCGTTTCGCCTACGGCGGCAAGCTCTACTACAACCCCGGCATCCCGGCGGTACGCGACTTCATCGAGGACGCGATCATGGACGCCGTCACCCGCTACGACGTGGACGGCGTGCACCTCGACGACTACTTCTACCCCTATCCGGTCAGCGGCCAGGCCATCCCCGACTCGGCCGCCTACGCCCAGTACGGCGGCGCGTTCCCGAACATCGCCGACTGGCGGCGCGACAACGTCAACCTGCTCGTCCGCGAGCTCGGCCAGCGCATCCACACCGCCAAGTCGTGGGTGTCGTTCGGGATCAGCCCGTTCGGGATCTGGCGCAACTCCTCGACCGACCCGCTCGGCTCGCGTACGTCGGGTCTCCAGTCGTACGACGCGATCTACGCCGACAGCCGCCAATGGGTCAAGCAGGGCTGGATCGACTACCTGGCGCCGCAGATCTACTGGCACATCGGCTTCTCCACGGCCGCCTATGAGGTGCTGACCGCGTGGTGGTCGGACGTCGTGCGCGGCACCGGCGTGCAGCTCGTCGTGGGGCAGGCCGCGTACCGGGCCGGCGCCTCGGGGCAGGAGGCCGCCTGGCAGGACCCGGCCGAGCTGAGCGACCACCTGTACGACAACAGGAAACATCCTGAGATCGCCGGTGACGTCTACTTCAGCGCCAAGGACGTCAAGGCCGACCGGATCGGGGCGATCACCAAGCTCGTCACCGACCACTACGCCAAGCCCGCCCTGCTCCCCGCCCGGGGCTCCGGGGCCGCGCCCGCCGCGCCCACGATCACCTCGGCCACCACGGGCTCGAACGGCGTCCAGCTCGCCTGGACCGGCTCCGGCACGGCGTACGCGGTCTACCGCGTGGCCGGCGCGCCGCCCTCGGTCGATCCGTGCTTCTTCGCCGACGCCCGCAACCTGATCGCCACCACCAGGCAGACGTCCTACACCGACCCCGGCGGCGGCGCGTCCACCTACTACGTGACCGCGCTGAGCAGGACCCACCAGGAGAGCGCGCCGAGCGCGGGCCGGGCGACGGGCGGCACGGGCGGCTTCAGCGTCGTGATCGACAACGCCGACGCGGGCTTCACGGCCTCCGCGTCCTGGGGCACCTCGTCCTACTCCACGCAGGCGCACGGCGCCGACTACCGCTTCGCCGACCCGGTCGCGGCCAGCGATCCGGCCTGGTTCCGGGCGTCGATCCCGAGCGCGGGCAGCTACCGGGTGGAGGTCTGGTATCCGGCCAACGCGGGGTACAACGGCTCCGCGCCGCACATCGTGGCGGCCTCGGGCGGCAACCAGACCGTGAATGTGGACCAGCGCACCGGCGGCGGGGCATGGCGGGTGCTGGGGACGTACACGCTGGCGGCCGGGACGTACAACGTGGTCGGGGTGAGCCGGTGGACCTCGGCGACCGGCTACGTGATCGCCGACGCCGTCCGGATCACGAAGGTCTGACCCTCAGGAGCGGGCCTTCGTCCACGCCGGGCTGTCGAGGAAGTGGTTGTCGAAGCGGTCCTGCGAGGCCAGCAGCTCTTCGAGCGTGGCCTCGCCGGTCTTCAGCCGGGCCAGCAGGCGGAAGTACTCGAACCGCTCGACGCCCGGCGTGATGACGATCAGCAGGTCCGCCTCGGCGCCGGGGGCCGCGCCGAAGGCGTGGGCGACGTCCGGCGGCACGACGGCCACGTCGCCCTGCTCCAGGGTGATCACCTCGTCGCCGGACAGCACCTGCACCCGGCCGTCCAGGACGTAGAACATCTCGGAGGCGGTGGTGTGCGTGTGCGGGACCGCGCCGTCGGCGCCCTCGCCGAGCGTGATGCGCATGGTGCTCAGGGCGCCGCCGGTGGCGCTGGAGTCGAGGAGCATGCGGCCCGTACTGGGCGGGCCGCCGATGATCTCGGCGTCGACGGAGCGGATGACGGCGGTGGTGCGGGGGTCGATGAGCGACATGGTGTTATCCGTTCTCAGGGGTGGCGCCGCGGAGGGCGGTGTCCACGAGGCGTTCGGCGTAGGCGCGGTCGACGGGCAGGCCGATGATCAGGACGCGGTAGTACAGGGCCCCGGCGAGCTGGTCGAACAGGGCCTCGACGTCGAGGTCGGCGCGTAGCTGGCCGCGGTCCCTGGCCTTTTCGAGCAGGGCGCGGGCCAGGGTGTTGCGGCGGGCGTACATCTGGCGTTCCAGCTCGCCGACGTCCGGGTGGCGGGCGGCGGCGGCCACGAGCTCGGCCACCGTGCCCGCCGACGCGTCCTCGTCACCGGGCGCGCGGCCCGCCGCACGCATCCGGTTGAGCCCGGCCGCGATCTTCTCCAGGTACGCGGGCAGGTCGCGCCGGATGTCGCCGGTGTCGGTGATCTCGTCATGGTCCTGGAGCCGGTTGACGACGGCCAGGGCCAGGTGGTCCTTGGTCGGCCAGCGGCGGTAGAGCGTGGTCTTGGCGATGCCGGCCCGCTCGGCGACCTCGTCGGGCGACAGGCCGGCGTAGCCGCGGGTGAGCAGCAGCTCGGTGGCGGCCTTGATCACGCTCTCGTCGACGTCGCTCCTGCGCGGCCGTCCCACCATGCCCTGCCTCCTTTTCGCTACCTGAGTAGCGTAATCCCGGAGGGCGGCATTTCGCAACCCAGGTATCGAAACTCCGTTTATCGGGGTAGCAGCGCCCACACCACCCGCTCGCCGGACCTGTCCTGATAGGTCCCCCAGAGTCCTGCGGTCAGCTCGTGCACCAGCCGGAGTCCGCGTCCCGACTCGTCCGCGTCCGCCGGCACCCGGGGACGCGGAACCAGGCCGTTCCGGCCCGGATCAGTCACGGCCAGCCGCCAGAACCCCGCCTCCGGGGCGAGGGACAGCCGGACCCACTGTGCCGCCGCGTGCTGCAACGCGTTCGTGACCAGCTCCGAGGCGATCAGCCGCAGGTCGTCCAGGGCCTGGTGATCCGCTCCCAGCCACGACGCCAGTTCGGTACGCGCCAGCCGGGGCAGCATCGCCGGGTCGTCGAGCTCGCCGACCGTCCACACCTTGACGCCCGCATGCAGGGAACTGGACATGATCACCTCCGGGATGGGCGTACAGGCCGAGGTCGCGTGTACGCGGGTTCTCAGGATGCGGTTGATTCGGCTGACCGGCCTCTGGGATCGGCCGTACAGTTCCTTACAGTGAGTACGCCATGCCTCTGCGTGAACAGTTGTGGGAAGGGCGTGACATGCCGAAGGAAGAAGAAGCGGAAGCGTGGGCCGAGTACGCCAGACGCCTGCGTGCCTTCCGTACGGACCACGGCTTGAGCCAGGAGCGTCTGGCGGACCGGCTGGCCTACAGCGAGAGCGCGGTCGGGCACGTGGAACGCCTGCTGCGCAAGCCGAGCGAGGACTTCACCCGCGAAGTGGAGAAGGCGCTCGGCCTCAAGGGCCAGTTGACGGAGTTGCTGCCCCAGATCCACGGCGCGCTGGGCCCGCGCTGGTTCCGCGAGTGGCCGAAGGTCGAGGCGGCGGCCCACACCATCAGGACGTCCGAACCCCTGCTGATCCCCGGCCTGCTCCAGACGGAGAATTACGCCAGACATGTGTTCCTGGGCGAGCCAGGGGTCGTGGAGCAGGAGGCCGAGGAGGCCGTACAGTTCCGGCTGCACCGGCAATCCGTCTTCAGCCGCGCGTCCCCGCCCGTGTACTCGGCCCTCGTGGACGAGAGCGTCCTGCATCGGCCGGTCGGCGGCCCGGAAGTGATGAGAGAGCAGCTTGCCAAGCTGCTCGACGTGCTCAACCCGCCCTACGTCACGCTCAGGATCATCCCTCTCAGGGCGGGGCTCACCGTGGGGTGTCTCGGAGCCTTCGAGGTGGCCACCCTCCTGGAGGGAGGCCCCGATCACGCCTACCTGGAAAGCGCCGAGGAGGGGCGGGTGACCAATCGCGCCAGGACGGTTCAAGCGCTTATCGTGCGATGGGAGGCACTGTCCGGCATGGCGTATCCCGTGGACAGGAGCCGCGAGATCATCCGTGAGGTGATGGAGAGCTATGAGTGATGTGAGCGGTCTCCGTACGGGCGTATGGGTCAAGGCGACGGCGTCGGGGGGAAACGGTGGGAGCTGTGTCGAGGTGATGCGGCAACCGGATGACGGCGTTCTCGTCAGGGACACCAAGGACCGGGGTGAAGGCCCGACGCTGGCCTTCACCCGGGACGAATGGCTCGCCTTCCTCGACGGTGCCGCCAAGGGGGAGTTCGACCTGTCCTGAGCCCGTCAGGAGGCGTACATCACCGACAGGAAGCGGAGGAGAAGGGCTTCCCTGGTCTCGGCGGGCAGGGCGTCCAGGACGGCGTTGACCACCGCCATCCCCGGCTGGCCCGCGCCCGGACGCAGGTCCACACCCACCGAGGCGGCCAGTTCGGCGAACGTCGCGTCGTCCAGGGCGTCCAGGTCGAGGTCGGCGATCAGTTCGACCAGGCCGTCCGGCACCACGGCCGGGCCGCGCAGCCGGGCCGCCTCCGCCGCGTCGGCGATCACCCTGAGCATCGCCTCCACGCCGGTCAGCGTCACGCCGGTGACCGTGACGTGCAGGTTCGCGGGGATCCCTGCGTAGGAGAGCTGCGGTTGCAGGAACCAGCCGCGCTCGCGGGCCGCGTCGGCCAGGACGAACACGTCGAGGTCGTCCCCGGCGAAGGCCACCAGTGAGGACTCGGGCGCGCCCAGGACGCGCAGTCCGGGGATCGCGGCGATGCCCTCCCGCAGCCGGGCCGCCGCCTTGAGGGTGGCGCGGCCGAGCTCGACGTACCCCTCCCGGCCGAGCGCCTGGAGGGTGGCCCACGCGCCGCCGAGCGGCCCGGCCGACCTGGAGCTCTGCACGGTGGCGTTGATGATCGTGTAGCCGGGCCAGGCGGCCGAGGCGAAGTACGCCCTGCGCCGCGTCGCCGGGTCGGCGAACAGCACCACCGAGGCGCCCTTCGGCGCGTAGCCGAACTTGTGCAGGTCGCAGGAGAGGGACGTGACCCCCGGCACCGACAGGTCGAACGGCGGCACGTCGGCCCCCGCCTCCCGCAGCCACGGCAGCAGCCAGCCGCCCACGCACGCGTCCACGTGGCAGGCCACGCCCGCCTCGGCCGCCACGGCGGCGACCTCCGCGACCGGGTCGATCACGCCCTGCGGGTACGACGGCGCCGAGACCACCACCAGGACCGTGTCCTCGTCGATCGCCGCCGCGACGTCCTCCACCCGCACCTTGTACGTCTCCAGGTCCACCGGCACGGCCTTGACCCGCAGGCCCAGGTAGTGGGCCGCTTTGTGGAAGGCCGGATGTGCGGTCACCGGCAGCACGAGGTTGGGGGCGGCCCGTCCGGCGGCGTCCCGGGCGGCCTTGACGGCCAGCATGATGGACTCGGTGCCGCCGCTGGTGAAGATGCCGTGGCCGCCGCCGAGCAGCTCGGCGACCGCGCCCACGACCTGCTTCTCCATCTCGACGATGCTGGGGAACGCCGTCGGGTCCAGGCAGTTGACCTCCAGCATCTCGAAGTACGCGCGGGCCGCCGCCTCGTGCACCTCCGCCCGGCCGGTGTCGTACACGTACGCGGTCACCTGCCCGCCCCGCACCGGCAGGTCGTGCTGTTTCATCCTGGCGACCTCGGCCAGCAGGTCCTCGGTGGTTCTTCCGGACAGGGGGAGGGTCACACGGTCTCCTTGGCGAGCGCGGGGGCGAGGGCGAGCCGTCCGTACCGGACGACGAACGGCAGGCTGATCAGCATGAGTACGGCGGGCAGCGCGGTGAAGCCGAGCAGCAGCCCGGTCAGCGCGCCGGACGGCTGGGCGACGGGCGCCTCCACGGGCGCGGAGACGAACCCCGACAGGGCCAGGACCAGCGCGAACAGGCCAGGGCCGAGGGCGAGCCCGGCGGTCTCGCCCGCCGTCCACAGCCCGGTGAACGCCCCGGCCTGCGCGTGGCCGGTACGGGCGGCGTCGGCGTGCACGGTGTCCGGCAGCAGCGACAGCGGCAGCAGTTGCAGCGCGGCGTAGCAGACCCCGGCCAGCGCCGTCAGCGCGAGCGTGGCGGCCAGGCTGCCTGCCGCGATGGCGGGGACCAGGGCCAGCGCCACGACGGCGAACCCGGCCGAGGCGACCAGGTAGCAGCGCACGGTCCCGTACACGCGGGCCAGCCGGGCCCAGCCGGGCACCGCGAGCATGCTCGGGCCCACCAGGCAGACGAACATCACCGAGGTCAGCCCGTAGTCGCCCAGCCGGTACGAGGCCACGTACGGCGCGCCCGCCAGCATCACCGCCACCCCGAGCGCCTGCGTGACGAACGCCGCCAGCAGCGCGAAGAACGGGCGATTACCCCGGGCCAGGCGGAAGGCCGCCGCCGGGCCGAGCTGCCGGGGGCCGGGACGCGACGACACCCACCGCGTGCCCAGCGTGGCGGCCACGAGGGCGGCGGCCATCACGGCGCCGATCGCGACGCCCATGACCGCGTACCCCGGCCGGCCGCCGCCCGCCAGGTCCACGACGGCGGGGGCCAGGCCGCCCGCGACCAGGATGCCGACGGTCAGGCAGACCACCCGCCACGACATGACCCGGGTCCGCTCGGCCGGGCTCGCCGACATCTCCGCAGGCAGCGCCACGTACGGCACCTGGAAGCACGCGAACGCGGTCGCGGCCAGCAGGAACGCCACGCCCGGCCACACCGCCCCCGCCATGCCGCCGGAGACGCCGCCGGAGACGCCGCCGGGCACGGCGAACATCAGCGCGAACGCCACCGGCAGCGTGGCCGCGCCCACCGCCAGCAGCCGCGTCCGGCGGCCGGTGCGCACGGCTTCCCGGTCGCTGGCGGCGCCGACGAGCGGGTTGAGCAGCACGTCCCAGATCTTCGGCGCGACCAGCACGGCGCCCGCGACGGCGGCGGGCACGCCGAGCATGTCGGTGAGGTAGTAGAGCAGCAGCAGGCCGGGGACGGCGGAGAACACGCCGGTGCCGACCGAGCCGACGCCGTAGCCGAGCAGCCGGCCACGCCCGAGCCGGCCGACGTCGGTCGCCGTCATCGCGGGTCGCCGGGGAGGGCGAGGGTGCGGTGGAGGGTGAGGTGGAGGTGGGCGCGGAAGCGGCGGAGCGCGGCCCGGTCGCCCGCGCCCCGGCGGCAGCCCTCGGCGTCGAGCACGCCGCCCTTGGCGAAGCCGTGGATCGACCAGATGACCGTCCACATGGCGTACTCCAGGTCGACCGTGCCGTCGATCACGCCGGCCTCGACCGCCGGGCGCAGCGCGCCGGTCACGGCGGAGACCAGCGGCTGGACGTACTGGCGTTCCAGCTCGGTGATGTCGCTCGCGTCGGAGAGCCAGCGGTGCATCCACAGCGCGGGGATCTCCGGGTTGTCCACGCAGAAGTCGAGGTAGTCGTCCACCAGGCCGTGGATGGAGGCGACCGGGTCGCCACCGGGCAGGCGGGCGAGCGCCTTGTCCAGCGCCGCCTTCTCCGCCCGGTGCGCCCGTTCCATGACGGCCAGGTACAGCTCCCGCTTGCCGCCCACGTGGTAGTTGACGGTGGCGATGTTCATCCCCGCCGCGTCGGCGATCTGGCGCGTCGAGGTGCCGTCGTAGCCGAGCGCGGCGAACAGCTGCGTGGCCGCCTTGAGGATCACGGCCGGCTGTCCGCCGTCGGCAGGTCTCATACGACCGACCGTAGTTCCGCCCGCACCTATTGGTCAATCGCTTGATGGAGAGGCTTTCGGGTCAGTCCGGCGCCCAGTACTTGACGAGGGCCTTGTCCAGGTGCGCCACGACCGGCTTCCAGGTGCGGGGCAGCGTGTAGCGGGTGGCGCGATGCCCCTTGTACGCCAGCGTGTAGCTGAGGAAGTCCGCGCCCTGCGGCGGGCGTTCGGACCGGCCGATCTTCAGTTCCTTGAGGTAGCCGCGCAGTTGGCGCTCCTCCTTGGCCGTGAGGCACTTGGCCACCACGGGCCCGGTACGGCGGCTGAGCCGCACGCAGCCGTCGGTGTAGACCGTCACGCGGTTCTGCAGCCCCGCGAAGCCGCCCTCCTCGCGCAGGTCGACCAGCACCTTCTTCTGCGTGGTCACCGCCTCGGCGGGCAGCGCGGAGGCGGTGACGGCCAGCGCGAGCGCGGGCAGCAGTACGATTCGCCAGATCTTCATACCCTCTATGACGTACCCAGGACCCGAACGGCTCACCTTCCGAGGCCGGCGTCGCGGGCGCGGACGATGGCCTCGGCGCGGTCGGCGACGTGCAGCTTGGCGAAGATGTTGGAGACGTTGTTGCGTACGGTCTTCGGCGACAGGAACAGGGCCGAGGCGATCTGCGCGTTCGAACGGCCCGCCGCCACCAGCGAGAGGATCTCCCGCTCGCGCGGCGTGAGCTGCGGGAAGACCGGGTCGCCGGGCGTCGAGGCGGCCCCCTGAAAGAACTCGGCGACCCGCAGCGCCACCGCCGGGCCGAAGATCGCCTCGCCGTGCGCCACGGCGGTGATCGCCCGTACGATCTCGCCCTGGCCGGCGCCCTTGAGCAGGTAGCCGCGTGCCCCCGCGCGCATCGCCGCGAACAGCGTGGCGTCCTCCTCCGACATGGTCAGCACGACGACGGCGACGTGCGGGCTGTCGGCCACGATGCGCCGGGTGGCCTCGATGCCGTCGAGCCCCGGCATGCGCACGTCCATCACCACCACGTCCGGCTGGAGGTCGGCGGCGCGCTCGACCGCCTCGGGGCCGTCGGCGGCGGTGCCGGCCACCTCGATGCCGGGGATCGAGCCGAGCAGCAGCGCGAGCCCGTCCCGGTAGACCGGGTGGTCGTCGGCCAGCAGGACCCTGATCGGCTCCTGGTCAGACATCGGCGGCCTCCACCCGTCTCGGCTCCTGGCTAGACATCGGCGGCCTCCACCCGCATCGGCAGCCGGGCCAGGACCAGGGTGCCGCCGCCGGGCGGGCAGGTCACCTGGCAGTCGCCGCCCAGCTCGGCCGCGCGCTCGCGCAGCGAGAGCATGCCCACCCCCGCCGCCACCTCGGGGCCGATGCCCGCGCCGTCGTCGCGTACCGCCACCTCAAGCGTCCCTTCCCGCACGGTGAGCGTGATGTCGCAGCGTGCCGCGCCCGCGTGCCTGGCCGCGTTGGCCAGGGCTTCGGACACGATACGGTAGGCCGCCACCTCCACCGCCGCGGGCAGCGCGTCCAGCGGGCCGTCGCCGGTGACGCGCACGTCCAGGGCGGTGGTGCGGAACCGTCCGGCCTGCTGCTCGATCGCGCGCAGCAGGCCCAGCTCGTCCAGCGCGGGCGGGCGCAGGTCGTGGACCAGCCTGCGGACGTCCGCCAGCACCCCGCCGACCTCGGCGGCCGTCTGCTCCAGGATGCGGTCGGCCTGCTCGGGCGCGCTGCCGGCCAGGTTGCGGGCCGCCTCGATGCGCAGCGCCACCGCGCCCAGGCTCGGGCCGAGCCCGTCGTGCAGGTCGCGGCGGAGCCTGCGGCGCTCCTCCTCGCGGGCCAGCACGAGCCGGGCGCGGATGCGTTGCAGGTCGGTGCTCAGCTCGACGGCCCGCGCCGCGGCGGCGGCCTGGCGCACGAGGTCGCCGAGCAGCCGCTGGTCCCGTTCCGTCAGGTCGGTACGGCACAGCACGAGCCGCCCCACGGTCTCGCCCCGGTAGGCCACGGGCAGTGACACCGACGGCCCGCGCGGCGACCCGTGCTCCACCACGGAACGTTCGCCGCCCGGCCGCTCGATCTCCACCCGGACGTAGGCCAGCCGGAACGCCTCCGCCAGCGTCGTGGCCACCGCGAGCAACTGCTCGTCCGGGTCCGTGGCCAGCTCCAGCCGTTCGGCCAGCGTCGAGACCGCCGCGTACGGGGCGTCCCGGGAGCCGCGCACCAGCCTGCGGACCGCCCGCCAGAGCCAGGTGCGCAGGGGGGCGTACAGGACGGCGACGATCGCGATGGCGGCCAGGGCCGAGTCCCGTTCGCCGAGGACGCTGCCGACCAGCGTGAACACCAGCACGTCCATGAGCACCACGAGCGCGGCGAGCAGGCCGTAGGCGACGGTGGCCGACAGCAGCCGGTCGATGTCGTACAGGCGGTACTTGGTCACCGCCACCACCACGGCCGCGGCGGTGAACGCGATGGCCAGCGTCAGCAGCGCCGCCGGGATCTGCGGGGACAACGACAGCGGGAGCAGGAGCACGATCATGTCGACCAGCGCGGCCCACATCAGCCAGCGGATCTGGGCCCGCCGCTCGGCGTCGGCGAGCACGTACCTGCGTACCATCGACGCGAACGGCACCACCAGGCTCACCAGGACGGACGCGTACGCCAGCGCCAGCGCCGGCTCCCAGAACGCGTACGGCAGGTCCAGGGACAGGAAGTCGAGGCCGAGCCGCGCGATCTCCGGCGGCATCGCCTGGTCGTGGTAGCGCTCCATGACCGCCGTCGGCGCGGTCACCAGCAGCGCCGTGAGCAGCCCGGTCAGGACGAGGCTCGTCACCGACAGCGCCCGCCACACCCGCCCCGGCGGCAGCCGGCCGTCCGGGAACAGCAGGATCAGCAGCGGCAGCCCGAGCAGCAACGACGCCCCGAACCGCGAGTACGACCAGTACGCCACCGCGGCCCCCGGCAGGCCGGGCGAGACGTAGGCGGCGTGGGTCGCCCAGCTTCCCAGGAGCCCGTCCAGCAGCCACAACAGCCCGAACACCGCCAGCACCCAGGCCACCGGATGCCGCGGCAGCCTGCGCAGCAGCAGCGCGCCGGGGACGAGCTGCGCGAGCCCGGTCAGCGCGGCCGGCCACCCGGGTTCCAGATCCGAGGCGGGCGGCAACCGCACGTCCCCGGCGGCCACGTCCAGCGCCACCGTGGCCACCGCCATCCCGACCCCGGCCGCGGCCACCCCGACGGCCCACCACCCGCGCGCCGCCGCCAGAGGGGTGGAAGGTCCGGTTTCTGTCACGGGACGTATTACACCCGAGGTTGTGTCCTCATGTCCCGGGACAGGGGTCCCGTCGGCGGCGGGACCGGCGGCTCTGCCGGCCCGGGGCGGCCCGCCGGAAACCTGGAGGCACGACATCCCCTGAACGAAGAGAAGGACCTCCCGTGGACGCCAAGATCAGCACCACCCCCGCCAGGGCGCGCACCGACGTGCCCGCCGGCCCGGCGCCCTCCGGCGCCCCCGCCATCGCCCCCGTCACCGTGCGCAGGCTCGGCGTCGCGCTCGCCGTCGGCACGCTGTCCTGGGCCGCCAGCATCTTCGTCTACGGCAGCCAGGCCCAGGGCTTCGGCGAGCGGGTCGGCGACCTGACCGGGCTGCTCTTCCAGCTCGGCATCTTCGCCCTGCTCGCCGTGCAGATCCGGACCCGCGCGACGGGCACGTCCCGCCTCGCCAGGGTCATGCTCAAGGTCGAGCTGGTCCTGCTCGGGCTGGCCGCCGTCTGGTCGCTCCTGCACGGCGTCCTGCCCGACAGCGCCCAGGACGGGCCGGTGATGCAGGCGCTCGACGTGTTCTGGCCGGTGTCCATGCTGGGCATGATGGCCATCGGCATCAAGATCGCCTTCACCGGGCGCTGGCGCGGGTCCCTGCGGTGGTGGCCGCTCATCGCCGAGAGCTGGGCCGTGGTGACGGTGCCGACGTACATCCTGTTCGGCGACTCGGTCTCGAACTGGGTCGGCGGCTTCCACCTGGTCATCGGGTACGCCACCCTCGGCGCGCTCCTCGCGCTGCGCCCCGGCCTGACCGACTAGGCCGGTGGTGTGAACGGCAGGACGGCGGTGACCTCGGTGCCGCCGCCTGGGCGGGAGGCGATGGCGCAGGTGCCGCCGATCTCGGCCGCGCGCTCGCGCATCGACGTCAGCCCCACGCCCGGCGACGGCTCGTCGGGCAGCCCGGTCCCGTCGTCGGCGACCGACACCCGCAGCTCCCCGGCCTCCCGCCGCAGCGTGACCAGCACCGAGGTGGCCTGGGCATGGCGGCGCGCGTTCGTCAGCGCCTCCTGCACGATCCGGTACGCGGCCGTCTCCACCGCCGCCGGCAACCCGCCGAGCAGCCCCTCGGACCCGTCGGCGGCCGGGGGCACGGTGACCTCGACGCTGGGGCCCGGGGCCTGACCGAAGGCGCGGAGGGCGCCCGCGAGGCCCAGCTCGTCCAGGACCGGCGGCCGGAGGCCGTCCACCAGCTCGCGCACCGACATCAGCGTGCTGGTCATCTCCTCACGCACCCGGACCAGCAGCTCCTCCACCGCCCCGGGGTCGCGCTCCAGCCGCCGCCGGGCCTCGTCCAGGGTCATCGTCACGCTGGTCAGCGTGGGGCCGAGGCCGTCGTGCAACTCCCTGCCCAGCCGGCGCCGCTCCTCGTCGCGGGTCGCGCTGATCCGCTCGTGCGAGTCCCGCAGGTCGGTGCTCAGCCGTACGGCGTGCGCCAGCTCGGCCAGGTGCTTGGCCATGACGTCCAGCGGCTCGCGGCCCGGCCGCGTCCCGGCGATCCGCAGCCGCCCGACCGGCTCGCCGTGCCAGGTCAGCTCGACGGTCCGAGGGCGGGCGCCCAGCTCGCCGTCCACGAACGACAGCGCGGGCTCGCCCGGCACCTCCACGCCCACCCCGCGGGCGCCCAGCGACGTGCGCACGACGGAGATGGCCTCGGCCAGCGCCCCCGCCGGGTCGCCGGCCCGCTGGACGGTACGGCTGAGCAGGTCGGCCGCCCGGTACGGGTCGCGTTCCACGTTGAACAGCCGGTCCACCGAGCGCTGGAGCCGCAGGCGTACGGGATGGAAGGCCGCGCCGGTGACCATCGCGGAGGCGAGCCCGGCCACCGCGCCGTAGTCGCCCGCCACGCTGTTGGACGCCCAGATGAGCACCGAGTACGTGACACCGGCGCCGACCGCGAGCGTGCCGTACACCAGCGTGCGGTTGAGGATGAGCCGGATGCCGTAGAGCTGGTGGCGCAGGACGGCGGCGATGATCGAGATGGGGATGCCCGCGGCCAGGAAGATCCGTACGGCGAGGATGAAGGTGTCCTGGGTGCCCGCGCTGACGATCCAGTAGACGACGAAGATCGCCATGGCGTAGAAGTACCACGTGATCTGGCGGCGTACCTCGGGCGTCGCCGCCCTGTACCGGTAGCGCAGCGAGACCACGCCGAGCAGGCATAACAGGATCATCGGCGGCCCGATCCACGACTCCACGACCTCGGGGATCCTCCCCAGCGCCGCCACCCCGAACGGGTTGCCCACGGGCACGTCCAGCTCGAACGACGGGTCGGGGGACAGGCCGAGCAGCAGCGAGTGCCCGACCATGAGCGTCAGGTTGCCGTAGAGCACCGGCCGCCAGCGCCTGGACGGCAGCCGCCCGTCGGGGAAGAGCAGCGGCATGATCCCCGTGAACGTGGGCACCGCCAGCAGCCACAACCAGATGGCCGGCCAGGCGACGTAGGGCAGCAGCGGGCCGGGCGCGTGGAAGTACATCCAGCCGGTCAGCGAGAACAGCAGCGAGTACGCCGACCAGACGACGCCGGTGGCCCACATGAGCCACGGGAACAGCAGCCTGGGCCGCTGGGAGATCAGGAATGCGCCGGCGAGCGGGAACAGCAGCCCGATCGGGTCGAGCCCCTGCGTCTCGGCCAGCCCCTCGATCTGCGCCGCCAGCACCGCCGCCGCCAGCACGGCCGTCAACGAGGCGGCCGCCGACGCCCACACCACCGCCAGCACGGCCCGCCGCCATCCCCTCGCCCGACCACCCCGGCCTTCCCGCCCGGAGGCCGCGGAACCGGTGGGGGTGGGGGGCGGGTCGTTGTGGGGTGTGGGGGTCATCGCGGCTCCCTGATCGGCAGTCTCGCGACGACCTCGGTGCCGCCGCCCGGGCGCACGTCCAGCTCGCAGACGCCGCCCACCTCCTCGGCCCGTCCGCGCATCAGGGCGGCACCCTGGCGGCGCTGCTCGGGCAGCCCGATCCCGTCGTCGGACACCGTCAGCCAGAGCGCGTCCCGCCGCTCCACCCTGATCAGGGCGGTGGTGGCGCGGGCGTGCCTGCGCACGTTCGCCACCGCCTCGTGCGCGATCTTGTAGGCCGCCACCTCCACCGCCGCGGGCAGGGTGGCCAGCGAGCCGGAGACCACCACGTCCACCCTCGGGCCGGGGGCGTCGGCGAGCAGCCGCAGGGCGCTCTCCAGGCCCAGCTCGTCCAGGCCGGCGCCGTCGAGGGCGGGCGGGCGCAGGCCGTAGACCAGGTCGCGGACGTCCACGATGGCCTCGGTCATCTGCCTGCGTGCCGTGCTGAGCAGCGGTTCGACCGAGCCGGGGTCGCTGGCCAGGCTGAGCCGGGCCTGGTCGACGCTGATCGCCAGGTTCGTCAGCGTCGGGCCGAGGCCGTCGTGCAGGTTGCGGCGGAGTGCGCGGCGTTCCTCCTCGCGGGTGGCCATCATGCGCTCGCGCGAGCGTTGCAGGTCGGCGCTGAGCCGTACGGCGTGGGCGACCTCGGCGAGCTGCCTGGCCAGCATGTCCAGCAGCGCCCGGTCGCGCGGCTCGCCGGCGACCGACAGCCAGCCCATCGACTTGCCCTGCCAGACCAGGCGTTCGACCGAGGGGGACGGGCCGAGCTCGCCCGCGACGACGCTGCGCACCCGCCCGCCGGGCAGGACGACCTCGACCCCGACGCCGCGCGCCCCCAGGGCCAGCCGGACCGCGTGGGCCGCCGACGCCAGGGCCTCGGCCGGCCCCCTGGCCTCCTGCACGCTCCGGCTCACCCGGTCGGCCAGCCGATACGGGTCACGCTCCCACTTGAACAGCCGGTCCACCGCGCTCTGCAGGCGCAGCCGTACGGGCTGGAACAGCGCGCCCGCGGCCAGCGCGGCGATCAGGTCGGACCACGAGCCGAGCAGGCCGTCGAGCGCGCCGACCCCGAAGTAGACGGCGCCGACCACGGCGGTCAGCCCGAGGTAGACCAGGGCGCGGTTGAGCAGGACGAGGGTCCGCTCGCGTCCGCGCAGCCCGGACAGGACCGCGGCCTTGACGAGCAGCGGTCTGGCCGCCCTGAGCAGCACCAGCCGGACGTTTTTCCCCATATGTCCGGCACATCATAAAGTGGCGGGACCCTTATCGCAGAGCGTCCACCGGCTGCATTTTCGCCGCCCGCAGCGCGGGGTAGAGCCCGGCCAGCAGACCCACCACCGCCCCGGCCACCGGTGCGGCCAGCGCGAGCCGCACGTCGAGCAGCGGCGTCCACTCCCGGGCGGCCGAGACGGCGACGACGGTGACCACCCCGAGGCTCGTGCCGATCACGCCTCCCGCCAGCCCGACCAGCGTCGACTCCAGCAGGAACTGGGCGGCGATGTGCCGCCTGGCCGCCCCGAGCGAGCGGCGCAGGCCGATCTCCGGCACGCGTTCCATCACGGTGACGAGCGTGACGTTCGCGATGCCGACCGCGCCGACCACGAGCGAGACCAGGCCGAGGATCAGGAAGAGCGCGTTGACGTCGTCCTGCGCCTGGTCGCGCGCCCTGGTGGGGCTGGGCGGGGCCATCACCTGCAGCATGTCGCCGTTCCCCGGGCTGAGCGCGGTGGGCGCCTGCCGGGCCACCAGGTCCGCCGCGCCCAGACTCGTGTTGACCAGCACCCTGGTGACGTCCCGCAGCCCGAACTGCCTGCCCACCGAGGGCGGCACGAACACGGCGGTGCTCAGGTTCCGCTCGCGGCGCAGGTTGCCCAGGATGCCGATGACCGTGTACGCGTGCTTGCCGATGAAGATGGCCGGTGCCCGGTCGAGGCGGCCGACGCCGAGCAGCTTGGCCGCCTGGTCGCCGATCACCGCCACCCGGTCGCGCCGCTCGATGTGCCCTCGGTCGTAGAACCTGCCCTGCACCATCCTGCCGCGCGCCGCCTCGGGCAGCCCGGTCGTCGCCGCCAGCACGGTCAACGACTGCGCGGTGACCCTGGTGGGGTCCACGATGTCGTTGGAGCGCACGGACAGGTTCGCGCTGTCCTCCGACTCGGCCAGCGCGGCGGCGGACTCGACGCCGCGCAGCCTGGTCAGCCGGTCGATCGAGTCCCACTCCACGAGCGGCGTGTTCGGCGACTCCGGCACCTCCACCGTGATGGCCGTGGCCACCAGCGCGTCGAAGCGGCCGACGATCTGGTTGCCCGCGGTGGCGGCCACGCCGAGCGTGATGACCAGCGTGGTGATGCCGAGCACGGTCCCGAGCGTGGTGAGCGCCGAGCGCACCGGCCGGGCGAGCATGCCGGCCATGGCCTCCCCGAACAGGTCGCGTACGTGCATCACTCCTCCTCCACCAGGATGCCGTCGGTGATCCGCACCCGGCGCCCGGCCCGCTTGCTGACCTCCTGCTCGTGGGTGATGACCACGAGCGTCATCCCCTGCCCCCGCAGCTCGTCGAACAGGCCGAGCACCGATTCGGTGTTGCGGCTGTCGAGGTTGCCCGTGGGCTCGTCGCACAGCAGCAGGGACGGCGCGCCCATGAGGGCCCTGGCGATGGCCGTACGCTGGCGCTCGCCCCCGGACAGCCGGTCGGGCGCGAACCCGGTCCGGTGGCCGAGGCCGACTCGTTCCAACGCCGCCATGGCCCGCTCCCGCCTGCCCTTACGCGCCTGCCCGCCGTAGGTTTCGGCGAGCATGACGTTCTCGACCACGCTGCGGTGGGAGAGCAGGTGGAAGGACTGGAAGACGAAGCCGATCCGGTCGCCGCGCAACCTGGTCCTGGCCCCGTCGCGCAGGGTGGTGGTCTCCGTGCCGTCGAGGCGGTAGCTGCCCGAGCTGGGGCGGTCGAGCAGGCCGAGCACGTTCAGGAGGGTCGACTTGCCCGAGCCCGACGGGCCGACGATGGCCAGGTAGTCGCCCCTGTCCACCCGGAGCGTGACGCGGTCGAGCGCCCGGACCGGCGGTTCGGCGGCGAACTCCCTGCTGACCTCCGCCAGCGAGATCACCGGCTCAGGCACCGCTGACCACCACCCGGTCGCCCTCCTTGAGCGCCCCGGCGACCTGGACGTTCCCGTCGGCGGTCAGGCCCGTACGCACCTCGACGTCCCTGGTCTGGTCCGTGGCGTACTCGACCCGCACCCGGGCCCTCCCGTCGGCCCCCGTGATCACGGCCGCCACCGGCACGACCAGCACCGGCTCCTTGGTCTCCCCCACCGTCACCCGCGCCGTGACGGCGGTCCCCGGCCTGAGCCCCTTCATCGAGGCGGGCGTGATCAGGACGGGCTCCGACCCGTCCTTGGCCTCCTCGGCGCCGGGCACCTTGGCCTGGTCGCCGACCGCGGTGAGGCGCGCTTCGTACGTCTTGCCCGTGTCGAGCTCGATGGCCGCCTCCATGCCCGTGCGCAGCAGCTCGGCCTCCGTCGCCTCCACCGACCCCGTCACCGTGAGCGCCGAGCTGGTCACCGTGGCGACCTCCTTCTCGACCTGCTGCCCCTGCTTGACCGAGACCTTGCGCACCCGGGCGGGCAGCTTCGGCAGGAACACCACCTCGCCGGGCGGGATGGAGGTCCCGTACGTACGCACGAACTCCGCCAGCATCCCCTTGGCCGCCGCCACGTCCTTACCGGCGTTGGTCACCTTGAGCTTGGTCGGGGAGAGCTGCCTGGCCTGGCGCAGCGCCTGCTCGGCGGTGGCCTTGGCCTCCTTCGCGGTCCGTACGGCCTTGCGCAGCTCCACCAGGCTCTTCTCCCTGGCCTGCCGCGCCTCCTCCGCGACCCGCTCGCGCGCCTCCAGAGCCGCCGCCAGATCGGCCTGGGCGTTCCGGACCCGCAGCTCCAGCAGGCTCGTGTCGGTCGAGGCCGTGGGCTGCGGGGTGGCGGTGGCCGCCGGCGTGGGCTGTTTCCTGGCCTCGGCCAGCGCCTGCTCGGCCTCGGCCAGCTTCTCCTGCGCCGCGCGCACGGCCGCCTCCGCCGTCGCCATCCTGGTCTCGTCCTCCGGCGTCACCACCCGGGCCTCGGCCTCCTGGAGGGCGCGCTCCGCCGTCTTCAGGTCCGCCTTGGCGTTGGCCAGCCTCATCTTGAGCGGCAGCACGTCGCGCCCCTGGTCCAGCGCCTTCTTCTCGGCGGCGAGGGTCTCCTGGGCAGTCTGTACGGCCTTGCGCAGCGTGTCGTACGCCTGCCGGTCGGTCAGCGTCGGCTGCTGCACCTCGTACCCCTTCTTCGTGTACATGCGGGTGACGGCGGCGATCGTGGCCTGGTCGAACACGCCGGAGACGGGACCGCCGTACCCCAGCCTGCGCAGCGCCCGCTGGAGCTGCTTGACGTCGTCCCCCTTGCCGCCGGGGGCGATCGTGCG
The DNA here is from genome assembly GCF_053596455.1 of Nonomuraea sp. NPDC001699. Taxonomy (NCBI): domain Bacteria; kingdom Bacillati; phylum Actinomycetota; class Actinomycetes; order Streptosporangiales; family Streptosporangiaceae; genus Nonomuraea; species Nonomuraea sp. NPDC001699. The sequence continues at coordinate 26,750 of NZ_JBSFGF010000005.1, read as the reverse complement.
GTGCATCGGCACGGAGCCGCGCAGCGCGAACACCGGGCGGCCGTTTACCTCCAGGAAGACCGCGCCCTCCGTGAGCCGGCCCTGGCGCGGCGCCCGGGTGGCCCGCTGCTGCTCGGCCGTGCCGCCGACCGCTCCGGCCAGGCTGACCGGCAGGGGCGAGCCGTACTCCAGCGTGCCGCTGACCACGACGGTGCTGACGAGTTTGCGGCGCTCGACGGCGGCGGTGACGAGCGAGGCCCGCGGCGCGGCGCGGCGCGCCGCCTCGTCGGCGGGGGAGCGCAGCCGGGAGCCCACGGCCCAGCCGGCGCCCGCGATGATCACCACTCCGGCGACGATGCCGGCGAGGAGCTTGCGCGGTGACTTCATGAGGTGGTCACATGCCGAACTGGGCGCTGACCTGCCCCTGGACCGCCTGCTCCTTCGGCAGGAAGGCCGGGTAGAAGTCCTTGCCGCACTCCAGGTCGTCGAGCGCCGCCCTGATCTCCTTGGCCAGATATGGCTTGGCCTGCTCGGGAGTGAGCGTCGGCGCATAGTACATCGGCATCTTGTCGTCCGTGGCGGGGGGAGCCACGTCGGGCACATCGTCCATCTGCTCGCGGCCCAGCTTGTCCTCGTTGCCGAGCCACGTCTTCTGCCCCAGCTCGGCCACGGCGACCGGCGCGGTGTCGCCGACGGCGTAGCCCTTGCCCTTCAGGCAGGTGGCCATGGCCGTGGCCAGCTCGACCAGCTCGGGGTAGGTGTTCAGCTTGCCCTTGCGGGCCCGGACGGAGGCCTTGAACTGCGCGTCGTAGAAGTCTTCCGCCGACTTCAGCTTCAGGCCGAGGACCTTGTTGGCCGCCGAGACCTGGCAGGCGTCCAGCGCCTTCCGGTACGCCTGCAGCTGCGCCTTGGAGAGCGCGGACTGGATCTTCATATTGGGGTTGGGCTCGTTGTCGAGGCTGGTCGTGCTTCCCATCTCCTTGGGATAGACGTGCTGGGCGAAGACCCCGAAGCCGTATTTTTCGCGATATTTCTTCATCGCCGGGTAATTGCCGCGCATGCGGCTCTTGTCGTCCTCGGTGCCCGGCTTGTGCGGCGTCACGTACGCGACGTACTTGAAGCCCTTCTGCTTCATGCAGTCCGCCTTGGCCGCCTCGAGCTGAACCTCCTTGCCCTCGGCGGTCGAGCCGGCCGAGGGCGCGGCGCTCTCGGTGGCGCCCCCGCAGCCGCAGAGGACGGCGAGCGCGAGCAGCGCGACGGGCAGTGTCTTCCTCATCATGGCGGCAGACCATACTCCGTTTAACGAAGCATGGTCAATCCAGGCAGTGCCGCCGCTGGCGGAAGGGTGCGAACGCGGCCCCCACGAGCAACAGCACGAGCACCCCCCAGTAGGCCAGGTGTTGCCTGGTCAGCACATCGGAGTGCAGCGCCAGCCCGCCGGACGCCATCGTCATGTAGATTCCCGCCGCGAGCGTCCAGCGATGGTCGCGGGCCAGGTAGGCGCTCCCCGCCGCCAGCCCCAACGCCAGCACCTCCACGGCCATCCTGCTCAGGCTGATCGGGAACGTGCCGCCGCCCTCCATCCACTCGGGACCCGCCCACGCCGCCGCCACGACCGCCGCCCACCACCACCACGACCTCCTGCGCGGCGCCCGCCGCAGCACGAGCAGCCCGGCCAGCGCCACCGCGTAACCGCCCGCGACCAGGTAGGGGTCGCTGTCCATGAACAGCGGCCGGTCCTGCAGGAACGTCGGATAGACCGGCAACAGGGTCGCGTCGAACGGCTGCCACCCGCCGGCCAGCGCCACCGCCTTGACCCCGGTGAGGAGCGTCAGCACGGCCGCCGTACGCAGCCATCCCCGTACGGTCGCCAGCAGCGTGAGCGCCGACAGCAGCGTCCACAACGGCAGCGTGCCGGCGTAGGGCAGCAGCGCGGCCAGGTTCGCCGCCGCGACGGCGGTGACGGCGAGGTGCACGCCGTCCCGCCAGGGGCTGCCGCTCGCCAGGTGGACGATCCGGCTGCGCACGCCGCCCGTGAGCAGCCCCCACGCCTCGCGCGGCACCGGGATCCGGCGTCCCGGGGCGGCCGATTCGAGGAGCACGTCGAGCAGCTCGTCGCCGTGGGCCGCGCGGTAGGGCCTGGGGTAGGCGAGCATGAGCTTGCGGTAGCGCCGTTCGAGCGGGGTCGCGGCCGGCGCCGACCCGAGGGCCGTCATCCGGCCGACGGCCGCAGGACGAGCGAGGCGGCCGCCTGCATCCGCCTGGCCTCGGCCTCCACCAGCGCCTGGCCCTCGTCGGTGATGCGGAAGTAGCGCCGGTTGCGCCCGTTGACCGTCTCCTCGCGGTCGACGGTGATGACGCCGCGCTCGTTCAGGCGTTCCAGGATGCCGTAGAGCGTGCCGACGGAGGGCTGGACCCGGCCGCCGGACAGCTCCTTGACCGACTTGCTGATCGCGTGGCCGTGCAGCGGGCCGGCACGCAGCGCGGCGAGCACGAAGTACATCGGCTCGCTGACTTCTGAGGTTCCCCTGGGCATGGGGGAGACATTATTCCGTTCAACGAAGTGTGGGCAACGCGGACGGCCACCGGACCGGAAGGACCGCCCGCGTCGCGTCTCACCGCGACGCGCGGGCCGCCCGCGCCGCGCGTCACCGGCAGCGGTCGCCGTTGAGGCGGAAGGTCTCGGGGGCTGGGTTCGGCCCCGAGGTGTGCGTGCCGACGAAGCCGAACGTCACGGACCCGCCGGGCCTGATCCGGTCGTTGTGGCCGAGGCTCGTGGCCGTCACCACCGCGCCGGACTGGGCGAACTCCGCCTCCCAGCCCTGCCTGATCCGCTGGCCGCCGGGGAACGACCAGCTCAGGGTCCAGCCGTCCACGCTCTCCCTGCCGGTGTTCTCGATCACGATCTGGCTGGTGAAGCCGCCGGGCCACGAGCCGTGCGCCGAGTAGCGGACCCGGCAGGCCGACTGCTCGCCCTTGTCCGCCAGGAACGCCGACACCCACGCCAGCGGCGAGTTCCAGTTGATGGTCAGCTCGTTGGTGGACCAGGACTCGATGTCGTCGATGTAGCAGAACTGCGGCTTGCAGCCGCGCAGCAGCCGCTGGGCGACCGGGTCCTGGATCGCGGAGTTGGGGCCGCCGGCCAGCGAGCCGCGCGGCGGGTGGGGCAGCGAGTGGTCCAGTTGATAGGCGTACCAGCGGCTGTGCTGGTTCTGGGCGGAGACCTCCCCGTAGCCGGTGACGTACGAGCGGTTGAGCGCGTTGCGGCCGAGCAGGTAGTCCATGCCCTCCCGCACGGCGGCCCGGTACTTCTCCTGGCCGGTCAGGTCGTAGGCGGTGGCCAGGACGACCAGGTTGTTGAGCACCAGGTTGTTGGAGCCCCAGTCGAAGTCCGCCGGCGCGTACGGCAGCCCGTACGGGTGTGCCCGCTGGACCGCCAGGTACTTGTCCGCCCCCGCGACCACCGACTGCCGCACCTTGTCCCGGCCCGGCAGCGCGTTGGGCACGGTCGCCAGGTCGAGGCGGCCGAGCTGGGCGGTGTTGCCCCAGTCGAAGCCGCGCTCGCGCCAGATGTCGCCGGTGTGGTGCGGCGAGGCCAGCACGAAGTCCGCGAACTCCTTCTCGCCCGTGGTGAGGTACAGCTCGGCCGCCGCCCAGTAGAACTCGTCGCTCACGTCGGCGTCGTCGTAGGCGCCGCCGCCCACGCCGTCGTCGGGGGCGGCGTACCTGGCCGGATCGGCCTTCGCCGCCGCCCACGCCCTGCGCGCCGCCTTGAGGTTCCTGACCGCGAACGCCGCGTCGTAGGGCGCGAACAGCCGGGCCGCCTGCGCCGCCGTCGCGGCCAGGTTGAGCGTCGCGGCCGTGGACGGCGGGTGCAGCTCGCGCTTCTGCGGGTCGAGGTGCGGCAGCAGCGGCAGGCCGGTCCAGTTCTGGTCGTGCACCTTGTGGTGGGCCATCCCCGCGTACGGCTTGCCGTCCGGCACCTGCATGCTCAGGATGAACTCCTGCTCCCAGCGGGCCTCGTCCAGCACGTCGGGCACGCCGTTGCCGCTCTCGGGGATGCGGAGCTGGCCGTCGGTGAAGGCGGCCCGGTCGCGCTCGTAGGCCGACATGAGCTGGTGGACCGAGATGCCGCCGTTGACCACGTACTTGCCGTGGTCGCCGGCGTCGTACCAGCCGCCCTTGACGTTCAGGGTGTAGTCGCAGACGCCCGGTTGGCAGGGGACATCCGTGTCGCCCTGGTTCGGGGACGCGCCCGCGTGACCGGCCGGACGCCCGTAGCCGGGACGCAGGCTGTCGAGGATCTCGATGCCGCTGCGCTGGGTGTAGTAGAACTTCAGCGCGTCCGTGGGCAGGGAGTCGTACACGTTCGCGCCGATGTCGAACGGCCTGCTCGTCTCGCCGTCGGCGGTCAGCGTGTAGCCCTCGCCGGGTTTGGCGTAGGCGCCGAAGTCGATGGTGTGCACGTTCTGCCCGGAGCTCGCGTCCACGCCCTTGGGGCTGGTACGGCCGTTCGCCACCCGCTTCCGGGCCGCGTCGCGCAGCTCCCAGTCCAGGGGCGTGGTGGCCTCGGTGACCAGGGTGGCCTTCTTGGGGCCCGACGGGAGGTAGCCGACCATGTTCACCCGGACGCGCGGGCCGGTGTCCGGCTCGTAGACCTCGGGTTCGGCGCCGCCCTTCAGCGACACGTCGTCCATGCAGAACCTCCAGGGCTCGGCGCTGCCGCCCAGCTGGAACGCCACCTGGGCGTTCGGCAGCGAGACCGGGGCGGTGAAGGTGTAGGAGTAGCCGTCGCCCGGGGCATCCAGTGCCGGGGCGGCCGACAGGTACTGCGTCCACGGGTCCACGGGGAGCTGGATCAGGGCCTTGCCGACCTTGGCGGGGGTGGCGGAGGCCGTGAACCGGTAGGCGTAGGTGTCGCCGGCGACCAGCGGGACGCCGTCCTGGCCGATGATGACGTCCCAGGGGTTGGCGGTGCCGCCGGGGATGTCGGCGCACAGCCTGCCGCCGTCCACGGACAGGGTGGTGTTGCCGGTGCTCCACCAGGGGGCGGTGCCGGCGTCGAAGGTGCCGTTCACGATCTGCTCGGGTCCCTCGTCGGCCGCGCGGGCGGGCGCGGCGGGGGACAGGGCGACCATGGTGAGGAGGGCCAGTAACGCGGCCCGGCATCGGGTCATGGAGGTCCTTCGGGGGGTTGGGAGCGCTCCCAATAGAGCGACCCCGATCCTCCTTGCCCACCGCTGCCCCGTCAACGGGTGCCCGCCATCGGCGCTGGAAGACGCTGAAACTTTCACGCCCCGGCCCGGACCGAGCCTGTCGGCCGCCCTTCACTGACGGCTCATGTTCTGGGAGGGTTCGGAACGTGGTCCCTGCCCTCACCCTGGCCGGGTGCGCCGCGCACGAGTTGCTCGAACGCCAGACCGCCAAGCTGGCCAGGCAGCTCGTACGCGGCTTCGCCGAGGAGATCCCCCTCTACCGGCGGCTGCCGAAGGAGGAGCTCGACGGCGAGATCACCGTCATCACCGAGCACAACCTGCGGCTGATCGCCCGCATGTTCCGCGACCGCCGCCCGCCCACCAGGGCCGAGCTGGCCCCGCTGCGCTCGTCGGCGGCCCGCCGCGCCCAGGAGGGCGTGCCGCTGGAGGCCCTGCTGGCCGCCTACCACCTGGGCGCGCGCAAGGTGTGGGAGCACCTGTTCGCCAAAGCCACGCCCGCCGACTTCGAGGACGTCCTGGCGGCCAACCGTCTCATCCTGCTCTACACCGAGTCGGTGACGGCCGCCGTGTGCACCGCGTACCTGGAGGAGCGCGAGGGCATGCTCAGCCACGAGCAGCACGCGCTGCACGCCGCCGTGTCCGCGCTGCTCGGCGGCGACCGGGCGGCGCTGGCCGGGGTGCGGCTGGCCCCGCGCTACCTGGTGCTGGCGCTCGCGGTGGACCGGCATCCCGACGAGGAGAGCGACGAGCCGGGCGGGTCGATCGCGGGCCGCCGCAAGCTGCACCGGATCAGGACGGCGCTCCAGCGGGCCGCGGCCGAGCCGGTGCTGTCGGTGCTGGACACGACGGGCGGCCTGGTGTTCGTGCCGATCACGGGCGATGACCCCGACTGGTACGAGGTCGGCGAGACGGTCGCGGGGATGGCCAAGGCGGCCGGCGTGCCGGTGTGGGCGGCGGCCGAGATCGCCCCGCCCGACGGGGTGCCGGAGGCCGTCAAGCTGGCCGAGGAGGTCCTGGACGTGGTGCGGGTCTTCGAGCAGCCGCCGGGCGCCTACCGGCTGGCCGACGTCCTGCTGGAGTACCAGCTCACCCGGCCGAGCCAGGCCACCGCCGTGCTCGCCGGCCTGCTCGACCCGCTGCTCGACAACCCCGACCTGCTCAGGACGCTCACGGTCTACCTGGACACCGGCCTCGACCGCCGCCGTACGGCCGAGCTGCTGCACGTGCACCCCAACACGGTCGACTACCGTCTGCGCAGGGCCGTCAGCCTGACCGGCCTCGACCCCGTGGACCCGGCCCACCTGCAACGCATCGGCGCGGCGCTGGCCGCCAGGCGCCAGCACGGCAAGTGAACGGGAGCCGCCCCCGGCAGGGACGGCTCCCGTCGCGCGATTCGGAGCGTTCAGACCGCGGACACCGCGGCGGTCACCACGGTGGCGAAGTTCCGCATCCCGAGACCGTTGGGGTGGAAGGGGGCGGCCGGCGAGGCGGGCACGTACGGCTCGATCCAGCGCACGCCCGGGGCCTTGCACGGGTCGTGGCCCACGCTCGGCGTCTGGAGGTCGACGAACGCCGCTCCCGCGGCGGCGGCCTGCTCGGCCAGCATCCGGTTGAAGTACTGGAGCGTCGCGCGGATGTAGTTGGCGTCGGCCTTGATGATCGGGACGGTCGGGTAGCAGCCGTTCGGCGGCGCGTAGGTGGCGTAGCCGACCATGAAGATCCGGGCGCGCGGGGAGCGGGCGCGGATGTCGTTCACCAGCGTGGTCAGCTTGGGCCGCAGCGCGTCGGTCTTGACCCGCCAGGAGTCCTGGCCGTCGACGATGTAGTCGTCGTTGCAGGCGTCGCCGACGGGCGGGGGCAGCAGGTTCAGGCAGTCCTCGATGAAGCCGGTCAGGCCGACGTCGTTGGCGCCGATCTGCACCGTGACCAGGGTGGTGTCCGCGCTGAGCGCGTCGAGCTGGGGTGCGACGCTGCCCAGGTCGGTGCCCTGGGAGTTGTACATGTCACGGGTCTTGGCGCCGGAGCAGGTGACGTCCCTGAAGGTGGCGGCGCCGATGGCCTGGGCGGTCAGGTGGGCGTAGTTGCGGTCGGAACGCCAGCAGCCGAGGTCGGGAACGACCTGGTTGGGCACCAGGGGACCCGACGCGGCGGAGTCGCCGAGCGCCACGTACACCTCGCCCTGGGCGGCGTGTGCGGGCGGCGCGACGCCGAGCGCCAGGGCGGTCGCGGAGAGCAGGACGAGCAACCGTCGGACCATTGAGGACTCCTTCGGCGGGGTGGGGGTGTGGAGGCCGCACTGGTCCGGCGGCTCCGGCGGGGGGTGGAAGTCGTGCCGGCTCAGTGGCTCCGGCGGGGGTGGAAGTCGTGCCGGTTCGGTGGTTCCGGCGGGGGAAGCCGTGCTGGTCAGCGGCGGAAGGGCCCGGTCACCTCGTACGTGATCCCCCCGGTGCCGGCGGTCTCGCCGCTGGTGCCGCGCTGGGAGGAGAAGTAGAGCCGGGTGCCGTCGGGGGAGAACGCGGGGCCGGTGATCTCCGACTTGGCCTGGCCGTCGAGGCGCATGACGGGGGCGACCACCCGGTCGGGCGTGATGATGTTGATCTCCATGTTGCCGCCGTCCTCGGCCACGTACAGGTCGCCGGACGGGCGGCCGGTGATGTTGTCGACGCCGTCGAGGGTGCCGCCGCCCTCGTAGATCGCGGTGACCGTCTGCCTGGCGGTGTCGTAGGCCCAGACCTTGCGGTCACCCTTGGCGGTGAAGTAGCAGATCCCGGCGGCGTAGTGGCAGCCCTCGCCGCCGCTGAAGCGGCGGGCCGCGGAGACCTGGTTCCTGGTCTGCGTGTCGAAGACGCCGGGCGTCGCGTCGGGCACCGGCCGCCACTCGACGCTGTCGCCGCCGAGCCCGCACAGCACGTCGAGCCGGCCGCTGGACAGGTCGCCCCAGGTGTTCGGGGTGAAGCGGTAGAAGCAGCCGTCGCCCTCGTCCTCGGTCAGGTAGACGACCTTGTGGTCGGGGTCGCAGGCGGCGGCCTCGTGCTTGAACTTGCCCATCGCGGGGCGCTGCTGGGCGGAGCGGTTGCCGTACGGGTCGGTCTCGTAGACCTTGCCGCGGAAGATCTCCTCGCAGGACAGCCAGGTGCCCCACGGGGTCGCGCCGCCCGCGCAGTTGAGGTTCGTGCCGCTCAGGATGCGGTACGCCCGGTCGATCGAGCCGTCGGCCCTGAACCTGATCGCCGAGGTCCCGCCCACGAGCGGCACCTCGGAGTTGGACACGTAGATCCAGCCGGAGCCGTCGGCGAAGCACGCGCCGCCGTCAGGAGCGGGGTGCCACAGCGTGCCGCCGACGACCCGGCCCGACCTGGCCACCACCCGGCTGGTGAATCCGGCGGGCAGCGCCATGCCGTTGGCGTCCGGGGCGCCGAGCGGCCCGTACGGGCTCACGCCCGCACCCGCCGCGGAGGCCACGGCGTCGTGCCACATCGCCCCGGAGAACGCGACCGCCGCGGAGACGGTCCTGATGAAGGTACGGCGGCGCATCCTGTCTCCACGTCGTCTCGCGTCGGCTGATGTCGGTTGGATTCGCAGACATGACGATGAGCCCTGCCCGTCCTTCTGTGAACTGGACAGGGCAGTAAATCCGGACGGTCAAATCTGTGACGCCTCACAAATCTGAACGGCATTCCGCGAATCCATTGACGGCGGCCCCGGCGCGATCCACCATGGCCCGAACCCCCGGCCTCGATCAGCTCCCGAGGTGCCCGTGCGCGTGCTTCCCCGTCTCCTCATCGCCCTCGCCCTGGTCTCCGTGACGCTTCCGGCGTCACCGGCGTCACCGGCCTCGGCGGCCTCCGACCCGTCCGGCTGCGACCCGATCGACCCGGCGGCCTGCCTGCTGCCGTTCCCGAACGACTGGTTCACCGTCGCCGACCGGGCCACCGACACGGGCCGCAGGGTGGCCTTCGCGGCCGGGTCCACGCCGATCTCGGCCGCGGGCGTGCCGATCGCGCCCGCCGAGTGGAACAGGAACGACGGCTTCTCGCCGGGCTCGATGCTGCTGGCCAGGGTGCCGGGGCTGGACCCGGCCAGGACGGGGATCGCGCCGATCACCGACATCGGCAGGTCGCTGGACCGGGACGCGCCCGTCGTGCTCCTGGACACCGTGACGGGGGAGCGGTGGCCGTACTGGGCCGAGCTCGACGCGAACGCGCCCGCCGACCGTCAGGCCCTGATCATCCGCCCGGCCCGCAACCTGCGCGAGGGCCACCGGTACGCGGTCGCCCTTCGCGACCTGCGCGACGCGGCCGGCGACCCGATCCCGCCGAACCCCGCCTTCGCCGCGGTGGCCGGCCCGCCCCTGCCGCCCGGCCACGACCTGTACGAGCGGCAGCGCCGCCTCCAACCTGCCCTGTCCGCGCTGCGCCGCGCCGGCGTCAGGACCGGCGGCCTCCATCTGGCCTGGGACTTCACCGTCGCCAGCGCGCGCAGCCTGGCCGGCCCGGCGCTGGCCATGCGCGACGACGCCCTGCGCACGCTGCGCGGCCGCGCGCCCGCCTTCGAGGTCACCTCGGTCACCGACCTCACCCCCGAGCAGGACGCCCAGATCGCCCGCCGGGTCGAGGGCACCTTCCGCGTGCCGAGCTACCTCGACCGGCCGGGCGGTCCGCCCGGTTCGGCGCTCAACCGCGGCCCCGACGGCCTGCCGGCCCGACTGCCCGGCAACGAGCAGGTGGCGCCCTTCCGCTGTGAGATCCCCCGCGTCGCCTTCGACCGCCCCGCCCGGCCCTCCCTGTACGGCCACGGCCTGCTCGGCAGGCACTCCGAGGTGGGCGCGGCGAACGTGAGGACCATGGCGCAGGAACACGGGTTCCTCTTCTGCGCCACCAAGTGGATCGGCATGGCCGACGAGGACATCCCGCACGTCGTCACCGTTTTCACCGACATCTCCAGGTTCGGCACGGTCCCCGACCGGACCCTCCAGGGGTTCCTCAACTTCATGTTCCTGGGCCGCGCCATGACCAGCCCGGACGGCTTCGCCGCCCACCCCGCCTTCCGCACCGACCGCGGCCGCCCGCTGATCGACCTGCGCGCGGGCCTGGTGTACGACGGCAACAGCCAGGGCGGCATCCTGGGCGGCGCGCTGGTCGCGCTGTCGAAGGACATCGAGCGCGGCGTGCTCGGCGTGACCGGCATGAACTACAGCACCCTGTTCAACCGCAGCGCCGACGCCGCGCCCTTCCAGGCCGCCCTCGACCGGGCCTACCCCGACAAGCTGGACCAGCAGCTCATCCTGGCCCTCATGCAGATGTTGTGGGACCGCGGCGAGGCCGACGGCTACGCCGCCCACCTGACCGACCGCCCCTACCCGGGGACGCCGCGGCACCGGGTGCTCATGCACGTGGCCTTCGGCGACCACCAGGTGGCCACGGTCACCGCCGAGGTCGAGGCCCGTACCGTCGGCGCCCGGCTGCTGACCCCGGCCCTCGCGCCGGGACGCAGCCCGGACGCCGTGCCGTTCTGGGGCATCCCCGCGATCCGCGGCCGGGCCCACGCCGGCTCGGCCCTGGTGATGTGGGACGGCGGCGCCCCCGCGCCACCGCTCACCAACACCCCGCCCACGCAGGGCGAGGACCCGCACGAGAAGCCGCGCAGGACCCCCGCCGCCCAGCTTCAGAAGTCGGTGTTCCTCAAGACCGGCGTGGTCGCCGACGTCTGCGACGGCCCCTGTCTCACCCAGTGACGCCGGGCCGCCACATGGGCCAGAAGAGGGTGCCGTCGGGCAGCGCGAACGGCTCCTCGGCCTGGTAGCCGTGCCGGGCGTACAGGTCGCGGCTGCGGGCGCTGCTGGCCTCCAGGTAGGCGGGCGCGCCGTCCAGCAGGGCGTGGTGGCGGCGGAGCAGCGCCGACCCGAGGCCCCGGCCCTGGTGGTCGGGGTGCACGGCCAGGAACGCCAGGTGGTGGTACGGCGGCTCCGGGTGGTGCCGTTCGAACAGCTCGTCCAGGGCCCGGAACCGGTCGGCCCACTTGCCGGTGGCGGCGGCCAGGCGGCGGTCGTAGTCGGGCGGCTCGGGCGGCGGCGCGTCGGCGGTGTGCGGCACCCACACCGCGACCGCCCGGCCCTCGTCGAGGAGGTCGACCTCGCCGTGCTCGATGGCGTGCGAGACGAGGATCAGGAAGTCCGCCACCATGATCTCGTGCCGTCCGGCCGGCTCCGGCACCAGGTACGACACCGCGGGCAGCCGCGCGAACGCCGTCGCCACCAGCTCCGCGACCGTCCCGGCGTCCGCGGCCGTCGCCCGGCGGACGTCGTGCGCCGCCACGTCCTGTGAACGCGTCATCGGACGGCCTCCGGCGTGGCGGCGGCCTTGGCGCCCATGCCCACCAGCGAGTACACGCTCGGCTGTCCCGTGCGCAGGACCAGCGCCCAGCCCACGCCGAGCAGGGCCGCCAGCGCGTACACGACCGGCAGGATCCAGGCGAGCGGATCGCCCTCGGGCACCCCGAGCAGCGTCGAGAAGTTGTCCAGCGCCAGCCACACCATCACGGCCAGCGCCAGCGCGGCGGGCACGGGGGCCGCGAAGCGCCGCGCGAGGCTCTCCCCGCTCGGCTGCCGGGCGAAGAACACGACGATCGCGATCGAGGTGACGAACACCAGCAGCAGCACCCCGAACCCGCCGAACGAGCCGCCGTAGAAGAAGAGCTGCACCAGCGGGTCGAGCCCGAGGACCGCGTAGACGACGATGACGACCAGCCCGAGCACGGTCTGCGCGATCGAGCCCGACCGCGGCGCGCCGCTGCGCGGCCGGGTGCGGCCGAAGAAGGCGGGCAGCACCCGCTCGCGTCCGAGCGCGAAGAAGTACCGGGCGGTGGTGTTGTGGAAGGAGATCATGGCGGCGAACACGCTGGTGACGAAGAGCACCCGGGCGACGTCCACGACCGCGCCGCCGAGGTGCTGGTTCGCGATGATGAAGATCGTCTCGGCCTGGTCGCGGCGCGCGGCGTCCACGATGGCCGCCGGTCCCGTGGCGACCGTCATCGCCCACGACGACAGCGCGTACAGCCCCGCGATGATCGCCACCGACGAGTACGTGGCCAGCGGCACGGTACGCCGCGGATCCCGGCTCTCCTCCGAGAACACCACCGAGGACTCGAACCCGACGAACCCGAGCGTCGCGATGACCAGCAGCGCCCCCACCCCCGGCACGAACAGCGCCGCGGGCGACAACGTCTCGGCCGAGAACCCGGACGGCGCCGGGTTCACCAGGTCCGCCAGGTCGAACAGCAGGATGACCGCCACCTCGGCGGTGAGCAGGACGGCCAGCAGCCGCCCGTTGACGTCCACCCGCATCAGGCCCAGGACGCCCACCAGCGCCCAGGCCACCAGCGAGATCGCCCACCAGGGCGGCGCGCCGCCGAACCACCGTTCGAGCAGCGGGGTGGCCGCCGCGCCGAAGGCGCCGTACAGGCCCACCTGCAACGCGTTGTAGGCGATGAGCGCCACCCAGGCCGCCGCGATGCCCGCCGGACGGCCCAACCCACGGCTGATGTAGGTGTAGAACGCGCCGGCGTTGGCCATGTGGCGGGCCATCGCCACGTACCCGACCGCGAACACCGCCAGCACCACGCCCACGACCAGGAACGCGATCGGCAGCCCGGTGATCCCGGTGACGGCGTACCCGGTGGTGATCACACCGGCGACGACGGTGAGCGGCGCGGCGGCCGACAGGACGAAATAGACGACCGAGGGCGCGCCGAGCCGGTCGGCGGCCAGGGCGCCGGCGATCGGGTCGGGCGCGGCGCCGGATCTCGCGGAGGGCATCGCGTTCCTTTCTGGGGGGTTCAGGTGCGGTGCGGTCAGGACAGCGGTCTGGGGGTTCCGTGAGGCGGGGTCAGGGCGGGCGGTCCGGGGTCACGTCCGGTAGGTCAGGACGGCGTCGCCGACGGCGGCGCTCACCTGGCGGCCCAGGTCGCTCAGCGGCTGCGGCATCGCGGCCAGCACCGTGGTCAGGTACTGGTGGGCGCCGCGCCGGTCGGCCGGGTCCTCGACGACGACGTCGGTCAGGTCGCACGCCTCGGCCAGCGCCGCCAGCGCCATGTCGTGCGGGGTCAGCGGCTGCCACTTCACCAGCGCCAGCCGCAGCCGCGCGGCGGGCCACATGGCCCGGTTGAAGTCGTGCGAGAAATAGCGGAATTGTTTACGTTTGAGCAGCCTCGGGGATTCGCGTTCGAGCAGACCATTACCCATCAGGCGGGCGGTGACTTCGGTGACCGAGCGTTGTGCGAGGTAGGCCAACCAGGTTCGCACATCGGTGTGCTGAGGGGAATTGCCGATTTCGGTCAGCACCTTTCCGGCCAGCTCGTCCGGGACCCGGCGCTGGTCGACCACCCGCAGCCGGACGCCCTCAACGGTGATCCGCTGCTCCAGCACCAGCTCCGCGAGCAGCGCCCCGGCCAGGCCGAGCGCCACGCCGGCGACATGGAGCCGAGGCTTGCCCGAGCCCGTCGCGTCCCAGCAGACGAAGAAGAAATCATCGGCAAGCAAAAATCGGCCCGCTCACTATAGGAATTGGTGGATGACCGGTTCAGGGAGCAGCGTGTAGCCGCCAGCGGCAATTTCTACCAAGAACCACATCTCCGGGCTAGACCCTATTTATCGGGAAATAAAAGAGCACCGGCTTCACGGAGAAGCCGGTGCCGTCCGTTCGGGGGCCCTCAAGCCGATGATCGCCTGATGGGCGGGCTGCCGCGACCGGATCGTGTCCGCGCCCGCTCGGCCAGGGGGAGTGATGTGGATCACACTCCAGGGTTTCGGCCGGGCCCTTCGTCCACCTGTGGACGAGTCGTCGCTCAGTTCGCGCAGTCCTGCTTGTCCAGGGCCAGGCCCATCTCGTAGATCTTGCCCTTGGAGAGCAGGAAGTAGTAGTGGGCCTTCGGGTTGCCCGGCACGGCGACGTACGGGAAGCCGCTCTCGGCCGTCCGCAGCTTCTTGGCGTACGCGCGCTTGAGCTGGGCGTCCGTCGAGCCGATGCCGATGCCCTGCGGCGTCTTGACGCCCTTCGGCGCGAAGATGATCGCCACGCCCCGCTTCTTGGAGATGAACAGGCCGACCGCGTCGCGGCCCGTCCGCTGGGCCTTGAGGTCCCAGCCGGAGCAGCTGTCGGAGTCGAGGGCGGGCTTGTGGACGATCTTCCCGGTGGCCTGGGCGGCCTTTGCGGTCATGCCCAGCGTGACCCCGCCGTATCCGAGCGGGCCGAAGGTCGGGGCGGCGAGCGCGGGCGAGGAGATCCCGGCCAGCGCGACGCCCGCCGCGAGGGTCACGGCCGCGATTGTGTGCTTCGTCGTCATGCAGGGTTTGACTGCGCACTCGGCCCACAAGTTCTGCCGGATTCGCGGGCGGGTCCGGGCTGACGTGTCCGTTACGCGGTTGAGGGATGGTCTTGTCCGAAGCTCGGGTACTGATGCCGGTGATCACAGCCCAGGAGGCATCAGAGATGGCGGATGTTCCCATCGTTGTCGGCATAAATCGCGCTCAGGATGGTTCTGTTGCTGTCGCTGTGGGCGAGTCGGGCATGTACAGCCTGCAGAAGGAGCGCATCAGCCGGCGCAGGCATCACTGGGGCCGTCTCGGCGACCTGCCGGACCTGTACCTTCCCGAGATGCCGCTGCTCAAGGAGCCCGTTGACCTCGTCGTCGAGGGATACTCCTCCGACACCGAGATCGAGCACAAGGACGCCTACGAGGAGGAGCTGCGCGAGACGCTGAACCTCAAGGAGGACGCCCGGGTCGTCCTGGTCTCCCACCATCTCAGCCACCTCTACAGCGCGTTCCCGCCCTCGCCGTTCGACCGGGCGGCGGGCCTGGTGATCGACGCGCACGGCAGCCGGGTCAGGGACTTCACCGAGGCGGTCCCGCTGCCGAAGGGCACCCGCGACGACATGCTGGAGGTGGCCTCGTTCTACCGTTGCGAGCGCGGCGGCGAGATCGAGTGCCTGGCCAAGCAGCTCTGGGACGGCGACTGGACGCGACCGGCCGGCCTCGGCTGCTTCTACGCGCTGCTGACCAGGCTGCTGTGGCCCGAGGGCGAGGGCCACGAAGGCAAGGTGACGGGCCTGGCCCCCTTCGGCGACGCGTACGTGTACGGCCTGCCCGACCTCGACGTACGCGGCCACGAGGTGTTCATCCCCGAGGAGTGGATCGAGACGTTCGGCCAGCACGACGCCTACGTCTACGAGCCCGGCGGCGAGCGCTTCTCCCGCGCGGCGGACCTGGCCGCGGCCGGCCAGCGGGTCTTCGAGAACGCCCTCGCCCAGGTGGTCGCCTGGCTGCACGGGCAGACCGGCCTGGACAGCCTGGCCTTCGCCGGCGGCGTCGCGCTCAACTGCGCGGCCAACGGCCGGATCGTGCGCGAGTCGCCGTTCCGCGAGGTGTTCATCCCGCCGAGCCCGCACGCCGGCGGCACCGCCGTGGGCTGCGCCCTGTACGGCCTCGTCGAATGCCTCGGCGTCGAGAGCCGCTTCCGCTGGACCGACGACTTCCTCGGCCCCGACCCGGACGAGAGCGAGATCACCGCCGCCGTACGCAGCCTGCCGGACGGCCTGGTGGCCGAGCAGCCGGACGACCTGGTCGGCGCGATGGTGTCGCTGCTGGAGAGCGGCCGCGTCGTGGGCCTGCACCAGGGCCGCAGCGAGTCGGGCCCGCGCGCCCTCGGCAACCGCAGCATCATCGCCGACCCGGCCAGACCGGACATGCAGGACTACGTCAACTTCGAGATCAAGGGCCGCGAATGGTTCCGCCCGCTGGCCCCGCTCGTGCTGGCCGAGCACGCCGGGCGCCTGTTCGGCGTCGACCGCCCGGCCCCGTTCATGCAGTACTCCGCCGACGTGCGCCCCGAGCACCGCGCGAGCCTGCCCGGCGTGACGCACGTGGACGGCACGGCCAGGCTCCAGACCGTGGAGGAGTCGGCCACGCCGTTCCTGCACGCCCTGCTGACCAGGTGGCACGAGGCCACGGGCTCCCCGGTGCTGATCAACACCTCGCTCAACGGCCCCGGCGACCCGCTGACCGAGACGCCCGAGCAGTCGATCGACACCCTGCTCTCGACGAACCTGCACGCCCTGGTCATGCCGCCCTACCTGATCCGCAAGCGCGAGGAGCCGCCGATCCCCGGCGTGACCTGGGACCGCGACTAGCTCGGGCGTCCATGCCGGTGAAACCCAAATCGAGGTCATGGTTGCCGCAGGTCAGAGTGGGTGACGGGGTCGACGGGCCGGCCGGAGTTACGGTCGGACGCATGCGCGTTCACCCAGCCGTCCCCGTGGTGCTGATCGCCCTGGCCGGGCTGTCGGCGGCCTGCGGCGGCGGCCCCGTACGCACCACCCAGGGGGTGGTCGTGACCTCCGCCTCGCCGTCGCAGGAGACACGGAACGCGCTGGCCGGGAAGACCGTCGTGCTCGATCCGGGACACAACGGCGGCAACGCCTCCCACCCCAAGGAGATCAACCGGCCGGTCGACATCATCACCGGGCGCAAACCCTGCAACACCACCGGCACCCAGACCGCCGCCGGCTACCCCGAGCACGCCTTCACCTGGGACGTCGCCCGCCGCCTGAAGCCGCGCCTCGAAGACATGGGCGCCAAGGTGGTGCTGACCCGACCGGACGACACCGGCGTGGGCCCCTGCATCAACGAGCGGGCGGCCATCGGCAACAAGGCGCGGGCGGACGCCGTCCTGTCGATCCACGCCGACGGCGCGCCGCCGGCCAGCCGCGGCTTCCACGTGATCATGCCGGGCCTGGTGCCCGGGCACAACGACGCGATCATCCAGCCGTCCAGGAAGCTCGGCGTGGCCGTCCGGAACGCCTTCCGCGACGGCACCGGCATCCCATACGCCACCTACGTCGGCGAGCAGGGCCTGCAGACCCGCACCGACCTGGGCGGGCTCAACCTGTCCACCCGCCCGGCGGTGTTCATCGAGTGCGGCAACATGGCCAACCCGGGCGACGCCGCCAAGATGTCCGACGGCGAGTTCCGGGAGGAGATGGCCGGCGCGCTGGCCGCCGGGCTCAAGCAGTTCCTGGCCGGTTAGGCGCCGTAGGCGCGCAGGAACACCTCCACCGCGGCGTCGGCGAGCCGGTCGAGCTCGGCCTCGGTGTGGTGGTCGCCGCCCCCGGAGAACATCACCCTGTTCACCGGGATCCACAGCAGCAGGCCGACGAAGTGCTCGGCGGCGAGCCGCGGATCGTCCACGGGACGCAGTCCGTGCCCGGCCAGGCGTCCGAAGGCGGTGGCCATCGCCTCCAGCGACCGTTCGAAGCCCTGCCGGTACCAGGTGCGGCCGAGGTCGGGGAACCGGTCGGCCTCGGCGATGATCAGACGCCGCAGCCGCAGCACGTCGGGCTGCATGATCGCGTCGAGGAACTCGTGGGCCAGCTCGCGCAGCCCCTTCTCCAGGTCCTGGTTGCCCTCCAGCGACTGCGCGATCAGCTCGGCCAGGCCCTGGATCTGGTTCGCGGTGTCGAGGACGATCGTGGCGAAGAGCTGTTCCTTGTCGCTGAAGTGCTTGTAGACCGTCTGTTTCGAGACCGCGGCGATCGAGGCGACCTCGTCCATGCTGGCGCCCACGTAGCCGTTGCGCAGGAACACGGCGTGCGCCGCGTCCAGGATCTGCCTGCGTTTGCGGGCGGCCCGCCCGTCCTCTTCCGGCACTGACCCACCAATCTTTCGATCATGTGTTCCCACAGTACTGGACAGTTCCGTACTGATCTGAGTACTGTACCGTCTAGTTCCCGAAAGCGACAGGAGTGACGACCTCATGACAGATCTTCAGCAGCAGGTGCAGGAGACCGCCGACAAGCTGGTCGAGTCGGGCGTCGAGCGCGGGTTGCAGGTGGCCGTCTACCGGGACGGCACGCAGGTCGTCGACGTGGTGGCGGGCGTGGCCGACCCCGAGACCGGCCGGCCGGTCACCTCCGACACCCCGTTCTACAACTTCTCCATCGGCAAGGGCGCCACCTCGGCCGTCGCCCACATCCTGGCCGAGCGCGGCCTGTACGACTACGACACCCCGGTCGCCGACCTGTGGCCCGAGTTCGCCAGGCACGGCAAGGAGGGCGTGACCGTCCGCCACGTGCTGACCCACACGGCCGGCGTGCCCGGCGTGCCGCTCGACACGACCCCCGAGGACGTCTGCGACTGGGACAAGATGGTCGCCGCCCTGGAGAACGCCGAGCTGTGGTGGGAGCCCGGCACGAAGATGGGCTACCACGCCTACACCTTCGGCTTCCTCGTCGGCGAGATCGTCCGCAGGACCACCGGCAAGCGCATCTCGCAGGTGCTGCTGGAGGAGGTCTCCGGCCCGCTGGGCGTGGCCCGCGAGCTCTACTTCGGGATGCCGCCGGAGGAGCAGCACCGCCTGGCCCGGCTGGAGGACGTGCCGATGGACCCGTCGGCGTTCGGGGACATGCCGGCCGACCTGCCGATGTTCAAGGCCGGGCCGATGGAGCTGATGCCGAACGCCGCCCTCGGCAGCAGGCCCGACTACCTGACCGCCGACATCCCGGCCGGCGGCAAGACCTCGGCCAGGGCCGTCGCGCGCATGTACGCCGCCCTGCTGGGCGAGGTGGACGGCGTCCGGCTGATCTCGCCGGAGCGGCTGCGCGAGGCGACCGCGGTGGCCTACAGCGGCCCGGACGAGGTCTTCGGCATGCCCTCGACGTGGGGTCTGGGGTTCACCATCGGGCTTCCCGGCGGCTCGCCGGAGGAGGGTGCGACGGCGTTCGGCATCGGCGGGGCGGGCGGCAGCTACGCGTGGGCCGACACGGCGACCGGCACCGCCGTCGCCCTCACCAAGAACCGCCTCACCAACGACTTCACCGCCGTCGGCGAACTGGCCGCCCTGGTGGCCCGCTCCTGACCGTAGCGGGGGATCAGCCGTCGCGGCACAGGGGGCGGCCGCCGACCACGCAGGCGATGCCGTCGAGGTCGCAGCTCAGCAGGGTGCCGTCCATGCCCATCACGAGCACGAGATCGCGCCTCGACCGGTGGGCCAGCATGATCCGGCCGACGACACCGTTGTCCAGGACCACGGTAGGGCGGGTTGCAGCGCTTTCCATGTGCTGGCGACTCCTCTCGGGTTCACAACAGGCCACGCGCGCCGGACCCGTCCCCACCAGGATGCACAGCCTCCGCCTCCGGCGCATCGGTCATCCGGCTCTACTTTCGTACGGATCCTGCGTTGTCCCCCTCCCGCCAGCCTCCGTAAGACGTGCTGCGAGACTGGCAACGGCAGGGGCCAGAGGAGGGGGACCGGCGTGCGTACGTGGTTGACCGAGCGGTTCGGGCTGACGGTGCCCCTGGTGGGCGCGCCCATGGCCGGAGTGGGGGCGGGCCGGCTGGCCGCCGCCGTGTCCGCGGCCGGCGCGCTCGGCGTGATCGGGGTCGCCTCCTCCGCGCCCGCCTCCTGGATCGAGGCCGAGGCCGCCGTCGCCGCCGGGAGCGGGCGGCCGTACGGGATCGGGCTCATGGCCTGGGCGCTGCCCGGCAACCCGGCCCAGTTCGAGGCCGTGCTCGCGGCCCGGCCCCGGCTCGTCTCCGTGAGCTTCGGGCCGTACGAGCGGTACGTGGAGGAGCTGCGGCAGGCCGGCATCACGGTCGTCACCCAGGCGGGCACCACCGACGAGGCCCGCGCCGCCGAGCAGGCCGGCGTGGACGCGGTCGTCGCGCGCGGGGCCGAGGCGGGCGGGCACGGCCGCGCCGACGTGGGCACGCTGCCGCTGCTCCAGAGCGTGCTGGACGCCGTCCGCGTCCCGGTGCTGGCGGCCGGCGGCATCGCCACCGCGCGCGGGCTGGCCGCCGTGCTGGCGGCGGGGGCCGAGGGGGCGTGGGCCGGCACGGCGTTCATGGGCTGCGCGGAGACCACCCTGTCCGGGACGGCGGCGGCCCGCGTGCTGGCCGCGGCCGAGACCGACACCGTCTACGGCCGCGTCTTCGACGTGGCCCAGCGTCTGGACTGGCCGGTGGAGTACGGCGGCCGGGCCCTGCGCAACGCCTTCTTCGATCGCTGGGCCGGCCACGAGGAGGAGCTGGCGGCCGACGAGGAGGCCGCGGCGCGGATCGCCGCCGCCCGCCGCGACGGCGACTTCGACACCGCCTGCGTCTACGCGGGCCAGGCCGTCGGGATGGTGCGCGAGCAGCGTACGGCCGCCGACGTGGTGGCCGGGTTCGCCGAGGCGGCCACGCTGCTGCGCCGCTTCGCCACGCCCGACGGATGACGCCGGTCCCCGCCTGATGCATCCTCTTGTGCCATGACGAATCAGACGTTGCCCGCGACGCGTTCCGGGACCGTGCCTCCGGAGACCGCGCCCGCCAGGGGCAGCGTGCTGGAGGTGATGGAGAAGATCGGTACGGTCGTCGTGCCGATCGCCGTCGCCGTGTACGCCCTGCTCTACCTGGGCTTCGAGAGCGTCTATGACACCTTCGGCATCACCCCGGAGCAGGCCGGGCTCACCCAGGCGAGCATCTTCGGCCATCTGGTGGCGACGCTGGTGCTGCTCTTCCTGACCCTGCTGCCGCTGCTCGGCCTGGTCGTGGGCGTCTGGTGGCTGCTCGACCGGATCACCCGCGGCGCGGCCGGACGCGCCCTCGACCGGGCACGGGAGCAGCCGTGGCTGGCCGCCGGGGTCGGCGCGGCGCTGTCGGGGGTGGCGTACTGGGGGATGCTCGGCATCCTGGACGTCACCGGCACGCCGGTGCTGATCACGGTCGTGGTGGTCGGGCTGTTCTGCCTGCTGGTGCCGTACCGGCTGCTGCGGGCCAGGCCCACGGGACGGGCCGCGATGCGGGTGCTGACGGGCGCGCTGGTGGGGGTGGGCCTGGGCTTCGTGCTCGTGGGCTGGATGACGCAGGGGGCCGAGGCGGTGCACGACCGCGGCGAGGCCAACCTCGTGCTCCAGCTCACCGGCTTCTCCAACCAGTGGGCCGAGGTCCGCGACGACGGCGGCAGGCTCCTGTCGAAGGGGGAACGCTGGCTGGTGCTCGGCCAGGACTCCGGCGCGTACGTGTTCTACGACTGCGCCACGGCCGGCACGATCCGGCGTCCGATCGACGCGACGGTGCTGAGCCGGATCGAGCTGGACCCCGAGCTCGACGACCCTCGCTCCTGCGGCTACGCGGCGAAGTAGAACGTGTTCCGATATGTCGGGAACTTCCCGGCCGGGCCAGAAGTTACCGAGTAGTATGGCCGTCGAACATTGGTAGGCGAGGAAATGAGCCGCCGTGTCTGAGCTGGAACGCGTTCCCCCCGGAGTCGACCCGACCGTACCGAGCTCCGCCCGGGTGTACGACTATTTGCTCGGCGGCAAGGACAACGTCGCCATTGACCGCGCGGTGGCCGAGAGGCTGCTGGCCGTCGCGCCCGACGCCCGCGCCGTCGCCAGGGCCAACCGCCGCTTCCAGATCGAGGCCGTGCGCCACGTGGCCCGGCAGGGCGTGCGCCAGTTCATCGACCTCGGCACCGGCATCCCCACCTCGCCCAGCATCCACGAGGCCGTCCGCGAGGTGAGCCCGGCCTGCCGGGTGATCTACGTGGACCACGATCCGATGGTGCGCCTGCACGCCCAGGTGCTGCTCGCCGACCAGCCGGGCGTCGCCGGCATCCAGGCCGACCTGCGCAGACCGGCCGACGTCCTGGCCGACCCGCACGTGACCGGCCTGATCGACTTCGACCAGCCGGTATGCGTGCTGATGGTCGGCGTGCTGCACTACGTCATGGACGCCGAGGACCCGTCCGGCATCGTGGCCGCCTTCAGGAAGCCCATGGCCCCCGGCAGCCATCTGGTGCTCTCCCACGCGATGGCCGAGAGCTCTCCCGAGGCCATCGCCCAGCTCCACCTGGCCACGTCCGGCTCGCCCGCCCAGGGCGTGTTCCGCAGCCACGGCGAAGTGCTGCGGCTGTTCGACGGGTTCGAGCTGATCGGGCCCGGCCTGGTGCCCGTCCAGGACTGGCGGCTCGCCGACGATGGCCACCTCCCGCTGGTGGACGGCACGCCCCGGCTCCGGCTCGACGCCGGCGTGGGCCGGGTGGCCGCTCAGTAGTCCTTGAGCGTGATGTCCGTGGCGAACTTGTCGGTCAGCTTCATCATCAGGCGGAACAGGAAGCCGACCTTGAAGGTCCAGTTCCGCATGCGGATGCGGGCGGGGGTGCCGGGAGCCAGGAAAGGGCCCGCGTTGCCGCTCTTCGCGATCTTGGCGTAGCCGCGCATCTGGCGCTCGTACTCGGCGAAGGCCGCGCGGTGGTCGCCGCCCGCCGCCGCCAGCTCCCCGGCCAGCACGTACGCGCCCACCAGCGCCAGCCCGGTGCCGAAGCCGCCCAGCGTGTTGCCGTACGCCGCGTCGCCCAGCAGCACCACCCGGCCCGTCGAGTACCGGTCGATGTTCACCCTGCTGAGCGAGTCGAGGTAGACCTCCTTGGCGCCGCGCAGCGCGTCGAGGACCTGCGGGGTGCGCCAGCCCATCCCGGCGTAGGCCCGCGCCAGGATCGCCTTGTGCTGCTCGGTGTCGTAGCGGTCGTAGTCGAGCCGCTCGGAGGCGAAGACGAAGAACGCCGTCGCCTTCGGCCCGCCGACCGCGACCATCCTGCCGGGCTCGTTGTACATCTGGCCGTGGGGGCCGAAGTCGGCGTCCAGCTCCACCAGGGCGTAGTAGTGGCCGAGGAAGTCCACGTAGTCGGACTCCGGGCCGAAGGCGAGCCTGCGGACGTTGGAGTGGATGCCGTCCGCGCCCACGACCAGGTCGAACGTGCGGGGGGCCGAACGCTCGAAGGTGACGTGCACGCCGCCCGGGGTCTCGGTGAGCGAGGTGATGGAGTCGCCGAACACGTACTCGCAGGAGCCGGCGGTGCGCTCGTACAGCAGGCGGGCCAGGTCGCCGCGGCGGATCTCGATGTCGCCGCCGCTGAACTCGCCGGGCATGACCGCGACCGTGCGGCCGGAGGCGTCCACGAAATGCTGGTCGGTGCCGCCGGTCTGGAGGCGGCGCACGTCGTCCAGGATGCCCATGCGGGTCAGGACGGTGCGGTGGGTCTCGCCCTTGAAGTCCACGGCCTGGCCGCCCTCGCGCAGGGCCGGCGCCCTCTCCACGACGGTGACGTTGCAGCCGCGGCGGGCGAGCAGGTGGGCGAGCGCGGGGCCGCCGATGCTGGCGCCGGAGACGAGGATGTTGGTGTTCTTCAGGTGGTCTCTCATGTCGGCAAGCCTCGCCGGGAGCGCTGACAGCCCGGCGACGACCGGCTGACAACCGCCGTCCCGGGCCGCGCGGACTGTCAGGGGAAGTGCCGCCTCAGAGCAGGGCCGTGGACAGGGCCTCTTCCCTGGTCATCGCGGCGCCGCGGGCGTAGAGGGCGGCGAAGCGCTCCGGGCCGAGCGCGGCCGTGGCGGCGGCGGCCGTGGCGGCCACGTCGGGGTCGCCGGTCACCGCCATGCCGCGCAGCGCCACGCCGACGCCGAGCAGCAGCGCGGCCCGCTCCGGCGCGTCGGGCAGGACGGCCTCGGCCAGGCCCTCGGCGGCGTCGGCGAGGTCGCTGCCGATCGGCGAGCGCCGGGCGGCGGCCACCGCCTCCCGGTGCCGGGCCACGGCCTCGACCGTCCCGCCTCTGGCCTGGGCCAGCCGGCCCAGCGCCGTGGACACCTGCGACCCGGTGCCGCCGGCCGCCGGGCCGCCCTGACCGGCGGCGGCCAGCGCGTCCCGCAGCCGTTCGGCGGCCTCGCCGAGGTTCCCCTCGATCCTGGCCAGGTCGGCCAGCCCCACGTGCACGGTCACCGTCAGCTCCGGACGGCCCACCTCGCGGGCGATGTCGCGGGCCCGCAGGTAGTCGGCCCTGGCCGCCGCCGGGCCGTCCGCGCGCAGCCGGGCGCCGGCCCGCCGGCACAGCACGTCGGCCAGCTCGTCCAGCGCCCCGAGCTCGTCGAGCAGCCGGACCGCCTCCTCCCACAGCTCCATGGCCCGCGCCCATTCGCCGCGCCAGCCCGCGACCAGCGCCAGCCAGTCGAGCCCCTGCGCCTTGCCCCAGCGCTCGCCCAGCTCACCGAACGCCTCCAGCACGGCCTCCAGCTCCCGTTCGGCCGCCACGACCCCGCCGTTCAGCAGCGTGAGCAGCGCCTCGCTGAGCCGGCCGAGCGCCACGCTCCACGGGTCCTCGCCGAGCCCGCGCCGCCGCGGACCGTCCGCGCCGGCCTCGGGCGGGCCCGCGGTCATGCCCCACAGCGCGGCGGCGAACCGGTGCCGCATCGGCCGGCCGGTCTCCGACATGATCGCGCGGGCCCGCGCCCAGTGCGGTGACCCGGCGTCGAGGGCGGCGTGCAGGACGGCGAGCACGTACTCGTCGGCCAGGTCCGCGGGCGGCTCGTGGCCGATCGCGTCGAGCAGCCGCCTGGCCGGCTGGACGGCCTGGCCGCGGCTCCCGCTCAGCCACCAGTACATGGCCAGGGCGGCGATGAGCCGCAGCGCGAGCGGCGGGTCGTGCTCGACGCCCCAGCGCAGCGCGGCCCGCAGGTCGGCGTCGTCGGCCCTGAGCACGGCCAGCCATTCGAGCTGCTCGGCCCGGTAGAGGTGGGGTTCGGCGCGCTGGGCGTGCTCCAGGTGCCAGGCGGCGTGCGCGGCGCGCAGCCCTTCCTCCTCGCCGGCCTCGGCCAGCCGTTCGGCGCAGAACAGCCGGATGGTGTCCAGCATGCGGTAGCGGTCGCCGGCGGTCTCGACGAGCGACTTGTCCACCAGGTCGGCCAGGAGCACAGCGCTGTCCTCGCCGCACACCCGCTCGACCGCCTCCAGCCGGGCGCCGCCGGAGAACACCGAGAACCGCCGGGCCAGCACCTGCTCCTCGGCGTCCAGCAGGTCCCAGCTCCACTCGACGACGGCGTGCAGTGTCCGGTGCCGGGCGGCGGCCGTGCGGTCGCCGCGCGAGAGCAGCCGGAACCGGCCGTGCTCGGCCAGCCGCGCGGCGATCTCCTCCACGGGGAACGTGCGCACTCGCGCCGCGGCCAGCTCGATGGCCAGCGGCAGGCCGTCCAGCGCGGCGCAGATGCTCAGCGTCGCGCCGAGGTCGAGCTCCAGCCCCGGTCGTACGGCGGCGGCGCGGTCGGCGAACAGCCTGACCGCCGGGTAGGCGAGCGCGTCCCCGGCCGGGACGCCCGGCGGCGGGGTGCCGAGCGGCGGGAGCGGGACCAGGTGCTCGCCGGTGATGCCCAACGGCTCCCTGCTGGTCGCCAGGACGCGCACGCCGGGGCAGCCGCCCAGGAGGCGGCGGGCCAGCGTGGCGGCCTCGGCGACGACGTGCTCGCAGTTGTCCAGGATGAGCAGCAGGTCCTGCTCGGCCAGGGCGGCGACCAGGCGTTCGGCGGGGTCGGCCAGGCCGGGGACGCTCGGGCCGAGCGCCGACTCGCGCAACCCGAGCGCGTTCAGCACCAGCAGCGGCACCTGCCCTTCGCCGCCGGCGGGCGACAGGTCCGCGAAGCACGTCTGCGTCCCCTGGTCGCGGGTGGCGGCCTCGACGGCGAGGCGGGTCTTGCCGGTGCCGCCGGGGCCGGTGATCGTCACCAGACGCTCCCCGCGCAGCGCGGCCAGGCGCGCCAGCTCCTCCTCCCGGCCCACGAACGTGGTGAGCTGGGGCGGCGGCGCCGACCGCGTGGGGCGGGCCCGCCGCTGCTCGCCCCGCAGGATCGCCAGGTGCAGCGCCGCCAGCTCGGGCGACGGGTCGGCCCCCAGCTCGTCGGCCAGCAGCCGCCGCGCCTCGTCGTAGACGGCCAGCGCCTCGGCCTGCCGTCCGGCCGCGTGCAGGGCGCGCATCAGCAGCGCGCGCGGACGCTCCCGGAGCGGGTGGGCGGCGACCAGCTCGCGCAGGCCCGCCGCGGGCTCGGCCTCGGGCAGGTGGAGGTCGGCCTCGTACAGGTCCTCCTGGGCCGCCAGGCGCAGCTCCTCCAGCCGGTCGGCCTGCCCCGGCGCGTACGCGGCCTCGCGCACGTCCGCGAGCGCCGGGCCGCGCCACAGGTCCAGGCACTCCTTGAGCGTGTCCGCCGCCGCCGCGTGCCGGCCCGCCGCGAGCAGCCGTCGGCCCTCGCGGGCCAGGCGCTCGAAGCGGTGGGCGTCGACGTCCTCGGGCGGGACCGCCAGCCGGTAGCCGGCGCCGTGGAACTCGATCAGGTCGGCCGGCAGGTTGCGCCGCAGCCGGGAGATCTGCGCCTGTACGGCGTTGGCCGCGCCCGCCGGTGGGCTCTCGCCGTACTGGGCGTCGATGAGCCGGTCGACGCCGACCGTGCGGCCGGCCTCCAGCAGCAGCAGGGCGAGCAGGGCACGCGGTCGCGGACCGCCCACGGCGATCGCGTCGCCGCCGGACGACCGCACCTCCAAGGGGCCCAGGATGCCGAACTGCACGTGCTCGATTGTCCAGCATCGCGCGTACTACCCGCACGTGGACTGATGTGACCAGCGGTAACGGAAATGTCGGTATGCCTACCGATGAACATACGTATTTTCGCGCCGTCAACAAGCGCTTAGCGTCTGGCGGCAACAAGG